>CAZUYC010000013.1:0-128616 GCA_964624475.1 uncultured Spirochaetales bacterium | reverse complement strand
GATGTCGGCTCGTCACATCCTGGGGCTGAAGCAGGTCCCAAGGGTCCGGCTGTTCGCCGGTTAAAGTGGCACGCGAGCTGGGTTTAGAACGTCGTGAGACAGTTCGGTCCCTATCTGCCGTGGGCGTAGGAGATTTGAGGGGAGCTGTCCCTAGTACGAGAGGACCGGGACGGACGCACCGATGGTGTACCGGTTGTCGCGCCAGCGGCATCGCCGGGTAGCCAAGTGCGGAAGGGATAACCGCTGAAAGCATCTAAGTGGGAAGCCCACCCCAAGATGAGATCTCCCCGGGACTTCGGTCCCCTGAAGGGCCGTCCAAGACGAGGACGTCGATAGGCCGGAGGTGGAAGCGCAGCGATGCGTGTAGCTGACCGGTACTAATCGCCCGTGAGGCTTGACCACTCGCGCGCAAGGCGCGGCGGCCATGGGCTCGGAAGGATCTTCGGTTGCGCGAAGACCGCCGGAGTCGATCCAGGCGACAGCGGAGGCTGACAGTTTTCTTCCCACCGCCCATAGAGCAGGGGCCACACCCGTTCCCATTCCGAACACGGAAGTTAAGCCCTGCCTCGGCGATGGTACTGCCGGGTTTCCCGGTGGGAGAGTAGCACGGCGGTGGGATCTCTTCGGCGGCGCCGGGCCTCAGGGTCCGGCGCCGCTGCCGTTTTCGCAGAGGTTGCGCGCGATCTGACGGATCGCGTGGATGTCTCCGTGCTCGGGGTCGATCGCGTAGAGGACCTGCGCTGCCGCGAGCGCCTCGCACGGCCGGCCGAGCAGCAGCAGATCGTCGGCGAGGCGGCGGCGCGCCTCGCGATGCGCGGGCTCCAGCTCGAGGAGCTGGTGCTCCACCCCGGCTCCGTCGGCGAAGGCTCCGATCCGCCAATAGAGCTCGCCGAGCCGGTCGAGGGCCGCCGCGCGCGCAGGCGCCCGATCCGCCCGGCTCGCCGCGAGCAGCGCCTCGTGATCCTGCGGAAGCAGACGCTGGCGTCTGGCCCAGCCCGGCCGGCGGCGGATCAGCTCCGAGGCGTCGATCCCGCGCTGCGGGTCGAAGGGAAGCCGCCGTTCCGAGTAATAGGCGCGCACGCGCCGCAGGTTCGCCTCGCTCCCCGCGGCGCGCTGCAGGTAGATCCCGCAGTGCTCGCTCGCGAAGATCGGGACCCACGCCGGGAAGCGGCGCAGGTGCGCGACCCAGCTCGCGTCCGCGTAGCGCTCGTTCGGGAAGTTGAGGCCCACGAAGACCTCGACCCGCCACTTCTCGAGCAGCTCGCGCATGGCCCTCGGAACCCCGCGCTGGCTCGCCCGGCGGATGCGGAGATAGTCGCGGAGCACCTCGCTCGGCACGTGATCGAGACGCCCGTCGATGAAGGTGCGCAGCTCGGGGGCGAGCCAGTAGCCGAGGAAGCCGCCGAGGTGGAAGGGGTGGAAGAGCCTTCCCTCGAGCCCGGCGTCGCGCAGGAACCTGGCGCCGGCCCCGCAGTAGCGCTCGTCGAGCCACGGGCTCTGCCAGTAGCCGCCCTGCTCGCTCGCGACCTCGAGGGCGAAGGCGTCCAGGCGGATCGCCTTCGGAAACGCCAGGGCCAGCGCGGCGCAGCCCGCGGCGGCCGCCCACGCCGCCCAGCGGCCCGCTTCGGGGCGGCGTGCGAGGGCGCGCCCCTGCCAGCGCAGCAGGTAGAGCAGCGGGAAGACGACGAGCCAGAGGAAGCGCGCTGCGACGAGCATCGCCACGGCGCCGGCCGCGGCGAGCCCGAGCTGCAGGGCGTCGAGGTCGCGCAGGGCCGCGGCCGAGCGCTCGCGGGCCAGCTTTACCAAGCCGAGCCCGGCGACGAGAGCGAGGGCCGCCAGGGTCAGGTCGGTCGCGAGCCAGGCCAGCGGCGTGATCGCGAGGTTGCCGGCCGGCGGGGCGAGCGGATCGAAGGGCAGGAAGTCGTCGAGCAGGAGCCAGATGTCCCCGGAGGCGGACTCGACGAAGAAGGTCGCGTGCTGGGCCCAGCCGCGCGGATTCACCAGCGTGACGACGAGACCGAGTCCGAGGGCGATCGCGAGCGCGCGAGCGCGGCCGGCCGAAGCGGCTGCGGCGCGCTCACCGGGGGGGAGGAGCCGGCGGAGCAGGGCCTCGAGCCCGAGGCCGAGGAGCGCCGCGAGCAGCAGCGCGAGCCCCACGGCGAAGAGCGGATGCGCGTTCGCCCAGACGACGAAGAGCAGGAGCGTCGCGGCGAGCCGGCGTCCGCTCGGCGGGCGCTCGTCCGCGAAGAGCAGCGCGTGGAGCGCGAGCGTCGCCGGGATCGAGACGAGGTCGGGCCGGAGCTGGAAGAGCCGGTACCAGGCGAGGCAAACGAAGATCGACGTCGCGAGCGCGGCACTCGCGGGCGAGGGGGCGGCGCGCCGGAAGCTCGCGAAGGCGAAGGCCAGGATCGCGGCCGCGGCCGCCGCGTGCAGCGCGCGGAGCCCCTGGAAGCCGACCGCGGAGTGGATCGCGTGCAGCGCGACCTGGAAGAGCCACTCCTGCGGCACCGTCGGCTGGTCGGGCGCCGTGTGCAACATCGGGTCGCTGTCGACCCAGGGACCGTGCTGCGCGTAGACGGCGCCGAGCTCGAGGTGCCACCAGGCGTCGTCCGTGGCCAGGGGGCGCGCGGCGAGCCAGACCACGATCGCGACGAGCGGCAGCAGGGCGCCCAGGCCGAGGAGCCCCGGGAGGTCCCGACTCACTGGTCGGAGAGCCATCCCGGCGGGATTCCGTCGCGGATCACCAGGACCTCGGGACCGTCGCTGTAGAGCGGAACGCGGTGGGCGAGCCAGCGATGCGGGAGGGCGCGGTCGAACCAGAAGGAGAGGCGGGGTAGGAATGCCGGCGCGACCAGCGAGAGCACGGGCCCGAGGTGCGGCCCGTAGCGGATCTCCACGGCCTCGGGTGCTGTGTCCGATCCGTTCTCGGGCGCTCGGGTCGCCTCGAAGTCGACGAGCCGCGGGCCGCCGCCGCAGACGAAGAGCTGGAAGTCGAGGCGCTCGGCGTCGCCGCGCACGAGCGGCAGGAAGAAGAGATTCATCGGGACGTTGGCGATGCGGTCCTGCGCCGGGAGCTCGAGCGCGCGCGTCCCGCCGTTGCCCGAGAGCGCGATGCAGGAGGCCGTGCGGCTCCGGTGGTCGATGCGCAGGAGCCCGCGGGGAGTGCCGTCGGATGCGAAGGTTCGCGACTCCTGGAGCACGAGCCTGAGCCAGCGGCCCTCGGCCACGGGGGCGAGCTCGGCCGTCGCGACGGTGCGCGCTCCGCCCGTGATCCCGCTCTCGGAGAAGAGCCGGACGTTGCCGTCGTCCCGGTGCTCGACCGCGAGGTGGGCCGCCCCGACCCGGTGGCGCCCGGTATCGTAGGTCGCGGCCGGGATCGCGCCGAAGCTCTCGGGGTACTCCATGCGCAGCGCCGACTCCGCGCCGGTGGGTCGCGCAGGGCCGAGCCAGGCGGCCGCGGCGAGCGCAGCCGCGAGCAGGCGCGGCGGTCGGGCGTGCACCCGGGCACGGTAGCGAACGGAGCCGGCGATCCGGCCGCCGGCCGCGTTGATTTCGCGCGGGAATTCGGCTTTCCTGGCCTGCCTACGCGCATGCCGCCCGCGAGCCAGAAGCTGGTCGACGCCGCGTGCCTGGGCTTCGCGGCGTGGACGCTCGCGAGCCACGCGGTGGTCGCGCTCGAGGGGTCGCTCCGCGACCTGCTCGTCGCGGCCGGCGTGCTCGCAGCGCTCGGCCTCGCGGCCGCGCTGCGCCGGCGCAGGCACCGCCCGCGGATCCCGGCCGCCGACGCGGCGCCGCGCCCCGAGCGCGAGCCCCCGGCCGCGGAAGCGCGCGTCCGAGGCTGGCTCGGCGCGGCTCTCGCCCTCGCGGGCGCGGTAGCCCTCTTTGCGTGGCGCGGCGATCCGGTCGCGCTCTGGTGGGTCGCGCTGCTGGTGCTCGCGGCTGCGGCGGCCCTCCTGGGCGTCGCCTCCGCGCCGCGCGCCGATCCGCCCTCCGGCGGGGTGGAGCGCGAAGCCGGCGTCTGGGCGCTCGCCCTCGCCTGCGCCGCGCTCGCCCTCGTGGCGCACCGCGTCGATCAGGACGACGCCTTCTACGTGAACGTCGCGGCGGCGATGGCCGATGCCCCCGGCGAGCCGCTGCTGCGCAACGATACCCTCCACGGTGTCCCCGGTCTCCCGATCCACCATCCCGCCTACCGGCTGCACGGCTTCGAGGTGCTGGCGGGCGCGGTCGCCTTCGCGACCGGGGTCCCCGCGCTCGCCGTCTTCCATTTCGGTCTGGCGGCGCTCGGCGCGCTGCTGGTGCCGCTCGCACAGGCCCGCCTCTTCCGCCTGCTGACGCCGCGGACCTGGATCTGGAGCGTCGCCGCGCTGCTCCTGGTGCTCGTCGCCGCCGGCGACGCCCATCGCTGGTACGGGAACTTCGCCTTCGTGCGCATGTGGCAGGGCAAGGCCTTCCTGCTCTGCATCTTCTTCCCGCTGCTGCAGGCCTATGCGCTCGAGTTCGGGCTCTCCCCGTCGTGGCGGGGCTGGCTCCGGCTCGCCGCCGCGCAGATCGCCGCGCTGGGCGCGAGCTCCTCCGCTCTCTGGGCGGCCCCCGCCGCGGCGGGGGTCGCGCTCGCCTGCGCGGTCGTCCCCGGCTGGCGCGGGCTCCGGATCCTGGGCCTGGG
Source organism: uncultured Spirochaetales bacterium (assembly GCA_964624475.1). Lineage (GTDB taxonomy): Bacteria > Myxococcota_A > UBA9160 > UBA9160 > SMWR01 > CAZUYC01. Next base: position 123,950 of record CAZUYC010000013.1, on the reverse strand, counting down.
CGCCCTGGCTTCGGTCTACCTCGTCGGCGCGGGGCTCGCGCTGCGGCACTCCCTCCAGGCCGAGTCGGCCGCGCGCGCCGCGCAGCGGACCGCCGAGGTCGCGGAGCAGGTCGAGCGAACCGCGCGGGAGGCGCACGCCCCCGGGGTGCAGCTCCGGCAGTCGTTCTACCTCGTGCTGGGCAACGGGCGACTGCGCGGCGCGGCGATCGTCGCGTGCGTGCTCGCCTGGGCCGTGGTCCCGCCTGGCCTCGCCCGGCGCTTCGCCGTCCTGGCGCCGCTGCTCTGCGCCTTGCTGCTCGAGCCCTTCGCCTCGCGATGGATCGCCGACAACGTCACCGGTTCCTCGTACTGGCGCACGCTCTGGGTCGTGCCGGTGCCGGCCCTCCTCGCGCTCGTCGTGACGGCCCCGCTCCAGCTCGAAGGCCGCTGGCGCTGGATCGGGCGCGCGGCGTGCCTGGCTCTCGCCGCCGCCTTCGCGCTCGCCATCCCCGAACGCAGCTCCCTCTCGCGGGACAACGGGGTTCGGCTCGGGTGGCCCGGCCTCAAGATGCCGCCGACGGAGTACCGGCTCGCCGAGATCCTCGCGCGCAGCGTTCCGCCCGGCTCGCACGTGATCGCGCCGCTTCTCGTCTCGCGCTGGATCCCGGTGCTTCCGCAGCGCGCCTACCCGCTCGTCGTCCAGAACGCCTACCTGAGCCGCTATCGCCCGCAGCTCGGCGAGGAGGATCTCGCGCTGCGCTTCGTCGCGAGCCTGGTCGCGGGCGGCGCGCAGCCGCGCAAGGACGCATACCCACTCTTCGCGCGGGCGCTCGAACGCTACGCCGTGAAGGGCGTGCTGCTCTACGACTCGCCCGACGTGGAGCGGGGCCGGCGGATTCTCTCCGGGGCCGGCTTCCGGCGCGTCCACCAGGAGGGCCATTTCGAGGTCTGGGTGCGCTGGGCCCTCCCGTGACCCGGCGTCCGTTCTCCGCCGCTCGAAGCGGTACCATCCGAAGGCCATGACGACCCCTTCCGCGCGGATCGGACGGCGCCTCGAGGAAGGAGCGCGGCTCCCGCACCTCCTGGTTTCGATCCCCGCGCTCGACGAGGAACCGACCGTGGCCGACGTCGTGCGCGGGGTGCCGAGCCAGATCCCCGGGGTCGGCTCCATCGAGGTCGTGGTCGTCGACGACGGGAGCCGCGACGCCACCGGCGAGCGCGCCCGCGCGGCCGGCGCCCGCGTGATCCGCCACGAGCGCCCCCTCGGCGTGGGGGCGGCCTTCCACTCCGCGCTCGCCTTCGGGATCGACCACGGCGCCGACCTGATCGTGACCCTGGACGGCGACGGGCAGTTCGATCCGCGCGAGATCCCGGCGCTCGTCGAGCCCGTGCTCTCCGGCCGCGCGGATTTCGCGACGGCCTCCCGCTTCGCCGACCCCGCCCTCGTCCCCGACATGCCGTGGGTCCGTCGCTGGGGCAACCGCCTGATGAGCCGGCTGATCTCGCGGCTCGCCGGCCGCACCTTCCACGACGTCTCCTGCGGGATGCGCTGCTACAGCCGCCGCGCCGCCATGCACCTGCACCTGCTCGCGCGCTTCACCTACACGCAGGAGGTGATGCTGAACCTCGCCTTCAAGCAGCTCGCGATCGTCGAGGTGCCGATCCGCGTGCGTGGCGAGCGCGAGCACGGGAAGAGCCGCGTGGCGGGGAGCCTCTGGCGCTACGGCCTGCGCACGCTCCAGATCGTCTTCCGCTCCTACCGCGACTATCACCCGCTGCGCTTCTTCGGGGGGATCGCGCTCGCCTGCCTCGTCCCGGCGGCGCTACTCGCCGGCTTCCTGCTCTGGCACTGGTCCGCGACCGGGCAGCTCTCCCCCCACAAGTGGGCGGGCTTCACGGCGGCGGCGCTCGCCGCGCTCGCGGCCGGCGCGCTGCACATGGGCGTGATCGGGGACATGCTGAACCGCCACCGCAGCTACCTGGAAGAGATCCTCTTCCGCCAGCGCAGCGCAGCGGGGCGGGACGGAGACCTCGGGTAGGCGCCGATCCAAAGATGCGCGTCCTGGTCACCGCGAGCACGTTCCCCATCCGGCCGGACGACGGCCTTCCGCGCTTCATCCAGGACCTCTGCGAGGCGCTGGCGCGGCGCTGCGAGGTGACGGCGCTCGTACCGGACGCTCCGGGCGCGCCCCGGCGCGAGCGGATGGGAGCGGTCGAGGTCCACCGTTTCACCTACTTCCTGCCGCGACGGGCGCAGGCGCTGGCGTACGGCGACGGGATCGCCGCGAACCTCGCGCGCTCGCCGCTCGCGTGGGCGCAGCCCGTCCCGTACCTCGTCGCGCAGGCCACGGCCACGCGCGCCCTGGCTCGCCGCCTCGCGATCGACGTGGTGAACTCGCACTGGGTCCTGCCGCAGGGCCTCTCGGCCGCGCTAGCGCGCGGGCGCCGCCCGCGCTTCGCCCACGTCGCCACGCTCCACGGCGGCGACGCCTACCTGCTCCGGCGCCTCCCCTTCGCGCGACGCATCGCGGGCTACATCGCGGGCCGGACGGACGCATTCTTCGCCGTCTCGACCAACCTGCGCGAGGCCTTCGATGCCGCGCTCGGGCGCGCGTCGGGAGCCCTGGTGCAGCCCATGGGGGTCGCGGTCGCGCGCTTCGACGTCGAGGCCGGGCCCCCGCTCGACCCCCCCTTTCCGGGCGGCTTCCTGCTCTTCGCGGGCCGGCTCGCGCCGATCAAGGGCGTCGAGCAGCTCCTGCGCGCCCTCCCGCGCGTGCTCGCGAGCCATCCGCAGCTCGGCGCATGCATCGTGGGCTCCGGCCCCGCCGAGGCGCGCTTGCGCGCGGAGGCCGAGCGCCTGGGGATCGCCGCTCGCGTGCGCTTCACCGGGCGGCTCCCGCATGCCGAGGTGGTGCGCCACCTGCGCGCCTGCCGCGCCGCGGTGATCCCCTCCGTGACTCGGGCGGGCGGACGCGCCGAGGGGATGCCGACCGCGGTGGCCGAGGCCCTCGCCGCCGGAGCGCCGCTCGTCGCCACCGCGACGGGCGGGATCCCCGACGTCGTGCGCCACGGGGAGAACGGCTGGCTGTGCCGCGAGCGCGATCCCGCGGATCTGGCCGAGAAGCTCCTCGCTGCGCTCGCCGACCGCTCGCCCGAGCGGGCGCGGCGCGCGCGCGAGGCAGCCCGCGCGCTCGACTGGGATCGCGTGGCGGAGCGCTACCTCGAGGTCATGAGCCGGGCGTGCGCGCGGCCGCGTCGAGCAGGACCGACTCGAGCTCGCGCGTGACCTCGGCGGCCGAGAAGCGCGCCCTCGCCCGGGCCCGAGCCGCGGCACCCATCGCGAGCCGGCGCGCCGGATCGCCGAGCAGCGCGCCCATCGCATCGGCCAGCGCCAGCGCATCCCCCGGCGCCACGAGGAGCCCCGTCTCGCCGTCGTCCACGATCTCGCGCGGCCCCGTCGGGCAGTCGGTCGCGACCGCCGCCAGGCCGAGACCCTGCGCCTCGATCAGCGCGTTCGGGAGCCCCTCCATGTCGCTCGTGAGCGCGAAGAGGTGCGATGCCGCGAGCCAGCGATAGGGGTTCGCGTCGAAACCCACGAGGCGCACGCGGTCCTCGAGCCCGAGCCGGCGGGCGCGGCGCCGCAGCTTCTCGCGCTCGGGTCCCTCGCCGCAGAGCACGAGCTCGATGTCGCGGTGGGCGCGCAGGTGGGCGAGGGCATCGAGCAGGAGGTCGAAGCGCTTCACGGGGACGAGGCGCCCGACGCTCGCGATCCGGAGCCGCCCGCGCGGGGGGGGCTCCGCCGCCGCGGCCGCCAGCGCATCGACGCGGGCGAAGTCCGTCGCGTTCGGGAGGTGGCGGGCGGAGCGCCCCACATCCGGGTAGACGAGGTCGAAGCGCCGGCACAGGGCCCGGGAGTTGGCCACGACGAGGTCGGCCCGCTGGTACAGGCGCCGCATCCACGGTCGCAAGAAGCCCGCCTCGGCGTGGTCCGGATTCGAGGCGACGCGGGCGACCCAGCACGGCCGGTGGCGGGCCAGCGCGAGGGCGTTGCCGGTGACGAAGCTCGGATACGAGAAGGCCGAGAAGACGAGCTCGGGGCGGAGGGCGTCGAGGAGCCGCGCGAGGCGGACGACCGCGCGCGGCAGGTGCCAGGGCCGCTCCTTCCCGAGCACGGAGAGCGGCACGTCTTCGGGCAGCGGGTAGGAACGCTCGCCGCGCAGCAGGCTGAGCGAGGGCGCGAAGCGGTTGCGGTCGAGGAAGCCGAGCACGGTGCTGACGAAGCGCTCGGCACCGCCGCTCGTGAGGTGGCTGCAGACGAAGAGCACGCGCAGCCGCGCCACGGGATCTGACACTACTCGAGGTACCCGAGCGCGCGGAGCTTCTGCTCGCGGTCGGCGTCGAGCGCGGGGGGCGTCCCCGGGGCCGGCGACGCGAGCCCGGCCCCCCGCGACGCCTCGCGCTCGTAGGCCTCGAGCAGCGAGCGAAGCGCGCCCGCCTCGTCGGGGGCGGAGCCGGAGAGATCGGTCCGCTCCCCGGGGTCCGCCGCCAGGTCGTAGAGCTCGTAGCGCGTCCCCTCCGGCGATCGGTAGCGCGCGAGCTTGCGCTCGCCGCGGCGGACCGCGAGCGAGGGCGGCTCGAAGGCGCGGCCGCCGTCCGGGCCACCGGGCTGGAAGGTCGCCCAGGCCTCGCTGAAGACGGGCCGCGCCTCGAGCGGACCCGCCGCGCCGGCCAGGAGCCCGCGCAGGCTCCGTCCGGAGAGGCCGTCCGGCACGGGGAGGCGGAGCAGCTCGAGCAGCGTCGGCATCAGGTCGGCGTGCCCCACCGGGGTCGGGATCCTCCGCCCCGCCGGGATGCCCGGACCGCGGAGCACGAGCGGTACGGCCACCGACTCCTCGTAGAGATGGCCTCCGTGGGAGAGGAGCCCGTGCTCGAGGAACTCCTCGCCGTGGTCCGAGGTCACGACGAGGAGGGTCCGCTCGGCGAGGCCCTGCGCCTCGAGCGCCGCGAAGAGGCCCGCGAGCTCGTCGTCGGTGTAGCGGATCTCGCGGTCGTAGTCGGCGAGCTGCCGGAGGTGGATCGGCGCCCGCTCGCCTCCCGGCGCTCCGAAGAGCTCCGCGTAGCGGGCCGGCGGCGAGTACGGCGCATGCACCTGGTAGGTGTGGAGGAAGAGGAAGAAGCGCTTGTCGCGGTGGAGCTCGAGCCAGCGCTTCGCGCGGGCGAAGGTGCGGTCCACCTGCCCCTCCGGGACCGTGATGCGCGCGCTCTTGTTCTCGACGAAGACGTCGAAGCCGCGGGCGAAGCCCTGCTGCGCGCCGACCCAGCCGTCCTCGGTGATCGCCGCCGTGTCGAGCCCCTGCGCGCGGATCCACTCCGGCAGGGTCAGGATCTCGCTCGCCAGGGTCTTGAAGCCGTCGGTGGCCCCGTGAACGCTCGGCGGGAGCGAGGTGAACATCGTCATGTGGGAGGGCGCCGTCGCGGTCGAGGCGGCGACGGTGTTCTCGAAGAGGGTCCCCTCGCGCGCGAGGCGGTCTATGAAGGGGGCGGTCTCGTGGGTGTAGCCGTAGGAGGGGAGGTGGTCCGCGCGTAGCGTGTCGATCGAGAGCAGGATCAGGCTCGCGCCGGCGTCCGCGCGCGAGGCGGGCGCGTAGAGGGTCGGGTGCGCCCAGAGCGGGAGCGAGAAGGGGGTCGCCCGGGCCAGCCGCTCCGCGCGGAAGACGAATCGGCGCCGGGACCCCGCCAGCGCGTCGAGCGGTACGATGGCGTCGCGCCAGCCGCGATCCTCGGCGCGCGCGGGAGCGAGCTCGGCCCGGTAGACGGTCTCGCAGGCGTCGGAGCAGGCGTCGACCTGGAAGGCGACCGGGTCGGAGCCGAGCTCGGGCTCGAGGACGCCGATCGCGAACTCGAGCCGCGCACCCGCCGGGATCGCGACCGCCGCGGTCTCGATCGAGCCGAGCTCCTCGGTCCCGATCGGCACGCCGCGCACGGTGACCGCGACCTCCCGGGCGCGCCACTCCGCGGGCACGGGGAAGCGCGCCGCGAAGAGGCGGCCCGCGGGCGCGCGGCGGACGGCGACGAGCCGCGGCGGAGTCACGTGGAGCTCGCGGTCGGCGCCGAGATGGGCGCGCACCACGAGGTGGGAGGCCTGCGCGAGCCTTCCGCGGAGGATCTGCGTGACCTCGACCTGGCCCTCGGGAGTGACCGGCGCCCGCTCCTGCCAGGCCACCACCCGGCTGCGCGGCGCACGCAACACCGGCCGCGTATCGTCCTCGAGCGTCGCTGTCGCGAGCGCGTCCGTCCGCGCGCCGTCGGCCGGCGCCGCGAAGCGGTGGATCGGCCGCATCGTGGTCGGCGGAGCGTCTGCGCAGGCCGCGAGAGCGAGTGTCGCCGCGACGCCAAGCGCCGCGAGGACAACGCGCGAAGCCGACCTCGGCACCTCCACCTCGGGCTGCTAGCGTAGCACCCCGTGATCGCCGCAGACCCGGATCCGGCGGCGCCGACGCGCGTGCGCGCCTGCATCGTGATCCCGTGTTACGACGAGGCCGCGCGCCTCCCGGCGGCGCTCTACAAGGACTTCCTGCGCGAACACCCCGAGGTAGCGTTCGTCTTCGTCGACGACGGGAGCCGCGACGACACGCTGGCGCTGCTGCGATCCCTCGAACGCGTCGACCCCGAGCGCGTTTCGGTGCTCGCGCTGCCCGAGAACCTCGGCAAGGCCGAGGCGGTGCGGCGCGGGATGCTTCGCGCGCTCCAGGACGAGGTCGAGTACGCGGGCTTCTGGGACGCGGACCTCGCCACGCCGCTCGCCGCCATCCCCGAGTTCCTGCGCATCCTCGAAGCGCGGCCCGAGCTCGAGCTCGCGATCGGTGCCCGGGTCGTGCTGCTCGGCCGGCAGATCGAGCGGCACGCGCTCCGCCACTACCTGGGCCGGATCGCCGCGACGGCGATCGCGCTCGTCCTCGGCCTGCGCGTCTACGACACGCAGTGCGGTGCGAAGCTCTTCCGGGCGGGCCCGACGGTGCGCGCGCTCTTCCGCGATCCCTTCGTCGCGCGCTGGACCTTCGACGTCGAGATCCTGGCGCGCCTGGTGCGCGGGCGCCGCGGGGGGGGGCTCGCTGCGGCGCAGGCGGTGATCTGCGAGGTGCCGCTCTCGGAGTGGACCGACGTCGCCGGCTCGAAGGTCCGCCCGCGCGACTACCTGCGCGCCGGCGTCGACCTGCTGCGGATCTGGTGGCGCTACCGGCGCTGATCGGCTCCCTCGCGGAGTCGCGGCGCGGACGGACTACGGCTTCGAGGCGGCCGGGCGGCGCGCTACGGCGGCGATGCTCAGGCCGAAGGGTAGGGGGGTCCACGGCAGCAGGAAGCTCTCCGCGCTCGTGATCCAGGCGAGCAACGCGTTGAGCGGCGCCGGGACGACGACGTAGCCGCTCTCGCGGCGGGCCGGGCGGCGGCGCAGCCAGCGCTCGTACAGGCGCACGACGACGGCGGCCGGGAGGATCGAGCCCATGGCGTAGGAGCAGAGCAGGGTCTCGAAGCCCGCGCGCTCGAGCACCGCGACGAGCTCGCGGCGGACGTAACGACGGCGGTGGCCGAGGGCCTCGTCGTGGCCGCTCCAGAGGAACGGGTAGGCGGGGACCGTGGCGAGCAGGCAGCCACCTGGACGCAGCGCCGCCCGCATCTCGCGGGCTGCGGCGACGTCGTCATCGAGGTGCTCGAGGACGTCGAGCGCGAGCACGAGGTCGAAGGCGCCGGGCCGCGCGGGAAGCCTGGCGGCGCTGCCCTGCACCACGGAGAGCCCGCGGGCGTGCGCGATCTGGAGCGCCTGGCGGCCCACGTCCACGCCGAAGACCGGGCCGGAGCGGCGAAGTCCGAGCGTCGTCGCGCCGGTGCCGCAGCCCACGTCCAGGATGCGCGCCCCGGGCGGCGCGTAGCGCGAGAGCAGGCGCCGCACGATCGACTGTCGGCCGCGATGCCACCAGTACCACTCCTCGAATCCCGCGAGGCGCTCGTGCTCGTGCGCGTCCATCGGAGCGCCCATGGTACGCGAGCGGGCCGCGGCGTCGACGCCGCTGCGGCTATACTGCGGCCCGATGCGGCCGGGGCCGGTTCGGAGCGCGGCGGGGTCGGCCCTCGTTCTCGCCGTCGCCGCCCTGGTCCAGCTGCCGACGCACGACCGCAGCATCGTTCCGGTCGACGAGGGCCAGCTCGCCGCCATCGCGGACCGGATCGCCCGCGGCCAGGTCCTCTACCGCGACGTCTATACCGGGATCTTCCCGGGCGTCTACCACGTCGCCGCCTGGCTCATGGCGGTCTTCGGCGACGATCTGCTCGTGCTGCGCCGGGCGCAGGTCGTCGTGAATGCCCTGACCGCGCTCTGCCTCTGGCGCGTGGCGACGCGGGTCGCGAGGCCTGCGTGGGCGTGGCTCGCGCCCGCGCTCCATCTCGAGCTCGTCGTCTTCGACTTCCCGGGGCTCAGCATGCTCAACTACTCGCCGCTGGCGATGCTCTTCGCCCTGGCGGCCCTGCTGGGGCTCCTCCGCACGCTCGAGCGAGGCCGCGACGCGGACGCGCTGGCGACGGGCCTGTGCCTCGGGGCCTGCGCGCTCGTGAAGCAGAACTTCGGCGTCCTCGCAGGCCTCGGCGTTCTCGCCGGGCTCGGCTTCGGGCAGGGCCCTTCGGCCGTGGCGCCGCGCCCGCTGTTGCGGACGCTCCTCCCGGTCGCGCTCGGCGCCGCAGCGCTCGGGCTCCCCGCGGCGGTCGCCTTCGCGGCGGCCGGGGCGCTCCCGGCTCTCATCGACGCCACGTTCGTCTCGATCGGCGCCTCGCAGCTCGAGGCCTTCCGCGATCCGCTCCCCCCGATCCTCGGCCCGATGCCCTCGGACCCGCGCTTCGTCTTCCTCTACACGCCCGCGGTCCTCTTCAACTACCTCGTGCGGGGCGAGGCGCTGCTCGGCTTCGCGATCTCCCCCGCGCTGCGCGGCGCGGCGATCCGCCTCGCCTATGGCGGCGCGCTCGCGACGCTCGCCGCCGGGGCGCTCGCGGCCCTCGCCGCCGGGCGCGAAGCCGGCGCCGAGGCCAGGGCGGCGTTGCGCGCGGTGGTGGCCTTCGCCTGGCTCCTCTTCCTCGGGATCTTCCCCTCCGCGATCTGGTCGCACCTGGCCTTCGTGGGCGCGCCGATCCTGCTCGTCGCCGCGGCGGTCGCGGACCGGATGGATCGCGCGCTCGCCGCCCGGAGCTCCGCCGCGGCGCTCGGCTGGCGCGCGGCGTGGGCGACGGCCGTCCTGCTCGGCGCCGTCGCGGCGGCGCGCGTCTCGGCCGACGTCGCACGCTGGTACCCCGAACCCCTCGGCGTGGCCCGGGGGCGCCTCCGGGTCGACGCGACGCAGCGCTCGCTCCTGCGCGGGGCGACGCGCTTCCTCGAGCGCTGCGCGCGGCCGGGCGAGCCGGTCTTCGCGGCTCCCGACCTCCCGATCCTCTACTTCCTGGCGGCGCGGCCGAATCCCACCCGCTTCGACCTCGTGATTCCGGGGAACGTGAGCGGCGCCGCGATCGCCGCGTCGCTCGAGCGCAGCCGCACGCGCTGCGTCGTCTACAATCCACGGATGTATCTGCAGTTTCGCGCCTTCGCGGAGCTCTTTCCGGAGGTCGCGGCCTACCTCGAGAGCGCGTTCCACCGGACCGCCGAATTCGGCGGCGGCGAGTCCGTGTGGTACGGGCTCGTGCGCGAGGAGCCGGCGCGTTGACCTGGAGGCGTCTCGCCCTGGCCGGCGCGGGCGCCCTGGCGCTCGGCTTCGGCCTCTCCCTCTGCCGGCGCGCGATCATCCTCTCCGACGAGGGCTATCTGCTGCTCCAGGCGCTCGACATGGCCCGGGGCAGGGTCCTCTACCGCGACATGGACGCCTTCGTCGCGCCCGGCGTCTGGTTCCTGCTCGCCGCGCTCTTCCGCCTCGTCGAGCCGAGCGTGCTGGCCTCGCGCCTGCTCGCGCTCGCCTGCTGGTGCGCCTCGCTCTGGGCCGCGGCCCGCATCGTGCAGAGGCTCGCCGGCCCCGGCGCCGCGTGGGCGGCGGCTGCCGCGTTCCTCGGCACGAGCGTCTGGGCCTTCCCGGCGTGGACGTGGTCGTTCTACTCGCCGTGGTCGGTGCTCTTCGCGCTGCTCGCTCTCGAGCGCGTGCTCGCCTGGGGCGTCGATCGCCGCGGCCGCGACCTCGTCCTGCTCGGCGTGGCGCTCGGTCTCGCGATCCTCTTCAAGCAGAACTACGGGGTCTTCGCCGCGGCGGGCTGCGCCGTCGGGATCGCGGGGCTGTGCCTCGAGTCGCGCGTGTCGCTCGGGACGTCGTGGCGGGACGCGCTCGCCGTCCCCGGCCCCGTCGCGCTCGGCTTCGGGATCGTCGTCGTCCCGACCCTCCTCTACTTCTGGCGCCACGAGGCCCTCGGCGACGCCTTCCAGGCGCTCGTGGTCCATCCGTTCGGGGGATTCCTCGGCACGCACGACATCCCCTACCTCGGGCCGGCGGAGATCTTCACCCGGGAGCGGATGGCGGGCCTGGGTCGGCTCACCTACGGCGCGTCCGCGCTCACCCACACCGCGCTGCGCTTCGACTGGCCCGTGCCGCTGGTGCGCTCGGTCGAGATCCTGCACGTGCTCCTGTACTGGATCCCGCCGCTGCTCTTCGCGGCGGGGGCGTGGCTCATGCTCGCGCCGACGATCCGGGGGCTTCCGCCGGACGGGGGGGGCCTGGCGTTGCTCGCGGTCGCGGGATCCGTCTATCTGGGCGTCTTTCCGCGCGCGGACTTCAACCATCTCGTGAACGTCTACCAGCCGGTCGTGGCGCTCGGCGCCGTCGTGGGGGCGCGGGTCCTGGCCGGCGGACCGGCCTCGGCGCGCTGGCCGCGCCGCGCCGTCGTCGCCGCGGGCGGCGCACTCCTCGCCGCCTACGCGATCGTGGCGGGCTACTGGTACGTCGACCTCTTGCGCTCGCTCGACACCGAGGTCGCGCCGCCGCGCGGCGGCGTCCTCGTGAGCGAGGCGGAGCAGCAGATGCTCGGCTTCGAGGTCGCGGCGATCCGGGCCGGCACGCGCGAGGGCGAGCCGGTCCTCACGCTCCCGGGCTTCGCGATGCTGAACTTCCTGGCCGACCGGCCGATGCCGGGCCGCTACTACAATCTCTACGCCGTCCACATCGCGCACGACCGCGGCGCCGGTGTGGTGGAGGGCGTCGAGGCCGGGCGCGTGCGCCTCGCGGTGGCCGACTACGACGACTTCTTCTCGGAGCGCACCCGGCTCCGGGACTACGCGCCGGTGCTCACCGAGTACCTGCGGCGGACCTTCGCGCCGGCCTTCTCCGTCGCGATCGACAAGCATCTCTTCCTGCGGCGGCGCGCCACGCCGCTGCCGGAGCGCCCCACGCAGGACGCGCTCGCGGACTGCGACGCGGACCACGAAACACGGCGTGGCCGCACGCTGCGCCATCACCTGCTCTTCGACATCCTGTATCACTTCCTCGACGACGAGTCGCCGGGTGGGATCCAGGACGTCTCCACCCTGTGCCGTGTCGCCGTGCCGGATGCGGCGGAGCTCGCCTTCCGCGTGGGCTACCGGCAGCCGGCGGAGGTCCGGACGGGGAGCGAGCTCACGGCGGAGATCTGGGTGCACCGCGACGGCCGCTCCGACGAGCTCCTGTATCGCGAGAGCCTGCCCCTCGAGCCGGTGCACGGCTGGATCTCGCCTCCCGCCGCCGAGCGCCGCGTGGATCTCTCGCGCTTCGCCGGCGAGGAGCCGATGCTGATCTTCCGGACCCGGTTCCGCGGCGGGGTGCGCATGAACACGCTCGACCTCGATGGGTTTGCCATGGTGTGGCAGGACCCGCGGATCGAGCTCGCGAGCGAAGGGCAGCCGGCCCGATGAGCTCCGCTCGCCTGCGGCGCACGGCCGCTGCGCGGCCTGGCCCGATGAGCTCCGCTCGCCTGCGGCTCGCTGCGCGGCCGCTGCGCGGCCTGGCCCGATGAGCTCCGCTCGCCTGCGGCTCGCTGCGCGGCCGCTGCGCGGCCTTGCGCGATGAGCTTCCGGCTCGAGATCTTCCTGATCTCGTTCGCCGCGATCGTGCTCGAGATCGCCTTGACCCGCGTCTTCTCCTACAAGCTCTACTACTACTTCACCTACCCGATCCTCGGGATCGCCCTGCTGGGCCTCGGCTCCGGAGGGGTCTGCGTGGCGCTGTTTCCGGCGCTGCGCCGCGCGCGTCCGGAGCGGCTCGTCGCCTGGAGCGCGATCGGCGGGGCCCTCGCCGTGCCGCTCTCCTACGCCGTCGTGGCGCTGGTGCAGCTCAATACGACCGACCTGGTCGGGAGCGCGCTCGAGTGGCTGAAGCTCGCCGCGCTCTGCCTGGCGCTCTTCGCACCCTTCCTGCTGGTGGGGGTCGCGCTCGCGACGATCTTCGGCTCGCGTCCGGTCGACTCCCATCGCCTCTACTTCGCCGACCTCGTCGGCGCGGGGGTCGGCTGCGCCGCCTGCGTGCCGCTCTTCGCCACGATCACGCCGCCCGGCGCCGTGGGGTTTTCCGGCCTGGTGCTGGTCGCCGCTGGCCTTCGCGTCGCGCTCTTCGAGGTGCGCGGCCTCGCGCTCGCGGCGGCTCCGCTCGCGGCCGCGCTCGCGGTGCTGGTCGCCGTGCCGGGGCTGGCCCCCGAGCCCGTCCCCGACCGCATCAAGTCGATGAGCCCGCAGCTGCTCGGCGACCAGCAGGTCCTCTTCTCGAGCTGGAGCCCGCTCTTCCGGGTCGACGTGCTGCCCGGCTTCACGCCCGAACGCCTCTACGTGCTGACGCACGACGGCATCATGGGCTCGACCGTCCGCCGCTTCGACGGCGACTTCGCGAAGCTCTCGGCCTTCGACGCCGAGGTCGTCTCGATCCCCTTCGCGGTGCTGCCGCCCGGGCCCGACGTGCTGGTGATCGGAGCGGCCGGCGGCCACGAGGTCCTCGCCTCGCTCTACTTCGGCGCCCGGCAGGTGACGGCGGTCGAGCTCAACCCCGTCACGGTCTCGCTCCTGCGCGGCGAGCTCGCGGAGTACTCGGGGCGCATCGCCGAGCACGAGCGCGTGGAGCTCGTGAACGAGGAAGGACGCTCGTTCGTCGAGCGGGACGCGCGGCCCCGCGACCTCGTCTGGTTCGTCGCCCCGGATTCCTACTCGGCGCTGGGCGCCGCGAGCTCGGGCGCCTTCGTGCTCTCCGAGAGCTACCTCTACACCATCGAGATGGTGGAAGCCGCGCTCGATCGGCTCGCCCCGGGCGGCATCGTGTGCGTGCAGTTCGGCGAGGTAGCCTTCGACCGCAAGCCCAACCGGACCACGCGCTACCTCGCGACGGCGCGAGAGGCGTTCCGGCGCCGGGGAACTCTCGACTTCTCGCGGCACGTCCTGCTGAGCGCGGTGCCGGGCCTCTTCACCACCGCGACGATCCTGCTCAAGCGCGAGCCGTTTACCCCGGACGAGGCGCAGCGATTCGTCGCGCGCAACGGGGCGATTCCCGGGGCGCGGGTCTGGCACGCGGGCGACGGCGCGCGCGCGGGTCCGCGGCACCCCGTGAACGAGGTGATCTCGCTCCCGCCGGACGAGCTCGAGCGCTGGCTCGCCGACTACCCCTACGCCGTCGGGCCCGTGAGCGACGACTCGCCCTTCTTCTGGCACTTCACGCGCTTCCGCGACGCGCTGGCGCGCCCGTGGGGGGAGCGCTCCGTCGTGTGGGACCCCGAGGACGCGACCGGCGAGCGCATGCTCCTCTGCCTGCTCGGGGTGGCGACGGCCCTCGGGGCGGTCTTCCTGCTGCTGCCCCTCGCGGCGGCCCGCGAGGTGTGGCGGGAGATCCCCTGCAAGACCAACGCCGCGGTCTACTTCGCGGCGCTCGGGCTCGGGTTCATGTTCTTCGAGGTCAGCCTGATCCAGCGGCTCGTGCTCTTCCTCGGCTCCCCGACCTACTCGCTCAGCGTGACGCTCTTCTCGCTGCTCGTCGCCTCGGGGCTGGGGAGCTGGCTCGGCGGCCGCAGCACGGCGCGGCGCGGCCGCGCGCTCGCCCGGCTCCTCGCGGGACTCGCGGCGCTGGCGATCTTCTACGCCACGGCGCTCGCGCCCGCCTTCGCCGCGTTCGCGTGGGCGCCCCTCGCGCTGCGCGCCGCGCTGGCGGTGATCGCGCTCGCTCCGCTCGGGCTCTGCCTCGGCGCCTTCATGCCGCTCGGGCTCCGCACGCTCGCGTCGCTCTCCGCGCACCCCCGGGAGTACGTCGCCTGGGGCTGGGCGGTGAACGGCTTCTTCTCGGTGGTGAGCTCCGTGCTCGCGACGATCCTCTCGATGACGCTCGGCTTCCGCGCGGTGCTGGCGCTCGCGGTGGCGATCTACGCCGTCGGCGTCGCCGCCTTCTCGCGCGTTCCCGAGCGCTACTCCAGGTAGCCGAGCGCGCGGAGCTTCTCCTCCTGCGACGGATCGAGGGGAGCCGCCTCCTGCGGCTCGCCGCGCACCCCGGCCGAAGCGTCGATGCGCTCGCGATGCGCCTGGCCCGCGGCCTCGTAGCCGTCGAGCAGCGCGCGCAGCTCGGCAGCCGCCTCGCCTTCGGTCGCGTGGAGGTCGCGCTGCTCGCCGGGATCGGCGGCCACGTCGTAGAGCTCGTAACGGAAGCCGCCCGCCGCGTCGGGGTAGCGCAGGAGCTTGCGCGAGCCCTGGCGCACCATGAACGCGGGGGCCGCGAAGCCGATCATCCTCCGCTCGGCGGCCAGCGCCGATTTCGAGCGCGTCTCGCTGAAGAGCGCGCGGTCCGCGAACGCCGACTCCGGATCGCGGCCGGTCACGAGGCCGACGAGGCTTCGGCCCTCGCTCCAGGCCGGAGCCGGGATCGCCAGGAGCTCGAGGATCGTCGGCAAGAGGTCCACGTGGGCCACGGGGGTCGCGATGCGGCGGCCCGCCGGGATCCCCGGACCCGCGAAGAGCAGCGGCACCCGAACGATCTCCTCGTGGAGGCGCCCGCTGTGCTCGAGCAACCCGTGCTCGAGAAAGGCCTCTCCGTGGTCGCCGGTCACGACGAAGACCGTCCGGGCGTCGAGGCCGAGATCGCGCAGCCGCCCGACCAGCCGGCGCAGCTCGTCGTCCGTGTAGCGGATCTCGCGGTCGTAGTCGTCCATCGCACGCAGATGGCTCGGGCGCTCCTCGCTCCGCGTCGCCCCGTCGCTGAAGAGCCCCGCGTAGCGGCTCGGCGGAGCGTACGGGTAGTGGACCTGGAAGGTGTGGAGGAAGAGGAAGAAGCGCTTGTCGCGGTTGCGCTCGAGCCAGGCGGCGGCCTCGGCGAAGGTCCGGTCGACCTGTCCGTCCGGGCTCATGATCTGGGGGCTCTTGTTCTCCTGGAAGACGTCGAAGCCGCGCCCGAAGCCGTGACGGATCCCGAGCCAGCCGTCCTCGGTGATGCCGGCGGTGTCGAACCCCGCGGCGCGAATCAGCTCGGGGAGGGTCGGGATGTGCTTCGGGATGACCTTCATGCCGTCGGTCGTGCCGTGCGACGCCGGCTGGAGCGACGTGAAGATCGACGCGTGCGAGGGCGTCGTGATCGTGGCGGCGGCGACGGGGTTCTCGAAGACCGTCCCGCCGTGGGCGAAGTGCTCGTCGAGGAAGGGGGCCGTATCGCGACCGTAGCCGTAGCTCGGCAGATGGTCGGCGCGCAGCGTGTCGACGGAGAGGAGGATCAGGTTCAGCGCTCCGGCGGGTCGGGGGAGCTCGGCGTAGAGCGTCGGGTTCCCCCACACCGGGAGCGAGAAGGGAGCCGCCTCGGCGAGCCGGCGCGCCAGGAAGCGGAAGTGGCGGGTCGTGCCCGCGAGCTCCGCGAGGCTCACGCGCCGGTCGCGCCACGCCTCGCCATCGACGGGATCGAAGACCTCGGCGAAGACCCGCTCACAGCGCTCCGCCTCGCAGGCCTCGACGGCGAACTCCACCGGGTCGTAGCCCCAGCGCGGCTGCAGCATCCCCATCGCGAACTCGAGCCAGGCGTCGGCGGGGATCTCGAGGGCCTCCGTCGTCCGCTCCGACAGGTCCACGAGACCGAGCGGCAGCGCCGAGGCCGTGACCAGCACCCGCGTTTCCGGCGCCACCGCCGGGAGCGGGAAGTCGACCTGCACCGTGGCGTACCGCCCGCGGCGAGCGGGCGACACGACCTCGGGCGGACGGCTCGTCCAGTCCTGACCCACCCTCGCCTGGGCCAGGACGAGCAGGTGCGGAGCGGCCTCGAGCTCCTTCGGGAGCAGCGGGCGCAGCTTCACGATCCGCGCCCCCTCGTGCGGCGGTAGGAGCTTCGGCCACACCAGGGTCCGCTCCCGGGGCGCGGCCAGCGCAAATCGCGTGTCGTCGCGGATCGTCGCGACCGGGAGCTCGGCGGTGAGTGGCGCTGTCGGTTGCGCGTCGACGAAGCGGCGCACGACCACGAGCATCGTGCGCTCGCGCGCGCCGTCGCCGCACGCGCAGGCGATGGCCGCGAAACCGACCAGGAGCGCGCGTCGGGCGCACGAGCCGCGGGACCCCACGCCTCTCGACCTCCCGAGCGGAACGAAAAAGGGTAACGGAAGCGGAGGTGCTATACATGCGGCGCATGGGCGAGGCCGCGGGGGCGGCTCCGGGCCGATACGCTGCGATCGACGTCGTGAAGGCTGCGGCCATCGTCGCCGTCGTGTTCACCCACGCGCGAACCGAGTTCCTGCCCTCGGCGCGGAGCTTCGAGTTCTGGCTCTGCGCGAGCTGGACCCTCTTCCAGGTGCCCGCCTTCCTCTTCGCTTCGGGCTTCCTCGCCGCCCGGAGCGAGCCCGAGACCTTCGCGCGGGTCCGCGAGCGCTGGCTCAGGGTGCTCGCTCCCTACCTGGTGGCCTCCGGCGTGGCCTACCTCGCGGGAGTGGCTCGGGCCGCGAGCTTCTCGGACCTCGCCTTCCAGCTCGCGACGGCCTCGACGCTCGGGGTCTACTATTACGTGCTGCTGATCGCCGTGATCTCGCCCCTGGCGTGGCCGCTCTCGCGCCTGGGAAGGGGCGGTGCGTGGGCGCTGCTCGCCGTCTGCGTGCTCGCGATGGGAGCGCTCGCGGCGTGCGAGGACGGCGAACCGGTGGGAGGCTGGTTCTGGTCGCTCCGCAACCCGCTCGATCACTTCTCGCTCGGTTTCTTCGTGGCCGGATGGCTCGTGCGTCTCGCGCTCCCGGGGCTCGAGCGCGCATGGTCGCGCCGGCGTGGCACGCTCGGGCTCGCCCTGGCCGCGGGCCTCGCGGCGGGTCCGATCGGGGCCGCGGGAATGCTTGCGGGCCCGCTCGGCGTTCCGCTCCGCATCGCCTATACGCTCGCGGTGGTGGCCGGCCTGGCGGCGCTCGCGCGCGGGCGCCAGCCGCGTCGCGCGGTCGCCTTCCTGAGCGAGGCGAGTCTCGCGATCTACCTCTACCACCGGATCTTCCAGCGCCTGCTCGAGGCGTGGCTCGCGGACTGGCCGGAGCCCGCCGGCGCGCTCTGCCTCGTCCTCGCGGGGCTCGGCGGTGGCGCCGCCGTGGCGCTGCTCGGCCGGCGCTGGCTCGGCGCAAAGCGCGCGCGCCTGTGGCTCGGCGCGTGAGCGGGGCGAGTTCCCGGGGATCGCGTCCGTTCGGCGGCTACGGGTGCGTGACGAGCAGGAAGACGGCGAGGTCGCCGCGCTCCTCCTCGCCGAGGGGCACCGGCGGCATCGGCGGCGTCGGAGCGGCGAGGAAGCGCGTGAGCTCCGCGAGCGAGTGGCGCCGGCCGAGCTCCGAGAGCGGGCTCGGCACGACGCCCGGTGCGGCGCGCGCGGGCTCGTGGCACCCCGCGCAGCCGAGCGACTCGTAGAGGGCGCGGCCCCGCGCGGCGCGGCGCTCGCGCTCGTCGGCGGCGATCGCGGCCAGCGGAGCTCGGGGCGCGGTCGCGCGCGCGGGCGCCGGGGCGGCCGGCCCGCCCCTGCCCGCGGCGGTCACGCGATAGACGGCGCCAGCGTAGTCGTCGGAAACGTAGAGCGCTCCATCGGGTCCCTCGGCCACGTCGACGGGGCGCCCGATCACGTCGCCGTCCTGTTCGAAGCCCACCAGGAAGTCGCGTTCCTCGATCCGCCCGTCGGGCTGCCAGTGCAGCGACACCACCTTGTAGCCGGCCTTGCGCGTGCGGTTCCAGGAGCCGTGGAGCGCCACCAGGGCGGCGCCGCGGAGCTCCGCCGGAGCGGCGGCGCCGCGCACGAAGGCGATCCCGAGCGGCGCCTGGTGCGCGCCGAAGCCGTGCACGGGCGGCGTCGCGGAGCGGATGCGGTCCTCGTGGCCGCGGCCGAGGTCGGGGTCCGGGACGTTCTCGCCGTTCGCGTAGGGCCAGCCGTAGAACCCGCCCGCCGCGATCCGGTTGAGCTCGCAAGGGGGGGAATCGTCGCCGAGCAGATCGCGCCCGTTGTCGGTGGCATGCAGCTCGCCCGTCTCGGGGCGCCAGTCGAGGCCCACGGCGTTGCGCAGGCCCGTCGCGAAGATCTCTTCGCCCGAGCCGTCGGGGCGGTAGCGCAGGATGGAGGCGCGCCGCGGATCGTTCTCCTCGCAGGCGTTGCAGCTCGAGCCGACCGCCACGTACAGGAAGCCGTCGGGCCCGAGGCGCACGGTCCGCGACCAGTGGTTCCCGCCCTCGGGAAGCCCCGTCACCAGGTGCGCGTACTCGCCGGAGGCGGAGCGCGCCGCGGCGTCGAATCGCACGCGGCCGACCGCACTACCCTCGGCCACGTAGAGCCAGCCGTCGTGCAGGTCGATGCCGTGGGGGCGGTCGAGCCCGCGCAGGATCGCGCGGCGCCCGTCGGAGCCCCCGTCGCCGTCGGCGTCGCGCTCGAGCAATAGGATGGTGCCTTCGCGCGGCTGGCTCACCAGCAGGTCGCCCGTCTCGGTGACGCGCAGGAGCCGCGCGTTCGCGATCCCGTCGGCGAAGAGCCCGACCGTGAGTCCCGCGGGCGGGCGGATCCGCGTCCCGAACGCCTCGGCCGGCGGGGCGCCGGCGCCGCGCCCCAGGATCAGGTGCGCGAGGGGAGCGTTCACGGCGAAGCGTTCGGGCAGGAGCCAGTGGCAGGCGCCGAAGCCCACCACCCCCGCCAGGAGCACCCCTGTGGCGCTACGCTTCATCGGCTCTCCCCGGGACGCGGTGGCCAGTATTCCGGAGCCACGCCCCCGGCGCCTCACCCCGCGCCGAAAGTCGAGATTTTCCCGCGGGGGGACTTGAGGGAGGGGCGGGGCTGGCGTAATCGTATGCCCTCTCGGGAGGAACGCGTTCCATGGCGCTGCGCATCCGCAAGGGGGACCTGGTCCAGGTGATCGCCGGGGCCGACAAGGGCAAGCAGGGGCGCGTCACCGCGGTCGACACCGGGCGCCGCCGGGTGCGGGTGGAGAAGGTGCGCTTGCAGAAGCGCCACGTGAAGCCCGGGCGCAAGGCGGCCCGCACGGGCGGCATCATCGAGCAGGAGGGCATGATCGACGCCTCGAACGTCATGCTCGTCGACCCCGGTACCGGGAAGCCGAGCCGCGTGCGCGTGCGCGAGGAGGGGGGCCGCCGCGTCCGCGTCTTCGCGAAGAGCGGGAATGCCGTGCCGACGCCGGCGCAAGCCTAGGCGTCGAGGGGGAGGGTCGGGTGGCCAAGAAGGGAAAGCGCGAGAACATCAAGCTCGAGTCCTCCGCCGGGACGGGTCACTACTACACCACGGCGAAGAACAAGCAGAACACGCCGGACAAGCTCGAGCTCAAGAAGTACGACCCCGTTGTGCGCAAACACGTCGTCTACAAGGAGAAGAAGCTCCGCTAGGCGGGGGCTCTCCGTCGGCGCGAAGAGGGCGCCGGTTTCGAAAGGGAAGCGATGACCTGGGTGATCACACGGCTGTGCCGAGACTGTGTCGACCAGTCGTGCGTCGAGGTGTGCCCCGTCGACTGCATCTACGAGTACACGGGCGGCGACGCCGCGACCTTCCCGAACCAGCTCTACATCGACCCCGAGGAGTGCATCAACTGCGGCGTCTGCGAGCCGGAATGTCCCTGGGAGGCCATCTTCGAGGACGAGCAGGTGCCGGAGGTCTTCCAGGGAGACATCGCGCTGAACGCGAAGATCCTCGCCGAGAAGGACGCCTTCCGCGTGCCCGAGGTCGGGGAGAAGCCGAAGCCCACGCCGGAGCAGGTCGAGGAGAACAAGACGAAGTGGGGATTGAACGGCTAGCGCTCCGCGCAGCTAGCGCTTTGACTCCGCTCGCCTGCGGCTCGCTGCGGGCCGAGCTCCACAGGAGCTTCGCCGAGCTCCACAGGAGCTCCGGCGCCTTCGGGCGCTTGCGGGCTTCGTTCCGAGATTTCCTGTAGCCCTGACTCAGCTCCCGGCGGCGTCGAAGGCTTCGGCCATGACGTCGATCGGCGCGCTCAGGCCCGTCCAGAGCTCGAGCTGGGCGGCGGCCTGGTGGACGAGCATCCACTTGCCGGAGACGGTTCGCGCGCCGCGCGCCTCGGCGTCGCGCAGGAGGCGCGTCCGCTCCGGGTCGTAGACCGCGTCGAGCACGACGGAGCCCGCGCGCAGCGCTTCGGGCGCCACGGGGGAGGCGTCGCTGCGCAGGCCCACCGAGGTCGTGTTCACGAGCACGTCGTGAGCCATCCCGGCGAGGTCCGCGAGGGATCCGGACGAGTCGGCGCCGAGCTCGCGGGCGAGCGCCGCGGCGCGCTCCGGCGTGCGGTTCAGCACCGCGATCCGGGCGCCGCGCTCGCGCAGCCCGAAGACCACCGCGCGCGCGGTGCCGCCCGCGCCGAGCACCACCGCGCGCCGGCCGGCGAGCGCGGTCTCGCGCTCGAGCGCCCGGACGGCGCCGATCCAGTCGGTGTTGGACCCGACCAGCCGCCCGTCGCGCAGGGTCACCGTGTTCACGGCGCCGATGCGCCGGGCCGTCTCGTCGACGAGGTCGAGCCGGGCCATCACCGCTTCCTTGTGCGGGATCGAGACGGCGAAGTGCCGCGCGCCGAGCGCGCGCAAGCCCGCCACGGCCGCGGGAAGGGCCGCCGGGGGCACGTCGAAGGCCAGGTAGACGGCGTCGAGCCCGAGCGCGCGGAAGGCGGCGTTGTGCATGCCGGGCGAGCGCGTGTGGCCCGACGGGTGCAGGACGATCCCGCACAGGGCGGTGGCCGCGCCCGGGGCGGCGCGGTGCGTCGGCGGCGCGCTCTCCTCCACGGCCCGCGGAGGCTATCCTAGTCGCACGCCGCCGGGGAGCCGCCCGTGGCGCGAGGAGGAAGCCCGGTGCCGCAGCCGCGCGTCGCGATCCTGATGGGGAGCCAGAGCGACTACGAGGTCATGCGCAAGGCCGAGGAGACGCTGGGCGAGCTCGGCATCGCCAGCGACACGCGGGTCATCTCCGCGCACCGGACGCCGCAACGCCTCACCGCCTTCCTCGCCGACGCGGAGTCGCGCGGCCTCGAGGCGGTGATCTGCGGCGCGGGCGGTGCGGCGCACCTCGCGGGCGCAGCCGCCGCCCACACGCTGCTCCCCGTCCTCGGCGTTCCGATCGAGAGCTCACCGTTCCGCGGGCTCGATGCGCTGCTCTCGACCGTGCAGATGCCGGGGGGGATCCCGGTCGCGACCTTCGGCGTCGGCCCCTCCGGCGCGCAGAACGCCGCGCTCTTCGCGGCCGCGATCCTGGCCCGCAAGGACCCGGGCGTGCGCGAGCGCCTCGCCAAGTATCGCGAGGCCCAGGCGGCGGCCGTGCCCGAGCGGCCCTGAGGGGCGGCCCCGTCCCGCCGAGGGGGTGGCCGGCGGCGCGCGATCGGCTCGGGCGTCGCGTCGGTGGCTACGCCCCGCGCGCGCGGGCGAGGGCGGCCTTCAGGTCCTCCCAGACGAGGCGGCGGTTCTCGGGCGTGTACTGGCGCAGCAGGAAAGCCGGGTGGAAGGTCGGCATCAGCGGGATCCCGCGGTACTCGTGCCAGACGCCGCGCACCTTCGTGATCGGGACGTCGCGGCCGAGGAGCCGGCTCACGGCGGGCTTGCCCAGGGCGACGATCGCGCGCGGGGCGATCGCGGCGATCTGGCCGTCGAGGAACGGGCTGCACGCGGCGACCTCGTCCGCGAGCGGCGTGCGGTTGTTCGGCGGGCGGCACTTGACCACGTTGCAGATGTAGACCGCGCTGCGCGGGATCCCGAGGCCCTTCTCGATCATCTGCGTGAGCAGCTCGCCGGCGCGTCCGACGAACGGGAGGCCGCGCTGGTCCTCGGTCTCACCCGGGCCCTCGCCGACGAAGAGGAGTTCGGCGTTCGGGTTCCCGTCGCCGAAGACGATGTGCGTGCGGCCCTCGGAGAGCCGGCAACGGCGGCACTCGCCGAGGACGTCGCGCACCCGCTCGAGGGTCGGTCGCTCTCCCCACGGGCCGGCGTCGAGGAGCGCGGGCTGCACCGCGCTCCGCTCCGGCGGGGGCGGCCCCGGGTCCACCGTCGCGCGGGCTGCGGCCGCGCGCGCGATCGGCGTCCCCTCCGGCTCCGCGCGTTGGAGCGCGAGGCGGGGGATCTGCTCCACGCCCTCCTCGACGAGCTCGACGAGGAGGACGCGGGCCGCGGCGAGGAGCGCCCGGGTCTCCGCGGCTAGCGGCCCCTCCACGCGGACGTTGGGCACGCGCTAGGAGCCCGCCGGGGGGAGGCCGAGCAGATCGGCGAGGAGCGCCGCATCGCCGGCCGGCGGCGGCCGGGACGCGCTCGTGCCCTTCGGGCGCCCGGTGCCGGGCTCGATCGTCCCGTGGCGCTGCGCCTCGATCTTCGCCTCGACCTCGAACTCGAATCCCGGATCGTTGGCTTCGTCGTGGCACGAGCCGCAGATCTGGAGGATCACGCACGAGTCGCACTTGTCGCCGAGCGCGAGGATCGTGCCGATGCGCGCCGCGCCCTCCTTCACGTGGTCTCCCCCCGGACCGTGGCAGGCCTCGCAGCCGACCCGGGCGAGATCCGCGTGCCCGGCGGCGGCGCCGTCGCGCGGAAAGCCTCCGGGGCTCCCGAATCCGGTGGTGTGACAGCGCAGACAGGCGGCGTCGCCGGCCTTGCCGGCGTCGGCGAGGCTCTGCGTGGCGCGGCCGTGCCGGGTCGCCTGCCACACGTCGAACTCGGCCGCGTGACAGCTCCGGCAGCTCTCCGAGCCGACGTAGGCCGCGCGTGTGGGCAGGAGCTCCCCGCCGGGGCGACCCTGCTTCGCCCGGAGCTCCTGCTTCTGCTCCGGCGAGAGCTTCGCGATCTGCGCGTTCGCGGCGTGCGAGACGCGCGGCAGGAAGGTTCCGTACGCGAAGCCGAGCGAGTGCTTCGTGTCGTGACAGCCGAGGCACGCGGGCGAGTAGTCGCCCTGCTTCACGAACTCCGGCGACTGGTGCGGCCCGCCGCGCCCGTGGCAGGACTCGCAGCCCACGTCCTCGAGCTGCGGGGTCAGGGCGGCGCTCTGGAAGCCGCCGGGTCTCCCCCAGCCGACCACGTGGCAGCCGATGCACTCGCCGTTCGCGTCGTCGCCGTGGCGGACGAGCGTGTCGAACGCGCTCGCGTGGGAGGTGAAGCTCCAGGTCTCGTGCTCGAGCTCGTGGCACACGCCGCACACGGCGTTGCCGCTGTAGCCGTCGGCGCGCAGCAGCATCGGGACCGGCACCCCGGCGCTCTTCGCCAGGCGCATGCGCAGGATCACCTCGTCCCCGGGCGGAGTCCAGCCCCGCGCCCGCGCGGTGATGCGCCCCTGCGCGTCGATCAGGAAGATGTCGGGGACACCGCCGAAGACCGCGTAGTCCTCGCGCAGGGTGCCGGCGTCGTCGAAGACGACCGGGAAGAAGTCGAGCTCCTCGATGCGGAGCGTCTCCCGCACCGCCAGCGTGCGACCCGTGATCTCGACGCCCACGACGACGGGCCGGCGCGCCTCGGGGAGCGCCGTCAGGGCCGCGTCGGCGAGGGCGTTCCGGACCGCGCGCAGGGCTTCGTGGCAGTGCGGGCAGCTGTGCAGGAAGAAGACCAGCACCACCGGCCGCCCGCGCTGGGCCGCGAGCTCGAAGGTCGCCTCGCTGTCCATCACCTTGGCCCGGAAGAGCGGCGCCTCCGGGAACGCTCCGTCTTCCGGCGTCGGACCCGCCGCGGCCTCCGGCAGGCGCAGCGACTCGCGCACGAGCTCCTCGAGGGAGCGGCCGGCGTTCGGGTCCGCCGCGGAGAACTCGGGGAGCCCGAAGGTGACGTACCCCTCGGCATCCACGCCGAGGAGGGCGACCGGCGCCCGCAGCCCGAGCCGGCCCGCGATCGCGGCGCTCGAGTCGTCGATCACCGGAAAGGGGAGCCGGAGGCGCTCCGCGAAGGCGCGGGCCTCGTCGCGGCTCGAGCCCATGGCGACGCCCACGATCTCGAAGTTGTGCTTGCCGCGCAGGTCGGCGACCGCCGCGACCGCGCGTGCGGCGACCTCGGCGTCGCGCACCTCGGGGTTGAAGAAGAGCAGCACGAGCCGCCGTCCGAGCAGCTCCGAGGCGTCGAGGCGCCGGTCGTCGAGCGTAAAGCCGGCGAAGGCCGGGAGAGGGCGCCCGGCGCGCTTCGGCGCGGGGGCAGCGGGGGCGGCAGCAGGCTGCGCCTCGTGCCGGGCCGGGGCTGCGCCGGGTGCGGCCGCGCTCGTCGGCTCGCGTTCGGGTCCGGAGCCACACGCCGCGAGGCTGGTGGCGAGCGCGAGGGCGAGGAGCGTCCGGCGCACGGCGCGCAGGATACCGGATCGCGGCGTAGCCGGCGCGCAGGTCCCCGCTCGGGCTAGGCGACGCGCTCCAGGACGTGGATTCCGCAGGCGCTGCCGAGGCCGATCACGTGGGTGAGGCCGACGCGCGCGTCCTCCACCTGGCGCGCTCCCGCCTCGCGGCGCAGGTGCGTGCACACCTCGTAGACGTTCGCGACGCCCGTCGCGCCGAGCGGATGCCCTTTCGAGAGCAGCCCCCCCGAGACGTTCACCGGGATGCGACCGCCGTGCCAGGTCTGGCGCTCGTCGATCAGCTTCGCGGCCTCGCCGTCGGCGCAGAGGCCGAGGTTCTCGTAGTGGAGGATCTCGGCGGTAGCGAAGCAGTCGTGCAGCTCGACCAGGTCGAGGTCGTCGGGGCCGACCCCGGCCATCTCGTAGGCCTGCTTCGCCGCCCGCCTCGTACAGGTATTGACGTCCGGCATCACGAGGTCGCGCTCGGTGTACGGATCGCTCGTCAGCACGGAGGCCGCGACCCGCACGGCCCGACGCATGCCGAGCTGACGCGCCTTGCGCTCGCTGGCGAGGACGGCCGCCGCCGCGCCGTCGACGTTCACCGAGCACATGAGCTTCGTGTTCGGGTAGGCGATCATCTCGGCCTGCATCACCTGCTCGAGCGGAGTCTCCGTCTGGTACATCGACTTGGGATTGCGCGTCGAGTGGTGGTGGTTCTTCACCGAGACCATCGCGAAGTGCTCGAAGCTGGTGCCGTACTTGCGCGCGTGCTCCATGCCCGCCTCGGCGAAGACCGCCGGCATGAGCTGCGAGCCGAGCAGGCCCTCCTTGGGAATGCCCCGGCCGCCGCCCCCGCCGCCGAGCAGGCCCGCCTTGCCCATCTGCTCGACGCCGACCACGAGCACCAGGTCGTAGATCCCGGCCTTGATCGCCGTCCAGCCCTCGCGGAAGGCCGTGGCGCCCGTGGCGCAGGCGTTGGCGCAGTTGGTGACCGGAATCCCCGTCTGGCCGATCTCCCGCAGGATGCGCTGCCCGACCATGGCGCTCGCCTGGAGCAGGTTCCCGCAGTAGAGCGCCTCCATGTCCTGGATGCGCAGCCCCGCGTCGTCGAGTGCCAGCAGGGCCGCCTTCGCGCCGAGCTGCGGGACGTCCTGGTCGGGGAAGCGACCGAACTTCAGCATGTCGATGCCGAGCACGTAGACGTCGCTCATCGGGCTCTCCTCTTCGGGGTGCTAGGCCCGGGGCTTGAAGCAGTAGGTGAGGTACTCGTTCCCCTCGCGGTCCTTCGTCGGGGCGATCTGGTAGCTCACCTCGACCGGCATCCCCATCTGGATCTTGCGGGGATCGGGGTCGATGCCGACGAGGTTGCCCTTCACGGTGCCACCCCCATCGAGGTCGACGACGGCGGAGACGTACGGCACCGGAATCCCCGGGAAGGAGCGGTGCACGATGGTGTAGACGTAGAGCCGGCCCGTGTTGGCGAGACGCTTCGGCGCGAGCCCCTCGCGCGCTCCGCAGCTCGCGCAGGTCCCGCGCTCGCCGAGGAAGATCGCCTGGCACTTCCCGCAGAGCACGCCCTCGAGGTAGGGATCGCCCTGCGGCGGAATCTTCAGGAAGGCGACGATCGGAAGCGGCATGGTGCGCGAAAGTATAGCCGCAACGGAGACTCGAGGCGTGCGGGGGGCCGCGGCGTATTGGGAGGGGGACTTCCCGATTTGACTCCGCTCGCCTTCGGCTCGCTGCGCGCTCCGCGCTGCCGCGCTCCGCTTGCGAAGAGCCCGTCCGGAAGCTGGCCGGGGGTAGTGCGAGGCTTGGCCTATCCCCGGGTCGCGGCGTAGGCGATCCTCGCATCACCGGGGGCGGCGTTCCGGCGCTTTGCTTCGCAAGCGAGGCGCGGCAGCGCCTCGCGCGCAGCGAGCCGAAGGCGAGCGGAGTCAATCGGGGAGATCCCCCTATGAAGGACCTACGAACCGCGCGAATCGAGTTTCCCCGACGAAGCCCTCAACGCCGCTTACCTCGGAGCTCCGCGAGCCTCTCGCGAAAAAGCGCGTTGTCGGGCTCGAAGGTGAGGGCCGTCTGGAGGTTCCGCGCCGCGCCCCCCCGGTCGCCGCGCGCGAGGTCCGCCTCGGCTCGGGCGAAGTACTGGCGCCCCTGCGGTGTTCGCCCGCGCTGCTGGGTCTCGCTGCGCTCGGCCTCCGCCTCCGCCTCGGCCAGCTGCATGCGCGTGCCGCTGCCCGAGGCCAGGCGGCGGTCGTAGGCGGCTCGCCGCCGCGGGTTGCGCAGCACCGAATAGGCCTCCGTCACGCGCTTCGCGATCCGCGCGATGGCTCCCTGGAGCTCCTCGGGGAGGTGGCGGTTGGCGTCGGGGTGGAACGCCCGGGAGGAGGCGAAGTAGGCCCGCTTCACCTCGACGGCGTCGGACCCGGGCACGACGTGGAGCAGCCGATAGTAGTCGAGCTCGTCGAGGATCCGCGCGAGCGTCTTGATCTCGGTCGGGGCCAGCTCGGTCCGCACGCCTCAGCTCTTCTTCGGCGACCTGCGCGCGCTCGAGGCGAGGTCGGTCCCGGGCGTCTCGAAGAGGCTCGGGTCCGGGGCCGCGCCATCGAACTCTCCGCTCTCGACCTCCGTCAGCTCGGGCGCGTCGTCGCCGTCGTCGAAGAGCGACTCCGAGGCGTCGAGCGAAGCCTCGATCAGCTCCTCGTCCGAGGCGCGCGCGTGGATCGGCGCGACGGCAAGGCCGGCGTCGAGGGAGAGGTCGAGGAACTCCTCGTCCGGCGGGAGCTCGATCTCGGGCGCGTCGTCGCTCGCGGCGAGCGCGAGGCCGCCGCCCCGGACCGGGATCTCGTCCGTCGCCGCCTCCGGCGTCGGCGCGGCCCGCCGGGGCGGCCGCTCGCGGGCCTCGGGGACCTTTCGCACCGGGGTCGAGATCAGCTTCACGGATCCGAGCACCTCGCGGGCGGAGGCCGGAATCTCCTCGGTGCGCACGCGCTCCGTGCGGCGCTCCTCCAGGATGTGCTCGAGCTCGCGCTCGGAGAGGCCCGACGAGAGCGTGATGCGCGTCGAGGCCTCGCGGCCGGTCTCGCGGTCTCGCGCGGTCACCTGGACGATCCCGTCGGCGTTGATCTCGAAGGTCACCTCGATCCAGACCCCGCCGCGGGCGACCTTGCGGAAGCCGCCGAACTCGAACTCGCCGAGCAGCTCGTTCTGGCTCGCCTCGCGCGACTCGCCCTGATAGACGCGAATCCGCACCTTCTCCTGGCCGTCCTGCGTGGTGGTGAAGGAGCGGGTCTGCTCGATCGGCACCGGCGTGTTGCGCTCGATCACGGTCTCTGCGAGCCCGCCGACCACGCCGATGCGCAGCGAGAGCGGGGTCACGTCGAGGAGGAAGGCCTCCTGGGTCGAATCGACCAGCGTCGCGGCCTGGATCGCGGCGCCGAGGGCGACCACCTGGTCGGGGTCGACGCCGGCCTTGGGTTCCTGCTGGAAGTAGTCGCGCACGGCGGCGCGCACGAAGGGCAGGCGGGTGGGACCCCCGACGAGGATCACCCCGTCGAGGTCGCGGCCGATGACGCTCGCCTGCTGGAGCGCCTCGTCGCAGACCTTGAAGGTGCGCTGGATCAAGTCGTGGACGAGGCTCGCGAGCTCCGGCGCGCGCAGGCGCCGTTCGATCGACAGCGCGGGCGACCCCGCGCCGGCGGCCACGATGCCCGGGATCCGGACCTCCACCTCGTCGGCCACCGAGAGGGCCTTCTTGGCGCGCTCGGCCGAATCCTTGAGCTTCTCGAGAGCGAACAGGTCGTGGCGCAGGTTGGTTCCGTGCGCCGCCATGAACTCCTCGGCGAACAGATCGATCAACCGATCGTCGAAGTCGTCGCCGCCGAGGAAGGTGTCCCCGCAGGTGGAGAGGACCTCGAAGACGTCCTCGCCGATCTCGAGCACCGAGATGTCGAAGGTCCCGCCGCCGAGGTCGTAGACGGCGACCTTCTGCGAGAGGCCGCGACCGAAGCCGTAGGCGAGCGCGGCCGCGGTGGGCTCGTTCAGGATGCGCAGCACCTCGAGCCCGGCGATGCGGCCGGCGTCCTTGGTCGCCTGGCGCTGGTTGTCGTTGAAGTTCGCCGGGACGGTGATCACCGCCTTGCGGATGGGCTGGCCGAGCCGCATCTCGGCGATCGACTTGAGCTCGCGCAGGATCATCGCCGAGATCTCGGGGATCGAGAAGATCTCGTCGCGGACGCGGATGCGGATGCCGCCGTTCTCGGCGGGCTCGATCTCGTAGCCCGAGATCGCCTTGGCCTTCTTCACCTCCGGCGAGTGGAAGGAGCGGCCGATCAGCCGCTTCGCCGAGCAGATCGTGTGCTTCGGGTCGTGGATGATGTTCGTCTTGGCCGCGTTGCCGACCTGGATGCTCCGGTCCTCGCGCACGGCGACGACCGAGGCGGTCGTGGCCTCGCCCTGGGCGTTGGCGAGCACGCGCGCGCTGCCGTCCCGCATCACCGCGACGCAGGAGTTGCTGGTTCCGAGGTCGATGCCGACCGCGATCTCGCCCATGGACCCCCTCGGCAGGGGCGTTGCCCCCCTTGGGTATCGGCAGGCGCGCGGATGGCCTGAGGCTCCGATGGGGGTGGACGATGTGCCCGGTGGTTGGAGCTCTGGGGGGGGCCGGGCCCTATTTACTCCGCTCGGCTTCGCCTCGCTGCGCGCTCGGCGCTGCCGCGCCTCGCTTGCGAAGCAGCCTCGCCCGAACCCCGTCCTGGGTCGTGCGGAGGTGGCCTACGCCGCGCCCCGGAGATAGGCCCAGCCGCGCACTACCCGGCACCCTTCCGGCCGGGCTCTTCGCAAGCGGAGCGCGCAGCGAGCCGCAGGCGAGCGGAGTAAAATCGGGAGGTCGCTCCCCCGATACGCCCCCCAACACCGCACGGTTCGAGTTCGCGGAGCGCTATATTCCCGCACGATGTCCGGCCATTCCAAGTGGGCGACGATCCGGCGCAAGAAGGGCGCCCTCGACGCCCGGCGCGGGAAGATCTTCACCAAGCTGATCCGCGAGATCGCGACCGCGGCGCGCATCGGCGGCGGCGACGCGGGGGCCAACCCGCGCCTGCGGCTCGCGATCGACAAGGCGCGCGCGGCCAACATGCCGAAGGACAACATCGAGCGGGCCATCCTGAAGGGCACCGGCGGCGGCGACTCCGAGGCCTGGGAGGAGGCCGTCTACGAGGGCTACGGCCCGGGCGGCGCCGCGGTCCACGTCGAGGCGCTGACCGACAACCGCAACCGGACGGCCGGCGAGGTGCGCCACGTCTTCACGAAGTTCGGCGGGAACCTCGGCGGGAGCGGCTGCGTCGCGCACCTCTTCGAGCGCAAGGGCTCGCTGCTCTTCGACCGCGCGGGTCTCGAGTCCGACGCGTTGCTCGAGGCCGCGCTCGAGGCCGGAGCCGACGACGTGGTGGAGGGCGACGACCAGCTCGAGGTGGTGACCGGCGGGGTCGAGTTCGGGGCGGTCAAGCGCAGGCTCGAGGAGAGGGGGTTCCGCGCGGTCCAGTCGGCGATCCAGATGCGCCCGAACACGACCGTGCGGCTGGCCGGCAAGGAGGCCGAGCAGATGCTGCGCCTGGCCGACGCCCTCGAGGACCTCGACGACGTCCAGGGCGTGAACGCGAACTTCGACATCTCCGAGGAGGAGATGCAGCGCCTGGCGGGCTAGCAGCCCGGGTCGAGAGACTGGCGCGCTCTCCCCTCGACCTCCTAGACTCCCCCCGGCGGCTCCCCCCGGCCTCCGGCAGGCAATCCTCCCGCGGGAGCGCGATGCGTATCCTGGGTATCGACCCCGGCTCGAACGCCACGGGCTACGGGGTGGTCGAGCGCGATGGCAAGCTGCTCCGCCACGTGGCGCACGGCACGCTGCGGCCGCGCGGGACGACGCCGGAGCTGCGCCTGCACCAGCTCTACGAACTGATCCGCGACGTCGCCCGCCACCACAAGCCCGACGCGGCCGCGGTCGAGCGCGTCTTCGTGGCGCAGAGCCCGCGCTCGGCGCTCGTCCTCGGCCAGGCCCGCGGCGCGGCGCTCGCGGCGCTCGGGAGCCTGGCGCTCGGGGTGAGCGAGTACGCCCCCGCGGAGATCAAGCAGGCGGTCACGGGAAGCGGGCGCGCCGACAAGCAGCAGGTGGCGGTGATGGTGCGACGGCTGCTCGGCCTCGCGCGCGTCCCGGACAGCGACGCCGCCGACGCGCTCGCGGCCGCGATCGGCCACGCGCAGGCCGGGCCGCTGCGCGCGCTCGGCGCCGCCCCCCGGCGCCCGCGGCGGCGCGCGCGCTCGGGCCTGGCGCGCCTGCGCGTCCGGAGGCGCCCGTGATCGCGCGCCTCGAGGGCCTGCTCCTCGAGCAGCACCCGACGCGCGTCGTGATCGACGTGGGCGGCGTCGGCTACGACGTCCACATTCCGCTCTCGACCTTCACGGAGCTCCCGGACCCCGGCAAGCGCGTCGCGCTCCACGTCCACACCCACGCGAAAGACGGCTCGCTCCAGCTCTTCGGCTTCGCGTCGCGCGCAGAGCGTGCCGCCTTCGAGCTGCTGCTGCGGGCGAGCCGGGTGGGCCCGCGCCTCGCGCAGACCGTGGTCTCGGGGATCACGCCGCGCGCGCTGCTCGACGCGATCCGCACGGGCGACGTCGCGGCGCTGCGCTCCGTGCCGGGCATCGGGACGAAGCTCGCCGAGCGCATCCTGGTCGAGCTTCGCGACCGCGCGCCCGAGCTCGCCGCCGCGGTCGGCGACACCTCGTCGCCGCTGCGCGGCGCCGCCGCCGCCGACCCCGCGCGCGAGGAGACGCTCTCGGCGCTCGTGAACCTCGGCTACCCGCGCGCGGAGGCCGAGCGGGTGCTGGCCCAGGCCGCCGAGGAGGCGGGGGAGGGCGCGACGCTCGAAACGCTGGTGCGCACGTCGCTGCGGAGACTCTCGCGATGAGCGATCTCGCCGCCGGCGGCGACGAGCTCTCGGGGCTGGCGCGACCCGACGAGGTGGGCTTCGACGAGGTGCTGCGGCCGCGCAGCCTCGCCGAGATGGTGGGGCAGGAGCGCCTGCGCGAGAACCTCGGCGTCTTCATCCGCGCCGCGCGCGAACGCGGCGAGCCGCTCGACCACCTGCTCTTCTACGGGCCGCCCGGGCTCGGCAAGACCTCGCTCGCGCACGTCGTGGCCCGCGAGCTCCAGGCGCCGCTGCGCGTGACCAGCGGGCCCGCGATCGAGCGGGCCGGCGACCTCGCCGCGCTGCTCTCGAACCTCGAGCGCGGCGACGTGCTCTTCATCGACGAGATCCACCGGCTCCCGGCCGTCGTCGAGGAGATCCTCTACCCCGCGATGGAGGAGTTCAAGCTCGACCTGCTCGTCGGGCAGGGCCCGGGCGCGCGGTCCATCCGGCTCGACCTGCCCCGCTTCACGCTGATCGGCGCCACCACGCGCGCGGGGCTCCTCGGCTCGCCGCTGCGCGACCGCTTCGGCTGGGCGGCGCGCCTCGAGTACTACCCGCCCGGGGATCTGGAGAAGATCCTCGAGCGCTCGGCCCGGCTGCTCGGCGTCGGGCTCGCGGAGGGGGCGCGCCGCGAGCTGGCCTGCCGCGCGCGGGGGACGCCGCGGGTCGCGAACCGCCTGCTGCGGCGGGTGCGCGACTTCGCCGAGGTGCAGGGCGGAGCGGGGGCTGCGATCGGGGCCGAGCTGGCCCACTTCGCGCTCGACCGGCTCGACGTCGATGAGGTGGGCTTCGAGCGCCTCGACCGCTTGCTGCTGCTGACGCTGCTCGAGAAGTTCGACGGCGGCCCGGCGGGGCTCGAGACCCTCGCCGCCGCGGTCGGCGAGGACAAGGGCACGCTCGAGGACGTGGTCGAGCCCTTCCTGATCCATCAGGGCTTCCTCGCGCGCACGCCGCGCGGCCGCGTCGCGACGCCGATTTGTCGCGCGCATTTCGGGAAGTAGCGCGGCAACCCGACTTGCGGGGGTGGGGGCGTATTGGGAGGGGACCTCCCGATTTTACTCCGCTCGCCTGCGGCTCGCTGCGCGCTCCGCGCTGCCGCGCTCCGCTTGCAAAGAGCCCGCCCGGAAGCTGGTCCGGGTAATCCGGGGCTTGGCCTACCCCCGGGTCGTGTCGTAGGCAATCCCCGCATCACCGGGGCCAGGGTTCCGGCCGGGGCTCTTTGCAAGCGAGGCGCGGCAGCGCGGAGCGCGCAGCGAGCCGCAGGCGAGCGGAGTAAATCGGGGAGTCTCCACGAGAGAATCACGCACCGGGCAGATCGAACACGCCCATCGAAGCCCCGCTCAAAGCCACCCAGCGCCCGGCCGATACGTCGCGCACGGGGGACGGGTGTCGGCGCTCCGAACGATCGAGAGGCTCCTCTGGGGGCCGGCGGCGCTGACCCTGCTCGCCGTGGGCCTTTGCGCGGCCGCGGGGACCTTCTTCTCGGACGAGCCGCTCGTGGCCACGGCGGTGGCCCGCGCCGGCAGCGCGACCGCCGCCCTGGTCTCGCACTGGAACCCGCAAGGGGGTGCCGAGGCGCAGGCCTTCGTCGAGGGCGCCCTCACCGGCGAGCCCCCGCTCTTCGGGCTCGGGCCGGTAGGTCTCGCGCTGCTCGCGGTGCAGCGGATCGCGAAGCGGCGCCGCCGCATCGCGGAGCCGGCGACCGGCCCGGGGGGCGAGACGCTGCACCTCGCCCCGCTCGACCGCAAGGCGCGGCGCAGGGCCGAACGGGAGGCTGCGGCCCTGGCGCGGAGCGGGCGGGTCCACGAGGCGGCCGAGCTCTGCTTCGCGAACGGGCTCCTGGAGGAGGCGGCCGGCTACTTCCTCGAGGCCGAGGAGTTCGTGCGCGTCGCCGAGATCCGCCACGGGCAGCGCCGCCTCGCCGAGTGCGCGGAGCTCTACCGCAAGGCGGGCCGCCCCGAGACGGCGGGGCGCCTCTTCGCCGACCAGGAGGACTGGGCCCGCGCCGCCGTCGCCTACGTCGAGGCGGGCAACCTCTCCGTCGCGGCGGAGATGTTCGAGAAGGCCGGCGAGCACCGGCAGGCCGCCGATTGCTATGCGCGCTCGGAGATCCCCCGCGAGGCGGCCGCGGCCTACGCACGCTGCGGCGAGTGGCGGCGGGCGGCGGAGTGCCTGGAGGAGGTGATCCGCGAGGGCCTCGCGGGCGTCGGTCACGGCGACCCGCAGCGGCGCGCCCAGCTGCGCAAGCTGGTGCTGCGCGCCGGCGAGCTCTACCAGAAGGCCGGGCAGGAGGAGCGCGCCGAGGCCGTCCTCGCGCTCGGCGGCTGCGCCGTCCCGGCGGCCGAGGTGGCGCTGCGCGGCGGGCGCCTCGAGCGCGCGGCGGAGCTCTTCCTCGAGGGCCGCGACGCGCTGCGCGGCGCGGAGGTGCTGAAGCGCCTCGGCCGTGGCCCGGAGGCGGCCCGCGTGCTGGCCGAGCACCACCGCGACCGCGGTGACGACGCCGAGGCCGCGCGCTGGTTCGAGGAGGCCGGCGATCCGCTGGCCGCGGGCGACCTCTACCGCCTGCTCGAGCGCTGCGACCTCGCGGGCGCCTGCTACGAGCGCCACGGAGACTTCCTGCAGGCCGCGGAGATGTACCGGGTGGCCGGCGACCGCGAGCGCGCGGCCGCCTGCTACGAGCGCGCCGGGCGCTTCCGCGAGGCGTCGGAAGAGCTCGCGCAGGCGGGGCGCCGCGAGCGCGAGCCCGAGCTGCTCGCCCGCGCCGGCGATCGGCTGCGTGCGGGCGAGCTCCTGCTCGAGCGCGGCGACACCGACGGCGCGATCAAGGTCCTCCAGCAGGTCGCGGACGGGCATCCGGACTTCGCCCGCGCGGCCGCGCGCCTCGGCGAGGTCTTCGGCAGCCGGGGCCAGCACTCGCTCGCGGTGAAGAAGCTCGAGCAGGCGCTCGCGGGCCGCGCCCTCGACCGCGACACGCTCTGCGCCTACTTCGCCCTCGCCACGACCTGCGAGGCCGCCGGCGAGGCGGGCCGCGCGCGCGAGCTCTACGAGCGCATCCTGGCCTTCGACTACCACCACCCCGAGGCCCTCGAGCGGCTCCGGCAGGCCCCGGCGGCTTCGCAGGGCGCCTCGGGCGAGCCGCCGAGCGCTTCGGCCGCGCGCGGCCGCTACCGCATCGTCGGCAAGCTCGGGCGCGGCGGCATGGGGATCGTCTACAAGGCAGAGGACACCGTCCTCGACCGCGTGGTGGCCTTCAAGGTCCTGCCGCAGGCGCTCAAGGAGAACCCCCAGGCGCTCAAGAACTTCCTGCGCGAGGCGAAGCACGCCGCGCAGCTCAACCACCCGAACATCGTGACCGTCTACGACGCCGGCGAGCAGGCCGGGCTCACCTACATCGCCATGGAGTACGTCGACGGCAGCACGCTCAAGGAGATCGTGAAGAGCCGCGGCGCCATCGCACCGGGCGGCGTGCTCGCCGTGCTCGCCCAGATGTGCGAAGCGCTCGCCTACGCGCACGAGAAGCAGATCGTGCACCGCGACGTCAAGACCGCGAACACCATGTGGACGCGCGACCGCAAGGCCAAGATCATGGACTTCGGGCTCGCCCGCGCCCTGGAGGAGCTGCGCAAGGAGACGACGATGGTCTCCGGCACCCCCTACTACATGAGCCCCGAGCAGACCCTGGGCCGCCCCGTCGACCAGCGCACCGACATCTACTCGCTCGGGATCACGGTCTTCGAGCTCCTGACGGGCGACCTCCCGTTCCGCGACGGCAACCTCCCCTACCACCACGTCCACACCCCGCCCCCCGACCCGCGCGAGAAGAACCCTCGCGTGCCGGAGCTGCTCGCGAAGGTCGTCCTGCGCTGTTTGCAGAAGGATCCGGCGGCCCGCTATCCCTCGACGCGCGAGATCCTGGCCGAGCTCAAGGCGGGTCGGGCTCGCTAGGGCAAGCCCGCGCCAGCGGGCGCGCAGCGAGCCGAAGGCGAGCGGAGAGCGGGCCCCCGCTAGAGCCCGAGCCCGACGCTCCGTCGCCGGGTCGCGGGGGGGGGGTGCCCTGGAGCCGCAACGGACGATCGCAGGCCCGGTCGCATGCGCCGGGACGGGCCTTCACAGCGGGGCTCCGGCGCGCGTGCGGCTGCTGCCGGCGCCCGCGGACGCCGGGATCTCGATCGTGCGATGCATCGATGGGCGCCGGGTCGAGATCCCGGCCTGCCCGGACTCCGTCGTCTCGACCGAGCGCGCGACGACGCTCGCGCAGGGCGGCGTCTGCGCGGCGACGGTCGAGCACCTGCTCGGGGCGCTCTACGGGCTCGGCATCGACAACCTGCGCGCGGAGCTCGACGGCCCCGAGCTCCCCGCGCTCGACGGCAGCGCGGCGCCCTGGGTCGAGCTGCTGCGCCGCGCGGGCGTGCGCGAGCAGGCGGCCGCGCGGCGGGTGCTCGCGCTCGAACGCGAGATCGAGGTGCGGGACGGCGAGCGCTGGATCCGCGCCGAACCCGCCGCCGGCTTCGCCGTCGCCTACGCGATCGACTACGCGCACCCCGCGGTGGGTCGCCAGGAGCTCGCGCTCGAGGACGACGATCCGGATCGCTTCGCGCGAGAGATCGCCCCGGCCCGCACCTTCGGCTTCGCCTCGGAGCTCGGCGCCCTGCGCGAGGCCGACCTCGCGCGCGGCGGCTCGCTCGCCTGCGCGATCGTCGTGGGAGAGCGCGGGGTGGTGAACCCCGAGGGCCTGCGCTTCCCCGACGAGCTCGTCCGGCACAAGATCCTCGACCTCCTCGGCGACCTCGCCCTCCTCGGGCTGCGCCTGCGCGCGCGCATCCGCGTCGAGCGCGGGGGGCACCGCCTGCACCAGGCCCTGGTTGCGGCGCTAGCCCGCGTTTCTCACCAGGGCGCGTAGCGAGGCGGGCAGATGCGTCGCCAAAGTCACGCCCTGGTGAGAAATGCGGGCCAGGGGTTGGGCTAGGGGCGCAGCGCGAGGGTCGCGGCCGCGCATCGGGGTCTGGCTAGTCCGGCCGGCGCTCTGCCGGCGCGTCGCGGTCGAGCGCCTCGAGCGCGCTCGCGAGGGCGGCGATCTGCCTCGGATCCGTGAAGGCGACACCCATGCCGGGCGCGTGCGGGCCGGCCTCGCTCGGGGGGAGCACCCAGGCGACGCGGGCCTCCATCTCGTGGAGCGACGGGGCCCCGGGCAGCCGGAAGCGGACGCGAAGCGCCGAGCCCTCGGGCGGTGCGGCGTCGGTGCGCACGAAGAGACCGCCGGCGCCGAGCGTCGTCGCGCGGGCGACGCCGGCGCCATCGATCGCCGTGTAGACGACGTCGAGGCTCGCGGTGCACCGGCGCCAGCGCCGAGTCGCGAGCTCGCTCCTGCGCGGCAACCGCTCAGAGCCTCGCGAGCCAGGAGCGGATCGCGCGGCGCAAGAGGCTCCGGGCCTCGGGCGAGCCCGCGACCTGGGCCGAGAGGTCGGCGCTGGCGGGCAGCTGCGCGGCGCCCTCGCTCGTCTCCACCGCCAGGGCGACGAGCGCCGTGCGGAGGCCTGCGCCGCTCTCGCCGAGCGCGACGGCGGCGGCGAGCGCGCGCAGCTCGCTCCGCCAGGCGGCAAAGTCGACCGCGGCGAGCGCATCGAGCGAGGCGCCTTCGAGGAGCCGGCGCAGGCCCCGGCGCGTGCGGCGGCCGAGCGCGTTGGTGAGCGCGTTCACGTGCCGGCCGGACACGCGAAGGTCCCCGACGTCGAGCGCGAGGGTCGCGACCAGGAGCAGCACCTCGCGCAGCTCGCGGGTCGGGAGCGCGAGCAGGGCGGGGGCGCAGAGGCGGCCCTCGGCGGCGAACGCCGCCGCGCGGAATGCCGCCAGCGGATCGGCGCAGGGCGCGGACGCAGGGCCCGAGGGGCCGAGGGCGTCGCCGATCTCGCGGGCCGCGTGCTCGGCCACGAGGCGCAGCTGCTCGTGCAGCGGATCGTCGAGCCCGGCGCCACCCCCGGCGATGGGGCCGGAGAGCGCCGCGGGCGCGGCCGCGAGCTCCGACGCGGAGGCGATGCCGAGCGCGCGCAGGATCGCGAGGCCGTCGTCCGCGCCGCGCGGGCGGGGGCGGCTCGCGGCGACGCGCAGCGCGGCGCGCAGCGCCGCCGCGTGCGTCGGATCGCGGTCGAGCACGGCGCGCAGGTGGTCGAGGGCCTCGCGCCAGCGCTCCGGGCGGTGCGAGAGCAGGCTCGCCAGCACCGCTCGCAGCTCCGTCCGCTCGGGGTCGAGGCGGATCGCGCGCTCGTAGGCCGCGACGGCCCCTTCGAGATCCTCGAGGGGGCCGGCGAGGAGGCGCCCTTGCTGCTGCAGCGCCTCGGCGACGCCGCGCGGGTCGTCGCCCGGATGGAGCTCGACGAAGCGGCGCAGCGCTTCCGCTGCGCTGCGCCAGGCGCCCATCGCGCGCAGCAGGCGCGCCCGCGCGAGCGCGGCCTCGAGGCAGCGCGGATCGGCGGCCACGGCGAGGGCATAGGCCTCGGCGGCGTCGGCGTGCGCGCCCTGGCGCTCGAGCGCCCGGCCGCGCACGAGGGCGAGGGGTCCGCGGGCGGCGTCGTCCGCGCCGTGGGCGAGGGCCTCGCTCGCGACGCGCAGCGCGCCGTCCACGTCGCCGCGATGCCAGAGCAGCCACGCCAGTCCCTGCCACGCTCGCGCCGAGTCCGGGTGCGCCTCGAGCACCGCGCGGAAGTGGCGCTCCGCCGCCTCCTCGTGCCCCGGGACGCGCATCTCCCACTCGGCGGCGCGGAGCCATCGCTCGGCCCTGCGCTCCGCGTCCGGAGCGGTGGCCGCCCAGCGCTCGAGCGCCGCCACGCCCGCGTCGATGCGCTCCTCCCGCTCGTGCAGGCGCACGCAGCGCGCGTGCGCATCGTCGTGCGCGGGGTCGAGGGCGAGCGACTCCTCGCAGCGCGCGAGCGAGCCCGCGAGGTCGCCCGACGCCTCGAGGCAGCGCGCGAGGATCGCGAGATGCGCGGCGCGCTTCGGGTAGGCGTCGCCCGCCCCGAGACGCCGCTCGAGCGCCTCGCGCGCGCCGGAGTGGTCGTCGAGCTCGGCCAGGACCTCGCCGCTCCCGGCGAGGGCTTCGGGGTCGTCCGGCAGGTGACGACGCGCTTCGGCGTAGAAGCGCGCCGCCGCCTCGAGCCGCCCGCGCGAACGCGCGCAGCGTCCGCCGAGGAGGGCGAGCTCCAGGCGCTCCGCCGCAGGCAGATCCCGTGCCGCCGCGGCGAGCTCGAGCGCGCGCCGCGCCGCGGCCTCCGCGTCGTCCCACTCCTCGCGCTGCGCCAGCGCCCGCGCCAGGCGAGCCTGGATCGCGACGGATTCGGGATCGCGCGCCGCGGCGGCGCGGAGGAGCTCCGCGGCGCGGTCGGCGCTCTCGGCGACTGCGAGCTCCGCCGCTCGGGCGAGGCGCGCGGCCGCCTCGCCGTCGGGGGCGAGGCCGGCCGCCCGTTCCAGCGCAGCGATCGCGCGTGCGGGGTCACCGGCGCGCTCGTGCAGGCGCGCCGCGAGGTCGAGGCCGGCCAGGCTGCTCGGCTCCTGCTCGAGCGCGCGCAGGGCGCGCGCGACGGCCTGGTCGAGGCGGCCGAGCTCCTCCAGCGCCGAGGCCAGGCGCCGGTGGTCGGCGGCACTGGCGTCGCTCGCCGCGTCGTCGCACCAGGCGGCGAAGCTCTCCACGAAGCCCGCGAGGTCGCCGCAGCGGCGCTGGAGCTCCGCGAGCTCGGCGCGGCGCGCGGGCTCGAGGGAGCCGAGGGCTGCCGCCTCGAGGTAGGCGCGCCGCGCGCGCGGCTCGTCGCCGAGATGGTCGCGCGCGAGCTCGCCCGCACGCAGCCACGCCGCCTGCCGGCGTTCGGGCTCGCGCGGGCCCAGCACCTCGACCTCGCTCTCGTAGAGCCGCGCGGCGCCCGCCCAGTCCTCCATCGCCTCGAGCAGCGCCTCCAGCGCTCGCAGCGATGCGAAGTCCTGCGGGTCGGCCTCGAGGGCGGCCGCGTAGCAGCGGCTCGCACGCGGCGTGGCCCCGAGCCGGTGCCAGGCGACGTCGCCGAGCCGGCGCAGGAGGGCTGCGCGCGCCGCCGGCGGTGCGTCCGCAGAGGCCAGGGTCTCGCCTTCGAGGGCCTCCGCCGCGGTCGGCCAGTCGCCGATGCGTTCCGCCGCCGTGCGCAGCCCGCGCAGCGCCGCGAGCGAGCGCGGGGACAGCGCGAGCGAGCGGCGATACGCCTCGGCCGCGCGGGCCGGGGAGTGGAGGCGCTCGTCGCGAAGGCGCGCGAGCTCGAGCCAGCCTGCCGGATCCGGCCAGCGCTCGAGGTGCGCGGTCCAGCGCTGCTCGAGCTCGAGCCACGCGCCGGCGCCGCGCAGGAGCCGGAGGAGCTCCGACTCGAGCTCGCGCGAGCGCCCGGTCCCGTCGGGCTGCGCGTCGACGAGCGGGCGCAGGTGTCGGAGCGCCGCGTCCGGTCGCCCGATGCGGCGATAGACCCGCGCGAGATCGGCGTGGAGCGCCTGGCGCCGCTCGGCGAAGACCGGCTCCCCCGCTTCGAGACTCTCGAGCTCGGCCTCGGCGCAGCGCGCCCAGACCTCGCTCGGGGCGCAGGAGCGCAGGGCTTCGCCGAGCGAGCGCAATAGCTCCGCGCGGCGGGCCCCGGGCTCCGCCACGAGCTCCACGGCCTGCGTCCAGAGCTCGGCGGCGCGCCCCGGCTCGCCGAGCGGGCCGGCGAAGAGCTCCGCCGCCTCACGCAGCAGGCGCAGGCGCAGCTCGCCCTCGGCGCCGGCGAGGCGCAGGAGCGTCACCTCGGCCCGCTCGCGGTCGCGACCGAGCGCCGCGAGCAGCCGCGCGAGCTCGCCCAGGATCTCCGGGCCGCGAGCCCCCTCGCGGCACGCCTCGCCGAGCGCCGCCGCCGCGCGCGCGGGCGAGGCGAGCTCGCGCTCGAGGACGCGCGCGCGCTCGAGGCAGAGCGCGCGACGCTCCTCGGGGTCGGACACGAGAGCCTCCTGGTCCTCCAGCGCCCGCAGCCGCGCCTCGCTTCGCCCGGCGAGGCGGTGCACCTCGGCCACGCGCGCCGCAGTCTCGGCGCAGTGCGGCTCCGCGCGGCGCAGCCGCTCGAGCCAGGGCAGGGCGGCGTCGGGCCCGAGCCGGGTCCAGGCGATGCGCATCGCCTCGTCGAGCAGGGAGACGCGCGCGCCGGGGGCGGCCGTCTCGATCTCCTCGCGCAGGCACTCGAGTACGCCGGGAACGTCTCCGATCCGCTCGAGCTCCTCGCGCAGCGCGCGGCGCAGCTCGGCGCGCGAGGGGTCGAGGGCGAGCGACTCGCGCAGGTCGGCAGCGGCGTCGCGCCCGCGCCCGGGGTCCGCCGCGCGCAGCCGGGCGCGGTGCGCGAGCAGCGCCGCGCGCGTTGCATCCGGCTGGGGCCGCGCGAGGGCCTCGTCGACGATCTCGCGCAGCAGCCCGCCCTGCGACTGCGCGCGCGCGAGCTCGATCGCCCGCTCGAGCGCCTCCGCGTGCCCGGGCTCGATCTGGAGCACCCGGCGCAGGTGCAGCAGCGCGTCGGCCGGCCGCTGGAGCGCGAGCGCGAGCAGACGCGCGAGCTCCATGCGCACCGGCACCTCGGCCGGACCGGCGCGCTGCGCGAGCTCGGCCTCGAGCAGACGAGCGAGCGGCTCCGGCTCGCCAAGCCCGCGGTGGAGCTCGCGGAGCGCCGCGCTCGCGTCGCGATCGCCCGGGCGCTCGGTGAGCACGCTGCGGTAGGCGGCCACGGCTTCGCGATCGGCGCCGCGCGCGCGCAGCGTGTCCGCGAGGCGCGCGAGCCAGCCGGCGCGCTCCGCGCCCTCGGCCGCCCGGTCGGCGGCCGCCCGGCACAGCGCCTCGAGCGCCTCCGCGTGCCCCAGGCGCTGGTAGAGATCCGCGAGCGGCTCCGCGACGGCCGCGACCGGCCCGAGCTCCGCGAGCGCGGGCTCGAGCAGCGCGATCGCGCCGGCGAAGTCGCCAAGGCGCGTCGCGCGCAGGCCCGCGATGCGCAGCCGCAGCGCGGTGCGCGAGGCGGCGTCGGCGTCGTAGCGGCGTCCGAGCGCGTCGAGCCGGCGCTCGAGCACGCGCACGAGCTCCCCCGCGCGGTCCTCGCGCTCGAAGTGGGCGACCAGGAACTCGCTCGCCGCCGCGTCGCCCGGGTCGAACTCGAGCAGGCGCTCGTAGTGCTCGCGCGCGCGCTCGGGCTCGGCCAGCACGCCAGCGGCGAGGTGCGCCACGCGGCCGCGGATCGCGCGCTCGCGCTCCGGGGCGGGACCGGTCGCGAGCTCGGCCTCGAGCGCCCGGGCGAGCTCGGCCGGACGGTCCGCCTCCTCGTAGAGGCGAGCGAGGCTGTGCCAGAGCTCGGGGCGCTGCGGCGCGAGCGCCGCGGCCGCTTCGAAGTGCAGGGTCGCGGCCGGAGCGTCCGAGAGCCGGTCGCGGCACAGGCGACCGAGCCGCTCGTGGAGCGCGCTGCGCTCCGCGTCGGGCGCCGCGCCGAGTCGCGCCAGCAGCTGCGCGCGCAGCGCGGGCCAGTCCCGCTCGCGCTCCAGGAGCCGCTCGAGGCGCGTGCCCGCCGCCTCCCGCGTGGCGGGCTCGCAGGCCCGCTCGAAGAGCTCGCGGAGCAGCGGCCCCGCCTCGGCGGGGCGGTGGAGGAGGTCTTCGAGCAGGACGGCGCGCTCGAGCGCAGCCCGCTCGCGCGTCGCGCGATCGGGGTGCGTCTGCGCCTGCTCGGCCAGGAAGGCGGCGAGGCGCGGCAGGTCGCCCGACGCGCGCAGCGCGCGCTCGAGGCCGAGCCGGGCCTCCGAGCTGTCGGGGTCCCGAATCTGGACCTCGCGGTAGAGGTCGACCGCGGCCTCGAAGCCACCGAGGGGCTCGACCAGGAGCGCCGCGCGCCGCAGCACGAGGGCTGCCCACCCGCGGTCGCCGGGCGCGAGCGCCGCGGCCCTGCGCGCGAGGCGCTCGGCCAGCTCCTCGAAGCGGTGGCTCCGCTCGAGGAGCTCTTCGAGCCGCGCCTCGACGTCGGGAGGAGCGCCGGGCTCCTCCGCGAGTCGCACGAGGCTCGCGATCGCACCGGCGAGGTCTCCGAGCCGCTCCGCCTGGAGCCGTGCCAGCGCGTCGAGCGCGGCGGCGCGCTCCGCGTCTGCGAGCAGCGGGATCTGCGCCCGGCGCGCGGCCGCGGCCTCCTCGAGCCTCCCTGCCCCCTCGAGCTCGCGGACCAGGAGCGCGTGGGCCGCGAGGTCGCCGGCGTCCGCCGCGAGCGCTCCGCGGCAGGCCTCGACCGCTTCGGCGGGGCGCCCGGAGGCGGCATGGACCTCGGCCATCCGACGGCGCAAGGCGGCGCGCGCGGCGCCGCCGAGATGCGGGTCGAGGCGCTCGAGCGCTCGCAGCTCGTCCTGCGCGCTCCCGAGCTTGTGCGCGATCTCGGCGGCGAGCTCGAGCGCCGCCACCTCCTCGGGGCAGGCCTCCGCCCACCGCAGGGCCCAGCGCGGCGCCTCCTCGAGGCGTCCGCGTGCCTCGAGCCGGCGGACGATCTCCTGCACCAGGAAGCCGAGTCGCCCGCGGTCCATCGCGAGCTCGGCCTCGCGCTCGTAGGCCGCGAGCACGCCCTCCACGTCGCCGCGCGCCGCGGCGAGCGCCTGCCGACCGCGATGCGCGCGCGTCGCGGTCGAATCGAGCGCGAGCGCCGACTCGAAGGCCTCGGCGGCGGCGCGCGCCGCGTCGAAGTGCTCGACGAGGAGCTCGCCGAGCGAGCACCAGTGCGCGGCTCGCTCATCGGGCGGCCCCTCGCGCGCGGCACGCTCGAGGATCTGGCGGAGCGCCGGCCACGCCTCGGCTTTGCCCCACTGGCGCACGATCCGCGCGACGAGGCCGGGGGTGGTCGGGTCGGCGTCGAACGCGCGCTCGTAGGCGAGACGCGCTGCCTCGAGGTCGTCGAGGCGCTCCTCGTAGAGCGCGCCGAGCTCGACGAGGATGCCGGCGCGCAGACCCGGGTCCGAGCCGACGAGGGTGGCGCGCCGCTCCAGGCAATCGGCGAGCTCGACGTGGCGGCCGAGCTGTGCGAGCGCCTCCGCGAGGGCGTCCACCACGAGGGCGTCCTCGGGCGCGATCTCGAGCGCGCGCTGCAGGTGCGAGACGGCGGCGTCGTGCCGCTCGCGGTCGACGAGGAGCGCCGCGAGCTCGACCAGGGCCGAGGCGGGGGGCGGGTCGGCGAGGGCGACGAAGCGGGTCAGGCGCTCGACCAGCGCCGGCTCGTCTCCGCCCGCGCGCTCGAGGTCCGCGAAGGCGGCCTGCACCGCGGCGCTCCCGGGCAGGGACGCCTCGGCGCGCGCGAGCCAGCGGCGTGCCGCCGCCGGGCTCGCCAGCCGCTCGAGCTGGAGGCGGCCCGCCTGGAGCGCGATCGCGGCGCGCAGCGCCGGATCGGACTCGATCTCGAAGCGCCGCTCGAGCAGGTCGGCCAGGAGCGGCCACTGGCCGGCCGCCGCCACGAGCGAGGCCAGCAGCTCGAGTGCGTCGGCCCGGCGCGGGTCTTCGGTGAGCGCCCGCCGGCAGAGCTCGGTCGCGCGCTGCGGCTCGCCGAGGCTCTTCGCGAGCAGGCGAGCCTGCGCCGCCATGGCCTCGGCCCGCGCCGGCCCGCGCAGGACGGCCGCCGCGCGCTCCCAGGTCGCGGCCGCCTCGGCCGCGCTGCCGAGCGCCTCGAGCGCGCGCGCGCTGCCGGCGAGGGCTCCCCCGTGCTGGGGGTGCGCCTCGAGCACCTCGCGGAAGTGGCGCAGCGCGAGGTCCCTGTCGCCGAGGCGGTGGAGCCAGATGTTGCCGACGTCGCACAGGAGCGCGGCCCGCTCCTCCGCGGGCATCTCGAGCGAGAGCTCGAGCTCGGCGATCTGCAGCGCGACGTCGAAGCGCTCGCGCGCGCTGTGCAGCCCGCGCAGGCCCGCGAGCGCCGGCCGATGTCGCGCCTCGGCGGCGAGCGCGGAGCGGAAGCAGGACTCGGCGCGCGCCGGGTCGGCGAGGTGCTCGCCGAAGACGCGGCCGAGGCGGACGAAGACGCGGGCGCGCTCCCGCGGCGAGGCCAGCACGGAGGACGCCCCGAGGCGCGCCTCGTAGAGCTCGACCAGCAGGCGCCACTGCCCCGCGACGAAGAGCTGCTCCTCCATCGCCTCGAAGGCCTTGGCGTCGTCGGGTCGCCCCCGGAACCGCTCGAGCTCGCTGGCGAGTGCCGCCGACACGTATCCGGGGCCTCCAAGTGGGGGAGTGGCGCGGGTTTTCCATCGTCCGACCGAGCGGCCGCCTTGACTCGATTCGGAGGCTCGGCCATCTCGATTTCTGTTGGAGGAA
This sequence comes from uncultured Spirochaetales bacterium, assembly GCA_964624475.1. Taxonomy (GTDB): domain Bacteria; phylum Myxococcota_A; class UBA9160; order UBA9160; family SMWR01; genus CAZUYC01. The sequence continues at coordinate 78,966 of CAZUYC010000013.1, read as the reverse complement.
CAGTGGCTTACCCGAAAAGCCGCGCCCCTCGGGCTATGCTCGGCCCGTGTCCGTCCCCGCCCCCGCGCCGCTCCGGACGCTCGCCGAGGTAGCGGCCAATGCCAACGAGGGCGGGGCCCACCATCGCCTGCGGCTTCGCGTCCCGGAGTGGCCGGGGTTCCTGCCGGGACACTTCGTGATGCTCTCGCCGGGCGCGGTCGGCGCCGCCCCGCGCAGCGACCCGCTCCTGCCCCGGCCGATGGCCGTCTACCGCGCCGCGGGCGAGCTGGTCGAGATCCTCTACAAGCGCACGGGCAGGGGTACGGCGCTCCTGGCCGAAGCCCGCGCCGGGGAACGCGTGCGCCTCGTCGGGCCGCTGGGCCGGCCCTTCCCGCTGCCGTTGCCCGGCGAGCGGGCACTGCTCGTCGGCGGCGGAACGGGGATCGCGTCGCTCTACGAGCTGGCGCGGCGACTGGCAAGCGACAGCGAGCCGCAGGCGAGCGGAGGGCAGGCCCCTGCCCGGGACGGCGAGTGCGTCGTGCTCCTCGGTGCGCGGCGCGCCTCCGACCTCATGGGTCGCGGCGACTTCGAGGCGCTCGGCCTGCCCCTGCGCATCGCGACCGAGGATGGGAGCGCCGGGGAGCGCGGGCTGGTGACGGAGCTGCTCGAGGGCGAGCTCGCGCGCGGCGCGGCGGCCCGCGTCTACGCCTGCGGCCCCACGCCGATGATGCGCCGCTGCGGCGAGCTCGCCGCCGCGCGCGGCGCCGCCGCCGTCGCGTCGCTCGAGAACCACATGGCCTGCGGCTTCGGCGTCTGCCTCGGCTGCGCCGTGCCCCTGCGCTCGGGCGGCTTCGCGCTCGTCTGCCGCGACGGCCCCGTCTTCGCGACGGGCGACGTGGCGTGGGAGGGCGTCCCGTGAGCGGCACGCTCGCCTCTGCGCAGGTCGACACGCGGGTCACGCTCGCGGGTATCCCGCTGCGCAACCCCGTCTTGACCGCGTCGGGAACCTTCGGCTACGGCCTCGAGTTCGCGCCCTTCCTCGACCTCCGCCGCCTCGGCGGGATCGTGACCAAGAGCCTGACGCTCCTCCCGCGCTCGGGGAACCCGCCGCCGCGGATCGCGGAGGCGCCGTCGGGGATGCTGAACGCGATCAGCCTCGAGAACGTCGGCGTCGAGGCCTTCGTCGCCGAGAAGCTCCCCGCGCTGCCGCAGGGCGTCACCGTGATCGCGAGCGTCTTCGAGACCGAGGTCGAGCGCTATGCGGAGGTGTGCAAGCGCTTGAGCGGCGTGCCGCGGGTCGCGGGCCTCGAGATCAACGCCTCGTGCCCCCACGTGAAGAGCGGCGGAATCGAGTTCGGCCAGGACCCCGACGTGCTCGCGAGCCTCGTCCGCTCCGCGCGCCGGGCCACGAACCTCCCGTTGCTCGTCAAGCTCTCCCCCAACGTGACGCACGTCGCGGAGATGGCGCGGGTGTGCGAGGCGGAGGGGGCGGACGGCGTCACGCTCATCAACTCGGTGCAGGCCCTCGAGGTGGACGTGGAGCGCCGGCGGCCGGTGCTCTCGAACGTCCTCGGGGGGCTTTCCGGTCCAGCGATCCGACCGATCGCGCTGCGCATGGTCTTCCAGGCCGCGCGCGCGGTGCGGATCCCCGTCTGCGGCGTGGGGGGCATCGAGACGGGTGAGGACGCGGTCAAGTTCCTGCTCTGTGGGGCGACCGCCGTCCAGGTGGGAACCCAGAATTACTTGGATCCCACGGCGGCTGGCTCCGTTGTCGACGGGATCATCGCGTACGCCGGCCGGCACGGGATTCGCCGGGTGAGTGACTTGATCGGCGCGCTCGACTTGCAGGGGTCGTAGGTCGCTTCAGGGGCCGGCCGGCAGGACCCCTGGGGGAGGGGACCCCCCCGATTCACTCCGCTCGCCTGCGGCTCGCTGCGCGCTCCGCGCTGCCGCGCTCCGCTTGCGAAGCCGCGCGCCGGAGCCCTGGCCGGGTGATGCGGGGGTCGGCCTACGACACGGCCCGGGGATAGGTAAAGCCGCGCACCACCCGGGGCAACTTCCGGGCGGGCTCTGTGCAAGCGGAGCGCGGCAGCGCGGAGCGCGCAGCGAGCCGAAGGCGAGCGGAGTCAATCGGGAGTCTCCCAGAGCGGGCCCCCCCCCAGCAACGCCACCCGCCCTCGCAAGCCCAAGTTTGCGCTGCGGCAATACTTTCGGTATTTTGCGCCCGCTCTGCCCCTGCGCGCTGCCCGCTCCCCCGGGGGTGGGGACAGGCGCTGTTTTTTTCTCGGGGCAAGGTAAGGCCGGATGCGGTGTATCGGGACATTCCGGAGGAGCTACGACACGTGATCGAGCCGGTCGTCGAGGCGGCGGGCCTCGAGCTCGTCGACGTCGTGCTGACGCGCGGCCGCCAGCCGTGGGCTCTGCGCGTCACGATCGATACGCCGGCGGGCGACGGGCGGGTGCCGATCGAGGCCTGCGCCGCCGTGTCGCGCGAGGTCGGGACGCACCTCGACGCGTCCGACGCCTTCCCGGTGTCGTACCGGCTCGAGGTGTCCTCGCCGGGCCTGGACCGGGTGCTCGCGCGCGAGAAGGACTTCGCGGCGGCCTGCGGTGCGGAGGTCGAGCTCGAGACGCGGCGCCCGCAGGACGGACGGCGCCACTTCCGCGGACAGCTGCTCGCCTTCGAGGAGGGGATCGCGCGCCTGTGCGTCGACGGCGCGGAGTTCGGGATCGCCTTCGAGGAGGTGGCGCGGGCCCACACGATCTATCGTTTCACACGCGCAGACTTCGCGAAGGCGCGCTGAGGGACGGCTGGCGCATGCTGAATCTCAAACGCGAGATCGACCAGATCGCCAAGGACAAGGGCCTCGACCGCAGCGAGATCATCCGCGCGGTCGAGGAGGCGATGAAGCAGGCCGCTCGCCGCGCCAAGGGACAGGAGAAGGAGATCGAGGCCCGCTACAACGAGGAGCTGGGCGAGATCGAGCTCTTCGAGTTCCGCGAGGTCGTCGAGGCGGTCGGAGATCCGGCCGCGCAGGTGACGCTCGAGGAGGCCCACCGCTACGACCCCGGCGCCGAGCTGGGCGACGAGATCGGCGTCAAGATGGACACGGTCGGCTTCGGCCGCATCCTGGCCCAGACCGCCAAGCAGGTGATCATCCAGATGATTCGCGAGGCGGAGCGCGACAACGTCTTCGACGAGTACAAGGACCGCAAGGGCGAGGTCGTGAACGGCATCGTCCGCCGCTTCGAGAAGGGCGCGATCATCGTCGACCTCGGGCGGGCCGAGGCCGTGCTGCCGCTGCGCGAGCAGGTGCCGCGCGAGACCTATCGCCCCGGCGACCGCATCCGGGCCTACGTGATCGACGTGAACAAGAACTCGAAGGGCTCCCAGATCGTGTGCTCGCGCACCTGCATGGAGATGCTGACCAAGCTCTTCGAGCAGGAGGTGCCCGAGATGTACGAGGGCATCGTGACGATCAAGGCCGCGGCCCGCGAGCCGGGGGCCCGCTCGAAGATCGCGGTGGCCTCGCGCGACAGCGACGTCGATCCCGTCGGTGCCTGCGTCGGCATGAAGGGCAGCCGCGTGCAGGCGGTCGTGCAGGAGCTGCGGGGCGAGCGCATCGACATCGTGCCGTGGAGCTCCGATCCGGCGCGCTACGTGTGCTCCTCGCTCTCCCCCGCGCAGGTCTCCAAGGTGATCATCGACGACGCCGCGAAGTCGATGGACGTGATCGTCCCCGACGACCAGCTCTCGCTCGCGATCGGGCGCAAGGGGCAGAACGTGCGGCTCGCCGTCCAGCTCACCGGCTGGAGGATCGACATCAAGAGCGAGTCGAAGATGCGCGAGCTCGCGCAGTGGCTCGCCGAGGCGCTCTCGGTGGTCGAGGGCTGCGGCGAGGCCGACGCCGAGCTCCTGCTCCAGCAGGGCGTGACCTCGCTCGAGGATCTGGCCAACCTCCCGTCCGAGATGCTGACGGTGCTGCCCGGCATCGACGAGGCCGGTGCAAAGGCGATCAAGGCGCGGGCCGCGGAGCTGGCCGTCGAGCGGCGGCAGCGAGAGGAGGAGGAGGCGCGCCTCGCGATCGAGCGCGTGGCGCAGGAGGCGGCGGCCGCGCAGGAGGCGGCAGCCGCGCAGGCGGCCGAGGCTGCGGCTGCGGCCGCGGCGGCTACGGCGGCCGGCGCCGCGGCGGCGGCCGGCGAGACGGCGGAGGCGGGCGGCAGCGGGAGCTGACCGCCGAGGCGGGACCATGGCGATTCGGGCCTACAAGCTGGCCGAGGAGCTCGGGATCGAGAAGGCGGAGCTCGTCGCGAAGGCGACCGAGCTCGGCCTCGCGCTCAAGAGCGCCATGGCCTCGCTCGAGGAGGACGAAGCCGAGCTCTTGCGGCGCAAGCTCGGGAGGCCGCCGGCGCGCCAGGGTCTCGTGACCGAGCAGCGGGTCGAGGTGGAGAGCGGCGCCGCCGTGATCCGCCGCCGCAAGCAGGCGCCGGCTCCCACCCCGGAGCCGCCGCCCGTCGTGGTCGCGTCGCCCGCGGTCGAGCCGGAGCCGGCTCCCATCGGCTTCGAGCCCGCCCCGGCGTTCGGGACGGAGGCCCGGCCCGAGCCGGAGTCCCTGCCCGTCGCGGGGCCGGGGGCCCCGCCGGCGCCGCCGGGCCTCGAGGTGCCCGCCACCCCGCTCGAGCTGGCCGACGGCGCCGCGGGCGCCCGGCGGCGGACCGATGGCGACTCGGGTGGGGTCGACGCCGAGCGGGCCGCGAAGGAGCGCAAGCGCGTGCGCGAGTTCGTGAACGTGCGCGAGCAGGAGAACCTGGCTCGGCAGGCCACCGGGCGCGCCCCCGTGCGCCGCCAGGTCACCGTCGAGCCGCGCGCGCTGCTCTCGCCCCGGCGGCGCCGCCGCGACGGCGCGCCGGCGCCCCGGCCGGCCGCGGTCCGTCCCGGCAAGCCGGAGAAGCGCGTGCTGCGCGTCGCGGGATCGGTCGCCGTCGGCGACCTCGCACGCCTGCTCGGGGAGAAGGCGGCCACGGTGCAGAGCCGCCTGATGGCTCTCGGCACGATGGTTTCGATCAACCAGTCGATCGACATCGAGACGGTGCGCAAGGTCGCCGAGCTCTTCGGGGCGGAGGTCGAGGACGTGGGCTTCCGCGAGGAGGTCTTCCTCGAGCCCGCGCAGGAGGCGTCGCAGGCCGAGCTCGTGCCGCGCGCCCCGGTCGTCACCGTGATGGGGCACGTCGACCACGGCAAGACCTCGCTCCTCGACGCGATCCGGCGCACGAACGTGGTCGCGGGCGAGGCCGGCGGCATCACCCAGCACATCGGCGCCTACCGGGTGCAGGCGGGCGAGCGCGCGATCACCTTCATCGACACCCCGGGCCACGCGGCCTTCACCGAGATGCGCGCGCGCGGCGCGCGGATCACGGATTTCGTCGTGCTCGTGGTGGCAGCGACCGAGGGCATCATGCCGCAGACGGTCGAGGCCATCGATCACGCCCGGGCGGCCGGGGTGCCCATCATCGTCGCCGTGAACAAGATGGACCTCCCCGGCGCGAACCCGCAGCAGGTGCGCCAGCGCCTGATGGAGCATGGGCTCGTGTCGGAGGAGTTCGGCGGCGAGACGATCTGTGTCAACGTCTCCGCCGCGAAGGGGACGAACCTCGAACAGCTGCTCGAGATGATCGCGCTCCAGGCGGACGTGCTCGAGCTCAAGGCCCATCCCGAACGCCGGGCCTCCGGCGTGGTGCTCGAGGCGCGCCTCGACAAGGGTCGCGGCCCGGTCGCCACGGTGCTGGTGCAGGACGGGACGCTCCGACACGGCGACATGCTCGTCGCCGGCACCTGCTTCGGCCGCGTGCGGGCGATGGAGGACGAGAACGGCCAGCGCATGAAGGAGGCGGCTCCGTCGGTCCCGGTCCAGGTGATCGGCCTCTCGAGCGTTCCGGGGGCGGGCGAGGCCGTCCACGGCGTCGAGAGCGAGCGGATCGCGAAGGAGATCATCGAGCACCGCCTCGCCGAGCGCCGCGCGCAGCCGGCGGAGCCGCGGCCGGCGGTGTCGCTCGACGAGTTCTTCGCCGAGGCGCAAGGCGGCGGCGTGCGCGAGCTCCGGCTGGTGGTGAAGGCCGACGTGCAGGGCTCGGTCGAGACGCTGCGCGACTCGCTCAGCAAGCTCTCGGCCGACGAGGTGAAGGTGAGCGTGATCCACGCCGGCGTCGGCGCGATCACCGAGAGCGACGTGATGCTGGCCCGGGCCAGCGGCGCCATCGTGATCGGCTTCCACGTCCGCCCCGAACCGGCCGCGCGCAAGATCGCCGAAGGCCAGGGCGTCGACATCCGCACCTACCAGGTGATCTACGAAGCCACCGAGGACGTCCAGAAGGCGATGGTGGGGCTCCTCCCGCCGACGCTGAGCGAGAGCTTCCTCGGCCGCGCCGAGGTCCGGCAGACCTTCAACGTGCCGCGCCTCGGAACCATCGCCGGCTGCTACATCGTCGAGGGCTCGATCCGCCGCAACGCGCCGATCCGCCTGCTGCGCGACGGCGTGCAGGTCCACGAGGGCCGCATCGGGTCGCTCAAGCGCTTCAAGGACGATGCCCGCGAGGTCCAGACCGGCTTCGAGTGCGGCATCGGGATCGACGGCTACAACGACGTCAAGATCGGCGACACGATCGAGGCCTTCGTCGTCGAGGAGAAGCCGGCCACCCTCGGATGATCGTCGGCGTCGCGGCGCTCGAGATCCAGATCCACGGCTCGCAGTCCCTGAAGGAGAAGCGCGGCGTGGTGCAGTCCATCTGCCGGCGCGTCCGCAACCGCTTCCCGCTGGCCGTCGCCGAGGTGGGCGGGCAGGATCTCTGGCAGCGCGCGCTGCTCGGGGTCGCCGCAGTCGGGTCCGACGCGGGGGTGGTGCGCTCCGCGCTCGACCGTGCGGTGGCGTTCGTCGAGGATCTCCACCTGGCCGAGGTGCTGCATTCCGACGTCGAGATCCTGCGCCTCCCGTACCAGGAAGGCGAGCCGGACGAGCCCGGCGGAGAGTCGTGACGCGGCGCGCGGAGCGGGTGGGCGAGTTGATCCGCGAGGAGCTCGCGCGGGTGCTGCGCGAGGAGGCGACGGACCCGCGCCTGCGCCTGGTCACGCTGCTGCGGGTCGACGTGGCGCCCGACCTGACCCAGGCGCTGGTCTTCTGGAGCGCGATGGAGGCGCCGGGCGCGCCGTCGCTCCCGGAGGCCCAGGCGGGCCTGCACGCCGCCGGGGCGTTCCTGCGCCGGCGGCTCGCGAAGGAGCTGCGCCTGCGCCGGATGCCGATCCTCGACTTCCGCCACGACCCGTCGCTCGCGCTCGGGGCCCACACCCTGGCGCTGCTGCACGAGATCGAGCATGAGTCGAAGGACGGATAGGCGCGCGCGGGAGCAGGCCGGCGCCGCGGGCTTCCTCGTGTTCGACAAGCCGCGCGGCTGGACCTCCCACGACGCGGTGGATGCGGCCCGGCGCTGGCTCGGGACGCGGCGCGTCGGGCACCTCGGCACGCTCGACCCGCTCGCCACGGGCGTGTTGCCGCTCGCGGTGCGCGAGGCGACGAAGCTCGCGCCGTTCCTCCAGGGCGGCGACAAGAGCTACGCCGGGACGATCCGCCTCGGCGAGGAGACCGACACGCTCGATGCCGAGGGGCGCACGCTCCGCCGCCACGCGGGCGCGCTCCCCGGCGAGATCGAGGTGCTCGCGGCGCTCGCACGCTTCGTGGGCGAGATCCTGCAGGTGCCGCCGATGTTCAGCGCCGTGAAGCACCACGGCGTGCCCCTCCACCGCCTCGCGCGGCAGGGCAAGGTGGTCGAGCGCGCGGCCAAGCGCGTGCGCATCGACCGGCTCGCGCTGCGCAAGTACGCGCCGCCCGACCTCGACCTCGAGGTCGACTGCTCGGCCGGCACCTACGTGCGCGCGCTCGCCCACGACCTCGGGCAGGCCCTCGGCTGCGGTGCCCACCTGCTCGGCCTCTGCCGCACGCGCAGCGGACCCTTCGCGATCGAGCGGGCCCTCGGCGAGGGCCGGCTCGCCCAGGCGGCAGAGTGCGGCGAGATCGAGGCGCTGCTCGTCCCGCCGGTGAACGCCCTCGGCTTCGCGGCGCTCCGGCTCTCCGCCGAGGAGGTCGCGCGCGTGCGCCACGGCAGCGACCTCGGCGCGCCCGAGCCGCCGCTCGTGCCCGGCAGCCGGCTCGCCGCGCTCGACCCGGCGGGGGAGCTCGTGGCGATCCTCGAGGTGCGGCCGGGTCGACGTCTCCGGCCTGTGCGCGTGCTGCGTTGATGGGGAGGGTCGGTTTGCGCGGTTCGTGGGTCCTTGGGGGGGATCCCTCCCTATTTGCTCCGCTCGCCTTCGGCTCGCTGCGCGCTCCGCGCTGCCGCGCTCCGCTTGCAAAGAGCCCGCCCGGAAGGCGGTCCGGGCGGAGCGCGGCTTGGCCTATCCCCGGGTCGTGTCGTAGGGAATCCTTGCATCACCCGGGGCAGCGTTCCGGAACGCTCTTCGCAAGCGAGGCGCAGCAGCGCCTCGCGCGCAGCGAGCCGCAGGCGAGCGGAGTCAAATCGGGAAGTCCCCCTCCCGAAACGCCCCCTGCCCCCCGCACGCCTCGGGTCTACGTTGCGCCTCCACCTCCCCCGTGCCACACTCCCTCGCACTCGGACGACCTCCGGAGGGGAGCGGTCGTCCGTCGAAGCCGCACAGGAGCGGGCCTTTGATCACGAGCCAGGCGAGGCGCCAGACCATCGACGAGCACCGGCGGCACGAGAAGGACACCGGCTCCGCCGAGGTCCAGGTGGCGCTCCTCACGCAGCGGATCAACGATCTCTCCGAGCACTTCAAGGTGCACGGCAAGGATCACCACTCCCGACGCGGCCTGCTGGCGCTGGTGAGCCAGCGCCGGACCCTTCTCGATTATCTACGGAGGACCGGTGCCGAACGGTACCAGGCGCTGATCGAGCGTCTGGGACTGCGCCGCTGATCCCCGCCGCGTATCTACGCGGCAACGGGATCGGCGGAGCTCGACCCAAAAGTTGCGCGGCGCCGATCGCGCCGTCCTGGAATGCGGAAGTCCGCCATTCGCGAAGCTCCGGGCCTTCGCGCATCGCTGATTCCGCATTCCTCGCGTCTCGATCCTCATCCCCCGAGCGCAGCGCACGCATCTCCCGGCGCCAGGCCGGGGAGGAGGATCTGCATCCATGGCTTCCTACTGGTTCGAACCCGTGTCCACCTCGTTCGAAGTAGGCGGGCGCACCATCACCCTCGAGACGGGCCGCTTGGCGAAGCAGGCCTCGGGCGCCGTGCTCGTGACCTGCGGCGAGACGGTGGTGCTCGTGACCGCCACCCGCGCGAAGCCGCGCGAGGGCATCGACTTCTTCCCGCTCGTGGTCGACTACGTCGAGAAGTTCTCGGCCGCCGGGAAGATCCCCGGCGGCTTCTTCAAGCGCGAGGGCCGGCTCTCCGATCGCGAGGTCCTCGTCTCGCGCTTCATCGACCGCGCCCTGCGGCCGCTCTTCCCGGAGCGCTACCGCGACGAGACCCAGATCATCGCCACGGTGCTCTCGGCCGACGGCGAGAACACGCCCGACATCGCGGCCTTCGTCGGGGCCTCCGCGGCGCTCACGCTCTCGGAGATGCCGTTCCTCGGCCCGATCTCCGCGGTGCGCGTGGGCCGGATCGATGGGCACTTCGTGCTGAACCCCTCTCCGGGCCAGCTCCAGGAGAGCGACCTCGAGCTCGTCGTGGCCGGTAGCCGCAGCGCCCTCGTGATGGTGGAAGGCGCCGCGAAGCAGCTCCCGGAGGCGGAGATGCTCGCCGCCCTCGAGTTCGCGCACCGCGAGCTGCGGGGCTCGCTCGACGCGCAGCTCGAGCTCCAGCGCCGCTCCGGCAAGCCCAAGCTCGAGGTCGCTTCGTCCGAGGACCGGTCGGCGCTCGAGGCCGAGGTCCGGCGGCGCGCCGAGGCGCGCCTTTCCGAGGCGCTGCGCATCCGCGAGAAGGAGCGGCGCTACGCCGCGATCGCCGAGATCGAGAAGGAGATCGGCGACGCGCTCGTCTCCGCCTACCGCGCCGAGCGGGTCGCGTTCGACAGCCTCGAGGCCCTCGAGGCGCGCCGCGCGGGCGGAGCCCGGCTCGCCTCCGAGGTGAAGGAGCTGCTCCACGACCTGCGCTACGAGCTCGTGCGCACGCGCATCCTCGACGAGGGGACGCGGATCGACGGGCGCGGAACGCGCGAGATCCGCCCGATCGCCTGTGAGATCCGGTCGCTGCCCCGCCCGCACGGCGTCGCGCTCTTCACCCGCGGCGAGACGCAGGCGCTCGTGCTCGCCACGCTCGGCGGACAGTCCGACTCGCAGACCATCGACTCGCCCACCATGCGGGCGTCGAAGCGCTTCTACCTGCACTACAACTTCCCGCCCTTCTCGGTCGGCGAGGCGCGCATGCAGCGCGGTCCGGGGCGCCGCGAGGTCGGGCACGGGAACCTCGCCGAGCGGGCGCTCCAGTCGGTGCTTCCGGCGCCGGAGGATTTCCCGTACACGATCCGCGTGGTCGCGGAGACCCTCGAGTCGAACGGCTCGTCCTCGATGGCCAGCGTCTGCGCCGGGAGCCTCGCGCTGATGGACGCGGGCGTCCCGCTGCGGGCGCCGGTGGCCGGGATCGCGATGGGGCTGATCCAGCACGGCGGCCGCGTCGCGGTGCTCTCGGACATCCTCGGCGACGAGGACCACCTCGGCGACATGGACTTCAAGGTGGCAGGCACGCGCGACGGGATCACCGCCGTGCAGATGGACATCAAGACCCTGGCCGTCGACTGGACGGTCATGCGCGACGCCCTCGAGCAGGCGCGCGAGGGCAGGCTCCACATCCTCGACTGCATGGCCCGTGAGACCGCGGCGGAGCTCCACGGCTTCCAGCCGCGGCCGCAGCTCTCGCGCTACGCGCCGCGGGTGCAGGTGATCCTGATCAAGCCCGACCGCATCCGCGACGTGATCGGGCCCGGCGGGAAGGTGATTCGCGCCATCCAGGAGACGACGAGCACCAAGATCGACGTCGATGACACCGGCCGGGTCACGATCTTCTCGCCGGACGGCGAGGCTCTGCTGCGGGCGCAGCAGATGATCCAGGAGCTCACGCAGGAGGCGGAGCTCGACCGCATCTACCTGGGCAAGGTGAAGCGGATCACCGACTTCGGGGCCTTCGTCGAGATCTTCCCGGGCACGGACGGGCTGATCCACATCAGCCACCTGGCCGAGGGGCGGGTCGAGAAGGTGACCGACGTCGTCTCCGAGGGCGACGAGGTGCTCTGCAAGTGCATCGACATCGACCCCTCGGGCCGCATCCGCCTCTCGCGCAAGGAGGCCCTCGCCGACGCGGCGGCGCAGGGCGCCTAGCGGGCGCGACGGCCGCGCGGCGCGGGGCTCGGATGGCCTGGGACACGGTCCGCGTCGGGATCGCGAGGCTCCCCGGCGCGAGCGACCTGCCGCTCCCGTGCCGCGCCACGCCCGGCTCCGCGGGCTACGATCTGTGCGCGGCGCTGGAGGGCGCGCTCGAGCTCTTGCCCGGCGCGCGCGCGCTCGTGCCCACCGGCTTCGCGATCGCGCTCCCCGAGGGCTACGAGGCCCAGGTCCGCCCGCGCAGCGGACTCGCGTTGCGCCACGGCGTCGTCCTTCCCAACGCCCCGGGTACGATAGACTCGGACTACCGGGGTGAGGTGAAGGTGATCCTGCTGAACCTGGGCGACGCTCCCGTCACGATCCGGCGCGGCGACCGGATCGCCCAGCTCGTGATCCACGCCGTCGCGCGCGCCGAGTGGGAGGAGCGGAGCGATCTGCCGGCGACGGCGCGCGGCGCGGGAGGCTTCGGCCACAGCGGATCGTCCGGCGCGGGGGAAGGTGCGTGAGCGGGGCCCCGTCGCTCGACGCCTCCGGCGAGCCCCTGCATCCCCGTCCGCCCACGGCCGTCGATCCGCCTCGGCGCAGGAGCGGGAGCGACCTGCGCGCCCGGCTCGTGACCGCCGGGGTCCTGGTCCCCGCGGTGATCTGGCTGGTGGTCCTGGGCGGGCTTCCGTACCTCGCGACGGTGATGGCCTTCGTCGTGCTCGGGCAGCGCGAGTTCTACCGCCTGATCGAGGAGAAGGGCGCGCACCCGCTCGTCTCCTACGGGCTCGCCGCCGGGGCGGCGCTTCCCGTCGTCGCCTACGTGGGCAGCGAGTACCACGCCACGGTGCTCATGACGGCGACGCTGCTCGCGGTGATGATCCGGCAGGTGGGCAAGGCCCAGATCGCCGAGGCGCTGGTCAGCATCTCCGGGACCTTCTTCGGCGTCTTCTACGTCGGCTGGCTCCTGTCCCACGCCATCGTGCTGCGCAACTTCCACGGGGCGGTCGTCGCCCACCACGGGGCGGCGGGCGCCGAGCAGCTCGCGATCGTACCGGAAACTGGGATCTTCCTGATGCTCTTCTGTCTCACCGCGGTCGTGCTCTGCGACGCGGGCGCCTACTTCGCGGGGCGCCGCTTCGGCCGGCGCAAGCTCGCGCCCCGCATCAGCCCGAGCAAGAGCGTCGAGGGGGCGATCGGCGGGCTCGCGGCCGGGACGATCGGCGGGCTCGCGGCGAAGGGGGTCTTCGACCTCTTCTGGCCCGCGCTCTCGGCCCCGCTCGGCTGGGGCCCGGCGGCGGCGATGGGCTTCGTGGTGTCGGTGGCCGGCATGATCGGCGACCTCGTCGAGTCGCTGCTCAAGCGCGACGCCCACGCCAAGGACTCGGGCCACCTGCTCCCGGGGATGGGCGGGATCATGGACCGGATCGACTCGCCGCTGCTCGGGATCCCGGTGATGTACTACCTGATGCTCTTCCACGTCTTCCTCGAGGCGGGCCCGTGATCGAGCGCTACTCGCGGCCCGAGATGCGCGCGATCTGGAGCGACGACGGCCGCTACCGCCGCTGGCTCGCCGTCGAGATCGCCGTCTGCGAGGAGCTCGCGCGGCGCGGGGAGATCCCGGCCGAGGCCGTCGCGGCGATCCGGGCCCGTGCGGGCTTCGACCCGGCGCGCATCGCGGAGATCGAGGCCGAGGTGCGGCACGACGTGATCGCCTTCCTCACGAACGTGGCCGAGCACGTGGGGCCCGAGGCGCGCTTTCTGCACCACGGGATGACCTCCAGCGACGTCCTCGACACGGCGCTCGCGCTCCAGATCCGCGACGCGGGGGAGATCCTGCTGGCCGGGGTCGAGCGCGTGGCCGAGGCGCTGCGCCGGCGCGCGCTCGAGTTCCGCTCCGTTCCCTGCATCGGCCGCACCCACGGCGTGCACGCCGAGCCGACCACCTTCGGGCTCAAGCTGCTCGTCTTCCACGCGGAGATGCGCCGCAACCGGGCGCGGCTCGAGCGGGCGCTCGGCGAGGCCGCGGTGGGCAAGCTCTCTGGGGCGGTCGGCACCTTCGCCCACCTCCCCCCCGCGGTGGAGGAGGCCGTCTGCGCGCAGCTCGGGATCGGCTTCGAGCCCGCCGCGACCCAGGTGGTGCAGCGCGACCGCCACGCGGCCTTCGTGTCCACGCTCGCGCTCGTGGCGGCGAGCCTCGAGAAGTTCGCCGTCGAGCTGCGCCATCTCGCGCGCACCGAGGTGCGCGAGGTGGAGGAGGAGTTTGCGCGGGGGCAGAAGGGCTCCTCGGCGATGCCGCACAAGCGCAATCCCTGGCAGCTCGAGAACGTCTCGGGGCTCGCGCGCGTGATGCGGGGCTACGCGGTCGCCGCGCTCGAGAACATGGCGCTCTGGCACGAGCGCGACATCAGCAACTCGTCGGTGGAGCGGATCGTCTTCCCCGACGCGACCGCCACGCTCGACTTCATGCTGCAGCGCTTCGCGGGGCTCGTGGAGACGCTCGTGGTCCACCCGGAGCGGATGCGCGAGAACCTGGAGCAGACGCGCGGGCTCGCCTTCAGCGGGACGCTGCTCCTCGCGCTCACGGTCCGGGGCGTCTCGCGCGAGGAGGCCTACCGGCTGGTGCAGCGCCACGCCATGGACACCTGGGAGCGCGGCGGTCCGCTGCTCGAGCGCGTGCTCGCGGACCCGGAGATCGCGGAGCGGCTCTCGAAGGAGGAGATCGAGGCGGCGTTCAGCCTCGAAGGGGCGCTGCGCCACGTCGATGCGATCTTCGAGCGCACGCTGGAGGGAGAGCGGTGAAGGCGGTCGTGCACGTCACCCTGAAGCCCGAGGTGCTCGATCCGCAGGGCCAGGCGATCGCCCGCGCGAGCGCGTCGCTCGGCTACGCGGGCGTGCGCTCGGTGCGGCAGGGGAAGGTGTTCGAGATGGATGTCGACGCGCCCGACGAGGTACGGGCGCGCGCGCTCGTCGCGGAGCTGTGCCAGAAGCTCCTGGCGAACCCGGTGATCGAGGACTTTTCGATCGAGCGGCTCGAGCCCTGACGAGCGGTGGCGCTAGCGGCGGCGGCGGCCGAGGAAGGCGAGGCCGCCGAGGCCCAGGCCGAGGAGCGCCGCGGTACCCGGCTCCGGCACGACTTCCGCGATGCCGTTGAAGGTGTAGGCGTCGTTCCCGCCCGCCATCATGAAGTTCACGTCGACGCGCATGCAGTTGTAGGAGCCCGCGCCGGCCGGCCCGGCGATCGGCGGCGGGTTGAAGGGCCCCTGCACGGCCGAGGGGCCCGCGCCGACGAAGGACGGGGAGAGGTCGAGCTGCGCGTTGATGAACGTGGCGCAGGCGTTCTGGGAGAGCGTGTAGACCGCGATCTCCGGCGTGCCGTCGACGTCGACGGGAATCCCGCCGGGCGGGGCGACCGCGGTGACCGGGGTGGTGTCGATCGCGCCGCCGCCGGCAGTCGTGCTGCTCGAGTGGCTGTGCGAGACGAGGCCGGGCGCCCCGGTGGCGGCGATGACCTGCTGGAAGATGAAGCCGAAGGTCGTCGGCGCGCCGAAGTCGAGCACCGACATGGCGTACACGATCTGCGGATCCGGATCGAGGACGATGTTGAGCGTCATCGACCAGTCGTTCGCCGGGTCGTTGGGGTCGTTCGGGTTGTAGCCCACGTTGGACGCGGTCCAGCCGAGCGCGCCGAGGATCCCCTCCTCCTCGTCGAGCACCTGCAGCGGAACGCTCAGGAGGGTTCCGTCGCTCACGGACAAGCTGACGAAGGTGCTCTCCGCGAAGGCCGCGGCCGGGAAGATCAGGAGACTCAACGCAGCGATCGCGGACGCTCGACGAGCGAAGGACACGCCATACCCCTTCCAAGGGTTGATCCCGCTCATGGGCACTGCAAGGAGCATTCCGTGGGCATCTCCAGTTATAACCCATCGAAGATGAAGGACTCTTCTGGGATCTCGCGACTCCGGTGAGGAAACGCAATTCCGCTCCCATGGAAATCGGTTTCCACCCCCTCCAGGAATGCCCCCAGGGGATCAGAGGCCGAGGTGGCGGCGGATCCGCATCGCGGCCGGCTCGGTGTCCGGCTCGAAGCCCCGGGCGGCGATCTGCTCGTAGGCCTCGATGTAGCGCCGGGCCGCCTCGCAGCGCACGGCGACCGGGAGCGCGGGCGGAGCACCGTCGCCGCGATAGCCCTGCTCCTGGAGCCAGCGCCGCACGTACTCCTTGTCGAGCGCCTCGGGGTCGCGCCCGTGCGCGAGCGCCTGCTCGTAGCGGTCGCGGTACCAGTAGCGCGAGGAGTCCGGCGTGTGGACCTCGTCGATCGCGACGAGGCGACCGGCGTCGTCCCGCCCGAGCTCGTACTTCGTGTCGACGAGGATCAGGCCGCGGCTCGCGGCGTGGCGCTGGCCCGCGGCGAAGAGCGCCGCGGTCATGCGCTCGGCGTCGGCGTAGAGCGCCGCGTCGAGCGCGCCGCTCGCGAGGATCTCCTCGCGCGAGGTGAGGGCGTCGTGCTGGCCGGACGGCGCCTTCGTCGTCGGCGTCAGGATCGGCTGCGGCAGCGGCTCGTGCTTGCGCAGGCCCTCGGGGAGCCGGTGCCCGCAGTAGCGGCGCTCGCCGCGCGCGTACGCCGTCCAGATCGAGGTCGAGGTCGAGCCGGTCAGGTACGCGCGCATCACGAACTCGACGGGCAGCGGGCGGCACTCGCGCACGATCGAGACGTTCGGGTCGGGGACGGCCAGCAGGTGATTCGGCGCGATCCCCGCCGTGGCCTCGAACCAGAAGGCCGCGATCTGGTTCAGGACCTGGCCCTTGAAGGGAAGCGTCCCCACCACCACGTCGAAGCAGCTCACGCGGTCGGTGACGACGATCGTCCGCCGGTCGCCTTCGCGGTAGCTGTCGCGGACCTTGCCCTCGATGCGCTCGCCGAGCCCCGCGAAGTCCGTGCGCTCGAGGGTGCGGCTGCACTGCTCGGCGAGCAGGCGCGGATCGACGCCCATGGGACCCCCCCGCTTCGACGCGTCCGGGTATAGCCCCGCCGCGGCGCGGCGGGCAACTCCGCCATGCCTTCGCTTCCCGAACCCGTGGGCGGCGGCCGGCGATCCGGGGGATCCTTCCCCCTCCCCGGTCGAGCTCTGCTAGGGTCTGCCGCCCGGTCGATCGCGGGGAGGCGCGCCCGCTCGGACCGCTTCGGAGTCGCGCTTCCGAACCGGTGGAGGGGGGCACGTGCCGAGATCTGGGAGACGAGCGGTCGCGGGGTTCTTCGCAGCGGCCGTCGCCGTGGTGGTGTCGAACGCGCAGGCCCAGGTGGTGGAGCTGCCCCCGACCGAACCGGTCGCGGCCGATCCGCGGCTTCGCCTGAGCGTCGGCTACGAGCACCGCTTCGATGCGGACATCGATGGCAACGGCAACGGCGAGTTCGGCGTCGACGCGGTGCGTGGGGGCCTCGGCTACTCGTTGCCGTTGACCGACGCGCTCACGTGGGACAACTACGCGTCCTACCGTTTTGCGGACTACGACTTCTCCAAGGCCGATCCGTGGGACGACATCCACGGCGCGACGTGGGCGTCCCGGCTTCGCCTGACGGTCGCCGACGATTGGACCCTCTACGGCGGTCCGCTCGTGATGTTCGAAGGCGAGTCGGGGTCCGACTTTTCCGACGGCCTCATGGGGGGAGGGGTGCTCGGCTTCGACTGGTCCGCGAGCCCCACCCTGAGACTCGGTCTCGGTTTCGGCGTCGTGAGCCAGATCGAGGAAGACGTGCGCTTCCTGCTGATTCCAACGGTGAACTGGAAGTTCGCCGACACGTGGCGGCTGCGCACGGGGATCCTGGAGCTCGGCGCGGGGATGGGAATCGGCGCCGAACTCGACTGGGAGCTCAGCGATCGCTTCGCGTGGGCGTTCGGGGCCCAGATACAGCGGAAGCGGATGCGGCTCGACGACGGCAGCTCGAATCCAGACGGCGTGGGTCAGGAACGCTCTCTGCCGGTCTACGCGAAGCTCGTCTGGCAGGTGGCCGATCCGCTGGGGCTCGAGATCTTCGGCGGAATCCGCTTCGCAGGCGAACTCCGGGTCGAGAACAGCAGGGGCACGAAGCTCTCCGAGCGGGACTTCGATCCCCAGGGCACGTTGGGACTGCGAGCGCAGCTGCGCTTCTAGCGTGGGCGTTGGGTCCACCGCTCGATCCCCGCGACCGGGGAGAACTCACGATCCGGGCGATTCCGTTTCCGTCCGGAGCTCGAGCGATCTCTTCTCGGGCTCTCCCCCCCGCGGCTCCGCCGGCGGCAGGCAGATCCCCGTGTAGCAGCGCCGCGCGCAGCTCGCGCTGCGGCCCGCGAAGCGGTCGCCGGCGCGGCCCACGCCCGGGACGTCGCGGAGCAGCGCGATCTCGAAGGCGCCCTCCGGCGCCGGCTGGAACGCGGCGTCCGCGAAGCCGACGAAGGTCTGGCTCAGCGCGTACTGCGCCTTGTAGAACGCCTCCTTGGCGCTGAAGAGCAGGGTGGCGCGGCGCGCGGCCTCGTCGGCGCGCGCGCGCAGCCAGGCGAGCTCCGGAGGAGTTGCGATCCGGCTCCAGAGCTCGGGGGTGACCCGGCCCCACGCCTCTGCGTCGAAGCCGAGGCCGGCGCAGGTCGTCCGCCGCGCGACGACGGCGGCGCAGTAGTCGGAGCTGTGCGAGATGGATCCGACGATCCCCGGCGGCCACTCGGGCCGCCGGTCCGCGCGCCGGGGGAGCGGCGCGCGCGGCTCCCCGAGCGCGGCCAGCGCCTCGCGGGCGCAGTGGCGCCCGGCCGCGAACTCGCGCAGCCGGCGCGGCGCCGCGCGCTCGAGGCCCGCGCGCTCCTCGTCGAGCAGGGGCTCCGCGTCCTCGAGGCGCGCGAGCTCGGCGCCCGCGACGCCGGGCGGGAAGAGCGCGAGCAGCTCCGTCCGCATCTTCATCGCTCCGGCTCCCTCCGCGACGGCGAGCGTCCCATCGCGCCGGCCGGAGCGCCAACCCCGGGGGCCGCTTCGGCGCCGCGCCCCCGCGAGACGGATCAGAACGCGACCGGGAGCGCGCGCAATCCGCGCAGGATCGGGTTCGGACGGAACTCGACCGCCTCGCTCGCGAGGCGCAGGCCGGGCAGGCGCCCGAGCAGGGCCGCGAAGGCCACCTCGGCCTCGAGGCGCGCGAGGCCGGCGCCGAGGCAGAAGTGCGGTCCGAAGCCGAGCGAGAGGTGGTGGTTCTCGGCGCGGCCGACGTCGAGGCGGTCCGGCTCCGGGAAGGCCGCCGGGTCGCGGTTCGCCGCGCCGATGCCGCAGACGACGAGGGCGCCCCGGCGCAGCGCTTTCCCGCCGAGCTCCGCGTCCTGCGTTGCGACGCGCACGGTGGCCTGCACCGGGCTGTCGAAGCGCAAGAGCTCCTCGATCCCGCCGCGCAGGAGCCCCGGCTCCGCGCGCAAGCGCGCGAGCTCGTCCGGGTGGCGCAGCAGCGCGAGGAGGCCATTCCCGATCAGGTTCGTCGTCGTCTCGTGCCCGGCGACCAGCAGCAGGTTGCTGGTCGCGAGGAGCTCGGGGTCCGTGAGCGCAGAGCACTCCTCCTGGGCGGCGATCATGGCGGAGATCAGGTCGTCGCGCGGCTCGCGGCGGCGCTCGGCGATGATCCCGCGCAGGTAGGCGAGCAGGGGCTCGAGGCCGCGCTGCACGCGCGCGAGGGTCTCGAGCGGGTTGGCCTGCGCGAGGCCCGAGACGAGCGCGCTCGACCACTGCTTGAACTGCCGGTGGTCCGCGGCGGGGACGCCGAGGAGCTCGGCGATCACGATCGCGGGCAGCGGCGCGGCGAAGTCCTCGATCAGGTCCATCCGACCGCGGCGGCGGGCTGCCTCGACGAGCTCGTCCACGATCGCCTCGATGCGCGGGCGCAGCGCCGCCACCCGGCGCGGCGTGAAGGCCTTGGCGACGAGGCCACGCACGCGCGTGTGGTCCGGCGCGTCCATGAGCAGCATCGAGCGCAGGCCACCCGCCTCGCCGAGGAGCTCGAGGGGCAGGCGCTCGGCGTTCTCGCGCACGATCTCCGCGCGCCGGCGGTCGACCGAGAAGCCCGGGCCGCGCAGCACCGCTTGCACCTCGGCGTAGCGCGTGAGCAGCCATACGCCGGCCCCCGTGTGGCCCGGCACCGGCAGGCGCAGCACGGGGCTCGCCTCCCGGATCGCGCGGTAGAGGGGGTAGGGGTTGGCCAGGAGCTCGGGGCTCTGGAGCGGATTCGCGGGCAGGCCCCCGGGGGTCGGGGACGCGGTCGGTGCCGCCATGGTTCGAGATCCTCTGCGCGGGCGCGCGCGAGCGACGGCGTCAGGATGGCGCAGCTCGCGGCAGCGCGCGAGAAGACCGTCGTTGCCCCGCTGCGGGGCCTGGGCGAGAATCTCGCCCATCCCGGTGAGAGCGACGCAGATCCCGGCGGCGCGCGGCCGCCGCACCCGAGCCCAGGCAGTCCGCGAGGCAGCCCCGCCAGGAGGCCGTTTGTTCGCCGTCGTCCAGTTCCCCGGCTCGAACGACGACCGCGACCTGCGGTTCGCCCTGAAGAGCGTCCTGGGAGCGCCGGCCGAGCTCCTCTGGCACAAGGCCGCCGAGCTCCCGGCCGGAACGAACGCCGTGCTGCTCCCGGGAGGCTTCTCCTACGGCGACTACCTGCGCTGCGGTGCGATGGCGCGCCACTCGCCGGTGATGGGCGCGGTGCGCCGCTTCGCGGAGGGGGGCGGTCCCGTGCTCGGCGTCTGCAACGGCTTCCAGGTGCTCTGCGAGTCGGGCCTGCTGCCGGGCGTGCTCGTGCGCAACCGCGGCCTCCACTTCGTCTGCGAGCTCGTGCACGTGCGCGTGGAGCGCGCCGAGCCGCCCTTCCTCTCGCGCGCGCGGAGCGGGCAGGTGCTGCGCCTGCCCGTGAAGCACGGGGAGGGCTGCTACTTCGCGCCGCCGGAGCTCCTGGCCGACCTCGAGGCGCACGGCCAGATCGTGCTGCGCTACTGCGACCCGGGCGGGGCCGTGACCGCGTCGGCGAACCCGAACGGCGCGGTCGCCAACGTCGCCGGGATCCGGAGCGTGCGCGGCAACGTGATGGGCCTGATGCCGCACCCCGAGCACGCCGTCGAGGCGGCGATCGGCGGGACCGACGGCCGCGCCCTCCTCGGCTCGCTCGTCGACGCGCTCGGAGCCTTGCCTTGAGCGCTCGCGGCGAGCCCCGGGTCGATCTCGTGCTCGCCCGCGAGCACGGGCTCTCGGACGCGGAGTGGGCGCGCATCCTCGAGATCCTCGGCCGCACGCCGACCTTTTCCGAGCTCGGGATCTTCTCGGTGATGTGGTCCGAGCACTGCTCCTACAAGTCGAGCAAGAAGTACCTGCGCGCGCTCCCGAGCCGCGGCCCCTGCGTGCTCCAGGGCCCGGGCGAGAACGCCGGCGTCGTCTCGATCGGAGCCGGGCTCGCCGCGATCTTCAAGATCGAGAGCCACAACCACCCCTCCTTCATCGAGCCGCGCCAGGGAGCGGCGACCGGCGTCGGCGGGATCCTGCGCGACGTCTTCACCATGGGCGCGCGCCCGGTGGCCTCGCTCGACAGCATCCGCTTCGGCTCGCTCGAAGACCCCCGCCAGCGCCACCTGCTGCGCGGCGTCGTCGAGGGGATCGGCGGCTACGGAAACTCCGTCGGCGTCGCGACCGTGGGCGGGGAGACGACCTTCCACCCCTGCTACCGCGCCAACATCCTGGTGAACGCGATGAGCCTCGGGATCGTCGAGGAGAAGGGCGTCTTCCTGGCCCGGGCCGCCGGCGTCGGCAACCCCGTGATCTACGCCGGGAGCAAGACCGGCCGCGACGGCATCCACGGGGCGTCGCTGCTCGCCTCGGCCGAGTTCGACGAGACGAGCGAGGCGAAGCGCCCCACGGTGCAGGTCGGCGACCCCTTCACCGAGAAGTGTCTGATCGAGGCCTGCCTCGAGGTGATGGGAGGCTCCGCGCTGGTCGGGATCCAGGACATGGGCGCGGCGGGGCTCACCTGCTCCTCCTTCGAGATGGCGAGCCACGCCGGAACCGGAATCGAGCTCGACCTCGACCGCGTGCCGCAGCGCGCGGCCGGGATGACGCCCTACGAGCTGCTGCTCTCGGAGAGCCAGGAGCGGATGCTCCTGGTGGCGAAGGCCGGGCGCGAGGCGGAGGTGCTCGAGGTCTTCCGGCGCTGGGATCTCGATGCCGTCGTGGTCGGGCGCGTCTGCGACGGCGGGCGCATGCGCGTGCGCTGGCACGGCGAGACGGTGGTCGACATCCCCGTCGACCCGGTGGCGAAGAGCTCGCCCGAGGTCGATCGCCCCGTGCGCGAGCCGGCCGACCTGCGCGAGCGCCAGAAGCTCGACCTCGCCTCCGTCGCGCCCGAGCAGGACCCGACCGAGGCGCTCGAGCAGCTCCTCGACTCGCCGAACCTCGGCTCGAAGGCGTGGATCACGCGCCAGTACGACTCGCTCGTGCAGGGCAACACCGTGCGGGGGGCGGGCGGCGATGCCGCCGTGATCCGCGTGAAGAGGCCCGACGGCACGGCGACGCGGCTCGGACTCGCGCTCGCCGTCGACTGCAACCCGCGCCGCTGCTGGCTCGACCCCTACGGCGGGACCGTCGCGGCGGTGGCCGAGGCCGCGCGCAACGTGGCCTGCACCGGCGCGCGCCCGCTCGCGCTCACCAACTGCCTGAACTTCGGCAATCCCGAGAAGCCCGAGATCATGTGGGAGTTCGCGGAGGCAACCCGCGGCCTCGGCGACGCCGCGCGAGAGCTGGGAACGCCGGTCGTCTCCGGGAACGTCTCGTTCTACAACGAGACCAAAGGAAGCGCGATCTTCCCGACGCCGACGATCGGCATGGTGGGGCTGCTCGCGGACTGGGAGCGGCATGCGGCGCTGCACTTCGCCGCGGAGGGCCACGCGATCGTGCTGCTCGGCGAGAGCCGCGAGGACCTCGCCGGGAGCGAGTGGCTCTCGCTCCGGCGCGGGCTCGAGGCGGGGCTGCCCGCCGCGGTCGACCTCGCCCACGAGCGGCGCCTGCACGGGCTGCTGGCGGGGCTGGTCGCGGCGGGGCTCGCGCCGACGGCGCACGACGTCGCGGACGGGGGCCTGGCCGTGGCCCTCTGCGAGTCGGCCTTCGCCGATCCCCGCGGGATCGGCGTGCGGGTCGAGCTGGCCGATACAATCCGGCCGGATGCGCTGCTCTTCGGGGAGGCGCCCGGCCGTGTCCTCGTCGCGACCCCCGCCCCGGAGGAGGTGCGGCGCCGGGCCGCGGAGGCGGGCGTGCCGGCGCGGGAGATCGGCCGCACGGGCGGCGAGCGCCTCGTGATCGGACCCGCGGGCGGGCCGGCGTGGATCGACGCGCCGCTCGAGCGGCTGCGGGCGATCTGGGCGGACGCGATCCCGAGGCGGATGGAAGGGCGATGAGCGCAACATCCGAGTGCCCTCGGCGCGAGGCGGATGGAAGGGCGATGAGCGCAACATCCGAGTGCCCTCCGCCCCAGGCGGATGGAGGGGCGATGAGCGGAGCATCGCGTCGCTCTCGGCGCGAGGCGGATGGAGGTCACGTGAGCGAATCCGACGACCACTTCCACGACGAGTGCGGCGTCTTCGGCATCCACGGCCACGCCGAGGCCGCGAAGATCGCCTACCTCGGGCTCTACGCCCTCCAGCACCGCGGCCAGGAGTCCGCGGGCATCGCCTCCTCGACCGGGCGCGAGCAGTTCATCCACCGCGCGATGGGGCTCGTCGCCGACATCTTCAGCGAGAGCACACTGGCGCGGCTCCCGGGGCGCCATGCGATCGGGCACGTGCGCTACTCGACCGCGGGCGGGTCCGAGCTCCGCAACGCGCAGCCCTTCTGCGCCACCACCGACGCCGGGCCGGTGGCGCTCGCCCACAACGGAAACCTCGTGAACGCCCCCGCGATCCGCCGCGAGCTCGAGGGGCGGGGCGCGATCTTCAGCACGACGGCCGACAGCGAGGTGATCGTGCAGCTGCTCGCCCGCTCGCGCGAACGCACGCTCGAGGAGCGGCTGATCGACGCGCTCTCGCGCGTGAAGGGCGCCTTCAGCCTGGTCATGATGACCTCGGACGCGCTCGTCGCCGCGCGCGACCCAAACGGCTTCCGCCCGCTCAGCGTGGGGCGCCTCGACGGCGCCTGGGTCGTGGCCAGCGAGACCTGTGCGCTCGACCTGATCGGCGCCAGCTACGAGCGCGACCTCGATCCGGGCGAGGTGGTCGTGATCCGCCGCGGCCGCCTGCGCACGCTGCGGCCCTTCCGGCCGGCGCCGCGCGAGACCTTCTGCATCTTCGAGTTCATCTACTTCGCGCGCCCCGACTCGAACCTGAACGGCCAGAACGTCTACGCCTTCCGCAAGGAGCTCGGGCGGGCGCTCGCGCGCGAGCACCCGGTCGCCGCCGACCTTGTCGTCCCCGTGCTCGACTCGGGCAACACCGCCGCCCTCGGCTACGCCGAGGAGTCCGGCATCCCCTACGAGCAGGCGATGATCCGCAACCACTACGTGCGGCGGACCTTCATCGAGCCGGCGCAGGCGATCCGCCACTTCGGG
Organism: uncultured Spirochaetales bacterium; assembly: GCA_964624475.1. Classification (GTDB taxonomy): domain Bacteria; phylum Myxococcota_A; class UBA9160; order UBA9160; family SMWR01; genus CAZUYC01. Next base: position 55,043 of record CAZUYC010000013.1, on the reverse strand, counting down.
GTGAAGGTCAAGCACAACGCCGTGGCGTCGCTGCTCGCCGGCAAGCGCGTCGCCCTCGTCGACGACTCGATCGTGCGCGGGACGACGCTCATGAAGCTCGTGACGCTGCTGCGCGGCGCCGGAGCGCGCGAGGTGCACGTGCGCATCTCGTCGCCGCCGACGATCGGCCCCTGCTTCTATGGCATCGACACGCCGACCCGCGAGGAGCTCGTCGCCCACCGCCACAGCGTGGAGGAGATCCGGACGATCATCGGGGCGGACTCGCTCGGCTACCTCTCGCTCCCCGCGCTGCGCAACGTCGCGCTCTCGCTGAAGCGCGGCTTCTGCGACGCCTGCTTCTCGAACGAATACCCCGTGCCGGTCGGCGCGGAGGAGGCGCCGCCGCAGCTCTCGCTCTTCCAGACGGTGGACGACGAGGGGGCGTAGCCGCGTGACGTCCGCGGGAGTTCTCGACCGCCGGGCCCTCGAGCGCGAGGTCGCCGAGGGCCGCATCGACACGGTGGTGACGGCGTTCCCCGACCTCTACGGGCGCCTGGTCGGCAAGCGCATCCACGCGCCGTTCTTCGTCTCCGAGGTGCTGACCCACGGGATGCACGTCTGCGACTACCTGATGGCCTGCGACATGGAGATGGATCCGACGCCCGGCTACGCCTTCGCGAGCTGGGCCACCGGCTACGGAGACCTGCACGCCACCCCGGACCTGGCGACCCTCCGGCGCGCGGCCTGGCTCGAGCGCAGCGCGATCGTGCTCTGCGACGTCGAGCGCGAAGGCGAGGGCCCCGTCGAGGTGGCGCCGCGCACGATCCTGCGCCGCCAGCTCGAGCGGGCCGCGCGGCGGGGGCTCTCGGCCCTCGTCGGCAGCGAGCTCGAGTTCTTCCTCTTCCGCGACGACTACGCCGCGGCGCACGCCAAGGGCTTTCGGGACCTCGTGCACGGCCACCACTACGTCGAGGACTACCACGTGCTCTCGGGCAGCTTCGCCGAGCCCGTGATCGGGGCGATCCGCCGCGGGGTCGATGCGTCGGGGATCCCGGTCGAGTTCAGCAAGGGCGAGTGGGGCCCCGGCCAGCACGAGATCAACCTGCGCTACGCCCCCGCCCTGGAGATGGCCGACCGCCACGTGGTCTACAAGCTCGCCGCGAAGGAGATCGCGGCGGCTGCGGGCTGCTCGCTCACGTTCATGGCGAAGTTCCAGGAGGATCTCGCCGGTTCGAGCCTCCACGTCCACCTGAGCCTCGTCGACGCGCAGGGAGAGCCGGTCTTCCGGGGCGACACGGAGCTCGCGGGTGCCCCGGTGCGCGCCTCGGACAGCTTCCGCTGGTTCCTGGGCGGCTGCCTGGCGCACGCGCGCGAGCTGGCGCTCTTCCTCGCGCCGAACCCGAACTCCTACAAGCGCTACCGGCGCGGCACCTTCGCCCCGACCGGGATCGCCTGGAGCTACGACAACCGGACCGCGGGCTTCCGCGTGGTGGGCCGGGGCGACTCGCTGCGCATCGAGTGCCGCATCCCCGGCGCGGACGCGAACCCGTACCTCGCCTACGCAGCGTTGCTCGCCGCGGGGCTCTCCGGCCTCGAGGCGCGCCGCGAGCCCGGGCCGGCCTTTCGGGGCGACGTCTATACGGCGGCAGGCCTGCCGCAGATCCCGCGCTCGCTCGGCGAGGCGCTGGCCGAGCTCGAGCGCAGCCGCTTCGCCCGCGAGGCCTTCGGCGACGCCGTCGTCGAGCACTACCTCCACTTCGTGCGCAGCGAGGCGGCGGCCCTGGAGTCGCGCGTGAGCGACACGGAGCGCGCCCGCTACTTCGAGCGGGTCTGAGCGCGGGGCCGGGCCTGCTGGCTCTCCCGCATCCGCTCGATACCTTGCCGGAGCCGGAGGTCCCTGAGATTGCCCGAGCCCACACGGGACGCTCGTGCGGCGCTTCGGCGTGCGCCGCTCGAAACCCCCGCTTCTGGGAGGACGCCGACTTCTTCCACGCGGACCTGCGGCGCCAGGAGCCCATCGAGGCGGGGCTCTTCGACCTGGCGCGCTACGTGGATCCCTGATGGGCGGGCTCGGCCGGGGATTCGCGCTCGGGGCCGCGACCGCGCTGCTCGCGGCGGGCCCGTCGCCCGCGCAGAGCGTGGTCGACCCGGCGCTCACGGTCACCGCGATCCTCCCGGATTTCTCGCTCGCGCAGCCGACGAGCCTGGCCTTCGTCGCGCCGGACGACTTCCTCGTGCTCGAGAAGGCGACCGGTCGCGTGCGTCGCGTGCAGGGCGGGGCCCTCCACCCGACGAACCCGCTCGACGTCGCGGTGAACGCGGCGAGTGAGCGGGGGCTCCTCGGGATCGCCGTGAACGGCGAGACGCCGCCCGCGGTCTTCCTGTACTACACCGAGGCCGCGACGGACGGCGGGACGCCGCTCGGCAACCGCGTTTACCGCTACGCCTGGAACCCCGCCACGGGCCTGCTCGAGAACGGCCAGCCGATCCTCGACCTCCCCGTCACGCCCGGGCCGAACCACGACGGGGGCGTGCTCGTGATGGGCCGCCCGGGCGACGGCGGGAGCGCCGGCGACGGCGCCTTCCTCTACGCGGTGATCGGCGATCTCAACCGCAACGGGAAGCTCCAGAACAACGCCGCGGGCGCCGACCCGGACGACAGCGGGGTGATCCTGCGCGTCGAGCAGGACGGGGCCCCGGCGGGAGGCAACCCGTTCACGCCCTGGTGCAGCGGCGCGACGGGAATCTCCTGCGACGAGGACGCGGACTGTGGCGGCAGCGGGCCGTGCATGCTCGCGGCGGCGAGCTACTTCGCCTACGACGTGCGCAACAGCTTCGGCATGGCGCTCGATCGGCTCACCGACGAGCTCTGGATGACCGAGAACGGGCCCGCGAGCTACGACGAGCTGAACCGCGTCGAGCCGGGCATGAACAGCGGCTGGAACGACCTCATGGGCCCGGACGCGCGCGACCCGCAGGGGCTCGCGAACCTCTGGAACGTGCCGGGCGCCGGCTCGACCTACAGCGACCCCGAGTTCTCCTGGCTCGCGACGATCGCGCCGACGGGGATCGCGCTGCCGCACGGAAGCCGCCTCGGCGACGCCTACGACGAGGTCGTCCTCGTGGGCGACAGCAACTTCGGCCAGCTCTACGCCTTCCCGCTGAACGCCGCGCGCACGGCGCTCGACCTCGCGGGCTACAGCGGCGTCGCCGACCTCGTCGCGGACAGCGCGGGCGAGCGCAACCAGTTCCGGCTCGGCTCCGGCTTCGGCTCGATCACGGACCTCGAGCTCGGGCCGGATCGCAAGCTCTACGTCGTCTCGATCGGAAACGGGACCGTCTACCGGATCGAGGGGCCGCCGCCGGGACCGGCCGCGGTGCCGGCCCTCGCGGGCCCCGGCCTCGCGACGCTCGCGCTCGCGCTTGCCGGCGCCGGGGCGACCGCGCTCGCCACGGCGCGCCGAGCCCGGCGCCGGCTCGGCGAAACGCAGCGCTAGAGGCGATCCGCTTCGGGGCCCCGTTTGAGTGGCGACTCCGGAGGGCCGATAGGCCCCGCGGGCTTCTCCGACCGCGGCTCAGACTGGGAGGTCTCGGGTGTCCGGCACACCGCGCACGCTCCAGGTGGCCTTCGCCCGGTCCGACGCCTTCCGCCGCGAGTACGAGTCGAACCTCGCCAATGGCGGCGTCTTCGTCGCGACCGAGGCGGACTTCGAGCTGCGCGAGAAAGTTCGCGTGAAGCTCGTGCTCGGCTTCTGCCGGCGCGAGATCGAGCTCGACGGCGAGGTCGTGCACCGGGTCACGCGCGAGATGAGCGCGCTCGGCGGCAGCGCCGGCGTGGCGATCTCCTTCGAGGAGCCGGCCGCCGAGATCCGCCAGCGCCTCGCGCCGCTGCTCGGCCTCCCGGCGGATCCGCCGCCCGCGCCGACGCTCGCGCACCAGAAGCCCCGCGCGCCGCGCGCGCCGGCCCGCGTACCCGTGCGCATCGAGGGCGCGGAGCAGGCGGTCGCCGGCCGCACGCGCGACCTGAGCCGCTCGGGCGTGCTGATCTCGGTGCCGGGCCACGGCGTCCCGGTCGGGGAGAAGGTGCGGATCACGCTCACCCACCCGACCACGGGCGATGCGATGGCGCTCGAGGGCACGGTGGTGCGCGAGCTCGGCGGCGAGGGCGGGGTCGAGGCGCTCGGCATCCGCTTCGACGCGTCCGAGGCGCAGCGCCCCGCCGTGGAGCGCTTCGTCGAGGGGATCCAGAGCGTCGAGCATGCGCGCGGTCTCGGCGGGATCGCCGGCGACGTCGCGACGGTCGGCGTCGCGCAGCTCCTCCAGATGCTCGGGAGCGCGGCGCCCGCGGGCACGCTTGGCCTGCGCCGCGGCGCGGAGGAGGCGGCGGTCGGCTTCGAGAAGGGCCTGCTCCGCTTCGTCCGGGTCGGCTCGGCCACCGGCATGAAGGCGCTCGTGCGGCTCGTGGGCTGGCGCGAGGGGAGCTTCGAGTTCCACGCCCGCCTCGACCCGGTCGAGGCGGCGGAGGCGCCGCTCCCGCTCGAGGCGGCGATCCTCGACGCGACGCTGATGCACGACGAGTGCTCGCGCCCGGACCGGCGGCCGCCCGCGCCCGGCGCCGTCCCGCGCCTCGCGCCGGCCGCGGCCCCGAGCGCCGGGGCCGACCTCGGGAAGCTCGAGCGCGCGGTGCTCGACCTCGTACAGGCCGGGTTCCCCGTGAGACGGATCCTCGACGTGATCCCCGAGCCCGACCCGACGATCCTGCGCGCGCTCGAGTCGCTGGTCGACCTGGGCCTCGTGAGGCTGTAGCGGGGGAGCAAGGCGGCGAAGCCGCCGCGCAGCGAGGCGAAGCCGAGCGGAGCGCGGGCTGAGCGGGGGCCTCGAGCCCTGGTACATTCCCACCCCGTGGCGGAGCCGAGCGGGCGACTCGCGGGGCGCACGGCGCTGGTGACCGGCGGCGGGAGCGGGATCGGCCGCGAGTCGGTGCTGCTCTTCGCGCGCGAGGGCGCCGCCGTGGTGGTGGTGGACCGCGACGCGGCCGCGGGCGAGGCCACGGCCGCCGCGGTCGCCGCCGCCGGCGGCCGCGCGAGCCCCTTCGCCGCGGACGTGGCCAGGGCCCGCGAGGTCGAGGCGGCCGTCGCGCACGCCGAGCGCAGCTTCGGCGCGCTCCACGTGCTCTTCAACAACGCGGGGATCTTCCCGGCGCGCGACGGCTCCCCGGTCGACACCGAAGAAGCGGTGTGGGACCAGGTGATGGCCGTGAACCTGAAGGGCGTCTTCCTGGGCTGCAAGTACGGGATCCCCGCGCTCCTGCGCGCGGGCGGGGGATCGATCGTCAATACCGCGTCCTTCGTGGCCGTGATGGGCGCCGCGACCTCGCAGATCGCCTACACCGCGAGCAAGGGCGGGGTGCTCGCCATGACGCGCGAGATCGCCGTCGAGTACGCGCGGCGCGGGATCCGCGCCAATGCGCTCTGCCCGGGCCCGGTCGACACGCCGCTGCTCCAGCAGCTCCTGGCCGAGCCCGCCGCGCGCGCCCGCCGCATGGTCCACGTCCCGATGGGACGCCTGGCCCAGGCCGCCGAGGTGGCGCGCGCCGCGCTCTACCTCGCCTCCGACGAGTCCTCCTACGTGAACGGCACCACCTTCCTCGTCGACGGCGGGATCACGTCGGCCTACGTGACCCCGGAGTGAACGCAAGCGCAGCGCGCAGCGCGCGCAAGCGGAGCGCGCAGCGAGCCGCAGGCGAGCGGAGTTGGTCGCTCTCGGGCAAGCGCCGAAGGCGCGCGCAGCGAGCCGCAGGCGAGCGGAGTTGGTCGCTCTCGGGCAAGCGCCGAAGGCGCGCGCAGCGAGCCGCAGGCGAGCGGAGTTGGTCGAACTAGCTCTCGCGGCCGGGGAGGAGACCGGGGCGGGAGAGCTCGCGGCGGATCAGGCGGCCCGCCTCGTAGACGCTGCGCACGTCGATCGCGCCGTCGCCGTCGACGTCCTCCTCGCGCAGGGCCACGCGGCCCGCAGCGTCGAGGCGGTCGAAGGTGTCGAGGCTGCCGTCGCCGTCGCTGTCGCGCGCCTCCCCGGAGAGCGTTCCGGCCTGGTAGTGCAGGATCCTCTCGGGGCGGCCGTCGGCGTCGCCGTCGATCTCGACGCGCGCCACGCGCTCGCCCCCCTCGGCGAACACGATCCGGACGCCGGGCCGCGGGCTTGCACCGGCCGGGCCGTCGCGCGGGGTGGACTCGTAGACCTCGCGCCGCGTCGCGCCCTCGTAGGCGATCCAGCGGTCCGGACGCCGATCCCCGTCGGTGTCGTCCTCGCGGAGCACCGGGCTCTCGGAGCCGGTCGGGAAGTAGTAGCGGGCGAGGATCGTGCCGTCGGGCGTGAAGGCGGCGCGCGCCTCGACCTCCCCGCCGGCGCGCCTGCGGGCCAGGCTCGGCCCGAAGGCCGCCGCGTCGGGAATCTCGACCGCCCGGAGCGCCGCGAGCAGCTTCGGGTCCGGGGCCCGCACGTCCTCGTCGAGCACCGCGAGGGCGGCCTGGAGCTCGCGCCGGCGCCGCTCTTCGTCGCGCAGGCGGGCCTCGGCCGCGGCGAGCTGCTCCTCGGTCATGCGCGGGTCGAGGCGCAGCGGGCCCGCGGGCTCGCCGGCCCGGCGCGCGAGCTCGGCGGCGAGCGCGAGCGTGGCCTCGGCCTCGAAGACGTAGGCGCGCACCACCGGGTCCTCGGGATCGACGGCCGCGGCGCGCCCGAAGGCCGCCGCCGCCGCCTCGATCTCGCCCGCCGCGAGTAGGCCCTCCCCGGCGCGCAGCTCCGCCTCGATCCGGCGGCCGAGGCCCGGGAAGAGCTCGCGGATCGCCCGCCGCGAGAAGCCGGCGCCGGGCTGGCCCGGCACGCTCAACGCGGCCGCCACCTCCGGGGCGGCGAGCGCGCGCTCGAGCGCCCGCCCGACCGCCTCGGCCTCGCACGCCGGCCCGGGGTCGAGGATCACCTCGCGGCCGAGCGCCGCGCCTCCCTCCGCGGCCCCCGCGGCGGCGGCCGCCGCGCGAACCACGCCGAGCGCGAAGCGGCCGTCCTTGATCGAGTCGCTGCACCAGGCGCGCTCGAGGCGCAGGGAGAGGGCGCGCTGCGGCCTGCGCCCCGCGAGCCAGGCCCGAGCTTCCTCCAGCGTCTCGAAGTCGGCCTGGACCACGCGCGCCCCGCGCAGCCGGACGGCGAGCCGGGCCTCGAGCGCCCGGATCTCGCGCTGCTCGGGCCAGGCGCCGGCCAGGCGCTCGGGATGGGCGACGTCGGGCTCGGGGGGCAGGACCAGGACGAGCAGCCCCGCGGCCGGCAGGTCGAGCGGGCCCTCCGGAAGCGGGCCGGGCGGCGGCTCGAGGGCGTCCGCGAGCCCGCGCTCGCGGGTCGCCTCGTCGTGGCGCCCCTGCGCGGCGAGCACCTCCGCGAGCGTGCGGTGGAGGCGGGCGTGGTCGGGGTGGGCGTCGAGGCCGCGGCGGAGCGCCATCTCCGCATGCTCGAGCCGCCCCTCGCGCACGAGCGCGCGGGCGTCCTCGAGGCTCCGGCGCGCGATCCGCTCGGCCGCGCGCGCTTCCGGGGCCGCCGCGGCGCTCGGGTCGGCTCGCGCGCGGGACGGGGAGCCCGCGAGGGCGGCGCAGGCCAGCGCGGAGCAGGCGACGGCGACGGCGCGCATCCACCCCATCCAAGCGCCCGACCGGGGCCCGCGTCAAGGGCGTCGGACGAGCGTATCCGCGGCGAAGCGGGCGTCGTCCCGCTGCGGGTGGTCCACGTTGTAGTGGAGCCCGCGGCTCTCCTGGCGCCACTGCGCGCACTCGATCACGAGCTGCGCCACGGCGGCGAGGTTGCGCAGCTCGACCAGCGCGGGCGTGAGCTTCACGTTCCAGTAGTACTCGGTGATCTCCTCCTGGAGGAGATCGATGCGGTGCCGGGCGCGCGCGAGCCGCTTGTCGCTGCGCACGATCCCGACGTAGTTCCACATGAAGCGCCGGATCTCGTCCCAGTTCTGCGTGATCACCACCGCCTCGTGGCTCTCCGTCGCGTCGCCCTCCTGCCAGGCCGGCACGGAGCCCGCGTCGCGCGCGAGGTCGGCGAGCCTTGCGATCCCCTCGCTGGCCGCGGCGTCGGCGAAGACGAGCGCCTCGAGCAGCGAGTTCGAGGCCAGGCGGTTCGCGCCGTGGAGCCCGGTGCAGGCGACCTCGCCCGCGGCGAAGAGGTTCGGCAGGTCGGTCTCGCCGCGCAGGTCCGTGCGCACCCCCCCGCACGAGTAGTGGGCCGCGGGAACGACCGGGATCGGCTCGCGCGTCATGTCGATCCCGTACTCGAGGCAGCGCGAGTGGATGGTCGGGAAGCGCTCGCGCACGTACGCCGGGTCGCGGTGCGTGATGTCGAGCAGCACCCACTCGTCGCCGGACTTCTTGAGCTCCGTGTCGATCGCGCGCGCCACGACGTCGCGCGGCGCGAGGTCCTTCATCGGGTGGTAGCGCGCCATGAAGGCCTCGCCCGCCTGGGTGCGCAGGCAGGCGCCCTCGCCGCGCACCGCCTCGCTGATCAGGAACGACTTGGCCTTCGGGTGGAAGAGGCAGGTGGGGTGGAACTGGACGAACTCCATGTTCGCGAGCGTCGCGCCGGCGCGCCACGCCATCGCCATGCCGTCGCCGGACGCGATGTCGGGGTTGCTCGTGTAGAGGTAGACCTTGCCCGCCCCGCCCGTCGCGAGCAGCGTGATGCGCGCCTGGAAGCGCTCGACGCGGCCGGTGGCGCCGTCGAGGACGTAGGCGCCGAGCGCGTGGTCGGCACCGGCCCGGCCGGCCCGGCGCGCGGTCAGCAGATCCACGCCGCAGTGGTTCTCGAAGAGGTCGATGCGCGGGTGCGCGCGCGCCCGCGCGAGCAGCACGCGCTCGATCTCGCGTCCGGTGGCGTCCCGGTGGTGGAGGATGCGGCGGCGCGTGTGCCCGCCCTCGCGGCCGAGGTCGAAGCGCCGGGGACCTTCGCCGCTCGCGGAATCGAAGTCCGCGCCGAGCTTGGTGAGCGCCTCGATCATCGCCGGGCCGCGCTCGACCACGCGCTGCACCACCTCGGGGCGGCAGAGCCCGGCGCCGGCGACCAGCGTGTCGCGGGCGTGGTCCTCGAAGGAGTCGTCCGCGGCCATCACGGCCGCGATCCCACCCTGCGCCCAGTTCGTGGCGGAGTCGGCGGCCTGCTTCTTCGTGACGATGGCGACGCTGCCGTGCTCGGCGACGCGCAGTGCGTAAAACAGCCCCGCGATGCCACTTCCCATCACCAGGAAATCGAACTGGAGGCGGTCCGACACGGGTTCTCCGGAGCGGCCCGGGGGCTAAGGAGCGATCCCCCGGATACCGATGGAAGGGCGTCGGTGGACTGCGGAAGATCCTAGTTAGGGGGCGCCCGGGGGGGCAATGCTCCCCCCGGGGGAACCCGACGATGGGACGGCGGAAGATCCGACGGGAAGGGACGAAGGGGCTCGCACGCTGGGTCCATGGGGTGGCCGGCGCCGCCGCGCTCGTCGCTGCGCTCGCCGCCGCTCCCTCGGCCGAAGCCGGTCGGCCCATCTACACGTTCGTCGGCCGGGACGGCGTCCTCCACTTCACCGATACCCCGCGGGACGGCCGCTACCGCGAGCTCCCGGCTGCAAGGCCGGGGCGGGCGGTGCGGGTGCCCCAGCGCTGGGAGTACGACGGCCTGATCGGGCTCACCGCGCGCGAGCACGAGATCGAGCCGGCCCTGGTGAAGGCCGTGATCGCGGTGGAGTCGAATTTTGATCCCGAGGCCGTCTCGCGCAAGGGTGCCCAGGGCCTGATGCAGCTCATGCCGGTGACTGCGTCCCGGCTCGGCGTCGAGGACCCCCTGCGCCCGACCGAGAACGTCCGCGGCGGCACGCGCTACCTGCGCCTGATGCTCGATCGCTACGGCGACGTGGAGCGCGCCGTGGCGGCGTACAACGCCGGACCGGGCGCGGTCGATCGCTACGGCGGCGTGCCGCCGTACCCGGAGACCCAGGATTACGTGCGCCGCGTTCTGACCTACTATCGCCACTACCATGGAGATTTCGCTCCGTGACGGGCCCACGGAGCCCGCGGGCGGCGCGCGCAGCGCTCCCGGGGCGTCCGTTGGGATTCCGGAGGGGTTCGGAGCGCTGCGCGAGCGCTTCTGGAACCTCCCCAACACGATCACCGTGCTGCGTACGGGCGCCGTGCCCGTGCTGCTCCTGCTCCCGATCGCCGGCCACAGCTGGCTCGCGAGCCATCTGGTCGCCTGGGCTTTCATCGTGGCGGCGACCACCGATCTGCTCGATGGCTGGCTCGCGCGGCGCGGCCAGCAGGTCACGCACATCGGGAAGCTCCTCGACCCGCTCGCGGACAAGCTGCTCGTCTCGACGGCGCTGATCGTGCTCCTGGTGAGCCCCTACCCGGGGATCCGCGGCGCCGAGGGGCTCGATCCCGCGCGCATCCCGGCCTGGGGCACCTGGATGGTGGTGGTCATCATCGGGCGCGAGCTGGCCGTGACCGGCCTGCGCTCGATCGCCTCCGCGGGCGGCCACGTGATGGCCGCGACCTGGCTCGGGAAGGCCAAGACCCTGTGCCAGAACGTCTCGATCGGGGCGCTGCTCTTCCCGGCCGAGACGCTCGGCATCGCCCACCCGGTCGGCATGACACTCCTCTTCCTCGCGACGGCACTCACGCTGGCATCGGGCTATCTCTATTTCCGGGACTATTTCGGGAGCCTCGGGCTCGGGGAGTCCGGAGGGCGGGGGGTATGACCGCAAGCGAAGTGCGCAGCGAGCCGAAGGCGAGCGGAGTGCGGGCCCCCGCATGAGCCGGCTCGACGAGCTGCGCGAGAGGATCGAGGCCCGCCAGGCGCGCATCGGCGTGATCGGTCTCGGCTACGTCGGGCTTCCGCTGGCGGTGGAATTCGCCAAGGCCGGCTTCCCGGTCGTGGGCTTCGACGTCGACGCGCGCAAGGTGGAGAAGCTCGCCGCCGGCGAGTCCTACATCGAGGACGTGGCCCCGGCCGACGTCTCCGCCGCCGTCGCGTCGGGGCGCCTGCGGGCCAGCGGAGACTTCGGCGAGCTCTCGCGCTGCGACGTGATCAACGTCTGCGTGCCGACGCCGCTCACCAAGACCCGGGATCCGGACGTCTCCCACATGGCCCGCGCGCTCGAGGACATCCGCAAGCGCGTCCGCAGCGGCCAGCTCATCATCCTGGGCTCCACCACCTACCCGGGCACGACGCACGAGCTCTTCGTCGCGATGCTCGAGTCGAGCGGCCTGCGCGTCGGCCAGGACCTCGCGGTGGCCTTCGCCCCCGAGCGCCTCGACCCGGGCAACAAGCGCTACAAGATCCGCGAGGTGCCGAAGGTCGTGGGGGGCGAGACGCGGCTTTGCACCGAGCTCGCCGCGAAGGTCTTCGAGGCGGTCTTCGACCGCGTCGTGACCGTCTCCTCGACGCAGAGCGCGGAGATGGTGAAGCTGCTCGAGAACACCTTCCGCGCCATCAACATCGGCCTCGCGAACGAGGTGGCGCTGATGTGCGACCGCCTCGGCCTCGACGTCTGGGAGGTGATCGAGGCGGCGGCGACCAAGCCCTACGGCTTCATGAAGTTCCTGCCGGGGCCGGGTCTCGGCGGCCACTGCATCCCGGTCGACCCCACCTACCTGGCCTGGAAGATGAAGAGCCTGAACTTCCCGGCGCGCTTCATCGAGCTCGCGACCGAGATCAACGGCCAGATGCCGCACCACGTCGTCGACAAGGTCACGGCGATCCTGAACGAGAGCCGCCTCGCCGTGAACGGCGCGCGCATCCTCGTGCTCGGCGTCGCCTACAAGCCCGACGTCTCCGACGTGCGCGAGTCTCCCGCGCTCGACGTGATCCGTCTCCTCGCCGAGCGGGGTGCCGAAGTGAGCTGCCACGACCCCCACGTCCCGGAGGTCGCGATCGAGGGCCGCGTCTACAAGAGCGCCGACCTCTCCGACGAGCTCCTCGCCGGCTCCGACCTCGTCGCCGTCCTCACCGACCACTCGAGCATCGACTACCAGCGCGTCGTGGCGCTGGCGCCCCGGATCTTCGACACCCGCAACGCGACGCGCGGCGTGGCGGCGGGGCGGGAGAAGATCCGCAAGCTCTGACGCCGTCAGGCCGCCGGCCGCAGAGCTCTCTGTAGGGTGCGGGTCGCCAGGAACAAGGGTTCCGGAGCGGGTCGAACGTCGGACTGTCCCTCCACCGCTTCGACGGCGACGAAGCCGTACTTCCGGTAGAAGTCGACCGCGCCGGGCTGGGCGTCGACGACGATGCCGACGCAGCCGTAATCGTTGGCCATCCGGAGCGCGAGCTGGAGGACGAACCGGAGCAGCTCTGCACCGAGCCCCTGGCCGCGCGCCGTCTGGTCGACGGCGAGACGAGCGAGTCGGAGCACCGGCAGCGGATAGCGCGGCAGCTTCTTCCGCGCGGCCGCAGGGAGTTCCTCGATCTCGACGTGGCCGGGGGCAACGGTGGCGAATCCGACGATGCGCCGCTCCTCCAGGGCGACATAGGTGACGCCGAGGTGGTGCCTGAACTGGTTCTGACCCGCGAAGGCGTGGAAGAATCGATCGAGGTCGGGGTCACCGGAGCGAAACTCGGACCGGTCGTCGCCTTCGCGGAGCGGCCTAATCTCCATCGCGCAGGAGGGTTCGCAGCGCGTCCACCGGCTTCCCCTTCTCGATCTGCTTCAGGATCGCCTCGCCGGACTTTCGGGTGACGACGAGCTTCGGATGGACGATCACGTCTGCGGGTAGTTCCTGTAGCGCCTGCAGGTGATGTCGCAGCGCCTGCTCGACGAGGTGTCCCTTCTTCACCCCCGTCGCGCGGACGTGTCGCTCGAGCAGCTCCTTGGTCGCCTGGGAGATGATCGCCGAGATCTGGGTTTCCTGGTCCATGTTTTCTGAAAGGAAATATAGATTACTGTAGAGAAGCCGGCAAGCCGTCTTCCCCAGCGACGCTTCGGCGGCCTTCGCGGCGCCGCTCCGCGAAGCCCGGAGGGTGCCTCGCGCCACCCTCCCCGGGCCCGGAGGGACCGGCGCGCCCCGCGCTCGAGCGGGCTATAGTCCGCCCGCCGAGCACGAGTAGCTCAGCTGGTAGAGCGCCACGTTGCCAACGTGGGGGTCGCGGGTTCGAGTCCCGTCTCGTGCTCCAGGTTTTACCTTTCGCGGCCGAGGGTTGACGCGCTCCGCCTCCTCGGCCGTTTCCTTGACTGGGGTCACCGTGGGGTCACTCGGCAGAACGAGCCGCGCCAGGAGATCGGCCGGCACCTCGCCAGGGAGGAGCCGCACCGGCTCGCGGTACTCGTCGCCCCCCGTCCGGCGCGCATAGTGCCGCGCGGTCACCGCGACATCGGCGTGGCCGAGCTGGCGCGAGACGTAGGCAGGGGTGGAAGCCGGCACGGATCACGAGCGCGTCGGCGGGCGGCCCCTCGTGGAGCCGGCGCAGGCCGAGGAGCGCCCCCCGCAGGCGGGTCGAGAGGGCCACGCGCCGGGCCCGGCCGCTTTTCGGGGGACCGGAGGCGCCGCCGCGCGGGCGGGCCTCGGCCACGAGCAGCGAGCGTGGCGGGTCGTCATCGTCCTCGCCCCACTCGATCCTCCCCCACTTGAGCCCGAGCGCCTCACCACGGCGCAGCCCCGCGTCGAGCCCGAGGAGCACGAAGGCGTACTCCTCGAGCCCTTGCTTGCGCGCGGCCTCGACGAAGGCCTGGAGCTCCTTCGGATCGGCGATCGGCCGCACGTTGCGCTCGGCGCTCGACTCAGCCCGACCACGTCGGGTGCGCTTGCGCCGACGCAGCGCCCGGCGGAACTCGCTCACCGGGTCGGTCTCCACGCCCCGAACTCGGTGGCGTAGGCGAAGATGCCGGAGAGGACGTCGAGATAGACCAAGCCTCGTCGCGGTTCAGCGCGAAGCACTTCTCTTTGGCCTCTGGATCGTCTATGAAGAGACGCGCGGCGCCGCCTCCGCGCGGCCCAAACAGGGGGTACGATGGGGCCCGTCCGGAAGATCCGCGTTCGCAGCCTCGCTCTCGCCGGGCTCGCGGCGTGCGCAGCGCTCGTCGCCGCGCTCCCGGCGCTGGCCGAAGTCACCAGGATCCAGCGCTCGATCGCGTTCGCGTCGGGCTCTGGGGTGCCGGCGGCCGTGAAGGACCAGTGCGCGCTCGAGACCAAGGTGCCCGACTTCATCAAGCAGTTCGGGGGGGACGCCGTCGAAGTCGTGGACGGGGCGCTCGACCGCAAGAAGGGCCGCGTCCTCCAGATGGAAATCACCGAGGTGCACGCACCCGGCGGCGGTGCCTTCTCGGGGCCGAAGTGGATGACGGTGAAGGGGGACCTCTTCGAGAACGGCAAGTCGATCGGCTCGTTTCGCGCCAAGCGCTTCTCGACGGGCGGGGCCTTCGGAGGGTTCAAGGGCACCTGCTCGATCATCGGCCGCTGCACCAAGGCGCTCGGGCAGGACATCGCGAGCTGGCTGCAATCGCCGACGCCCAACGCGGAGCTCGGCGACGCCCGCTGATCCGTGGCCCTGAAGAGCGCGCTCGCACAGCCGGGCCTGCTGGCCGCTCAGCCGCCCGTCGCACGCTCGGTGCGGCTCATACGTTTCGTGGATGCCAGCGCCTCGACCACCACGCGCCCCACGAAGCCCGAGACCGACCGCATCTCCCGCTTCGCCGCCGCCTCGAGCCGCGCTCTCATCGCCTGCGGCATCGTGAGCAGCACGGAGAAGGGAGTCGATGCCTGCCGGGTGGCGGCGTATCGTCGTCGTCGGAAGAAGAAGCGCAACGCCTAACGACGAGTTAGGTAAGCGTAGAACTCCGCCTTCGTCAGGCCAAGACTGACGGATCATCGACTTCAGAATCGGGGTACGCGGGCCGAACTCCGAAAACCCGATGTCGACGGTGACAACTCGTCGCTTGTCGCGGATGTGACCTTCCCAGTGTTCATGGCTACCGCGGCTGCGTTTGAGCTTGAACCCCGCTCGCGTCAGAATCGTTTGAACGTCCGAGACGCTGAGCGTGGGAGGGCGGGCCACCCCGCTAGGCCGTCACCTGGCTCAGTTTGAACTCAGGGGCAAGCTGGAACGGCCCGGGGCCGTCATGTCGATGCCGCCACTTGGAAAGCCTCCAGCTGACTTCCCACCGCAGTCGGTAGAACAGCGGCGCCTTTCGATTCAGTAGCTCGGGAATGGAGTCCCGCTCTTCCGTATCGAAGACCGTCTCAAGGTATCCCTGGATCGCGTCGAAGAGACTCGTCTTTGCATCCTCGAGACTCTTGCCGGACGCGTAGAGGTCGAGGTCGATGCAGTGGGAAAGCCACAGCTTCCCTTCCCCCCGGGGCTGACAATCGGCCATTCGGGCCGCCCTCTTGAGGTCCCGCGCCCCTCGGTACTACGTGGTTTCGGACCCATCAAGAGTGTCGTGGCTTCCTCGCTGGGTTGAGGCGAGGTCACCGTGGGGTCACCTCGCCAACTCGACTCATCCGAGCCCACGATGTGCGATCGCCTCACGCAACGGGGCGCGATTTCAGCGGTATTTCAACTCTTCGGTCGCCGTGGGGGTCGCGGGTTCGAGTCTCGTCTCGTGCTCCAGTCTTTTCGCTGGGTTACCAGCTCCGTGCGCCCTTCGAAGCGGCGGTCGACGGCGATCCGAGAGCTGCACGAGAACGACGGAACGGTAACTCCGTCGATGTCTGCGACGACGGTTCGGTGCTGATCACGTCGGCAAACAGCAGGACCGAAAGGCTGCGTCGCCTCGAGGGATGCGATCGGGTGGACCACCCTGGAGCGATGCGGGCTCGGCCGTCTCGCCGGTGAGTCCAGCGCCCCCAGAGGCGCGGGATCTGCCGATCGCGTTGCGAGCGGGCTACCAGCCTTCGAAGAGCCCGCCGTCGTACCAGTCCCAGAGCAGATAGGCGGCGACGCGCGTGGGGCGCTCTCCCGTGTGGGTGAGCGGGATGCGGATCCCGACGTTCAGCAGGACGTGCTGGCGCCGGCTCAGCGTCACCTGGAGCTGCGGGACGAGGTCCGCGTCGAACCCGTTCGGGCCCGCCTCTGGCAGCACGCCCGTGCCGAGGAACTCGAGCATCGGGGTCCAGACGCGCCCGAAGCCGCGCTGCTGCGCGAAGCTCCAGCCGAACGCGGCACGGCCCTGCACCTCCGGGTCTGCGCGATCCTGATCCACCGGGATCTCGCCGAGCAGCTGCACCTGCAGGAAGCCGTCCTGCGCGAAGATCTGCCCGGCGGCGAGGTAGGGCTCGAAGATCGTCGTCCCCGTGCCGAGCCCCTGCTTGCGGTCGCCGCTCGGGAACTGCACCTCGACGCCCGCGCTCGCGATGTGGCCCCGCTCGAGGCTGTGGACGAGCACGTGCTTCGCGCCGAGCGCCACGTCGCCGACGCCCCCGTGCGTTCCGCCTCCCGGCGACTGCTCGCGCACGCGGAAGGGCAGGCTCAGCTCGAGCTGGCTCCCAGGCCCGATGCGCTTCTCGGCGAGGAGCTCGACGCGCACGTCGCCTTCGCGATTCGCATTGGCGTCGACGCTCAGCACGGCCTCATCCTCGGGATAGGCCTTCTCGGTGTAGAGCGGGCGCGGGAGATTCAGCTCGCCGCGCGGCCAGCGCGGATCGCTGCAGAAGGTGCGCAGATGGGCGAGCGCGGCGCGGATCCGGGCCTCGCCGAGCGTCGCGCCGTGTGCCGGCATGTTCGGGCTCTGGGCGCGCACCGGCCCGCCCTCGTGGGCCACGGCGTAGAAGTCGGCGTCGGGCTCGCGCGATACGAAGCGGCACTCCGTGAAGTCGGGCATCTCGATCGAGAAGAGCTGCCTGCCGGGCTCGCCCGTGCCGTCGGCTCCGTGGCAGGTGGCGCAGACGCTCCGGTAGATGCGTTCGCCTTCGGGCCTCGGGTCCTGCTCCGCGCTCGGCTCCGCCGCGAACGAGGGCGCGACGGCGAGCAGCGCGACCGCGCCCGCGCCGCTCTTCCAATCCACCCGCACGGCGGCACTCTACCGGCGCATCGTCGGGGGCGCCGGCAGGAGCCGGAGCGGCCGAGCTAACGTCCTCGGGTGCCTCGCGCGCTGCTCGCCGCGCTCTCCGCCCTCGTGGCGTTTGCGGCGCTCGCGGAAGCGCCGGCGTCCGACGGCGGCATCCAGATCGGCTACTTGAACCGCACCTGGACCGACCTCGCGGGAGAGGCGAGCGTCGTGGACGAGGGCCCGCTCTCCGTACGGCTCCGGTCGCCGGAGAACCGCGTCACCGTGCACCGCAACCGCCTCGTGCTCGTGGCGGGCGAGCGGGGCGATCCCGACGCGCAGATCGAGGCCGAGTTCGAGGGCGAGGGGCAGCTCGTGGCCGACGTCGGGGGCGGTCGCTTCGCCACCACCATCGAGGATCGAGTGACCGCGCCGCGCCAGAGCGTGCGCGTCGCGGGGCGCGCGCGGGTCACCCGGGATGCCGACGCCTACCACCTGACGCTCTTGGAAGGGCCGCCGAGCGCGCCGGTCGAGATCCGCAGTGCCGCGATCGGCCGGGTGCTCCTGCTCTGCGAGGACCTCGGCTGGCTGGCGAAGGTCGACTGCGAGCGCCTGCGCAGGTCGCTCTCGACCGTCCACGTCCCGCTCACAGACCGCGAGCGCACGCTGCGCCTGCCGCGGGAGCGCCTCGGCGCGGAGGAACGCAGCTACCTCGACCGCTTCGTCGCTCCCTGACGCGTCCACGCCGGCCGCGGATCCTGGAGCAGGCGGAATCCCGCCCTCCGACGCTAGTCTCGCGCGATGGCCGAGCTTGCGGCGGAGGCCTATGGACCGCAGGGCGACGCGTCGCGGCACCGCCCGCTCGCGGAGCTCGAGGCGCGCCTGCGCGCGCTGCCCGGGTCGCCCCGGGAGGTGGGGCGCCTGGCGCTGATCGTGCGCCGCCGGGCCGACGGCGTGCGCGAGTCGCCCGAGCGCGTGTGCCTCTCTCCGGAGCAGGGGGTGCCGGGCGACGCCTGGAGCCGTCGCCCGCCGCGCGATCCCGAGGCGCAGCTCGCGGTGATGCGCCGCGACGTGGCGGAGCTGATTGCCAACGGCCAGCCGCTCTC
The DNA here is from genome assembly GCA_964624475.1 of uncultured Spirochaetales bacterium. Taxonomy (GTDB): domain Bacteria; phylum Myxococcota_A; class UBA9160; order UBA9160; family SMWR01; genus CAZUYC01. The sequence goes on along the minus strand of CAZUYC010000013.1, from coordinate 36,962 downwards.
CCTCTTCGGCGACAACCTCTTCGTCGACCTCGACCTCTCGGCCGCGAACCTGCCGGCGGGCGCCCGCCTGCGGGTGGGGGCGGCCCTGGTCGAGATGACGGCCGAGCCTCACGACGGGTGCAGGAAGTTCAAGGGGCGCTTCGGCCAGGACGCGCTGCGCTTCGTCCAGGCGCGCTCCACGCGCGATCAGAATTTGCGCGGCGTCTACTGGAGGGTCGTCGAGCTCGGCGAGGCCGGCGTCGGAGATCCGATCGAGGTGCTCGCGCGCGCGTGACCCGCTCGTGGGCGCTCCGCTCGGGCGTCTCAGCGGGCGCGCGGGACCAGGCCGCGGCGGTCGATGATCTCGCGGGCGCTCTGGCGAACCGCCTCGGCGTCGAGGTCGAGGACGCCGCAGTGGAAGTCGAGGCGGCGCGACTCGAAGAAGTCGCGGGCCGAGGTGTAGTCGCCTCCGCGGGCCTCGCTCAGATGGCGGATCGCGAGCCTCAGGATCGCCGCGCAGACGTTGCGCTCGCCGCGGAGGTCCGTGGCTGCGGGTGCACCGACCGCTCGGGCGTACATGCGATCGCCTCCCTCGCGCGAGAGGGCCGAGAGCAGGACGCGCGAAGAGAACTCGCCGGGCGGGGCGGGAGTGGTGTCTCGTCGAGCCCGATCGCGAGCGAGTATACCACGCGGTCGCCTGTCCAGCGAGCGCTGAGCGCGATCCGCTCCGTCGGCGGAGCGCCGAGCTCATCGGGAGGCGCGCGCCTCTCGAGGCCGCGGGTGCGACGAAGGTTGCGCCATCCGTCAGCCGGCGACGCGGATCTCGATGACGGCGCGGTCCGGCCAGCGCCCGAAGAGGCGCGCGCCGAGCATCACGAGCTGCGCCTGCCAGCCGTACTTGCGTTGGATGGCGGCGAGCCCTCGCGCGAGCGCCCCGGGATCGTCGCGCAGCCGGGCGCTCGCCTCGACCCACTCGCCGCGCAGCTTCCCGCGCGCGTCGCAGGCCGCGAGCCGCACGCGGCCGCCGCTGCGGATGCGCTTCGCCTTGCCGGAGGTCCGGTTCGTGTAGACGACGAGGTCCTGGCCGTCGCGCGCGATCCAGACGGGGGTGCGCACCTCGCGCCCGTCGCGGCGGAAGCTCGCGAGGCTCACGTAGGCCTCGTCGCCGAGGGCGTGCGCCATGGCCCGAGAGTAGCCCGCGTTGCCCCGCAGGGGCTTGCGCTGCCTCGCGTCGCGATCCGGCGCTCGGACCGCTCCTGCGCGTGGTACACTGCCGCGTGACCGGCGGGCGGATCGGGAGGGCGCCTCGCGCTCCGGAACAGACGACGGTCGCGTTCGGCTCTGCCGCCAGCTCGAGGCTCCCTCCAGCGTCCGCGCCGCGGACGGAGGGTGCCGACGTGACTCGAGACGAGATCCTGCACTGGTTCGAGGCGCATCGCGGCGCGATCCACGGCGATCCGGGCGATTTCGTGGAGCGCTGCGAACGCGCGGTGCGCCGCCACGCCCGGGAGGCGGCGTGGCTCGCCGCCAAGGCCTGGGCCGAGCGGCGGCGGCGCGACTTCGAGGCCGAGCCCTGGGGCAACCACGCGAGCGACGCGTTCGTCGCCGCCGAGGTGTGTCACCAGCTCGCCTGGGAGCTCGCCCACCACGAGCCCGAGGTGTCGCCGGGGTCGGAGGAGCGGCTCGCGGGCGGGCCGCTGCGCCGCGCGCTCGAGGACGAGGCGTGGCGGGAGGCCGCGCCCTGGATCCGCGAGCTCGCCGCGGCGGTGGAGCACGCGACCTGGCGCGAGATCGTGCGCTTCACCCACGCCCGCGCGCGGACGCTGGTGCGCGAGCGCCATCTCTCGCGCGACTGCGACCCCGAGCATGCCCGCCACTACCCGGAGATCGCCGCCGAGATCGCGAGTGCGCTCGCGCAGGACTACGCGCTGCACGCCTTCCCGCGCTGAGCGGCCAGGAGGCCGCGAGCAAGCGCCGAAGGCGCGCGCAGCGAGGCGAAGCCGAGCGAAGCTCATCGAGCAAGCGCCGAAGGCGCGCGCAGCGAGGCGAAGGCGAGCGAAGCCCAGCGAACTAGCGGCTCCGGGACCGGCTCACGGCGGCTCTCGCGATCCTCCCGAGCTCGACGAAGCCCGGGGCCGGGTCGGCGAGCGATTGCACGTCGGAGCGGATGCGCGGATCGAAGAGGCTCGCCAGCGCGCCGAATACCTCGCGGCGGCGCGGGCTCGGGAGGAAGGGGTAGCGCCGCCGGCCGAGGAGCACGGACGCGATCCACTTGAGCTCGAGCTCGAGGTTGCGCACGCGCACCCCGCTCGGGTAGCTCGTCGCGGCCGCCGCCTCCGGACCGGGACGCCCGACCAGGTAGAGCTCCGCGAGCCGCCGCGGGAAGTCCACGCCGCTGTGTACGGCCAGGGGGAGCGAGCCCCAGATGCGTCCGTTGATCTCCATCAGGACGGGGCCGTGCTCGGCGAGCTTGAACTCGACCATGGCGAGGCCGGTCCACTCGAGGGCGCCGAGCAGGCGTAGCGCCGCCTCGTAGAGCGCGGGATCGAGGGGGGTGCTCTCGCGCAGCGAGCTGCGGCCGCCGTGGACGGGCAGCTCGCGCAGGCGGCGGTGCTGGAAGGCCGCGAGCGGGCGCCCCGCGTCCGCCAGCACCTCGACGCCCGCGCCGCTGCCCCGGACGAACTCCTGCAGGAGCACGTCGCAGCGCCCCTCGAATCCGCGCATCGCCGCCGCCAGCTCCTCGCGGTCGCGGGCGTACGCGACCTCGAAGGCCTCGATGCCCCCCTCGTGCAGGAGCCGCGAGCGGCGCGGTTTGAGCACGAAGGGCGCGCGCAGATCGTCCGCCGCCGCCACGGCTTCGGCGCTGGTGCGGACGAGATGGGTGCGCGGCGTCGCGACCCCGAGCCGCTCCGCCCACTCGAGCGTGCGCCACTTGTCCGCGACCACCTCGAGGGCCGCGGGCTCCGGGATCGCCAGCGCGCAGAGCCCTTCGAAGTGCTTCCTCGCCTCCGCGAGCGGGAGCAGGGTCTCGTCGGTGACGGGGACGACGAGCTGCACGCCTCGCTCGCGCACCGCGTCGCGCAGGGCGAGGGCGAAGCGCTGCGGCCCTCGGCGCGGATCCGGATAGACGACGCGTGCGTGCGCATGGAGGGAGCGAAAGCCCGGGCTGTGCGGGTCCGCGTCGGCGGCGATCACCTGGAAGCCGGCGCGCCCGAGCGAGCGGAGGAAGGCGAGCGCAGAGCCGCGCCCCGCGTCCGTGACGAGCACGGTCGCGCCGGCACGGCCGCGGGCGGGCGACGCCGCGGACGCGAGCCGGGCGTCTGCGGCGCCCAGGGCCGCCTCGGGCCGCGAGCCGCTAGGCGCCGCCACGGGACCTCGCCGCGCGGCGCGCCCGGGCCGAGGCGACGCGCGCGCAGATGAGGTCCGCCACCTCCGCGGCGACCTCGGCCTCGGGCCGCGTCGCATCGACGGTGGCGAAGTCGGGGACGACGTCCCGCAGCGCCAGGTAGTCGCGGCGGCGGCGCTCGAGCAGCTCGACCGTGCCCTCGCCCTTGCGGGCGTGGAGCAGCTCGGCCGGCGCGTCGAGGAAGACGAGGAGCTCGGGCTTCGGGTACGCGTGGGAGAGCAGCCAGCCGTGCAGGCGGCGATGCAGCGGACGATCGCCGTCGCCTGGCGCGACGTCGTAGGCGTAGTAGTCGGGGAAGTAGTGGCGGTCGAAGAGCACGACGTAGCCCCGCCACTGCCAGGACCACGCCAGCCCCTGGCGGTACCACTGCTCGGCCGCGCGCTGGGCGAGGCCGAGCAAGGCGCGCAGCTCGCGGGCCGCGCGCCGCCAGCGGCTCCGCGGCCGGGCCGCGAGCTCGCGGGGATCGCGGGGACCGCCGGTGTCGGGGCGCGCCCCCCGCGCGCGCCGCAGCGCCCGCAGGAGCCGCGTGGTCGGCAGCATCGCGTCGCTCGAGTCGAGGCTCACGCCCATGTACAGGTACTTCGCGCGCATGGGCAGGGTCGACTCGAGCCGACGCGCGATCGTGGTCTTGCCGGAGCCATCCGGTCCGATGAGTGCGACGCTGATCACGGCCGGCGATCGCCTCCCGTGCCCTTCTGAGCTGACGGGGTGATTCTACCCCAAAGTAGGAGCCATTGGACGCCCCGAGGTGACGCCCTGGGCACCCGCTCCCCGGCCGGGGTTTTCGAGCCGCGGTCGGCTGATCCATCCTGCGCGGATGCTCCTGCGCGCTCTGGCGCTGGTCGCGGTCGCGCACGCCCTTGTGGTGGCCTCCGTCCTCTCGCAGCCGCTCGACGTGCGCCGCGCCGCGCCGGAGCGCCGCTCGCTCGTCTTCGGGCTCTACAACGACACGGTCCACCGGATCGGCCCCGGCGCCGATTTCTTCGCCGTCTACCGCGCCGGCGTGCAGGTGCGCTCGGGGCGCTCCCCCTACTCGGGTGCCTGGGAGGCCGGCAATCCCCCCTACGGCTTTGCCTACCGCTACCTGCCGCTCGTCGCGCACACGCTCGGGCGCCTGTTCGCCCTGCTCCCGCCGCGGGCGGCGTGGGTCGCGTGGGGGCTCGCGAACGAGGCGCTCCTGCTCGGCTTCCTGGCGCTGTGGTGGGCCGCGGCGCGGGGCGAGCGCGAGCGGGCGGCCGGCGCCGCGCTCCTGCTGCTGAGCACGCCGTACTTCCTCGAGCTCCACATGGGGCAGTTCACCTTCGCGACGGCCGCTCTCGCCTGCGCCGCGCTCCTCCTCTTCGAGCGCGCACGCCCTGCGGCGGCGCGGATCGCCGCCGGGGGGCTCCTCGCGGCGGCCGCCGCGCTCAAACTCTTCCCGCTGGCCCTGTTCCCGGCGCTGCGCCGCGACCGCGCGGGGCGCCTGGCCTGGGCGCTCGCGGCGGGCGGGCTCGCCGCGGCGACGCTCGCGCACGGACTCGCCGCGCCCTCGGACCTCGAGCGCTTCACGCGGGTGAACGTCGAGCTCCTCTCGCCCGCGCCCCAGCGCGGAAACTTCGGGATGCTCTACACCCTGACGGCGGCCGCTCGCGAGGCGGGCGTCGCGTGGACGCCATCGCTCTACGCGCCGCTCGCGCGCACGTGGCAGCTCCTGGTCCTCGGCACCGCGGCTCTCGCGGCGTGGCTCGCGCCGGCCCGCGCGCTCGCGCTCGGGGGGGCGGTCGTCCTCACGGCGTTCTTCCTCGCCTACCAGGAGGTCTGGGAGCACCACTACAGCGCTGCACTCGTAGCGGGTCTGCTCGTCGCGCGGGGCGTCGCCGCGGAGGGCCGGTCGCGGGCTGCGCGGGCGCTCGCCTGGCTCGCGCTCGCGGCGCTGGCCGCCCCGACGCCCTTTGCCTGGCTGGAGGCGCGCGGCGACCTCACCTGGGCGAGCTGGCCGAGCCTGCACCAGTGGGCGGTCCCGCTCTCGAAATCGGGGCCGCTCTGCGTCCTCACCGCGCTCGGCGTCGTGGCGCTCGCGCGCGCGGTGCGCCGGGTCGGCGCCGACGCGCTCGAGGGCGCGGCGGCGCCTACGCCCGAATGAAGGTCAGCGGCTCGGTCGCCGAGACGGCGAGCAGGCGGTCGGGCTGCGGCGCGACGAGCTCGCCATCGACGGTGAAGCCGCAGTCCATGCGCATGCGCAGCGAGCGGAGGTTGCGGCTCGTGTAGCCGTCCGCCTCGCGCGCCAGCGGGCCGGGGCGCCCGCGCACGATCCCGAGCGAGTTGCGCGCGAGGCGCGGCACACCGGCGGCGAGCGCCGTGAAGCGAAGTCCTCCCGGGCCCTGTCCCCAGAAGGGGCGCATGCGCGCGAAGAGGCGGTCGAGGGTCGTCGCCATCGCGAGCGTGAGCTCGGGGGGCTCCAGGGGCTCGCCGTCGAGAAGGACGTGGATCTTGTCCGGCGCGAGGATCCCCCCCGCGTCGCGCCAGAGCGCCGCGCGCGCGAGCAGGCCCGCCGTCACCAGCGTGCCGCCGAGGACGCCCTGCGAGTGGCCCCGCAGGAAGACCCGGTGCGCGAGCTCGATCCCGCGGTGGATCACGCCGGCGCCGAAGAACATGCCGTAGATGCGCTCGCGCTGCGGGGCGTGCTCCACGCAGACCACGCGCCGCCGCACGACGCGGCGGGCGAGCTCGCCGCGCGCGGCCGCCCGGAAGATCTGCGCCAGGCCCTGCACGGGGTCGCGTCCCGCGCCGATGTCGAGGGCCGTCATGTTGGTGCGGCCGCCGCGCAGCGGAACCAGGGCGGGCAGGCGCTCGCCGAACGGCCGCTCGACGAGGAGCTCCGTCAGCGTGCGCTGGAGCGTCCCGTCGCCGCCGTGGACGGCCAGGACCTCGACCTCCGCCTCGGCGAGGGCCGCAATGGCCTCGGGCACCGCGTCGGCGCAGGAGGTCTCGACGTGCGCGACCTCCGGGTGGTCGCGCAGCAGGGTCAGCAGGCGCGCGACCTGCCGGTGGCTGCGCCCGGCGCGCAGATTGCTGAGCACGCCGATCCGGGGCCCGCGGCTCGCGGTCAAAGCCGAGGGTGCCGCGCCGCGCCGGCCGAGCTCCTCGCGGGCCAGGGCGAGGTCGGAGGGCGAGTCGACCTCCCGCCACCAGAGCCCCGTCACGTCGACGCTCTCGACGCCGCCCTGGCGGGCGAGCCGGTCGATCACCTCGAGGTAGTAGGCGCGGCGCGAGCTCCGCCCGCGCACCGCGTCTTCGAGCGCGCGGCGGAAGCGCGCGGGGCCGTTGTCGCGCAGGCGCAGGATCCCGATCGATTCGGCGGCGACGCGACCCGCGGGCAGGATCTTCCCGATCGCGCGCAGCCGCCCGCGCGCGTCGAGCTCGACCTTCATGTCGTCGTCGTCGTAGGCGTCCTTGCGCTGCGTAGCGACGCAGATCGGCGCCGGCGGCGCGGCGAGGAGCCGACGCAGCACCTCGGCCTCGAAGAGCGAGTCGCCGTTCAGGAGCAGGCAGCTCCCGTGCAGCGCGTCGCGCGCGAGCCAGCAGCTCACGAGGTTGTCCGAGACGTCGTGAAAGGGGTTCATGCGCGTCGTGGTCCGGATCGCCGGCACGGGCCGGCGCGCGAGGAACGCCTCGACGTGAGCGGCCCCGTGGCCCACCACGACGCACGCCTCGCGCACGCCGCAAGCCGCGAGCGCCTCGAGCTGGAGCACCAGGATCGAGCGCTCGCCGGACACGGGGAGGAGCCCCTTCGGGATCTCCGCGGTCTCCGGGAATAGCCGCCGGCCCTGGCCGGCGCAGAGGATGACGGCGCGCATGCGAACCGTCTCTTCGGAGCAGCGACGCGGAATCTTCACGGCAGGGTGACCCCGGTCACAATCCCCCGGGGGAAAAGTCCATGGATCGGGTCGAGAAGGCCTCACCTGGAGGCTCTAGAGTCGCTCCTTCATCGCCTGGAAGAGCGCCGGGATCGGGACCGGGTACGGATGCAGCACCTCGTAGGCCTCGAGTCCGCCGAGCGCCCGCGCGAGCATCTCCCGCTCGAGCGCCTCGCAGCCCTCGATGAGCGCGCTGCTCCGCTCCGGGAAGGCGAAGCGGAACTTCCGGTAGCAGGAGAGCAGGTCGGCCCGCTCCTCGCCGAGCGAGAAGACCATGCGAGCGGCGATCTCGGCCGGGTCGGCCGGCCGGGCGACGACCTCCGGCGACTCGTGGGTCGCGACGAAGAAGAGCCTGCCGGGCACGGCCTCGCCGATGCAGCGCTCGGCGCCGAAGACCTCGAGCGGCGGGACGTGGACGTAGCGCTGCCGCTCGAGCAGGGGCCGGGCGCGTCGCGCCAGACCCGCCGCCCTGCCGGTCCCCGCCGCGATCCGTCCGGTTACGGCCGCCGCGGCGCGCAGGGCGGCGAGGCGCGCCCGCGCGCCCCGCGGCACGCGGCCGGCGAGCCAGGGGACCTCCTCGAGATGCCAGTCCCAGACGCGGATCGGCTCGGGAATCCCGAACATGCGCGTGCCATCGCCCGCGAGGTACACCCACTCGTCGCCGACGTAGGCCGCCCCTTCGGTCAGGAAGGCCAGCAGCGCCTCCGTCTTCCCGCCCTTCGCCCAGCCGGTCGTGAGCACCCCCGTCCCGTTCCAGAGGAAGGCCGAGGCGTGCAGGGGCAGGGCGCCCCGGGCGAGCGCCGTGAGGTTCACGAGGGCGACGAGATGGGGCACGGCGGCGAGCCCGCGCTCGCACACGATCTCGAAGCGACCGCCGACCCGGTCGAGCGGGAGCAGCACCCGCGCGCGCGACTTCTGCTTGCCGCGCAGCACCACGAAGGCGTCCCCGCAGTAGCCGACGTCCTCCGCGCCGAGCAGGCGCAGGGGGCCCGCGAGCGCGAGCCGCTCGACGAAGCGGATCACGAGATCCGGCTCCCGGTCCAGGCGCGAGCGGATCGGCCCGAGCTGGCGCGTCACCAGCCGCTCCTCGGCCGGCGTCGCGTCGAGGAGCCGTACGCCCACGATGCCGCGCAGGTCGTAGTCGATCGTTGCACTCATGGCCGCGCTCCCTCTTCCCGTCCCTCGGGTCACCCCGCGCCGCGTGCGGGCCACCCACCCGTCGAGTGTGGGCCCGCGCGGGCCGTCCGGACTCCGCTTCGGCAAGCCGTGGCTCCGGCCTTGAAGACTCGGTCGCGTACGCTGGGTCGGCCCTTCGAGGCCGGCCGGACGGGAGGTCTCGAGCGCAGATGAAGATCCTGCTCGCCAGCCGGATCGATCCGGGCGCCGAATCGCGCCTGCGGGCCGCCCACGAGGTGAGCTGCGCCCACGGCGCCCCCGAGCCGACGCTCCGCGAAGCGATCGCCGACCGCGAGGTCCTCGTCTTCCGCAGCGGCGTGCAGATCACGGCCGCCGTGATCGAGGCGGCGGCCCGCCTGCGCCTGATCGTGCGCGCGGGGTCGGGGATGGACAACGTCGACCTCGCGGCCGTCGAGCGGCGCGCGATCCGCTTCGAGCGCATCCCGGGACCCGGGGCGCGCGCCGTGGCCGAGATGGCCTTCGCGCTGATGCTCGCGCTGGCGCGCAACCTGCTGCGGGCGGACCGCCTGCTGCGCCAGGGACGCTTCGCGAAGCCGGAGATGACCGGCTACCTGCTGCACCAGAAGACCCTCGGCATCGTGGGCGCGGGCAACATCGGCTCCATGGTCGGGCAGATGGGCGCCGCCTGGGGGATGCGCGTGCTCGGCTGCACCCAGAACGGGGGCGAGGCGGACGTCGCGCGGCTGGCCGCCCAGGGCATCCGCCGCACGAGCCTCGACGAACTCTTGCGGCGCTCGGACTTCGTGAGCGTGCACGTGCCGCTCCAGGACTCGACGCGCCACTTGATCGACGCGGACGCGCTGGCGCGCATGAAGCGGGGGGCCTTCCTCGTGAACCTCGCGCGCGGCGGCGTCGTGGACGAACGCGCGCTCCATGCGGTCCTGGTGAGCGGGCAGCTCGCCGGCGCGGGGCTCGACGTGCACGAGCGGGAGGGCGACGGCGCGGTCTCCCCGCTCGCGGGGCTCGAGAACGTTGTGCTGACGCCCCACATCGGGGCCAGCACCCACGACTCGCAGCGCGCGATCGGCGAGCAGATCGTGCGCGCGATCGAGTCCTTCGCAGGCGCCGCGGGCGACCTCGGGGAAGAGCTCCCCGAGCCGACCCCGCGGCTGCGCCGCTACGGGATGGCATGAAGAAGACCACGCGGTTCAAGCAGCTCCTCCACTCCGATCGGCTCGAGTTCCTGATGGAGGCGCACAGCGGCCTCTCGGCGCGCATCGCCGAGCAGGCCGGCTTCCAGGGCCTCTGGGGCTCCGGCCTCTCGATCTCGGCGGCCATGGGCGTGCGCGACAACAACGAGGCGAGCTGGACCCAGGTGCTCGAGGTCGTCGAGTTCATGGCCGACGCGACGTCGCTCCCGATCCTGCTCGACGCCGACACCGGCTACGGCAACTTCAACAACACGAGACGCCTCGTGCGCAAGCTCGAGAGCCGGGGCGTGGCCGCGATGTGCATCGAGGACAAGCTCTTCCCGAAGACCAACTCGTTCATCCGCGGCGAGGCGCAGCCGCTGGCGGAGATCGCGGAGTTCGCGGGCAAGATCCGGGCGGCGAAGGACACGCAATCCGACCCCGACTTCTGCGTCGTGGCGCGGGTCGAGGCCTTGATCGCCGGCTGGGGGCTCGCCGAGGCGCTGAAGCGCGCCGAGGCGTACCACCAGGCCGGCGCCGACGCGATCCTCGTCCACAGCAAGCTCTCGGCTCCGGACGAGATCCTGGCCTTCCTGCGCGAGTGGCAGCAGACCTGCCCGGTCGTGATCGTCCCGACCATGTACTACGCGACGCCGGCGCGGGTCTTCGAGCAGGCGGGCGTCTCGGTGGTGATCTGGGCGAACCACCTGCTGCGCGCGAGCATCGCGGCGATGCAGCAGGCCGCGCGCCGCATCCACGAAGCGCGCTCGGTCGCGCCGCTCGAGCCCGAGATCGTGTCCGTCCAGGAGGTCTTCCGGCTCCAGGACGCGGCCGAGCTCGAGCGGGCGGAGCGGCTCTACCTGCCGAGGGGGCGATGAGCGGACCGGCCCCGGCCATCGTCGTCGGGCTCGACTGCATCACCGGGCTCCAGACGGCCCGCATCCTGGCGAGCCGCGGCGTGCCGGTGATCGGGATCGCGCGCGACCCCGAGCACTTCGCCAGCCGCACGCGCGTGTGCGCGCAGGCCTACCGGGCCGAGACCGCCGGCCCGGCCCTGATCGAGGCACTCGAGCGCCTCGCGCCCACGCTCGCCGAGCCCGGGGTGCTCTACCCGTGCACGGACGACGCGGTCCTCGCGCTCTCCCGGGCGCGCGAGCGCGTGCTGGAGAGCTACCGCCTCGTCCTCCCCGACGCCGACGTGGTCGAGGCGCTCGTCGACAAGGTGCGCTTCCTCGAGCTCGCGGATCGCATCGGGCTCCCGGTCCCGCGCACCTTCCTGATCCGCGACCGCGCGGGCGCCCAGGCCGCGGCCGCGGGGCTCGCCTATCCCGCCGTCGTGAAGCCCCCGTACAAGTCGCCGGCGTGGCAGCAGGCGACCCGGGCGAAGGCCTTCAAGGTGCGCGACGCGGCGGAGCTGCTCGGGGTCCACGAGCGCTTCGCGCCCGTCGCCCCCGTCCTGATCGCGCAGGAGTGGATCGAGGGCGCGGAGTCGGAGCTCTACTCCTGCAACTGCTACTACGGGCGCGACGGGCGTCCCCTCACCGCCTTCGTCGCGCGCAAGCTCCGCCAGTGGCCCCCCGAGACGGGCACGAGCTCGCTCGGCGAGGAGGTGCGCAACGACGAGGTGCTGCGGGCGACACTCCAGCTCTTCGACGCGGTCGGCTACCGCGGGCTCGGCTACGTCGAGATGAAGCGCGACTCGCGCAGCGGCCGCCAGCTCGTGATCGAGCCCAACGTCGGGCGCCCGACCGGCCGCTCGGCGATCGCCGAGGCGGGCGGCGTCGAGCTCCTCTACACGATGTACTGCGACGCGACCGGCCGGCCGCTGCCGGAGGCGCGCGTGCAGCGCTACGTCGGCGCGCGCTGGATCTACTGGCGCCACGACCTCCAGGCCGCGTTCGTCGCGTGGCGGCGCGGGGAGCTCGGGCTCCGCGATTGGGCGCGCTCCTGGCGCGGTCGCAAGGCCGAGGCCGTCTTCTCGTGGCGCGACCCGGCGCCCTTCGCGGCCGACCTCGCTCGCGCCGCCGCCCGGGCGCTCGGCTGGGCGGCGCAGCGCCTGCGCCGGGAAGGGCGCGGATCATCGCGAGCCTTCCAGCCGGGCGAGGAGCGACTCGAGGCGCCCGATTCGCTCGGCTAGCGCGGCGTAGCGCGCCGGCGCCTCGCGCCGCACGGCGGCGAGCTCGAAGAGGCCGCAGTCGACGATCGCGAGGCGTGCGCGCCCCTCGGCCTCGACGAGCATCAGGTTCTCGCGGCCGACCAGGTCGAGACAGCGCTCCGCCCTCCTCCAACACTCGAGAGTAACGCGCGCAAAACCTTGGAATTGCTCGGAGAGAACGCGATCTCCAGAGAGCAGGTGGAGCGCTCCGTCGGGGTCCAGGTCCTCGAAGAAGCAGCGCCGGCGCCCGGCGACGAAGGGCTGCACGACCGCGGCGACCGGGCGCCCCCCGATCGGCCCCGGAAGGATCAGGAATGCCGAGGGCGCGACGAGCCCCGGGACCGCGGCGTACCAGCCCGAGACGGTGCGATAGCGCCCCAGGTAGTGCGCGGCGACGCCGCGTTGCTCGGCGAGCGGGCGCCCGAGCGAGCGGCGGAAGACCTTGAGCGCGCGGGGGCCGGAGGGCGTCTCGAAGCGGAAGACGGTGGTGCCCGAGCCGAAGTCGAGCGGCTCGATCGCCGTCGCGGCGAGCGCGAGGTGTGCGGGGCTCGTGAGGCGGCGCGCGAGCGCGCTCGCGCTGCCCGGGAGCAGGCGATCGAGCAGGTTCACGGCGGCCGCGGCGCGGTCGAAGCTGCGGCTCGCGCGCAGGAGCCCGCGCACGGGGTCCGCGCCGGGCCGGCGCTGGCGGGCGGGAGCGGTGACGGCGGCGTCGAGCAGGCGGAGCCAGAGCTCGCGCACGCCCCCGCCGCGCCGGGCCGCCGGCCTAGCCAACCCGTGCGCCCCGCGCAGGCACGCCCGGCATTCCTAGTCCTGCGCCGCCGCCGCGCCGGCGGAGCGCGCGGCCCGGCCGCGTCCGGCGAGAAAGTGCTCGATCCGCGCCTCGACCTCGCGGCTCACCGCGTCGAGCGGCTGCGTCGCGTCGACGCGCGCGAAGCGCGGGTCGCCGGCTCCGATCTCGAGCATCGCGGCGCGCCGCCCCGCCAGGAACTCGAGGCTCGCCTCGCCCTTGCGCGCGAACAGCACCTCGGCCGGGGCGTCGAGCAAGAGCACGAGATCGGGGCGCGGATAGACGTGCGTGAGGATCCAGAGGTGCAGGCGGTCGGCGAGCCCCTTCTCGGCCCGGCGCGCCGCGGGCTCGTAGAAGTCGTACAGGAAGTGCCGGTCGCAGAGCACGATCTCGCCGCGCAGCTCGTAGAGCCAGCACAGGGCCTGCCGGTACCACTCCTCCGAGAGCCGGTAGAGAAGGCGCGCGCCGGAGCGCAGGGCGCCCCTGGCGCCGCGCGGCTTCGGCCGGCGCGGCGCCGTTGCAAAAATTGAAACGGGTCGCTGCTGGCCGTGGCGCAGGCGCTGGAGCAGGCGGCTCGTCGGGAGCGCTGCGTTGCTCGACTCGATGTTGATCCCCATGTAGAGGTAGCGGAAGGGCCGGCGCCGCGAGCCCAGCAGGCGGCGCGTGATCGTGGTCTTGCCGGCGCCGTCGCCGCCGATCACCGCGATGCACGCCACGCGATTCCCCACCCCGAGATCACCGCGATGCAGGCGACGTGATCTCCCTCACTCCGTGGCCGGGAGCATAGGCGCTCACCCGGGGAAGTACCTCACCTGCACGGGGGAGAGGAGGAAGAGCGTCCGCTCGCCGGGCCCGTGCGGGGCCGAAGCGGGCAAGCGGGTGGTCGTCCAGCCCGCAGCGCGCGCCTGGGACATCACCCTGCGCAGGAGCTCGCGGCTCCAGACGGACGAGGGGTCGTAGCGGACGGCGAGATTCACGAGGCTCAGGCTCGTCGCGCCGGCGCGCTCGCCGAGCGCCGCGCCCTCGGCGCCGAGCAGCTCCGGCGGGGCGACCATCAGCTTCACACCCGCGATGCCCGCGTCGCGCAGGGCGAGCAGCAGCGGATAGACGTAGGTCGGCCGCGACGAAGAGATCACGACGAGGTGGCCCGGCTCGGCGCGCTCGCGCAGATGGCTCACGACGGCCCAGGTCGGGCTCTCGGCGGATCCGAGCGTGGCGATCGCGCTCGCGCTCCCGGCGAGGGCGAGGGCGCCCCAGGCGGCGACGAGCGCGCGAGCCGCGGGTGCGCAGTGGCTGCCGCGCACGACGAGGAGGATCAGGAGCGCCGGCAGGGCGAAGCCCGTCTTCGCGACCAGGAGCGTGTGGGTTCCATGCCAGAGGTCGGCAGCGGCAACGAGGGCGGGGAGCAGCGGCGCCGTCCACCAGAAGGCGCGCGCGGCCCGGCCCTCGCTTGCGAGGCGACCGCCCGCGAAGGAGCGCGCCGCGAGCGCGAGGGAGAGGGCGCCGAGCAGGGCGAGCGCGACCTCGAGCGCCGGCCGGCCGAGGGAGCGGCGCTCCTCGCCGAGCACGAGCGCCGAGAGGAGGAGACCGAGCCCGCGGGGCCACTCCGCAGCGGGGACGGCGCCCGCGAAGTACCAGGGCGCGCGCGTCAGCTCGAGGTGGGCCGCGAGGCTCGGGAGCCACGGGGCGTAGCCGGCCGCGATCGCGGCCGCGCTGGCGAGAAGCGCCCGGACCTCACCGCGCCGCTCCGGCGCCGGCGCCGAGCCGGCGTGCGCGGCGAGGAGCGCAATCTGCCAGGCGACGACGAAAGCGTAATGGTAGATCGTGTAGAGCCCGAGGATGGAAAGGGCCACGAAGAGCACGCGGCTGCGCCTCCGGCCGCCGTCGAGCGAGTGGAGGAGGGCCTCCGTCGCGAGGAGCGCGATCGCGAGCGCCACCGCGTAGGGTCGCGCCAGGACGGTGTGACCGACGAGCCAGGGCGAGACGGCGAGCAGACACATCGCGCGCGCTCCGGCTGCCGGTCCGGGCGCGACGCGCTCGGCCACGCGGCGCATGGCGAGGAGCGCCGCGGCGCCGAGCGCGAGGGACGGGAGCAGGAGCCAGAGGCGGCTCCCGCCGGTCGCGGGGATCCAGCGGTTCATGAAGAGGTAGTACGCCGGGGGGTGCATCCCGTCCGCGCTGCGCAGCGCCGTGAGCACCTCGCCCGGTCCGTGCGCCCCCGCCCCGGCCGCCAGCGCGTAGAGGCGCTCGATGGGGACCACCTCGCCCGCGGTCAGGGGAAGGTGCGCCACGGCCTGGTCCCAGGTCGTCCCCTCGTCGTGCGCCGGCTCCCAGACCAGTGCGGTGGCCAGGCAGAGCGCGGTGTAGAGGGCGAGGCTCGCGACCGCGACCGGATCCGCGCGCCGGGTCGGGCCGCGCTCGCGGATTCGCGGGGACATCGCGCGCCAGGGTAGTGCAGGCCGCGCGGGGTCCGGCCGCCCGCGCGAGCTACATTGGCCACGTGCTGCGCCTCGTCGCGGCCCTCGCGGCCGGGTTTGCCATCGCTTGTGTACCCGAGCGGCGCGACGCGCGACCGAGCTTCGTCGTGCTCCTCGCCGACGACCTCGGCTGGGGCGACCTCGGGTTCCACGGCGCGCCGGACATCCGCACCCCCGAGCTCGACCGGCTGGCCCGCGAGGGTGCGTCTTTCAGCGATGCCTACGCCGCCTCGCCCGTCTGCTCGCCGACGCGCGCGGCGCTGCTGACCGGCCTCTACCCGCAGCGCCTCGGCCACGAGTTCGAGGACTACCAGAACGCCGGTGCGCCAGGGCTCGATCCCGCCCGCTACACGACCCTGGCCGAGCTCCTGCGGCGTGCGGGCTACCGCACCGCCTGTTACGGCAAGTGGAACGTCGAGGGTCGCCACCAGGGCGGCGGCTCGCTCTTCCTGCCGAATGCGCACGGCTTCGAGCACTGGTTCGGCACGCGCCGCAACCACGACTATCACACCCACCGCAGCCTCTGGAGCGGGCAGCACGACCTCTACGAGGATGGCAACCCCGTGGAGATCGAGGGCTACACGGACCGGCTGCTCGCGGACCATGCCGTGCGATTCATCGCGAGCGCAGCGACATCGGGGGAGCCGTTCCTGCTCTACCTGCCCTGGCTCCTCCCTCACTATCCCCTCCAAACCCCCGACGACCCGACGATCGCGCCCCTCGGTCACCGGCCGACCTACGTGAAGATGGTCGAATTCCTGGACCTCCAGGTCGGCCGGATCCTTCAGGCCCTGCGGGACGCGGGGATCGAGGAGGACACGCTCGTCGTGTTCACGAGCGACAATGGGGGCCATACGACCGCGCGCAACGCCCCGCTGCGCGGGGGCAAGCAGGAGCTCACGGAAGGGGGAATCCGGGTGCCCCTGATCCTGCGCTGGCCCGGCGTGATCCCGGCCGGACGGCGCGTCTCGGCGCCGGCCGTGACCATGGATCTCACGGTTTCGATCCTCGCAGCGGCCGGCCTTCGAGATGCCACGAAGCGCATGGACGGGGTGGATCTCTTGCCGGTCGCGACCGGCACGTCGCCCGCCGGCCCGCGGGCGCTTTTCTGGCGACGTCGCGAGGTCTATGTGAGGAAGGGGATCGACCGGTTGGTTGCCCGCGCTGTGCGGGATGGCGACTGGAAGCTCCTCGAGAGCGACGGATCGGCGCGCCTCTACCACCTGCCCGACGACCCGGCCGAGGAGCGCGACCTCGCCCCGCAGGAGCCCGAACGCCTCGCCCGCCTCCAGCGCCTGCTCGCCGCCTGGGAGCTCGATGTCGGGAGCTAGTCAGCGCGACTCGGCGTAGCCGAGCGCTTCGAGCTGGTCGAGGAGCTCGGGGTCGATCGGGCGGGTCTCCGGCACCCTCCCACCGCGCAGGGCCTCGCCGCGTTCGCGCAGCGTGCGGATCTCCATCTCCGCCGCGCGCCGCAGGGCCGCCGTACGCTCGGGATTCTGCACGGCCACGTCCTCGAGCTCGAAGGGATCGCTCTCGAGGTCGTAGAGCGCATCGCGAACGCTGCCGTCGCCGTGCTCGATCCGGAAGTACTTCCACCGCCCCGCCCGCAGTGCGAAGCGGTTGGGCTGGTCGCGTTCGCGGCCGGTGTCCTGGCTCAGGATGGCCCCGGACCCGGCCCCGTCGGCCAGCACGTCGCGGCCGCTCGCCTGGCCCTCCGGAAGGGCGAGGCCGGGCACGCGGAGCCGCGCCAGGAAGGTCGGCAGCGCATCGACGAGCGAGGTCGGCGCCGCGACGCGCCGCGGAGCCCCGCCCGGGATCTTCATCAGGAGCGGCGCGTGGAGCTGCTCGTTCCAGGTGCTGCCGTGGGCGGGCTCGCCGTGCTGACACAGGCCCTCGCCGTGGTCTCCGAGCAGCAGGATGGCGGTCGAGTCCCAGCGCCCCGCGTCGCGAAGCCTGCGCAGCAGGCGCCCGAGCTCGGCGTCCTGGTAGCGGATCGCGCCGTCGTAGGCGTTGATCGTCGGCCGGGATTCGTCGACGGTCCCGACGAGCGGGCGGAGGGCGCGCTCCGGAATCCGGCGCTCCGCGATCCAGCGCTCGAGCGCGGCATCGGTCGCGTAGAGCCGGTCGTAGGGCGCCGGCGCGGCGTAGGGCCAATGCGCGTCGTAGAGGTGCACCCAGAGGAAGAACGGGGCGTCGCCGTTAGCCTCGAGCCACCCGATCGCCGCATCGATGGTCCCGGTTGCGGGGCGGTGTTTGTCCTCCGGCTCGCCGAAGGTCGCGAAGCCCGTCTCGACCCCGCTGCCGCGCTTGAGCGGCGCCGCGCTCACGAAGGCGGCGGTGGAGTAGCCGGCGTCGCGCGCGACCTCGGCCGCCGGGCGCAGCTGCGGCGCGGGGACGAAGCGCTGCCCGCCCTGGGTCGTGTTGGCGAGGACGCCGTGCTCCAAGGGGGCCGTGGCGGTGAAGACGGAAACGTGGGTCGGGAGCGTCGTGGCCATCGGGGCATAGGCCGCATCGAAGACGATCGACTCGCGCGCGAGCGCGTCGAGTTCGGGAGAGGTGTCGCGGAAGTAGCCCCAGCTGCCGAGATGATCGGCGCGCGTCGTGTCGAGCGTCACGATCAGGACGTCGGGCCGGTCCGGGGGTCGAGGCGGTCCGCAGGCGAGGGGGGCCCAGGCGAGCGCGGCCGCGGCCCCGAGGGCGTACTGGAGCCGTTCGCCTCCGACTCGTCGCGGGCCGGGCTTCGACATCGTCGCACGATGGTAACGAGCGACCGTTCGCCCGGGAGCACGCCCGGTCGGGAGGAGCACCCGGGGTGTGTATCCTCCCCGCGTGTCGTCGCTGGCGGATCGCTCGGGTGCCGGGCGCACGAGGCTCGCGGATCTCGCCGTCCTCGCGGCGAGCCTGCTGCTCTCGCTCGGCGTCGCCGAGGGGGCGTTGCGAGCGCGCGGGCAGGGGCGCTCGCTCTGGACGAACTTCGCGCCCCACGAGGAGCTCGGCTGGACCTTCGCCCCCGGACACGCGGCCGGCGACGCGCGGCTCGCGACCAACCGGCTCGGCTTCCGCGACGTCGAGCACGAGCTGGCGAAGCCGCCGGGAGTCCGGCGCCTGCTCGTGCTCGGCGATTCCTTCACGGCGGCCACCCAGGTCCGCCTCGAGGGGAGCTATCCGCGCCTGCTCCAGCGACTGCTCGACGAGCGGGCGGCGCAGCCCTGGGAGGTGATCAGCCTCGCGGTGAGCGGCTGGGGCACGGCGCAGGAGTGGCTGGCCCTGCGGCGCTACGGGCTCGCTTACGCGCCGGACGTCGTGCTGCTCCAGTTCTTCCCGAACGACGTCTGCAACAACGCGCAGGCCGCGGCCGACACCTGCGCGTTCCACGACGGCATGCGCCCGTACCTCGTGAAGGACGCCGAGACCTGGCGGGTCCGCTGGACGGAGCCGCTGCGCCGGCGCCTGCGCCTCGGGTCCGCGCTCTACCGTGTGGTCGAGCGCGGCGTCGACCAGCTTCGTCTCCGCTGGCGGGCCGGCACCTTCGCCCGCGTCGCCGAGGCGGACGAGATGCTCTGGCTGCGCGCGGAGCAGGCCGCACGCCTGCAGGGCGAGTTCGGGATCGCCATGCACCCGTTCTTCTACGCCTATGCCCCGGATGCCGAGCAGATCCCAGCCGTCGCGGACGGATGGCGGGCCACCGAGGGGATGATCGGGCAGATGGCGCACGATCTGCGCGGGGTGGGGATCTCCTTCGCGCTGGTCGTGATGCCCTACGAGGGCTCCGTGGATCCCACGGGCTGGGAGCGCCAGTGGGGCCGCGATCCGCGACCGCCGGTCTCCCTGGTGCGCGACTATCCCGAGCAGCGGCTGGGGCGCCTCGCCGCCCGGCTCGGGATCCCGGCGTGCATGCTCCTCCCCCGCTTCGAGCAGAGGCGGGAGGTCGTCCTTCCATATCGCAAGTACCACTTGAGCCCTGGGGGCCATCGGGTCGCCGCGGAAGCCCTCTACGGGCTGCTGGCGGGGCAGGGGCTGGTGCGCGAGCGAGCGCCGGCGTCGCCCTGGTGACGGGAAGTGCTCTTCCGGCTCGATCGCCACGGAGTCTCGAGTCCGTTGGCCTCGCGCTTCCCCACCGGCGCCGGCCTCTGGGTCGACGGGGGCTACGGCATGGCCTAGAATCCGTTCCGGCGAAGGGGGGAGAGCGGTATCGGTGGCCTTCGCCTGGCGCCCGTGGATCGCGGCTCTCCGGCCCGCGTGTCTGCTCCCGGCCCTGCTCGGCCCCCTTCCGGCTCTCGCGTCGGTCCCGCCCAACATCGTCTTCATCCTGCTCGACGACGTCGGCTACGGCGATCTAGGGGCCTACGGCGGCACCTTCGTTGCGACGCCGAACCTCGACCGCCTCGCGGCCGAGGGGGTGCGCTTCACGGAATACCACTCGAACGGCGCCGTGTGCACACCGGCACGTGCGGCCATCCTGACCGGCGAGTACCCGATTCGCCTGGGGCTGGGCGACGTGCTCCAGGGGACGTCGCAGCGCGGGCTCCCCCCGCAGGTCGAGACCCTGGCCGACCGGCTTCGCGCCGAGGGGTACGCCACGGGGCACTTCGGGAAATGGCACCTGGGAAGCCGGCCGGAGCACCTTCCGACGAGCAACGGCTTCGACCACTCGGCGATCGCCGTGAAGAGCAACGGATCCTACGTCGATCCCTGGGTGTCGATCGACGATGGCCCCCACATCCGGTATCGGGGGCACCGGACGGAGTTCACGACCGACCAGGCGCTGGGCTTCCTCGAAGCGCATGCGGACCGACCCTTCTTCCTGAACGTCTGGTACAACGCCGCCCATCGACCCTACGAGCCGCCTCCGGAGTGGGCCGCGCGCTACCCGGGCTCGGAGAGCGGGCGCTACGCGGCGGTGTTGAGTCACGCCGACGAGCAGATCGGGCGGATTCTCGACGCCTTGAGCCGCATGGGACTGGACTCGCGGACCCTGGTCCTCGTGGCGAGCGACAACGGTGGAATCGCCAAGGACATCGCGACGAACGGTCCGCTGCGGGGGCACAAGCGCGAGCTCTTCGAGGGCGGTCTGCGCGTGCCGTTGATCGCCCGCTGGACGGGCACCGTCCCGGCGGGGTCCGTGAACCCGTCGCTCTTCCTCGGCATCGATTTCGTGCCGACCCTGATGGAGCTCGCCGGGGGCCGTGCTCCGGCAAGGCTTCCGGGTCAGAGCATGTCACCCGCCCTGCTCGCAGCAGAGGTGATGACGCGCCGGCGGGCCGTATTCTGGGCGGGGCCGGAAGGCCTGGCGCCCACGGATGGAGATCCCGGGGACCTCTACCGGTATGCCGTGCGCGTGGGGGAGTGGAAGCTCGTTCGCCAGCTCAAGGGGGGCGACGCGTCGCCGATGCTCTTCGACCTCGCAACCGATCCCGGCGAGACCACGAACCTCGCGCCGGAGCACCCGGGTCGAGTCGAGGAGCTGGAGCTGGCGTATCGGGTGTGGCGGGCGTCCGAGTCTCGCGTCGACACGCCGATGGTTCGGGTGTCGGGCGCCGCATCGGCGCGCCGGGCCTGGCTGCGACTCGACGGGGGCACGATCGGTCTCGCGGTCGACCCTCGCGTCGCCGTACACGATGGGGATCTGACCTTCCTCATGACGATCACGCCTGCGTCGGTCGGCACGGAGCAGGTGATCGCCGAACACGAAGGGAGCTTCAGGCTCGTGCTCACGCCCATCGGAAGCGTGCGCCTAACGGTCGAGGGTGCGGATGGGGCCGTGGCACGGCTCGAGAGCGAGGCCCTGCTGCGGCCCGGCGTCGCCGCCCACGTCGCCTTCACTCTCTTCGGCTGGCCGGGGTCGAACGCCGAGCTGAAGCTCTTCGTCGACGGAAGACTCGAGGGTGAATCGCGAGACCTCTCCGCCCTGGCGATATCCCACGCCGAGCTCCGGATCGGCAACGACGCGACCGGCAGCCAGCCGTTCCGCGGCCTGCTCTGGGATCCCCGCTTCCATCTCGTGAGCTTCGGCCTCGCGGAGCTCGCCGACACCGACCTCGATGGGGTGCGAGACCCGCTGGACGTCTGCCTCGCGACACCCGATGGACCCGTGCGGCCGGACGGCGGCTCGAACGTCCAACGCGACAGCGATGGCGATGGCATCGGCAATGCCTGCGATCCCGACCTGAACGGAGACGGCACCGTCACCAGCCTCGATCGCTTCGCGTTGCTCAGGGCCTTGGGGTCGCGCCAGGGCGAACCCCGCTACGACCCGGATCTCGACTTCGACGGCGACGGGGTCGTCGGGTTCGCCGACCTCCTCGTGCTCGAGCGGTCCTTCGACGCTCCGCCGGGCCCTTCCGGCCGCATCTGCACGCAGGAGTCGCCCTGCGCCGTGCGCTAGCTTGGTCGAGCGGCGGCCCTACGCGGAGACCTGGGAGGCCTCACTCGACATAGCCGAGGGCCTGGAGACCCTCCCGTTCGCTCTCGGTCGGCTCGCGGGGCGCCTCGCCCGCGCGCCGGGTCGCCGCCCTCCAGGCCGCGATGCGCCCGGCGAGGCGGCGCGCCTCCTCGGGGCGGGTGTCGGCGAGGTTCGTGGTCTCGCCCGGATCCTGGGCGAGGTCGTAGAGCTCGCGCCGGCTCCCATCGCCGGACTCGAGATACTTCCAGCGCCCCTGGCGCACGCCGTAGAGGTCGCCTTCGATCCACTCATCGCCGATGCGCTGGCCCTCGTAGGGGCGACGCTGGAGGTGGATGGTGCGCTCGGGATCGAGCGCTTCGCCGCGGAGCGCGCCCGCCACGCTCTCGCCCTGCAGCCCGTCGCCGGGCGTCGGCACGCCGAGCAGCTCGAGGAGCGTCGGAGCGAGATCCACGAGCGCCACCGGCGCCTCGACGACGCGGCCCGCCGGCACCACACTCGGCCAGCGCAGCAAGAGCGGCACGCGGACGGCCTCCTCGTAGAGCTGCACGCCGTGCGCCAGCTGCCCGTGCTGGAGCAGGCCCTCGCCGTGGTCCGCCGTCACCGCGACGAGCGTGCCGGTCACGAGCCCCTCTCGCACGAGCGCGGCGAGCAGCACCCCGATCTGCTCGTCCACGAACGCGATCTCGCCGTCGTAGCGCCCGATCCGCACGTCGAGCCGCGACGCGGCGGGGCCCGGCGCGAAACGCGCGGCATGGGCTTCCGGCGGGCTCATCGGCGCGTGCGGGTCGAAGTAGTGCACGAAGAGGAAGAATGGCCTGGCCCGGTCCCGGCCGGCGCCGAGCCACTCGACGGCTCGCCGCGTCGTGGCGTCGGCAGGCCGATCGAAGCCGCCTGGAATCGCGTGCTCGCGCCACGGCTGGCGCATGGGAAGGCTGGCTTCGCCGGTCGTGAAGTCGTCGTCGTAGACCTCGAAGCCCTGCGCGTAGCCGAAGCGTTCGTCGAGCACGAAGGAGCTCACGAAGGCCGCCGTCGCGTAGCCGCGCTCCCTCAGCATCTCGGCCAGGGTGAGCTCCGTCGCGCGCAGCTCGAGCCCGTTGCGCACGATCCCGTGGGCGAGCGGGTAGAGCGAGGTGAAGAGCGTCGCATGGCTCGGACCCGTCGTCGCCGTCGGGGCGTAGGCGTGCGCGAACCGGGTCCCCTCGGCCGCGAGCTCGCGCAGCACCGGGGTCGTGTCGCGCGGGTATCCGTAGGCGGAGAGGTGGTCGGATCGCGTCGTGTCGAGCGTGACGAGCAGCAGGTTGGCGGGCTCGGGCGACTCGCGCGCGCAGGCGAGGCAGAGGAGGAGCAGGGCGAGCGGCGGGGGCGCGACGGCCCTCACGGCTCCGGCTCCGGCGCGTCGCGCAGGGTGCGCGCCGGCGGAAGCCCCTCGGCGCGAGCGCTGCGGACGAAGTGGATCGGGTTCGAGAAGGCCCGGGGCTCGCCCTCCGCGTCGCGCAGCTCCACGCGCACGAAGGTATCCTCGCCGGGTGGAAGGGCCAGGGGATGCGCGACGCGCAGGGATGCGCCCTCCGCGACGTGGCGAGCGACGGGCGCGCCCGAGGCGATCACGACGAGCAGGTCCCCTGGGACGAGCCCCGTCGCCTCGATGCGCAGCTCCTCCGACTCCCGCTCGGTCACCACGATCTGCCCCATCACGGCGCCACGCGCCGTCCGCAGATCGATCTCACCGTCGAAACGCGAGAGGTCGCCGAAGAAGACGCGCCCGCGGCGGAGCCCGTCGACCAGGGCGCCGCGCTCCGGCGAGGGCGCGAAGACCCAGCTCACGAAGTTGTTCGGGTCCTCCCGCCAGCTCCCGCCGTGCGAGTCGCTGACCCCGATGCCCACCGGCCGCAGCCCAAGGCCCGCCAGCTCGTCCCAGACGCCGAGGTGGTCGTCGAGGCCGTGGCCGCCGCGGTCGCGGTAGCCGACCTCGAGGAGATCGGCGCCGAAGATCCGCTCCGCCGCGAGCAGCTCGACCACCTCCGCGAAGCTCTGCCCCGGCTCCGCACCCTCGAAGGTCACGCCGAACATGTGGTTGTAGGAGACGAGGTCGCCCCGCGCGTGAGCGATCTCGACCGCTCGCCGCGTGACCCAGCTCCGGAAGCGCTTGCGATCGAAGTGCGTCGGATCGCCGGGGAGCAGCCCGCTCTCGCGGAAGAGCGCGTCGTAGTCGAGCCGAAGCGGCTCGGCGCCGAAGACGTTCAGGTGGCGCAGCTCGTACGAGAGCTCGACCCCCTGGAGCTGCACCAGGCCGGGGCGCTCGCGGACGACGCGTTCGATCAGCTCCCGCTGGACGTCGAAGGCGGGCGGCCCCGCGATCTCCTGCTCGATGCGAAGCCGGTCGAAGCGCGCCGCGCTGACGGCACCCCGGCGCGCCTCGACGCCCACCGCCATCCGATGGAGGCTGTTGTCTCCGGCCACGGTCTCGGGGAAGCCGCGCGCCGCGTCCCGGCTCACCGGGAGCCGCAGCTGCATCCAGCGGCCGATCTCGACAGGAATCGGGACCGCGTAGACCGGCCCCTGCCGCACCGGCTCGCGTGGTCCTGGCGCGATCTCGTAGCGCAGCACGAGCGGCGTGTAGCCCGAGGCACCCGCCTGCGCGTGCTCCGAGAGCTCGAGCTCGACGAGCGCCAGGGCGCCGTCGCCACCGCTCTCGACCAAGACGTCGAGCGCGAGCGCGATCTCGGAGGCGAGCGGACGCACGGCCAGCGTCCGGTCGGCGGAGAGGGCGTAGAGGCACCCGGCGAGGTCGGGCCCGGCGCCGCGCGCGGAGAGCCGAAGGCTCCGCTCGCCCTCGGCGGCGTTGCCGCCCACGAACTCTCCGCGGCTCTCCGGCGTGCAGCGGCGCGCGATCGGTCGGATCCGCTTCCTCCCGCGCGCCTCGCGCTGCGAGAGCGCCGACCAGGCCTCGCCGCGGTCGAGGGGCTCGCTCGGCCCTTCGAAGCCGAAGCTCGTGACGTGGCGGTAGGAGCTGATCCGGAAGTCGTGATCGCTCCACCAGAGCACGTCGAGCCCCAGGTCGAGGGCCTCGCGGCTGTGGGAATCGATGCTGCCCGGGCCCTCGCTGAAGGGACCGTGGACGTGGAGCTGCACCGACCACGCCCGCTCGGCGGCGACCGGCAGCCCCGCGCCGGGCTCCTGCTCGCCGCATGCGACGAACGTGGCGAGCGTCGCGAGCGCCCGCCTCACGGCGCTCCGCGCCCGCGGCGGGGGCCACGGCGCCACGTGACCAGCGAGGTGACGCCGTAGTTCCAGAGCGAGCCGACCAACGCGCCCGCGAGCCCCGCCAGGGCCCAGGGCGCCGGGATCCGGAACACGCGGTCCGCCACGGCAACGTTGAGCGCGGCTCCGACGGCGCAGACCGCGTAGAAGGAGACGAGCCCGCGCAGGAACCGGTGTCCTCGCAGCCGCAGGTCGCGATAGGTGACGGCGTTGTTGAGCGCGAAGTTCGACGTCATCGCGACCAGCGTGGCGCCGAGCTGCGCGGCGGCGAACGGGAGCCCCACGCCGCGGAAGAGCGCGCCGAGCGCCGCGAGGTGGACTCCGACCCCGAGCAGCCCGATCGCGGCGAAGAGCACGAAGCGGAAGGGCAGGAGGCCGCGCGAGGCGCGGCGGAACAGGGCGTCGCCGAGCTCGAGCGCCGTGATCGCGTCGAGGGCCGGCGGGTGCGTGCCGAGCCCGGCGACCTCCGCGAAGCGGAGCGGACGGGGCGTTGCCGCGAGGAGATCCGCGAGCAGCGCCGCGTGGCGCGCGGTCAGCGAGGGGGCCGCCGCGTCGAAGAGCTCCCGCCGCAGGACGAAGCAGGGAGAGAGAGGATCCGCGAGGTGCGTGCCGAGGACGCGGCGCGCGACCGCGGCCGCGAAGCGGGCGGACGCCGAGGGGCGCCCCGCCCGGCTCGCGACGACTAGGTCCAGCTGCCCGGCGACGAGGCGGTTGCGCATCGCGGCGACGAGGGCCGCCGCACCGGGCTCGCCGCCGTCGACCACCGCGAGCTGCGGCGCGCGGCTCGCGCGCATTCCGGCCGCCGACGCCGCCGCCACGGCCATGGGATCGTCGCTCGCGACCCGCCGCACGCGGGCTCCGCCCGGAGCGGTGGGCGCGATGGCCGCCTCCCCCACGACGATCGCCTCCCAGGCGACGCCAGCGAGGGCGCGCTCGAGGCCCGCGAGTAGCGCTTCGAGGGCGCGAGCGTCGCGCGGCGACGCGACGATTACCGCGAGCTCGCTCAATCCGAGCGCTCGAAGCGGTGGCTCGCCTCGTCCACGACCGTCACCCGTCGCGCGCGAACGATCACGATCGGCTTTCCGCGGAGGCGGTTCGGGTTCCGGAAGCGCCACACGGTCTTGCCGGCGGGCGTCACCTCGAAGGCGACGCCCGCGTTGGAGTCGGTGAGGAGGGTGTTGCCGTTCGCGAGGCGCTGTGCGGCGCCGCGAGAGACCGTGAAGAGCTCGCGGGGCTCGGGCGCCCGGTACTCCCAGACCACCTCGCCGGTCATGGGGTCCACCTCGAGCGCGCGCGACGAGCGCCGGCTGAGGCCGTTGTCGAAAACCAGGATGTGGCCGTCCGGAAGGACGGTGGCGTCGTGCGGGCCCGAGAGGATGCCCTGCCCCCACCACCAGACCACGCGCTTCGCGTTCCAGTCCACCACGAGCACGGCGTCCTGGTGCCGCAGGCAGACGAGGACGTTGGATGCTGCATACAGCGCGTTCCTTGCCGCGAGATGCGGCTGGTGCATCCACTCGACGGAGTTGGCGTGGACGAGGTCGATCTGCCGCAGCTTCTCGAAACGACGCGCCCGGCGCATGCGCATCGGGTAGCCCTGCGTTCGCAGCAGGAGATCGGCGATCGACTGCTGCTCCACGATCTCTCCTCCCTTCGAGAGGACGGCGAGCGCGTCGTCGCGCACCGGAACCGAGGGGTCGATCTCGGGGATCACGCGGAACCTATAGAGGAGGGTCGCGATCCCGCCATCGGGGCGGCGTTCCACGTCGTGGTGGGCGGACAGGCGACGGCGCCAGATGAGGCGACCGTCCCAGTCGAGATTCACGAGCTCGCGGGCGTCGCGGAGCCGATCCGCGGTCTTGTCGGCCGTCGGGTTGCGGTGGATCGCGAGCACGCTTCCGTCGGCGAGCAGCGTGCTGTGTCCCCAGCGGTCGCAGGGCTCGAGGCTCCAGCGGCGCAGCTCCTCGCCCTCGGAGCCGACCAGCGACGAGGAGCAGCCCGCCGCATTCGTGAAGTAGGTGAGGCCGGGCTGCATGCGCGCGGCATCGCGCTCGAGGACGCCGACGGGCAGGTCCGGCGCGTCGCTCTCGACGACGTCCACGTAGCCGAGGGCGGCCAGGCGCTCGGCCTCGGCTTCGTCGACGGCCGCGACCGTCGGTGCCGCGGCCCTCGGCTCCGGCGCGGCGGCGTGCGCCAAGGGCGGCGGCGCGTCGGCCGAGCCGCCGCCGTCGCAGCCGCCGAGTGCGGCGAGCAGGGCGAGGGCGAGAGCGCCCGCAGAGAGCCGTTCGAGGCCGAGCATCGCCCGCCAGGCCCTCCCGTTCACGGGTGTGCCGCGTCCGGATAAGCGCCGGCGGACCAGAGGGCGCGCGCGTCCCCGAAGAAGCTCGGCACCGAGAGGCCGAGGAATACCAGCAGCAGGGCGGCGGCAGCAAGCCGCGCGCCGCCCCGGGTCCGCTGCCAGATACTCGCCGGCTGCAGCGCGGCGTGGCTCGCGTAGACCAGGAGCAGGGGGAGGATCGGGAGCCGGAAGCGGGCCGCCGAGTTCGCGAGGACGTGGACGGCGAAGAAGACGCCGAGGACGAGCGCCGGGAAGGCCCTCCGCCCGCGTCCCTGCGCGCCGGCCGCGCCCGCGATCGCGCCGACCACGAGCGCGACGTGGCCGAGGACGGCCACGACCAGGATGAGGCGCACCCTCCAGGGGTCGATCTCGCCGTAGGCGCCGCGGTTGATCTTGAGGAAGAGATAGGAGTCCGGGCTCCAGAGCTCGGCCAGCGTCCGCACGAGCTTCTTCGCGAGCCAGAGCGGCTGCTCCGCCCGCACCCGCTCGAGCGCCTGGCGGCGGGCGAAGTCGAGGCGCGCGGCCTCGTCGGGGATCGCGAAGTACTCGGCGCGGAAGGCCTTGAGCTCGGCGAGCTCGCTGCGCCTCCAGTCGTCCCGCGAGAAGCTGTTGCCCTCGCGTGCCGCGAAGGCACCGACGGTCGCGACCGGTACGAAGCGGTCGAGCAGGCGCGCGTTGCGGATCGTCCAGGACGCGACCACGGCGGTGGCGAGCCCGAGGAGGAGGGCGGCGCGCCGCAGGGCTGCGGAGCGCGGCGGCGGGGCGGTGGCGACGACCCAGAGCGCGCACGCGGCGCAGATCGGGAGCGCCACCTCGCGCGTCAGCGCGGCGAGCCCGAAGAGGGCCCCGGCGGCCGCGGCCGCCCACGGCCTCGCCGCGCCCTGCACGGCGACGGCCGCCGCGAGGGCGCCGCCGAGCAGGACGGCGGCGAGCGGCTCGGACCAGAGATAGTGGCCGTGCGCGACGAGCGTCGGGTCGAGGGCGGCGAGGAGCCCGGCGACGAGTGCCTCTCGCCAGCCGAAGAGCGCGCGGCCGAGGGCGATTGCGACGGCGACGAGCAGGCAACCGAGGAGCGTCTGCACCGCGAGCAGCCGGGTGGGGGCGATCTTGTCGTTCTCGCCGCCCGGCGCGGCGTCTCCCCGCGGCAGGGCGAGCGAGAGCAGCCACGGATGGCCCGGCGGCCGGAAGGCTCGGTGGGCGATGCCGTCGCGCTCGAAGAGGTGGCCGCGGCCCGCGGCCAGATTGGCGGCGACCTCCGCGTAGTAGCGCTCATCGCCGACGAGCCGCTGCGGGGGAAGCAGGCCGAGCGCCGCGAAGCGGACCGCGGCGCCGAGGAGCACGACGCCGAGCGCGAGGCGGAGCGGGTGGCGCATCGCCTTCGATCATTGCGTCGCGTAGCCGAGGGCGCGCAGCTCCTCGCGGGTCTCGGCGCCGAGCTCGATCGAGCGAGCGGGCGCGCCCGCGCGGGCGGCGCGGCGCGCCTCCAGGGCCGCGCGCATCGCGCGCAGCCGCTCGGGGTCGTCCGTCCGCGGGGCGCGCTCGTCCGGGTCGCTGCGGAGGTCGAAGAGCGCGGCGCGCGGCTCCGCCTCGCCGCCCCAACGCTCGACCCTGAGCTTCCACGGGCCGTCGTGCAGCGACCATCCCTCGTAGAGATAGCCGTCCACGAGATGGTAGTAGGCGAGCTCGGCCGCCCGGGGTCCGGGCGAGCCGTCCCCGCTCGGGAGCTCCGCGCCGGCGAGCCCCTCCGGCACCGGGAGCCCGGCGCGCGCGGCGAGCGTGGGAGCGACGTCGACGAGCCCCACCG
The DNA here is from genome assembly GCA_964624475.1 of uncultured Spirochaetales bacterium. GTDB lineage: Bacteria > Myxococcota_A > UBA9160 > UBA9160 > SMWR01 > CAZUYC01. The sequence goes on along the minus strand of CAZUYC010000013.1, from coordinate 8,129 downwards.
CGGCTTCGATCACGGCGCCCGCGCGATCCTGTGGATCGTGGACGATCAAGGGGACGTGGAGCGTCTCGGGCCGGAGCTCGACGTGCAACAAGAGCCGATGGTCGAGGAAGGACTCTCCGTGGTCCGAGGTGAGCACCACGACGGTGCTCCGGTCGAGTCCGCGCGCTTCGAGCCCGTCGAGCAGGCGTCCGAAGTGATGGTCGACGTAGGCGATCCCCGCGTCGTAGAGCGCCACGAGCTCCGCCACGCGCTCGGCCCCGACGTCGGCCGGCGCGAGGGCGCCGGAGACGAGCTGCTCGTTCAGGCGCTCGAGGTAGCGCGTGCCGGAGACCGCGGGGTCGGCGGGGTCGTGCCAGGCGAAGCGCGTGCGGCCGCCCGGCAGGAAGCGGCTGCGCCAGGGCTCGGGCTTGTCGTAGGGGGCGTCGGTCTCCGGGATCGCGGCCGGGTCGAGCGCCCAGTGCTTTGAGCGCTTCGAATGCACGGACTTCGTGTGCAGGAAGAGCAGGAAGGGCCGGGCGCGGTCGCGGCGATCGAGCCATTCGAGCGCCGCGTCCACGCTCGCCGCCGCGTCGTCGCGGAAGGCGCCACCCGGGCGCCGCGGCTCGTGCTCGTAGACGTCGAAGCCCCGGGCGAAGCCCCGCTCGGCTCCGACGAAGCCGTGCGGGCGCGAGTCGACGAAGGCCGCGGTCGCGTAGCCCGCGCCTTGGAGCCACTCCGCGAGGGTCGAGACGCCGTCCGGGATGGCGCTGCGCAGGTCGGCGATGCCCAGGTCGAGCGGGTGGCGGCCGGTGAGTAGGGCGACGTGCGAGGGGAGCGTCCAGGGCGTGGGCGCGAAGGCGTTCGCGTAGCGGCGCGAGCGGGCGGCGAAGCGGTCGATCCGCGGCGAGGTGTCGCGGGGATAGCCATAGGCTCCGAGATGGTCGGCGCGCAGCGTGTCCACCGAGACCACGACGAAGCTCGGGCGATCCGGCTCCGGCGAGCAGGCGAGGGCGGCCAGCGCCAGCAGCCGGGCCGCCGCGCCGCGCGAGCCGCGGCGTCGGCGCCGGCTACTCGACGTAGCCCAGGGCACGCAGCGTCTCGCGCAGCTCGGGGCTCACCCTCCCGGCGTCGATCAGCCGGAGCGGGTGCGCTCGCAGCGCCTCGTCGAGGAGGGCGGCGACTCGCTCACGCTCGGCGGCCTGCGCCGCCGCCACGTCCACGCTCTCGTCCCCCCGGCCCCACGCGGGGTAGAGCTCCTCGCTCACGCCCTCGGGGCCTCGCGCGCGCAGGTAGGTCCAGTCGTTCCCGACGAGCCCGAGCTTCTCCGTCGCCACCAGCACGGGGCTGGTGCGCTCGCCCGCGACCATCTTGATCGCGCCGAGCCGCTTGAGGCGGCGCTCCCTCGGCTGGTAGTAGGGGTACTGCACGAGCACGTAGCGCCGCTCGGCGCCCTCGGCCGCGGAGAGCGGGCGCCCGGACCAGCCGGAGGGCGCTTCGATCCCCGCCGCCGCGAGCAGCGTCGGCGCGATGTCGAGCGTGCTGGTCTGGGCGACCACCCGCCGGCTCGGCGGGAAGCGTTTCGGATCGCGGACCATGAGCGGCACGCGGATCGCGGGCTCGCCGAGACAGGTGGCGTGCTCGAAGAAGACGCCGTTCTCGAAGCACTCGCCGTGGTCGGCCGTGAACACGACGATCACGTCGTCGAGACCTCCGGATCGCGCCGCGACGCCATCCAGGAGCGCGCCCATCCAGTGATCGACGAACGCAACCTCGCCACGATAGAGCGCCTTGGCGTGCTCGAGGACGCGCCGGGGAACGTCTCCGCCGTTCTCCTGTGACGCGCGGAAGACGTCCTCCCAGGCGACGCTCGGCAGACTGCTGGCGAGCTCCGGATCGACGTCCAGCCGGTACGCGGGCGGGGGGGCATAGGGGCTGTGTGGCTCGAAGAGGTGGACCCAGAGGAAGAAGGCCTCGTCGGCTTCGAGCGACCCGAGCCAGGCGAGCGCCTCCGCGACCACCTCGGCCGCGGGCCGCTCCCGCGCCCCGTCGCCGGGACCGCCGATCGTCCCGAAGCCCTGCTCGAAACCGGATCCACGGGCCAGCAGGCTCACCCCCACGAAGGCAGCCGTCCGGTAGCCGTGCTCGGCCAGGATCTCCGTCAGTGTCCGCTCCGACTCCGGGAGCGCGATCCGGTTGTTGACGACGCCGTGCTCCCTCGGGTAGCGCGAGGTGAGGATCGAGAAGTGGGAGGGGCGCGTGAGGGGCATCGGGACGGCCGCGCGCTCGAAGACCGTGGACTCCGCGGCGAGGCGGTCGAGCCGCGGCGTCGGCGACGGCCGGGCGCCGTACGCGCCGAGGGCATCGGCGCGGAGCGTGTCCACCGTGACGAGCAGGATGCTCGGTTGCGACTCGCTCCGCCGGCAGCCGGCGAGCGACAGGGCGGCGAGCCCGGCGAGGCCTATCGCCGCGGTCAGGGCCGCCAGGAGGGCGCGCTGTCCCGGCATCTCGGGCCATCCCTCCTCGCGGCTCCTCGCGACCACGACGGCGACGGGGGTCAGTCGCGCCAGTCGGCGCGCTGCTGCCAGAATACCTTCCCCGTGCGGCCCGTCACCTCGAGCAGCCTCGGGCCCGGGTCCGCGCCGAGGAGTCGTGCCGTGCGCAGCGCGTTGGGCACCACGAGCAGCAGCAGGGCCGAGACCATCGCGAGCGCTGCGAGCCGCGAGGGCCGCGCCCGCCAGGCGAGCGCCGCCAGCGCGCACCCGATCGCCACCGCCGGCGCGTAGAGCGGAGCGGCGAAGCGCGTGTGGATGGGATCGTTGTTGCCCACCGTCCAGAGCACGACCAGCGCCAGGGAGTACTCGATCTCGAATGACGCCAGGAGGAGGAGTCCTAGCCCTGCGCTGCCGCGCGACCGGAGCTCGAGCCCGACCTCTCGCCGGAGCCCGCCGCGCGCCAGGATCGCCGCGGTCGCAGCGAGAGCCAGGAAGGCCGTGACCGACACCGCGACGAGGCGGGGGTGCTCCAGCGGGATCTCGCCGTAGATCACCCTCCGCACCCCCAAGGCCTCGGGGCTGAACAGGTCGGTCGCCACCGTCCGCAGCAGGGCCAGGGCGTTCTCGGCGAGGCCGAGGTCGAGGGCGTTGCGGCGCTCGGCGGTGCGCGACATGCCGAGCGGGTGGCCCGCGATCCAGGCGTTCCGAGCCAGCCAGAGCGCGCTCGGAGCCGCGGCGAGAGCCGCGAAGCGGAGCGCCTCGGCGAGGCGCCTCGCGGGCGGGGGGCCGGCGAGGAGCAGGACCGCGAGCCCGATCACGGGCAGGATCGTGAAGACGGCCACGTAGCGCGCGCTCGTCGCCACCGCGCAGGTGAGCGCCATGGCGAAGAGGGCCCGTGAGCTGCGTTCGCGCGCGTAGGCGACCGCCGACGCGACCGCGAAGATCGAGCAGGCGATCAGGATCGGATCGGGTCGCGCGGCGCGCAACAGGTAGTGCGCGGGTGCCGTGAGCGCGAAGAAGGCCCCCGCCCCGGCCGCCCAGGCGACGCCGAGGTCCATGCGACGGCACAATAGGTAGAGCGCGAAGATCGTGAGGGCGAAGGTCGTGCAGTTGAGGAGGTAGACCGCCTCGATCACCTCCAGACCCGCAACCTGCAGCACCGCGAGCAGGGTCGGGTAGAGCGGGCCGTAGTTCGCGAAGGGCTTCCCCGGCCGCACCTCGAGGCCGTGTCCCTCGAGCAGGGAGGTCGCGGCGAGCATGGCCTGTCTCCCCTCGTTCGGAACGAGAAGGGGTCCGTTCGAGAGCCGGGCGAAGAGGAGGATGCCGAAGAGCGCGCACGCCGCGGCAGCGACCCGAAGCTCCCGCCCGCTCGGACCCTGCGCGGTGCGAGACGGCAAACAACTCCCCTCGGAGACTTCCGGCGGGGGCTGCTCGAACATCCCATCCGGCATCGTAGCCGGAGCTCGGCGCCTCTCGGCATCGCTCGGTCGGCTAGAGTGACGACATGGCGCGGGCGAGGACGCGGCGATGACGCCCGCCGGGCCCGGTCCGTCCGCTGCACGAGCGCGGCCCGGGTCGCGAGCCGACCGGCTCGCCCTTCCGCTGCTCGCGACGTGTCTCCTCGCGAGTCTGCCCCTGCTCGTGCACCCGTGGTACGCGCCGAGCGGCGACGCCTCGCTCTACATCGCGACCGCGCAGGCGCTGCTCGCGGGCGCGGGCTACACCTACCTCGGCGAGCCCTTCGTCGTGCGGCCGCCGGGCTTCTCGCTGCTCCTCGCCCCCGTGCTCGCGGTGCGCGGTCTCGACTTCCACGCCTTGAACCTCCTCGTCGCGCTCTGCGGGCTCGCCGGGGTGCTCCTGCTCTACGCGTTCGCAAGACCGCGTCTCGGCGCCCCGCTCGCCGCCCTGGTCGCGGCGGCGCTGTGGCTCAACCCGGGCTTCCGCCGCCTCTCGAACGAGGTCCTCTCCGACGTCCCCGGGCTCGCTGCCCTGCTCGCGTGCCTGCTGCTCGAGCGCTTCGCCTCGCGCCGCCCCGGTGTGGCGCGCGAGATCCTCCTCGGGGTCGCGCTCGGTGCCGCGGCCTACCTGCGGACGGCGCTGCTCCTGCTCCTGCCCGCGATCGTGCTGGCACGCCTGGGGGGCGCGCGCCGCGAAGCCGCGCCGGACGGGTGGGCCCGTCGGGTCGCCCTCCGCTGTGCGCTGCCCGTGGCCTGCGCGGCGATCGTGCTCCTGCCCTGGATGCTCCGCGACGCCGCCGTCCGGCCCGCGTTCGCGGTGGACCAGACCCGGCTGCACTCCTACGGCACCGCAATGTGGCACGAAGACCCCGCAGACCCGGAGTCGCGCCGCCTGGGAGCACTCGAGATCGCGCGGCGCATGCCGCTGCGCGCCCTCCAGGTCGCCGACGTGCTCGGGAGCCGCCTCCAAAGCGAGACCCGGGGCGAGCGCGTGCCCCGCGCCACCGATCTCGCCGGGCGCGTGCTCGTGGCGGCGCTGCTCCTCGCCGCCTCGCTGCGCGCCCTCGTCCTGCGCCGCGAGCCCGCCGAGCTCTTCGTCTGGGGCACGCTCGGGCTCGTGCTCGTCTACTTCGGCTTCGGCGACCGTCTGCTCCTGCCGGTCTACGCGCTCGCGCTCCCGGCCGCCGCCGAGGGCGTTCGCGACGCGATCGGCCGGCTCGCCGGCGCCCGGGCAGGAGCGCTCGGCGCGGGCGCGCTCCTCGTCGCACTCGTGGCGATCGACTTCCATCCGCGCCGCGGCTGGGAGGAGGCGGAGCGCACGCACCGCGACTTCACCGCCCTCGCCAGCGTCATCTCGGAGCGGGTTCCGGAGCACGCGCGCCTCGCCACGGCGCTCGGCTTCAACTACGCCGTGTATCTCGGTCGCCCCGTGTACAGCCTCTATCTGCCGATCGCGCGCTCCACGGATCCCAGGACCGCCGCCGCCGCCGCGATCGAACGCAATGCCGTGGATCGCGTCGTCCTCTGGCCGGCCGTCCCCCGCGAGCGGGAGCTGATCCCCTACTTCGAGGAGCGCTACGGCGCGGGCGAGCCGGTCGGGCCGGCGCTGCTCTGGGATCTCTCATCGCGTCGAGGCGCGGGCGAGTGATCACGGGTCGCGCGCCCGTCTTCCCCGCCGCCTGGCTCCGCCGTCGGGCTCCCGATGGGGTCGCCCTCGGCCTCGCCTCGCTGCACTTCGCGAGCTTCTACGACGCCGAGCAGCCGATCGCGACCGACGTCCGGTACTTCCTCTACTTCGCCTGGCGCATCGCGGAGGGAGATCTTCCCTACCTCCAGCTCTTCGATCCGAAGACGCAGCTCGCCAGCGTGGTGGGCGCCGTCCTCTACTCCGCCGCTGCCGCCCTGGGCATGGATCCTCTCGCGATGATCCGCGCCGGCGAGCTCGCCCTCTGCACGCTGGGAGGGATGCTCCTCTTCTGGACGGGACGCCGGCTCGGCGGCGGGAGCTCCGTCTGCGGGTTCCTGGCGCTGCTCGCCTACCTCTCGTTCGGCCTGATCGGTGCGCTCCCCGCCATCGGGCCGCTGCCGAAGCTCCTGATGTCCGTGCTCGCGACGGCTGCGGCCCTGCTCGCGCAGGACCGCCGCTGGTTCGCGGCCGGCCTGTGCGCGGCGCTGGCGGCCCTCGACTGGCAGATCGGGGCCTTCGTCGGAGCCGGCCTCGTGCTGGCGGCCTCGCTGAGCGCGGCGCGCGCCCGCGCGCTCGCGCAAGTCGCGCTCGGCGGGCTCGCGGGCGCCGTCCCGTTCGCGCTCTGGCTCGCGGCGGGCGGCGGGCTCGGCGAGGCGTGGCGCCAGCTCGTGCTCTCGTCGCTCTCCCGGGCAGCGGCGCACCAGGCGGACGCGGGGTTCGCGGACCGGCTCTGGCGCATCGAGCGGGCGGTGACGCGCATGTGCGGGGAGCAGGAGTGGCTCGTCGCGATGGGGCTGCTCGGGCTCGCGACCCTCCCCTGGTGGCTCCAGCGCGCGCGGGGGTCGGATCGCATGCGGCTCCTGATCCCCCTGACCGTGCACCACGTCGGCATCGCGGCGTTCTGCTTGATCGACTTCCAGTGGTACGGGGATCTCTTCGCCCTCCTCCAGGGCGCGGTCTTCGGCCTCTCGCTCGTGTGGATCGGCGCCTACCGGAGCGTCCTACGCCGGCTCCCGGCCGAGGCCACGGCTCGCCGGCGGGCGCTCGCCCTGGGAGCCGTCGCGCTCGCGGCCCTCGCGGCCCGGCCCGGGCCGCTGCGCCCGCTGCTCGTGATCGCGACCCCCGATGCCCCGGCGGGAGTGACCCTCACAGACCAGCGCGAGGTCGCCGAGCAGGTCGCGGACCGCCTGCGCGGCCGGCGGGCCGTCTTTCTCGGAAGCTCGGAGCTGCTCTTCCTGCTGCGCTGGACCAACCCGCTGCCGTTCATCTACTGGAACGCGGCCGCGCATGGGAGGTACCGGCTGGGGCCGACGGAGTCGTCGGCCGCCGCCGCGGCGCGCGCCGTGCGCTCCGTGGACCCAGATGCGGTCTTCTGGCGCGGCGAGCCTCCGCCCGGGCTGATTCCGGAGGGCTACACCCCGGTGTGGACCGCGTCGTCCAACGGGCGCTACCGCGTGCGGATGTTCGTGCGCTAGCGCTAGCGCGGCGGGGTCGCCTCTCGCTACGAGACGGGCGCCGGGGCGAGGCGCGCGAGCAGGCGGCGGTAGGCGGGCGGGGGGAAGAAGGTGAGCGCGTAGCCGAGCGCCGAGACGAGCGCGAAGCCCGCCGTGATCCCCGCCAGGAGGCCGCTTTCGTTCGCGAGGCCCAGGGCCTCGAAGGCGACGGGCACGGCGACGGCGCCGAGCGCCGCGCCGACGGCGACGCCCCAGACGAGGAAGCGGTTGGCGACGACCGGGTCGGCGAGCCCGAGGCGCAGCCGGCGGATCATGCGAGCGTGGTAGTGCAGCGGCTCGACGGCGGCCCACGCCAGGGCCAGCAGGTGGAGCGCGGCCTCGATCCAGAACCAGCGCCCGCGATAGAGCGGGTCGCCGAGCGCCCCGGCTGCGGCGTAGCCGGCGAGGATCGCGACCGCCGCCGCGGCGAAGCCGAAGAACGCCGCGGCGGCTCGAGGCGAGCGCGGTCGGAAGACGTGCCAGGTGAAGAGCACCTGGCAGCCGATGCCGAGGTCGATGCTCGCCCGCACGCAGGCCCACGCGGCGGACTGGAACTCCGGCGAGCCGAGGCCCAGGGGCTTCACCGCCTGGAGCGCCGCCCCGATCCCTCCGGAGAAGAAGAACGCCACGGCGAGGGCGTACTCGGGAAGGCCCCCGCTGCGGCGCGCGAGCCGACACAGGCGGACGCCGAGCGCGAGGCTGAGCCCCACGAAGGCGGCGAGTCCGACGATCGCGCCGACCGGCATGCCCGGGCGATCCTCCCCCCGTCGGATCGGAGCGCGAGCGGGCCGGCTTGAGACAAGGTCGCGCAAGGACCGCGCAAGGACCGCGCAAGGCCGCGCAAGGCCGCGAAGCGGCCGCGCAGCGAGGCGTAGCCGAGCGGAGTCCATCGAGCCCGGCCGCGCAGCAAGGCGTAGCCGAGCGGAGTCCATCGAGCCCGGCCGCGCAGCGAGGCGTAGCCGAGCGGAGTCCATCGAGCCCGGCCGCGCAGCAAGGCGTAGCCGAGCGGAGTCCATCGAGC
>CAZUYC010000012.1:0-1909 GCA_964624475.1 uncultured Spirochaetales bacterium | reverse complement strand
TGGTCGAGCAGCGTCTGCGAGTCGCGCAGCGAGCCCTCGCCCGCGCGCGCGATCGCGCCGAGGCTCGCCTCGGAGATCGCGATGCCCTCGGCCGCCGCGATGCGCCGCAGGTTGGCGGCCACCTCGCTGGTCGGAATGCGGCGCAGGTCGTAGCGCTGGCAGCGCGACAGCACCGTGAACGGGATCTTCTCAGGGTTCGTCGTGCAGAATACGAACAGGCTGCGCGGCGGCGGCTCCTCGAGCGTCTTCAAGAGCGCGTTGAAGGCGGGGGTCGAGAGCATGTGCACTTCGTCCACGATGTAGACGCGGTGCTTGCCCGGCGACGGCGCGTAGCGAATCGACTCGATGATCTCGCGCACGTCGTCGACGCCCGTACGGCTCGCGGCGTCGATCTCCTGCACGTCCGTCGAGCGCCCGCTCTGGATCGCGAGGCACTCCGCGTCCTCGGGGTCGAAGCTCTGGCTCGGTCCCTTCGCGTGCTTCAGGCAGCAGGCGAAGATGCGCGCGAGCGTGGTCTTGCCCGTGCCGCGCGGCCCGGTGAAGAGCAGGGCGTGAGGAATGCGTCCGCTCGCGAGCGCGTTGCGCAGCGGCGTCGTGACGTGGGTCTGCCCGGTCACCTCGTCGAAGGTGCGCGGCCGCCACTTTCGCGCGAGTACTTGATGCGCCACTTCGGAAGGGGCCTCGCCTCTCTCGATTGACTTCGCTCGGCTTCGCCTCGCTGCGCGCTTCGCTTGCGGCGCGCGCCCCGAGGTTCACGAGAAGACAGGACCGCAGGGCTGACCAGCCACCGCCGGCTCTCCGCTACCGCTGCTTCCTTCCGGACCTCACGGGGTTCACGGATCCTCGACTCAGCCGGGACCCTGCGGTCGTGTCTTCTCGTCTCCGAGGGACGTACCTTATCGGATCTCATCGCGCGCGGCGCTGTAGCGTGCTGCGCCTATGACGCTGGCGGCGCGGGTTCTTCGCATCGAGCGCGAGCTCTCGCGCGCGCTCGCGCAGCTCTCGTTTCGCGCGCCGGTGACGCACGTCTATGACCCGCTCGTGTACGCCGCGAAGCCGCACGCGGCGTTCGTGCGGCGCTATGCGCGGGCGCCCGTGCGCGTCCTGTTCCTCGGTATGAATCCGGGACCGTTCGGCATGGCGCAGACGGGCGTGCCGTTCGGCGAGGTGGCGACGGTGCGCGACTGGCTCGGCATCGAGGCGCCCGTCGCGAAGCCCTGCCGCGAGCACCCGAAGCGCCCGATCGACGGCTTCGCATGCGCGCGCAGCGAGGTGAGCGGCGCGCGCGTGTGGGGCGCGATCGCGGCCCGCTACGAGAAGCCCGAGCGCTTCTTCGCCGAGGCGTACATCCAGAACTACTGCCCGCTCGTGTTCATGGAAGCGAGCGGGCGGAACGTGACGCCCGGCAAGCTGGCGCCGCGCGAACGCGCCGCGCTGTACGCCGTCTGCGACGCGGCGCTCGCGAAGCTCGTCGTCGCTTTCGCACCGGAGTGGGTGATCGGGATCGGTCGCTTCGCCGCCGACCGCGCGCGGGCCGCTCTCGGCGAGGCCGGACCGCGCATCGGCGAGATCCTGCACCCGAGCCCCGCCAGCCCCGCCGCAAATCGCGGCTGGGCCCAGCAGGCCGCAGCGCAGCTGCGCGCGCTCGGCCTGTGCGCCGCGGAGCCGCGACTCCGCCGTTGAGCGGCCCCCGACTCGGCGCCCAAGATCGCGCCGACGGCGCCGCACGCTGCCGCGCCAAGTGCGGAGGCAGATTCCTCGGCGCCCCGGTTCCGCCGCTGCATTGCTGAGCGTGGGTCGGCGCCGAACACAACAAACCGGCTGCTAAACCCACCTCATGCGCGCGGCTCTCGCTCCTGCCCTCCGTCGCCTGTCGAGAGGCCTCGACTGGCTGCCGCTCGCGCTGCCG
>CAZUYC010000011.1:0-18498 GCA_964624475.1 uncultured Spirochaetales bacterium | reverse complement strand
CTCGGGACGGTCGCCACCGCGCTGAGTCCGACGGCGCTCTTCTTCGTCGGCGCCCAGCTCGTGACGCGCGTCTTCCTGCTGACCGTCTTCGGGCTCGGCGTCGTGATCCTCGTCGAGGAGCTCCCCGCCGCGCAGCGAGGTGCGGGCCTCGGCTACCTCTCCGTGGTGAGCGGGCTCGGCTTCGGGCTCGCGTCGTTGCTCTACGCCGGTGTGGATCTGCTGCCCGGGAGCTGGCGTTCGCTCTACGCGTTAGGCGTGGTTCCGCTGGCGTTGCTTCCGTTCTTCCGGCGCTCGCTCCGTGAGACGCGGCGCTTCGAGGACCAGCGCGCCGGAAAACCGGACGCGGCCGGCGCGCGGGCCGCGCTGGCGGAATGGCTCGCGCCGGTGCGCGCGCTGCTGCGCGAGAGCCCGCGACACGCGATCTTCGTCGGGTGCGCGGGAGCTCTCGCTGCCGCGGGTGGCATCAGCTTCTTCCAGTACACGAGCTTCTTCCTCCAGGAGACGCACGGCTGGGCGCCCGGGCACTACTCGCTGCTCGTGATCGGGGGCGGGTTCCTCGGCATGGCGGGAAGCGTCCTCGGCGGGCGCGCGGCCGACCGCATCGGGCGCCGCAAGGTCGGCGTCGGCGCGCTCCTCTTCGTTCCCGCCGCGGCGGCCCTCTACTACCAGGGGCCGGCCTGGGCGCTCCCGCTCGGCTTCGCCGCCTTCGTCTTCTTCGGCTCGGCGGGCGACGTCGTCGTGCGCGCGCTCTCGGGCGAGCTCTTCCCGACCGACCGCCGCGCTGCCTCGACCGGCTGGCTGATCCTGGTCCAGACCCTGGGCTTCGCGCTCGGACTCGCGCTCGTCGGCCTCGGCACGCGCGAGGCCGCCGACCTCGGCGTGGCCGTTCCCCTGGTCGCGCTCGCCTCGGCGGCGGCTGGACTCTGCCTGCTCCTGCTCCCGGAGACGAGCCGCCGCGAGCTCGAGGCGATCAGCCTCCCGCGCGGCGCCGCGTGAGGGGTCGCGCGCGTCGGACGGGCGGCCTCACGATCCACCGCCCTTCCGAAACCGCTGTGTGTAGTGGAAGCGACCGCCGAAATGCTCCGCTGGCGTGAATCCCGCCGTCGCCGCCATGCCGGCGAGTCGCCCCGATCGGATGAAATCGGGATCGGGGAGCCCCTCCGTGATGGCGAGCGTTCCGGAGGGATGCAGCACCCTCGCGTACTCGGCGAGGGCGCCGCTCCGGTCCGGGATCTCTCCCAGGACGTGAGCGAGGAAGACGAGGTCGAACGCCCCGGCGCGGAAGGGGAGCCGCGAGCCGCTGGCGCAGACCAGCGGGGGCGGGTTCGCGCCGAGAGCGGCGCGGAGCTTCCGGAGCATCGCAAGCTGGAGATCGAGGCAGACGAGCCGACCTCCGGGAGCGACGCGCTCGCGCGTGGCGGAGCTCAGATAGCCGTCTCCGGGGCCGATCTCGAGCACGCTCTGGCCGGAGCGCACCCCGTGGCGGATGGCCGCGAGCTCCGGCGGGAAGATCCGGCGCCGGTACGGGGCGTGGAGGATCGGCGTGAGCCACGGGGGAAACGGACGGGGCGAGCGGCGCCGCGACGCGACGTACGCGATCGCCGCTGCCGCCAAGGCCATCGCTACGAGCAGGGCCTTCACTTCCTACGTCGAGCTCCCGCTGCCGTCAAGCTACCACGGCCCGGGTAGCGCTGCGCGCAGGAGCGCGGCGGTGGCCGCGGCGATCGCGGGGTCTTCGCTGGCGCGCGGCCCGGCCACGTTCAGGACGCGGGGGTCCACGGCCTGCAGCCACTCGCGGAGCTGCGTCACGGCCGCGGCCTGCGAGAGCAGCTCCAGATCGAGGTGGAGTGCGGGCTTGCCGCACCGCCTCGCTTCGACGAGCGTCGCGAGCGATCCGCCGGAGAGGGACCCGTGGCTGACGACGAGCGTGGCATGCGAGTCGTGCACGTTGCGCACGCTTCGGACCGCGGGATCGTCGGACTCCGTCTCGACCAGACCCGAATATCGATCGGGAATCGCGCCATCCTCGGCGCTGCGACCCTTGGGAACCCAACCTCCCACCTGGAGTGCTCGCTCGAGCGCCACGTCCAGGGCCGCGCGATCTGCGCCGGTCTGCCCGCCTGAAACGATCTTCTCGAGCCGCGCCATCGCTCCGAGTCATCGCTCCGCAACACGCGCCACCGCGATCCGATAGAACTCGTATCCTCGCATGCTCCGGGCGGCTTCGCCGAAGTAGAGGCGCCGATACTCGGCCGCACCGAGATCTCGCTCCAGCACGAGGCCGCGCTTCGCCAGGAACTCCGTGGCGCCGGCGGGATCGATGCCGAAGGTCCAGCTCTCCCCGGCCGCCTCCAGGGTGGCGAGGAGCCGCTCGGTTCCGAAGAAGGCTCGCGGATCGCCGAGCACGGCGCGATCGACGTAGGTGAACACGAGCCGACTTCCCGGCGCCGCCCTCGCGCACCAGCGCAGGGTGGCGTCGACGGCCTCCTCGCTGAGGTAGTTGGTCACTCCCTCCCAGAGGAAGAGGGTCGGTGCCGAGTCGCGGTAGCCGGCTTCGGTCATCGCCCGCTCGAGCTGTCGCTGATCGAAGTCCGTGGGGACGAAGCGGACGTGCTCCGAGAGTCCGGAGAGGGCGCGTTCGAGCGCGCGGAGCTTCCTGCTCTGCGTAGCGGGATGATCGACTTCGAAGACGATGACCTTCCGCAAGGCGGGGAGGCGAAGGCTGCGCGAATCGAACCCGGCGCCGAGGATCACGACCTGCTCGAGGTGCTCCGCGAGACTCGCGACGACGGCATCATCGATGAATCGGGTGCGTGCGACCGCGGAGGCACGCGCGCCCGGCCAGCGGCGGTCGATGAACCAGGGGACCAGCTCCCGAAGGCCGGGCAGGGCGGAGAGCCGAGCCACGAGCGCAATCGGGGGGCTCAGGAAGTGCCGCGCCAGCGGGTCCTCGAAGAGGCGCCGCCGCGCGGGCCGCGACGATTCCAGCGCCCGGAAGAGCGCCATGTACTCCGCCGTACGGCTCGCCTGACCTTCCTTCATGGCTCGCGCAGGCCCGCGGCCCGGAGGTGGTCGAGCTCGTTGAAGTTCTGGAGCGACCAGACCTCGCCGTCGGGTCCGACGGGGCGCGCCTGGAGCACCGAGAAGGCGGCGAGCTCGCTCTCGAAGCGGATCCACTCCCAGGGGACGGGACGCACGTCGAGCAGATGCGTGAGCGCCACGGCGTTGGTGCCGCCGTGGGCGACGATCGCGATCCGGGGGCAGGACGCGGGGACCTGCCACACGTTCTGGTCGTGCCGGCGCGTGGCCCGGATGCCGTGGCGGGCGAGCACCTCGCTCATCGCCCCGGTCACGCGCGCGTGGAACTCGCGAAAGGTCTCGGCGCCGGGCCAGCCCTCCCAGAGCTCCTCGAGCGGCCGGCGCGAGCCCGCGACGAAGTAGCGGTCCACCTCCTCCTGGCTGAGCCCGTCCACCGCGACGCCGATCTCGGCGAGACCCTCGACCGTCGCGACGCGCAGGCCCGTGACGGCGGCCAGGGCCGACGCCGTCTCCTGCGCGCGGCGGTAGGGGCTCGCATAGATGGCGTCGATGCGCTCGCTCGCGAGCCGCTTCGCGCTCGCCTGCGCCTGCGCGACACCGAACGGGGTCAGCGGCGGGTCGTTCACCGAGCGCCCGCCGCCGGGCGTCCAGTCGGGCTCGGCGTGGCGCAGCAGGTAGACCCGCGCGTGAGGCTGCGCGCGCGCTCGCGCCTCGCGCGCCGCGGTCCCGCCGGCGGGCGGACGGACCCGATCGCGGCCCGGCGCCTCCATGCGCGCGTACTCTACCCGAAACCCGGGCCGCGCCGGGAGGGCGGCACCCCGGAAGCGTGAGTGCCGTCACGCGCGGCGCCGCGGCGCGAGTCGAATCACGTGGAGACGGCGAACGCGCTGGAGGCGGACGATGGCGACGAGCGTGGAACCGCGGGACGGGCCCGGCGCGAGCGGGTTTCTCGCGCGGCCCCTCGGCCTCGCGGGCGTCCTCGTGCTCGAGGCCTACTTCGTGAGCCTGGGCATTGCTTCGGCCTTCGTGCTGTGGTGGATCTGGCCGACCGGAGGCCCCGTGGACCCGATCGTCGTCGTCGGCGACCGGGTGGTGGTCTCGGCCGATCCGGACGCACGCCTGATCCTGATCGCGGCGCTCTCGGCGCTGCTCGGCTCGTTCGTCCACTCGGCGACCTCGTTCGCGACCTACCTCGGAAACCACAAGCTGCTGCGCGCCTGGGTCGGCTGGTACGTGCTGCGACCGGTGATCGGGATGGCGCTCGGGCTCGTCTTCTACTTCCTGCTGCGCGCGGGGCTCGTCACGACCGAGAGCGCCGCGGCCGTGAACGAGTTCGGCGTGGCGGCGGTCTCGGCGCTCGCGGGCATGTTCTCGAAGCAGGCGGCCGACAAGCTCGAGGAGGTCTTCGACGGCGTCCTCGCCTCGCCCAAGGACGCCGCCCGCGCGGACAAGCTCCGCTAGGAACAGCGGCCGCGTCGTGAACGTCACTTCCCGAGACCGAAGGTCATGTGGCTCGGATCGGTGAGATTTCCCTTGATGAGCTTCGGGAGGACCGGCGCCACGACGACCTGGACGTTCCACTTCTGTCCGTACCGATCCGGTTGCATGGGCATCCACTGGAGCCCGAGTGCCAAGCGCACCGGAAGCTTTCCGAGCTTCGCGACCTTGGCGACGCTCGCGCCGATCGGGACCGTCCAGGTGTTCGACGCGGGGCTCTCCCAGTTGGCCAGGATGTTGCCCGAGTATCCGATGCTCCAGCCGTCGGGAAGGAAGTAGGAGGCAATGGGCTGGAGGTTCATCGAGTGGGTGTCGAGCCGGGAGTTGGAGCCCGCGAAGGACCACCAGTCCTGAACGAAGGCACCGAGGATCCATTTCTCCGCGAGATAGCCGATGAGGGTCCCGGGACCCACCTGCCACTTGCCGCTCCCGGTGAAATCGGATGCGGCGGAGGGGAAGATCCAGCTCGGCCCGAGGCCGAGGAGCCAGCCCCCGGCGAGCTGCGGGCTCGGCGAGACCATCTGGAGGAACGTGATGTCCCCGAACGCCGTCGTGCGATCGATGTCGAAGGGATCGTCGGTATCCGGGTGCGGCTGCGAGACGAAGAGCGGGATCACGGGCCGGGTGATGAGGTTCCAGTCCGGGCTGATCGCCACGGGTAACACGGGCTGGAAGAGGAGGTTCGAGCTCCAGCGCTGCCCGTGACCCTGGCCGGGGTCGAGCCGGAAGTTGTTCTGCTGGAACGTGATCGACCAGAGGTCGCTCACCGGGTTGGTGAGCTTCTTGTTGATCTCGCTCAGGGACTGCTGTCCGTCGCCCTCCGCAGGAGCTGCTTCCGCTCTCGTCGGGGAGGGATCGGCCGCTCCCACCGGCGCTGCCCACGGGATCGCCGCGAGAAGCACCGCGAACGCGAGCCCGCTCGGCCTTCGGTGTCTCATCCACTCTGCTCCTCGGCGCGACCCGCCAGGGGGAGCCGATGATTCCGCAGCGGCGCGCCCCTGTGCTTGACAGCTCGCTACGACGGCTGAACCGGGGTCCCCGAAGAAAAGGCCAGGCTCGTGACGCGGGCGGCCGGGTCCAGGGCGCCGTTGCCCTCGCGCACGTTCTCGGCGAGATCGACCACGAGGATCCAGAGCAGGATCGCGAGCGCGGCGATCAGTGCGATGCGGACCCAGAGCTTCACGGGCCTGCCTCCCGGCGTTCGTCCGGGCGACACTCTACCACGCAACGCCCGCCAGGCGGCGGTGGCCGCGAGCGGTGCGCGCTAGCGTAGGGGCCCGTGCGACGCGCCGGTATCCACGGCTCGGCTGCCCTCGGGCTCGCCCCCGCGCTGCTGCTCGGCCCGCCCGCGCGAGCCGCCGAGCGGATGCTGACGCTCGATCCGGCGGCCACGACCATCGAGTTCACGCTCGGTGCGACGCTCCACACGGTCTCGGGCGGGCTCCGGCTCGTCGAGGGCACGGTCCGCTTCGACCCCGATGGCGGAGCGGCGTCGGGCGAGGTCGCGATGGACCCCACGAGCGCGAGCACGGGGCTCGCGCTCCGCGACCGCACCCTGCACCGGGACGTCCTCGAGAGCGGGCGACATCCGCGGATCGTCTACCGCGCGGAGCGCCTGCGGGTGCTGCGCCGCGACGCCGCCGGTGCGGAGATCGAGCTCGAGGGCGTGCTCGAGATGCACGGACAGCGGCATCCGCTCGTGCTTCTCGCGCGGCTCGCGGCGCGGGGCGGGCGGATCGCGATCGAGACGAGCTTCCGCGTGCCCTACGTCGACTGGGGGATGCAGGATCCGAGCACGTTCTTCCTGCGAGTGGACCGCTTCGTGGACGTGACGATCCGCTCGGAGGGCACGATCGCCTCGCCCTGAGCCCGCCGAGCCGCGCCCTCGTCGCGCCGGGCCCCCCCTTTCCAGGCTAGATTCCAGCGACCGATGACCTGGCTGCTCACGCGCGGCCGCGGGCCCTTCCTCTGCGCGCTGCTCGCGGCGACGGCGTGGCTCGGCTCGCTCGCGGCCCGGGTGGGCGTCGAGACCACCAACGCGTCGCTCGACAGCCGCGACCCGGCGAAGCTCGCGACCTACGAGCGCTTCAAGGCGACCTTCGGGAGCGACGAGGACCTGCTGCTCGCGGTCGCGCACCCGAGGCTCCTCGACGCCGAGGGGCTCGGCCTCGTCGCGGCGCTGACGGAGCGGATCGCGCGCATCGACGGCGTGCGCCGCGTCTACAGCCTCGCCAACCTGCAGGAGCTCGTGGCCGGCGAGCTCGGGGCGGAGCTCCAACCGATCGCAGCTCCACCCTGGGATGGGCCCGGGCTGCCCGGGCGGGTGCGCGAAGCGCTCGAGCGCAACCCCGACCTCGTCGGCCTCTTCGTCTCCGCGGACCGCCGCACCGCAGGGATCCTGATCGAGATCGAAGACCGGCCGGGCGATCTCGGCTACCGCGGCGCGATCATCGCCGCGCTGCGCGGGGTCGCGGCCGAAACGAGCCGGGGCGGCGTGTCCCTCCACCTGACCGGCATCGCGGTCCAGAAGCACGACGTGAGCGCGATGATCGCGCGCGACACGCGCGTGCTGATACCCCTCGCACTCGTCGTCCTGGGAGCAACGCTCGCGGTCTTCTTCCGCAGCGCGCTCGGCGTGATCCTACCGCTGGCCGTCACGGGGATCACCGTCGCGTGGACGCTCGGCGCCTATCGGCTCGCCGGGCTCGAGCTGAACGCGATCACGGCGCTGCTGCCGCCCGTGCTGATGGTGCTCTCGCTCGCGGTGAGCGTGCACCTGATCCAGGGCTGGCTCGACGCGTCCGAAGCCCCCGGCGACCGGGTGGCCCGCCTGCGGCGGGTCGTGCGGGAGCTGCTCTTCCCCTGCTTCTTCTGTTCGCTCACGACGGCGCTCGGCTTCGCGTCCCTCGCGACCACCGACACCCCGGCGGTGCAGCACTTCGGGCTCTTCGCGGCGCTCGGGGTGCTCGTCTCGTTCGCGGTCGGGATGACGCTCGTCCCGGTGGGGCTCTCCTTCCTCGCGCCCCCGGCCTCCCCGAAGGAGGTCCCGCAGCACCCCGTCGTCCGGCGCGCGCTCGGCTGGGCGGCGGAGACGGCCGCCGCGCATCCGGGGCGCGTGGTGCTCGTCTTCGGCGCGATCACCGTCATGGCGCTCGCCGGGCTCCCGCGCGTGCGCAACAACACGGACCTGGTGCGCTTCCTGCGCGACGACGCGCCGCTCCAGCGCGACACGCTCTTCGTGGACGCGCACCTCGGCGGTGCGAACCGGCTCGACTTCGTGGTGGCGCGGCGCGACGGGGCGCCGCTCACGAGCCAGGACGCGGTGCGGCGCATGGCGGAGCTCGAACGGGCGATCCTTCGCCGCGAGCACGTCGCCGGGGTGAGCAGCGTGCTCTCCGTGCTGCGGCAGATCCAGCGCGCGGAGTCGGGCGGGGGCGAGCTGGCCCTGCCCGGCGACGAGCGCGCCAGCGAGCATGCCTTCGATCTGCTCGAGGCGGCGCCCGAGCAGCCGCTGGTGCGCAAGCTCGTCGCGCCGGACTGGACAAAGGCGCGTTTCAACGTGCGCATCCACGCCGTCGGCACGGCCGTCGCGGCGCCGCTGGCCGACTCGATCCTCGAGGAGGGCCGGCGGCTCCTCGGCGACGAGTACGCGCTCTCGGCCACCGGCGCCTTCTACCACGTGAGCCAGGACTCGAACCGCCTCGTCGCCGCGCAGCTGCGGAGCTTCGCGCTCGCGGTCGGGCTCGTCTTCCTGGCGATCGGCGCGCTCTTCCGCTCGGCCCGCCTCACCCTGATCGCGTTCGTCCCGAACGTCATGCCCGTCGCCTGGACCGGCGGGCTGATGGGGCTCCTCGGCATCGACCTGAGCACCGGAACGGCGATGATCGCCTCGGCGGTGATCGGCGTCGTCGTGGACGACACGATCCACTACCTGACCGGCTTCACGCGCGCGTACCGGGGCGATCCGCGCGAGGCGGTGCGCCGCACCACCACCGGAACCGGGACGGCGCTTTTCGTGAACAACGTCGTGCTCGTGCTCGGCTTCTGGGTCGGGGCCTTCGGGAGCTTCAAGCCCACGATCTACTTCTCGCTCCTCTCGGGCATGACGATGATCAGCGCGCTCGTCTGCGACCTCTTCGTGACGCCCGCCTGTCTGATCCTGCTCGACCGCGGCCGCCGGGCTCCGGCGTGCGCGTGAGCGCGATCCTGGCGCTGCTGCTCGCAGCCGCCGCCTCGGCGGGCGCCGGGGAGGCCGTGCCCGAGCGGCTCCGGGCGCGGCTCGATGCGCGCGCGGACGAGGTCGTGGCGCGGAGCTACGTGCCGTCGCAGGAGAAGCCGGTCGGCGAGGTGCGCCTGCTCCGGCGCGGCGACGCGAACGTCGTGCAGACGCTCCTGTACACGAAGGTGCTGAGCCGGGTGGTCGGGGAGATCCGCAGGAAGGAGCTCGCGAACTGGCCGGACGGTCCCGGCCGGGTCGAGGCGCTGCGCTACGCCGAGGCGCTGGGCGCGGCCCAGCAGCGCCTCTGGGGCGAGCTCCGAGCGCGCGGGCCGGCGGGCGACCGCCGACAGAAGCTCTGGATCGAGTTCCTGGTCGCCCCGGGGACCGCGCTCGTCGCGATCGGACGCTTCGAGATGGAGACGCGTGACGGAGAGGTCCGGGTCGTGGAGCGGGAGCCGATCGTCTGGCTGGAGCCGTCGCGGGACTACGTGCTCCGCAACATGCGGCTCATCGCCGCGGACTCCTTCCGCGTCGAGGGACGAGCGCTCGACGCGCTGCTGGCTCCTCTCGAGTGGCTTCTGGATCTCTAACGAGTGCGCCCGCGTGGGGCGGCGGTGCGCAACACCGAATCCCCCGGGTGGGTACGGCGTCCAACCGGTCGATGGGGGGTTCGAAGGGGCCCTCCCATCCATCCAGGAGGCCCATGTCATGTGCAATCCCACCCGGAAGAGCCTGTGGACGCAGGCGCTCGTGCTCGCCCTCGCGGTGGCCCTCGTCGCCTCGCCGGCCCTGGCCCGCTCGCGCAAGGGCCACGGCCGACACCGCGGCCATCCCCACGCCCAGGAGTGGCGGCATGGAGACGGCCATCACCGGCACCACGAGGGCTGCGGGCACGGGCGCCCGGTCTACTACGAGGACGACGACGACGATGCGGACGGCGTCTTCCTCGCGCTCGGCCTCGGCGCCGTGGCGCTCACGGCCGTGGCCCTCTTCGCGCAGGCGCAGCAGCAGCCCGTCTACGGCCCGTACTACGGGACCGCGTCCCGCGCTCCGGCGCCCGTGCCCATCGACTGGAACGCGTTCGATGACGGCGTCACGGTGGTGAGCGAGGGCTACGACGAGCGCGGGCAGTTCTGCCGCGAGTTCCAGAAGGAGATCCGGGTCGGCGGCCGCGTGGAGCGCGGCTTCGGCATCGCCTGCCTCCAGGAGGACGGGAGCTGGCGGATCGGCCGCTGAGCCGGGCGGGGCCGGCGGGGCGAGACGCGCGGTGGCCTTCACCAGCCGGTCGGCCAGGGTGGCGCCCAGGTTGCGGTAGAGTCGCGCGGCGATGCGCGGGTAGCGCCGCTCCAGGCGCGCCAGGTGGGCGGGGGCTAGGCGCAGCAGGCGCGCGGGGGTCGCGCAGTCGACGTTCGCGCTGCGCTGGCCCTGCACGAGGCCCACCTCGCCGAGCACGTCGCCGCGCCCATGGCGGTTGAGCTCGATGCGGCGGCCGTCGCGCTCCACGAAGCTCCGCAGCTCGCCGTCGATCACCACGTAGACCTCGTCTCCGCGCTCGCCCGCGCGGATCAGGCGCCGGCCCGCCGGCGCCTCCACGATCTCGGTCAAGAGCGCCACCACGCGGGCCTGGGTGCGGGAGAGCCCGCGGAAGAGCGGGTCCCCTCCCCGGTTCGCCGTAGGGCCTGAGCCTATCCCGAGGCGCCTCGCCCGTTCAAGCGCAAAGGCGCTCGGGCGAGCTTCAGGCCACGACTCGGCCGCGGCGCAGTTCGGCGATCGCGGCGGCGCCCTTGCCGAGCTCAGCGAGGACGTCGTCGGTGTGCTGGCCGAGCGCGGGTGCCATCCAGCGCGGGGCCCAGGCCGTGCTCGAGAAGTCGACGGGGGTCGCGGGGAAGGTCGTCGTGCTCGGGCCGTCGGGGACGTCGACGAGGCCGCCGCAGGCCGCGACCTGGGGGTCGGCGAGGACCTCGTCGACGGAGTGCACGGGGGCCCACCAGAGTTCCTCCTCGGCGGCGAAGATCGGCGCCCACTCGTCCCGCGTGCGCGTGGCGAAGATCGCGTCGAGCTCGGCGATCAGCGCCGCCGCGTTCTGCGCGCGGGCGGCGAGCGTCGCGAAGCGCGGATCGTCCACCCACTCGGGGTGGCCCACCGCGCGCGCCAGCGGCGGCCAGTGGCGGTCGCCCTCGAGGCCGACGATCCAGAACCAGCGGCCCTCGCGGTCGCGGTAGCAGTTGATCGTGGGGTTGGCCATCGTGGCCCGGTTCCCGACCGCGAGGGAGACCCCGAAGCGGAGCGCCGTCGCGAGGTCGAAGGAGATCGTGTAGAGGCCCTGGCGCAGGAGCGAGGTGGTGACGAGCTGGCCGCGTCCCGTGCGCTCGCGCGCGAAGAGCGCCGCGCAGATGCCGGCGGCGGCCGACATCCCGGCGGCGTGGTCGCCCATGCCGCCGCGCTGGAAGGGGGGTTGGCCCCC
Source organism: uncultured Spirochaetales bacterium (assembly GCA_964624475.1). Classification (GTDB taxonomy): domain Bacteria; phylum Myxococcota_A; class UBA9160; order UBA9160; family SMWR01; genus CAZUYC01. The sequence goes on along the minus strand of CAZUYC010000011.1, from coordinate 7,279 downwards.
GGGCTGCGTCAGGAGGCCCGCGACGCCCGAGCGGGCCCAGAAGGCGGCGATGTCGTACGCCGCGCGGTCGGCATCCGGCCCTTCCATGCCGTAGCCGGTGAGCAGGGCGTAGACGAGGCGCGGGTGCACGGAGAGGAGAGCCAGCGGGTCGAGACCGAGGCGCGCGAGCGCCCCGGGGCGCACGTTGGTCACGAAGACGTCGGCCTGCTCGATCAGCTCGACCGCGAGCGCGTGGCCGGCCGGCAGCCCGAGATCGATCGCGATGCTGCGCTTGCTGCGGTTGTCCATCTCGAAGGGCGGGTTCCACGGAAGGTCGGCGCCGAGCATGCGCGAGAAGGTGCGCGCGGGGTCGCCGGTCCCCGGCGGCTCGATCTTCACGACGTCGGCGCCCCAGTCGGCGAGGATCAGGCCGGCCGCCGGCCCGGCGATCCACACGCCGAGCTCCACGGCCCGCACTCCTTCCATCGGTCCCGGCATCAGTTCCGGATCGACCTCCGCTCGGCTTCGCCTCGCTGCGCGCGCCTTCGGCGCTTGCTTTCTAGTCCGACGAACTTCGCTCGCCTGCGGCTCGCTGCGCGCGCCTTCGGCGCTTGCTTCCTAGCGCACTTCGTCGATCAGGCCCCAGCGCAGCGCCGTCGGCGCGTCGATCGGGCGCCCCGAGAGGGCGAGCCAGGCGGTGCGCTGCCGCCCGATGCGCCTCGGGAGGCTCACGGTACCGCCGGCACCGGGGATGAGCCCGAGCGCGAGCTCCGGGAGCCAGAAGGTCGCGTCCGCGCGGGCCGCGACGCGCGCGGCGAAGGCCGGGAGCTCGACCCCGGCACCGACGCACGCTCCGTGGAGCTCGGCGCGCACGCGCGGGGCCAGGGCCGCGAGCAGGCGCGCGGCGCTGCGCGTGGTGCGCACCGCGTGGGCGGTCGCGGGGTCGGGGAGCGTCCCGAACTCGTCGAGGTCGCCGCCCGAGCAGAAGGCCGGGCCCTCGCCGTCGAGCACGACCTCGCGGATCTCCGGGTCGGAGAGCGCGAGGCGCAGCGCCTCGACGAGCCCGTCGCGCATCTCGACGGAGAAGGCGTTGCGCTTCTCGGGGCGCGCGAGCGTCACGCGTAGCGCGTCGCCCTCGCGGGAGCAGCGAACCGCCGGTCCCTTGGGCGGCGGCCGCGGGTGCGGGGCGGCGCGCGCGGCGCGCCACGCCGCGAACTCGGGGCCCGCCTGGAGCGTCGAGTAGACCAGCGATTCGAGCACGAGCCCCGCCTCGACGCCGGCCCCCTCGCCCGCGCGCAGGCACTGGACGAGCGCCGTCGCGGCGAGGGGAGAGGCGTCGATTCCGGCGAGCACGGGTGCGAGCTCGGCGCGCGTCGCGACGCGCACGTCGCAGCGGCGCGCGAATTCCAGGACCTCGGGCGCGAGCTCCGCGGGCACGAGCGCGACGCTCGGGCACGGGAGGGCGGCGAGAGCCTCCGCCGCGGCCGCGAGCTCCGCAGGGTCGACGCACGACACCCCGCCGAGGTCGATCACGAGCGCCGGCTCGCCCGCCAGCGGCGACCAGCGCTCGGTCGCGTCGGGCGCGCGCAGGCCCGGGAGCGCCTCGGCCAGCGAGAGCGGCCGGGCGTCGCGCGCCCGCCGGCTCACACCACTCCGGCCAGCTCGGCCCGGACCTTGCGGCGCAGGAGCTTCCCCGTCTCGTTGTACGGCAGCGCGTCGCGAAGCTCGATCCGCTCCGGCACGCGCGACGACCGGAGCCGCGCGCGCACGAAGTCGCGGATCTCGTCGGCGCAGACCGCCGCGCCGCCGCGCGGCACGATCACCGCGGCCACGGCCTCGCCCCACTGCTCGTCGGGGACGCCGACCACCGCGCAGTCCGCGACGGCCGGGTGCTCGTGCAGCACCTCCTCGATCTCTCCGGGCGAGAGGTTCTCGCCGCCGCGCACGATCACGTCGTCGATGCGGCCGGTGACGAAGAGGTAGCCCGCCTCGTCGAGGAAGCCGCCGTCGCGCGTCGGGAACCAGCCGTCGGAGCCGACGCTGCTCGGACGGCCCTGGTACTCGCCCGAGACCTGCTCGCCGCGCACGTGGACCTCGCCCGGGATGCCGGCCGCGACGCGCTCCCCGTCCTCGTCGCGGACCTCGACCTCGACACCGGGGAGCGGGCGTCCGACGGAGGCGAGGCGCCGGCGCGCGCCCGGATCCTCGCTCGCGGCGGCGCCGCGGTGGTCCTGTGGGCCGAGCAGCGCGATCGTCGAGCTCGTCTCGGTGAGTCCGTAGGCGTTGGTGAAGTCGACGCCCGGCAGCCGGCGCATCGCGCGCTCGATCACCGGCAGCGGCATCTTGCCGCCGCCGTAGGAGAGCGCGCGCAGGGTCGGGATCCGGCCGCCCTCGCGCTCGAGCGCCTCGACGATGCGCGCCAGCATCGTTGGGACGACGAAGGCGTGCGTCACGCGCTGCGCCCGCGCCGTCTCGATCCAGGCCTCGGCGCCGAAGCTCGGCAGCTGCACGATGCGCCGCCCCGCGTAGACCGAGCTCAGGATCGCCGCCATGGCGGCCACGTGGTAGGGCGGCACGCTCACCAGGACCGCCTCCTCCTCGGAGGCCGCGCCGAACTCGACGGAGCCGAGGACGTACGAGACGAGGTGGCGGTTGCGCAGCACGGCGGCCTTCGGGGCCCCGGTCGTGCCGCTGGTGAAGAGCAGCAGCGCGATCGCGGCGGGATCGTTCGGCCACTCGGGCACGTCGGACACTCCGCGCGTGGCGCGGGCGAGGAAGTCGTCGCGCGAGACGACCCGGGCGTCCGGGTGCTTCCCGAGCTGTGCCGCGCGCTCGGGCTCCGCGACGAGATAGACGGGCGCGATGCGTCCGACGAGCGCCTCGAGCTCGGGTGCCGTGAGCCGGTAGTTGAGCGGCACGAAGGGGCGCCCCGACCACGCCGCGGCGAAGAGCGAAACCGGCACGGCGAGGCTGTTCACGTCGAGGATCCCCACGTGCTCCGCGCCCGATTCCACGACCAGCGCCCGCGCCGCGGCGGCCGCGGCGAAGAGTTCGGCGTAGGTCAGACGGTCGCGCCCGTTCTGCACCGCCACCCGCTCGGCGAAGCCGGACGCGGCCATCTCGAGCAGCATGAGCGGGTTCAAGGCGCTAGTCCGACGAGGGAAGCGGCTTGGTTCCCTTGATCGCGAGGGGTTTCCCGTCGCAGGCGAGCGAGCCCCGACCGGGCTTGGTGCACAGGAGCTCGAGATCGCCGGCTTCGTTCACGTAGCGCTTGCCGAGCTGCGTGCCCCCGGCGGCGTCGGGGCTCGGCGCGCCGCCCGCCCCGGGAGCCGCGTCGAGACCGGCCAGCGGCGCGCCGCCGCAGGTCACCGCGACGTCCCCCTTGGGAGCCGCCACGATCATGACCTCCGTGGTGCAGACGCTGCTGCGCAGGCGGGTGCCGGGCTTGAGTTGGCCCATCTCGCTCGGGGTCCTCCGCAGCCATCTTACGGGGCCGGACGGCCCCGCTCAAGCCGCTTGCGCTCGACCCTTCCCTCCCCCCTCAATGCGCCCGCGAGCGGGGGACGTAGCGGGCGCCACGCCGCTCCTCGAAGAACGCCTCGATCAGCGGATGGTGGCAGGGCTCGCCGGAGTCGTCGGGAAGCAGGTTCTGCTCCGAGACGTAGGCCTCGTAGGTCGTCGCCTCGTTCTCGGCGAGGAGGTGGTAGAAGGGCTGGTCCTTCGACGGTCGGACCTCCTTGGGGATCGCCTCGTACCACTCCTCGGTATTGTCGAAGACGGGGTCGACGTCGTAGATGACGCCGCGGAACGGAAAGACGCGGTGGCGCACCACCTCGCCGATCGCGAACCGGGCTCGGCGCGCGCTCGCCATCGACGGGAAGGATAGCGGAGGCCCTATCCTCCGTGGGGGAGGATCCGCGGCGCTGCCGTCCCACGACCCGAATCCCGCCCTCGAGTGGGCGCGCTCGGGCGCGATGCACCTCTCGGGGTGGCCCGACGGGCCGCCGCGCCTCGCGCCGGGCCCGCTGGCCTCGTGGGCGCGCGGCGAGCTCGAGCGGCTTCGCCGCCTCGCCCTTCGCCCGCTCCCGCCGGATCTCGACGGGCCAGCGCTCCTCGGCGAGCGGGCGGCGCTGCTCGGGCTTGCGCGGCGCGGGACGATCTCGCCGGGCGGCGCGTGCCGGCTCTTCCCGGCCGCCGACGCCTGGATCGCGGCGACCCTCGCGCGCCCCGACGACGTGGCGTGCCTTCCCGCCTGGCTCGGCGTCGAGCCGGGGAGCGACCCGTGGGCGGCCGTCGCAGCGGCGGTGCGCGAGCGTGCAGGCCACGAGGTGGTGGAGCGCGCGCGCCTGCTCGGCCTCGCGGCCGCCGTGGCGGGCCCGCTCCCCGGCGATGCGCCGCCGCCGCACCGGGTGGCCGCGCGGGGGCCGCGCCGCGAGCGCGCGCGGGGCGCGGATCCGCTCGTGCTCGACCTCTCCTCGCTCTGGGCGGGGCCGCTCTGCGCGCACCTGCTCGGGCTCGCCGGCGCGCGCGTCGTGAAGGTCGAGAGCGCCGCGCGCCCCGACGGCGCGCGCGCCGGGGACGCCGAGTTCTTCGCGCTCTTGAACGCCGGAAAGGCGAGCGCCGTCCTCGACCTCGGCTCGCCCGCCGGCCGCGATCGCCTGCGCCGCCTCGCCGAGAAGGCCGACGTGGTGCTGGAGAGCGCGCGGCCGCGCGCGCTGCGCCAGCTGGGGATCGAGGCCGAGGCGCTGGTCGGCGAGCGCCCGGGCCTCGTGTGGGTCGCGATCACGGGCCATGGCCGCCGCGAGCCCGGCGCGGGCTTCGTCGCCTACGGGGACGATGCGGCCGTCGCGGCCGGCCTCGCGCGTGCCACCGGCGAGCCGGAGGAGACGCCGCTCTTCTGCGGCGACGCCATCGCCGACCCGCTGGCGGGATTGCACGCGGCGGTGTCTGCGCTGGCCGCGTTGCGCGCGGGCGAGGCGGTGCTGCTCGACGTGGCGCTCCGCGACGTGGCCGCCCACGCGGCGCTCTCCGGGAGCGCGGCGCGCGACGCTCGGGTGCGCGCGGTCGACGCCGGTTTCGAGGTCGTGGCGGGCGGGCGGAGCCAGCGGGTGCTTCCGCCCCGCGCGCGCCGCGCGCGCGGCCCCGCGCGGCCCTTCGGCGCTGACACGGAAGCCGTGCTCCGGGAGCTCGCTTGCTGATCGAGCGTGCCGAGGTCGAAGGACGCTCTGCGCGCTGCGTCCGGATCGCGGGCGAGCGCATCGTCGAGGTCGCTCGGGAGCTCGCGCCGCGCCCCGGCGAGGAGCGCCTCGACGCGGCCGGCGGGGCGCTGCTACCGGGGCTCCACGATCACCACCTGCACCTGCTCGCGCTCGCCGCCGCCGGCCGCTCGGTCCGCTGCGGTCCACCCGAGGTGCGCACGCGCGAGGATCTGGCCCGCGCGCTGCGCGCCGCGCAGCCGCGCGGGGGCTGGATCCGCGGCACCGGCTACCACGACGGCGTCGCCGGGCCGCTCGACCGCCGCGTCCTCGATGCGCTCGCGCCGGGCGCGGCGGTGCGCGTGCAGCATCGCAGCGGCGCCCTCTGGGTCCTGAGCTCCGCCGCGGTCGCACGACTCGGCCTCGATCGCGGCGCCGATGCACCGGGCGTCGAGCGCGACGCCGCGGGCCGCGCCACCGGCCGACTCCTACGCCTCGACGCCTGGCTGCGCGAGCGGCTCGGGGCGGAGGCGCCCCCCGACCTCGCCCCCGTCGGCGCGCGCCTGGCTCGGCTCGGCGCGACGGGCGTGACCGACGCGACGGCCGCGAACGGACCCGCGGAGCTCGCGATCCTCGAGGCCGCGGCCGCCTCGGGCGCCCTCCCGCAGCGGCTCCTCGTGATGGGGCGTCCCGACCTGCCGCAGCCGAGCCACCCGCGCGTCGCGCGCGGCGCCGTGAAGCTCGTCCTGGCCGAGGTGGAGCTCCCAGGCTTCGAGGCCTTCGCCGAGGCGATCCGCGGCGCGCACGGCGCCGGGCGCGCGGCAGCGGTCCACTGCGTGACGCGCACCGAGCTCGCCTTCGCCATCGGCGCGTTCGATGCGGCCGGGGCGGAGCCGGGCGACCGGATCGAGCACGCCGCCGTGGCGCCACCCGAGCTCGCCGTCCGCGTGGCGGCGCTCGGCCTCACCGTGGTGGCGCAGCCGCACTTCGTGCGCGAGCGCGGCGACGCCTACGCCGTCGAGGTCGAGCCAGCCGATCTCTCCTGGCTCCACCGCGCGCGCGGCCTCGAGGCGGCGGGCATCCCGCTCGCGGCCGGCACCGACGCCCCCTTCGGCTGCGCCGACCCGTGGCGCGCGATGCGCGCGGCGGTCGAGCGGCGCACGGAGTCCGGAGCGCGGCTCGGAGCGGACGAGGCGCTCTCCCCCGAGCGGGCGCTCGCGCTCTTCACGACGCCGCCCGAGGCTCCGGGCGCCGCTCCGCGCCGGGTCCTGCCGGGCGCGCTGGCCGACCTCTGCCTGCTCGACCGGCCGTGGGCGGCGGCGCGAGCCGCGCTCGACGGCGAGTGCGTGGCCGCGACGCTCGTCGCGGGGCGGGTCGTCTTCCGCCGCGGCGGATGAGTTCTCGCCGGCGGCCGTCCGTGCGATACTCGGCCTCCACGAGAGTTCGCGAGGAGCCGCCATGTCCCTCCACCCCGACCAGCGCATCATCTCGGCCGACGATCACCTCGACATCCACGCGATGCCGCCCGGCGTCTGGGAGGAGCGCCTTCCGGCGGCGCTGCGCGAGCGCGGGCCGCGGGTGGTCGAGACGAAGGACGGCCCCTTCTGGCTGGTCGAGGGCAAGCCCCTCTGCCCGAGCGGGCGCAAGGCCGTCGGCCTGATCCGCTCCGAGGGCCACGGCTTCCGCCCGGGCGACCCGCGCGCGCGCCTCGAGGACATGGACCGCGACGGTGTCCACGCCCACGTGATCTACAGCCCGACCACGACGCAGCTCCGCTTCGAGGACGCCGCGCTGCGCGCGGCCTGCCTCGCCGCCTACAACGACTGGGCGGCAGAGTTCAACCGCACCGCCCCGGAGCGACTCTTCGCCCTCGCCGATCTCCCCTGCCACGATCCCCGCGCCGCGCGCGACGAGCTCCTGCGCGCGGCGGAGCTCGGATTGCGCGGCGCGATCGTGCACCAGTTCCAGGGCGCCGACCCGCTCTTCGAGCCGTCGTGGGAGCCCTTCTGGGACGCGGTCCAGGAGGCCGGGCTCCCGATCTCCGTGCACCTCGGCCCCGGAACGCACAGCCTGCGCCCGCAGCTCGGCTCGTGGCGTTTCCCGGC
>CAZUYC010000010.1:0-6204 GCA_964624475.1 uncultured Spirochaetales bacterium | reverse complement strand
AGACATTCCCATCGTCCATCATTGGCCCGAGCAGTTCATGACGGCCATGATCATCGACGGCGTGCTCGAGCGCTTTCCTGCTCTCAAGATCGGAATCATCGAGTACGGCGCAGACTGGATGCCCTCGTTCATGAGGCGTCTCGACCATGCGGCGCATGCGTTCCGGAAGTCCGAGCCGCACCTGCTCGAGATGAAGCGGAAGCCCTCGGAGCAGATCATCGACCAGGTCCGGGTCACGCCGTACGTGTTCGAGGACGTGGGGCGCATGGTTCGCGACTCCAGCGACCGGATCTACATGTTCAGCACCGACTACCCGCACATCGAAGGCGGGAAGGATCCCATCGGCCGGATGGATTCGACGCTGGAAGGAATCTCGGAGGCATCGAAGCGACGGTACTTCCGGGAGAACTACCAGGACCTCTTCAGCGGGACGTGCTGAGCCCGGAACCGCGGACCGGGGACTTTGCCAATGAGTGAGCCCGAACGATTCCGAGAAGAGACCCGAGCGTGGTTGGAGAGCCACTGCCCGGAGTCCATACGAACTCCCACACCCGCCGACGAAGTGACCTGGGGTGGCCGCAGGGCAGAGTTCGGCAAGCCCGATGCGAAGCTCTGGCTCGAGCGCATGGGAGCGCGAGGATGGACCGCACCGACCTGGCCCGAGGAATACGGCGGCGGCGGATAGGACGTACAAGAGCGAGTTTCGACGTCCGATAACCCTCGAACCGTTAAATCTCCGGGGGAGATGGGCACTCTCCCTCCTCCTCACCCCCCGGTGGCGGGCCTCGGTGTCTCCCAGGGCCGCTACTGGTCTCGGGCGTGTGCATGGGAACGCGGCCGGTCTCCGAAGCGGAAGTAGGCCTGGTGCACCGAGCCATCGACGAGCTCGAGCGCCAGCTCCCGGCAGCTCCCCGCCCAGCTCTTCTGGGTCTTCCACGGAACCGTGTACCGGTCTCTCGACGCGGCGCTGCGGGGCTCCGCTGCGCCCGGCGAGGCCGCCGGCTCGAACCCGCCCTCGGGCGCGAGCGTGTCGCAGTCGACGCGCCGCACGAGAGCGGCTTCGAGGACGTCCGGCCCCGGGTGCCCTGCGAGCTCGAACGCGACCGGCACGACGCGGCCCGCGTTCACCCGGTTCAGCGCAGGGGGGCCCTCGACCGGCGGCAGGAAGCCCGTGAATTCGAAGAGCACGTGGAACGCCTGCGAGACCTGAGGCGCCGGCTCGTAGCTCGCATCCCCCACCTGCGAGGCCGTGAGCGTGCAGAGGCCGGCGCCGGTCAGCGAGACCTGATTCCCGCTCACCGAGCAACTCCCGCTGGCGCGGAAGGAGACGGGCAGGCCCGAAGATGCCGTGGCAGTGACTGTGAACGGCGGATCGCGCAAGGTGCGGTCGGGAAGCGGATCGAAGTGGATGCGCTGGCAGAGATGCCCGACTTCGAAGAGGCGATATACGACACCTGCGTAATGGGGGTAACCTCCTGCGACGCCGTAGAGGGCGCAATCCTCGCCCGCCACCACAAAGTGCCATTCACCGATCGGGGAGTACTCGTCGCTGTACGAGTAGAGCGAGCTGAAGGTTCCCGCGCTGTCCACCTTGAACACGGTGCCACGGTTCGACGCTCCGCCCCGCAACGTGGTCCCGTAGATCGAACCGTTGTTCGCGAGGACGAGAGGGCTGTACCCGGGGAAGCCGTCCGTATCGCCGAAGGAATGCACGGTACTGAAGTTCGCCGCTCTATCGAGCTTGAAGATGCTGGCAGGGTCCGAAGAGTCTCCGCGGATTGTGGCCCCATAGAGCGAACCGTCGCTCCCGAGCACGAGTGGGGCGTACGGAGAAGGACCGGTACCGTAACCGGGGAACGATTGCACGGTGGTCACGTTGCCCGAGCTGTCCAACCGGAAGATCGAGCCCCCGCCCTGACCGCTCCTGGTCCCATAGAGCGCGCCGTCGCTCCCGGCGACGAGGGCCGTAGGAGGAGAAGAATAAAAAGGGTAGTCGGGGTCGGCGAACGATTGGAGGAAAGTGAGCGTCCCCGCGCCGTCTCTCCGGAAGATCGCGTCGTGGTAGTAGGAGTCATACCCGTACACGCAGGACAGGGAGTTGACGCCGTAGACCAAGCCGTCGCTCCCCCGGGCCACGGGGCCGCTGTACGAGTCCGAGGGGTATAGGCCTAGGGCCTCACAACGCTGACTGTCGAAGGACTCCACCAGCGACGTGAACACTCCCGCGCTGTCGATCTGGAAGACCTCGCTGCCGCTCCCGTAAAGCGTTCCGTCGCTTCCGAGGGAGAGGGATGGCCTTGCCGCGCTGGCGAACCGGCCCAGGGAATGCAAGAAGGTAAAGTCGCCGGCGCTGTCGACCTTGAAGACGGCGCCGGCACCCATCTCCCCCCCGTATGGCGTGATGCCGTAGACCGCGCCATCGCCTCCCCGGGCGAGGGCGCGAATCGTCCCTTGGTCTGTGTACGGGTATAAGCAGCAGCCTAGGTGGGCCCGGAGGTCCTCGAAGTTGAAGGCGTGGAGGGAGCTAAACGTCCCCGCGCGATCGACTTTGAAGAGGGTGCCGGCATGGGACGCGCCCCCGGAATAGGTGGCGCCGTAGACCGCACCGTCACCCCCGACAGCGAGTACGGGCTGCGGGAAGAACCCATCCGTGGACTCGAACTCGTGCAGCGTGGAGAAGCTGCCGCTGCTGTCGACCCGGAAGACCGTGCCATTGGCACCGGCGGTGCGATCAGCGTACGAGCTCGGAAACTGATATTGCACCACCCCCTCTCCCATCGTGGTGCCATAGATCGCTCCGTCGCCCCCCAGCACGAGCGCATTCGGCCAGCTGTACCATCGAAACGAATACAGAGTGGTGAAGTTTCCTTCGCTGTCCACTTTGAATACGGTCCCCCCGTTGAGCGACCCGCCGCGCTCCGTGGTTCCGTAAAGCGAGTTGTCGCTCCCGAGCACGAGCCGCGGCGAAGGGTGATAGCCTTCCGTTGTGCCGTTGAAAGAGTGCAGCAACGTGAAGGTCCCCGCGCTGTCGATCCGGAAGACTGTGCTGGGGCCGACCGACCCGTATGGCGGCCTCACGTAGGTGCCCAGGGTGGTCCCGTAGAGCGCACCGTCGGCTCCCAGGACGAGGGCGGGTGATGGGTTGACGCCTTCCGTGCCGCCAAATGAGTGCAGAGACGTGAAGTTCCCCGCGCTGTCGATCCGGAAGATCGTGCCGGTGTCCGACGCTCCGCCGAATTGCGTGGCCCCGTACAGCGCGCCGTCGCCGCCCACGACGAGCAGGGTCAAAAAATAGCGGAAGTCGTCGAACGTGTGCAGAACCGTGAACGCCCCGTCGCTGTCGATCCGGAAGACTGCGCCGTAGTCCACAATGGGATCGGGCGTACAGGGACACCGGGAGCGGCTTACTGTCGCACCGTAGAGTGCGCCGTCCTGCCCTACGACCAGACCCGACGGTGACGCCCCGCTGAACGAGTGCAGCGAGGTGAAGTTCCCGGAGGCGTCGATCCGGAAGATCGTGCCGCGGTCGAAGGAGCCGCCGCCCTGGGTGGTCCCATAGAGCGCGCCGTCTCTTCCCACGACGAGGTCGGGCCGCGGGAAAGCGCCGTCGGCGTCATCAAAGGAGTGGAGCAGCGCGAACTCTCCTGCGTTGTTGATTCGGAAGACCGAGCCAGACCCGAAGCGGCCACCATAGGAGCTCGCCCCGTACAGCGTGCCGTCGCTCCCCAGGACGAGGGGTGCCCTCCCATAACCGTCTGTGCCGTCGAACGAGTGCAGGCGGGTGAAGGTCCCCTGCGTGTCGATCCGGAATATCGTTCCATGCCAATAGGAGGAGCCGCCGACCAGGGTGGTCCCATAGAGCGCGCCATCGCTTCCCAAGACGAGGTCGCTCGGGCTTTGCGCCGGAAGCTCGAAGCTCTTCACCACCTCGAACGCGACTTCCGCGAGCGCGGGCCGGCTCGGCGCGGCGAGGGCGAGGGCTGCCACGAGGCCGGTCCAAGCGATCCTCACTGCGATCGAAGCTGCGCTCTGCATCCCTCTCTCCTTCCCGACCGGTGGAGCCGTTTCTCCGCGATCTGGTTCCCAGTTCACCTGCGCTTCCGTCGGTGGTCTGCGGGGCGCGGACGGCCCTTGACGCTCCGATTCGCGCCCCGCCGGCGGTGGAGCCACATCATCGGCGGGAGCACGAAGGCCAGCTCGAAGCCGAGGCCGCAGGCCGGTACGGTCCGGATCGAGTCGCAGCCCTCGAACGGCGTGCCGTCGAGCAGCTCGCCGGTCACACACGCCTCGGTGTCTCCGATCGCGATGCCGGTCTCCTCGGTCCGGTAGTGGGAGACGAGATCGTCGAAGCCGTCGCCGTTCACGTCTTCGAGACGAGCGGCCTTCTTGTGCGCAGGAGCCGCTCCATCGGGTCCGAACGCGAGCGTCGTCACGTCGATCTCCTCCACGTCGAAGCTGTCGGAACCCAGGATCGCCACCGGGATCACGCCGCGGGAGAACGGCTGGATGGGATTCGTGTCGCTCCCGGGCTTGATGTCGATGGCGGCCGGGACCGGCTGGGGCACCGCGATCGCGAGGGTGTGGTACCCGCCCGCTGCGATCGCCGAGGCAATGCCCTGCCTCCCATTCACGGAGGGAGGCGGCGTCGCTTGCAGGTAGTCGTTGTTGCCCCAACAGACGACCGCGCCGCTGCCGACTCGGATCGCGCAGCTAGTGTAGGCGCCCGCCGCGATCGCCGAGGCGGTGCCGGCGGTGCCGTTCACTGGAGGGGGTGGGTACGTGGCGGGGTTGAATCTGTCTTCGTCTAGGCCGCCCCCACTGTAGAAGCCGCCCCAGCAGACGACTGCGCCCGCGCCGGCCTGGATCCCGCAGGTGTAGTCGGAGCCCGCTGCGATCGCGGAGGCGGTGCCGGCGGTGCCGTCCACGGAGGGAGGCGGCGTCGCCTGCCGGTTGTAGTTGTAGCCCCAGCAGACGACCGCGCCGCTGCCGGCCTGGATCGCGCAGCTGTGCAACCCACCGGCCGCGATCGCCGAGGCGCTACCGGCGGTGCCGTCCACGGAGGGAGGCGGCGTCGCTTGCCCGTAGTCGTTGTAGCCCCAGCAGACGACCGCGCCGCTGCCGGCCTGGATCGCGCAGCTGTGGAACTCGCCCGCCGCGATCGACGAGGCGGTGCCGTCGGTGCCGTCCACGGAGGGAGGCGGCGTCGCCTGCCCCTGATTGTCGTAACCCCAGCAGACGACCGCGCCGCTGCCGGCCTGGATCGCGCAGCTGTGGCGAACACCTGCCGCGACCGCCGTCGCGGTACCGGCCGTGCCGTCCACGGAGGGAGGCGGGGTTGTCGCGTCGAAGAAGATGTCGTCGGGCCAGCAGACGACCGCTCCGCTGCCGGCCTGGATCGCGCAGCTGTAATCCCAGCCCGCCGCGATCGCCGAGGCGCTGCCGGCCGTGCCGTCCACGGAGGCCGGGGGCGTCGCCGGCCCGGAGGGCCAGCAGGCGATCGCGCCGCTGCCGGCCTGGATCGCGCAGCTGTAATCCCAGCCCGCCGCGATCGCCGAGGCGCTGCCGGCGCTGCCGTCCACGGAGGGAGGCGGCGTCGCCTGCCCCAAGTGGTTGAGGCCCCAGCACACCACCGCGCCGCTGCCGGCCTGGATCGCACAGCTGTCGTCGGAGCCCGCCGCGATCGCCGAGGCGGTGCCGGTGGTGCCGTCCACGGAGGGAGGCGGCGTCGCCCGTCCGGAGTAGTCGGGGCCCCAGCAGACGACGGCGCCGCTGCCGGCCTGGATCGCGCAGCTGTGGTAACGGCCCGCCGCGATTGCCGAGGCGGTGCCGGCGCTGCCGTCCACGGAGGGAGGCGGCGTCGCCTGCCCCAAGTGGTTGAGGCCCCAGCACACCACCGCGCCGCTGCCGGCCTGGATCGCACAGCTGTGATGTCCACCCGCCGCGATCGCCGAGGCGGTGCCGTCGCTGCCGTCCACGGAGGGAGGCGGCGTCGCTTGCAGGTAGTCGTTGTTGCCCCAACAGACGACCGCGCCGCTGCCGACTCGGATCGCGCAGCTAGTCTGGTCCTGCTTATCCGGTTGTTTCAGCATCACACAACGGGTAGCGTGGCGCCGTGCCGAGACCATCGTTCCCCAGGAACCTTCGGGAGTTCCAGGCCCGGTTCGCGAGCGAGGAGGCGTGCGCCGAGTACCTTGCGGCGTGTCG
>CAZUYC010000009.1:0-104942 GCA_964624475.1 uncultured Spirochaetales bacterium | reverse complement strand
GCGGCCATGAGCCGGCGTGTCCGCTCGTCCAGAAGCGGCCACAGGCTGGCTAGCTTCGCCTGAAGTTCGGAGCGAGTCTTCATACTCGCGATCATACGAACACCAGACTCGGAGTGCAACCTTTATTTATTTACTCTTCCTTACCTACCCGGGCTACGAGCACGTGACCCTGGAGATGACGATCGAGCGCATGGAGCCCGAGCAACTGTTCTCGTACCGCTGGCACCCCTACGCGGTCGAGCCCGGTGTCGACTACTCGGCCGAGCCGACGGTCCTGGTCGAGTTCCGCCTCGAGGAGGTCGCCGGCGGGACTCGCCTCACCGTGATCGAGTCCGGCTGCGATCGCCTCCCGCCCGCGCGGCGCGACGAGGCCTTCCGGAGCAACGAGGGCGGCTGGGCCGCACCGCTCCAGAACATCGAGCGACATGTCGCGGCGTAGCGCGGGAGTCGCGCGCCTCGCCCGGGCGGCGCCGGTCTTCGCCGCGCTCGGCGATGAGATCCGGCTCGCGCTCGTCGCCCGCCTCTGCGCCGGCGGTCCGCAGTCGATCGCAAGGCTCACGAGCGGCTCCGCCGTCACGCGCCAGGCGATCACCAAGCACCTGGGCGTCCTCGCCAGCGCCGGGCTCGTCCACGGCGCCCGGCGCGGGCGAGAACGCATCTGGGACCTCGACACGGCGCGGCTGGAGGAGGCGCGCCGCTCCCTCGACCAGATCTCGCAGCGTTGGGACGACGCGCTCGCGCGCTTGCGGAAACTCGTCGAGGAATAGCTCCACTCCCGAGCGCTGCGTGCTGGCCGCGCGTCGCCGGCGAAGGCATCTTCTGCAACCGCGCGGAGCACGATATGGATAGCCCCAAACAGGCGCGGGCGGACGGCTACGAATCCTTCTATCGAGAGTTCGACTCGCCGTTGATGCGGCAGATTCGCCGCGAAGCCTACGATGAAGACATCGGGCAACACTCCTGGGTGGATGCCGGCGAAATGCGCGTGGACATCGACCGCCTCGCGCTCTCACCTGCCTCCCGGTTCGTCGATCTCGGCTGCGGCCCCTGCGGCCCACTGACCTTCGTTCTTGCGGCCGTCGGCTGTCCGGGTACTGGCGTGGAGCTCAGTCCATCGGCTCTTCGAGTCGGGCGCGCGCGTGCCGTTTCACTTGGCGTCGATGCCTTGCTCTCGGTTCGCGAGGCGGACCTGAACGAGCCCCTTCCGTTCGCGCCGGGCTCGTTCGATGCGGCCATGTCGCTGGACGTGGTGCTCCATCTTCGCGACCGCCTGAGGTTTTTCCACGAGGTTGCGAGACTGCTCCGGCCCGGCGGACGATTCCTGTTTACCGATGCCGGGGTAGTCACGGGTGCCGTCTCGAACGAAGAGGTGCGGAAACGCAGCGTTCACGGCTACACACAGTTCGTTGCCGCCGGATGGAACGAAGGACTGCTCGAGTCTGCGGAGTTCCGGCTCCTCGAGACCAAGGATCGAACCCCGAGCGTGCTCGAGAACGCCGGCGGCAGACTGGCGGCCATGCAGGCGCATCGAGCAGAGCTCGAAGGCGTCTCGGGTGCTGCTGAGTTCGAGAGTCAGCAGTGCTATCTCGAGACCGTCGTCGAGCTGTCGCGGAGGGGAGCGGTGTCGCGCGTGATGTACTTGGCCGAAACTCATTCGCGAAGAGCGTTCTGAGCCGCGGCTTGCAGAATCCCGTTGTCCCGCGCGCCCTCCGCTGGGCGGCCGTTCTGCTGTCAGGCATCGCCATCGCACTGATCTCGCCGCCGGCGGGCATCACGGCGAGCTCGTGGTTCCTCTTCGCCATCTTCGTCTCGACGATCGCCGGCCTCATCGTCCAGCCGCTCCCCGGCGGGGCCATGGTCCTGCTGGGCGTCACCGCGACGGCGGCGACCGGAGTGCTCACGCCCAGCCAGGCCCTCGCGGGCTATGCCGATCCGATCGTCTGGCTGGTGCTGGCGGCGTTCTTCATGTCGCGCGGGATGATCAAGACCGGGCTCGGCCGCCGCATCGCGTTCTGGTTCATCGGCGTCATCGGGCACCGGTCGCTGGGCCTGGGCTACGCGCTGGCCACCACCGACCTCCTGCTCGCGAGCTACATCCCGTCGAACGCCGCGCGCTCCGGCGGGATCGTCTTCCCGATCGCCAAGAGCCTCGCCGAGGCCCACGACTCGCATCCCGGTCCCAAGGCCCGGCGGCTCGGCGCGTTTCTGATGCCGTTCCTCTACCAGTGCGACGTGATCGCGTGCTCGATGTTCCTCACCGGCCAGGCGTCGAACGCGCTGATCGCGCGCT
Organism: uncultured Spirochaetales bacterium; assembly: GCA_964624475.1. GTDB lineage: Bacteria > Myxococcota_A > UBA9160 > UBA9160 > SMWR01 > CAZUYC01. Next base: position 102,652 of record CAZUYC010000009.1, on the reverse strand, counting down.
TCGTCCTGCAGGTCACCGAGCTCGAGCTGAGCTACGCCCGCTGGGCCCTCGGCGCGCTGGTGCCCGGCCTCGCGGCGTTCGTCATCACGCCGCTCATCCTCTACCGGCTCTACCCCCCCGAGGTGCGGCGCACGCCGGACGCCGCCCGAATCGCGCGAACCGAGCTGGCGCGCATGGGACCGATAGGCCGCGACGAGAAGCTGATGCTGGGCGTGTTCGGTCTCGTCGCGCTGCTCTGGATGACCATCGGGCTGCGGCTGCCCGGGATGACGGCCCCCATCCACACCATCCACTACGCGGTGGTCGCGCTGATCGGGATGGCCGTGCTGCTGCTCTCCGGCGTGCTGGAGTGGAACGACCTCACCACGGAACGCGCCGCCTGGGAGGTGTTCCTCTGGTACGGCGGGCTGGTGCAGCTGGCCCAGGCGCTGGGAGAGACGGGAATCGCGAAGCAGTTCGCCGAGGTTGCGGGCGGGTGGACCAGCGGCTGGGGCTGGCTGCCCGCGCTGCTCGTCCTTCTCCTCATCTACTACTACGCGCACTACGCTTTCGCGAGCATCACGGCGCATGCGACGGCGATGTTCATCCCGTTCCTGGTCGTCCTCCTCGCGGCCGGCGCGCCGACGTGGATCGCCGCCCTGACGCTCGCCTACGGCTCCAATCTCATGGCCAGCCTCACCCACTACGGAACGACGCCGGGCCCCATATACTTCGGCGCCGGCTACGTGTCGCAGTGGACCTGGTGGCGGCTCGGGTTCGTCGCTTCCGTGGTGAATCTGTTCACGCTGCTCACCGTCGGCCTCGCTTGGTGGAAGGTGCTAGGATGGTGGTGACCGGCTCGGCTCAGGTGTAACGCAGCGACCCCGGCGTGGTGAGGAGCTCGCCCGTCTCGAGCCAGGTCTTCAGGCCCGAGAGGACCATCGGCCAACCGCCGTAGAGCTGGTCGTTCGCGCCCTCGCGGAGCTGGTCGTGCGTGACCGTCAGCCGGCAGGAGTCGCCGATGGGCTCGATCTCCCAGGTGATCCTCGACGTGCCCTCGCGCTTCACGTCGTCACTCCAGAGCGCCACCATGCTCTGGACCAGGCGCCGCGGGGGGTCGACCTCGAGGTTCACGCCCTCGCCGAGCGCGAAGCTCCCGTCCCGGGCGCCCATCTTGTAGGGGGAGCCCTTCCTCCAGTCCGAGACGACGCTGGCGCCGAAGTTGTAGTTGCTCCGGATCTCGGGGTTGGTGATCGCCTCCCAGAGGCGCTCCGGGGTCGTCTTGATGTAGATCTCGAACACTCGCTCCATCGTCTATTCCTCCAGTTCGCGTTTGAGGTCGCTGAGCTTCGCGACCCAGGGTTCGGCGTACTTGCTCACCCAGCGGTCGTGGACGAGGCGGATCGGGACCGGGTTCAGGAAGTGCAGCTTCTCGCACACGCGGCGCCGGGTGACGACGAGGCCGGCCTCCTCGAGCACGCGCAGGTGCTTCATCACACCGAAGCGCGTCATCGGGAGGCGCCCCTCCAGCGCGCGGAGCGTCTGCCCGTCCTCGCGGAAGAGCTCGTCGAGCAGGCTCCGCCGCGGGGCAGGGGAAGGAAGCGCGTCGGCCGGCGCTCGGCCCCGAAGTCGTCGAGGCCCGTGTTCGCGACGGCCTGTGCGAGGAGCGAGCCCGCGCCGAGGGGCACGGGGCTCTTTGCTCCGAGGATGCGGCCCTCCTCGTTCACGCGCGCCACCGACTCGAGCCGCGGATGGGGCGTCCAGCTCCGCCGGCGGTCGAGGGGGTCGCTCATCGAACCGCTCAGAGGACGCCGTCGGCGCGGAGCTTGGCTGTGGCTCCGGCGTCGAGGCCGAGCTCGCCCATCACCTCGTCCGCGTGCTCGCCGAGGAGCGGCGCGCGGCGCGAGATCCGCCAGGGCGACTTCTCGAAGCGGTACGGCGCGCCGGGGTAGGTGATGCTGCGACCGAGCTCCGGGTGGGGGACCAGGGCCGGATAGCCGCGCGCGCGGAAGTGCGGGTCCTCGAGCGCCTCCTCGGGCGCGTAGACGATCCCCACCGAGAGGCCGCGGCGCTGCGCGCCGACGAAGAAGTCGTAGGCCGGGATGCGCGCGGCGATGAAGCAGAGCGCCTCGCGGCCCGCGCCGAAGATCACGGTGACCTCCTCGTCCTGCCCGAGCTTCGCGAGGTCGAGCTGCCCGCGCTCGGCCCCCATGCGCAGGAAGACGGCCTCGGGAAACTCCGCCTCGAGGCCGAGCTCGACCATCCACTCGAGGACGCCGCCGAACTCCCGCGGCGTGCGCGGCGGGACGCCCGTCGTGATGTAGCGCCCGTCGGCGCAGCGCACCTGCGTCGGGAGCGTCGGCTGCTCCATCGCATGGCGGCCCGTCTGGCGCTGCACCGTGCCGCGCGCCACCAGCCAGTGGTAGCTCGCCATCTCGGTCGTCACGTTCGCGGCGGCGTGCATGTTGAGGTCGACCTGCTGGCCCTCGCCCGTCGCCATCCGGTGGAGGAGCGCGGTCAGCGCCGAGAGCGCGGCGTAGTGGCCGGCGATCTGGTAGCCCTGGTTCCCGCCGCCGCGGATCGGGGGAAGCGCGTGGTCGTCGTAGCCGCAGCTCCAGACGGGCCCGCCGCCGGCCAGGATCGTCAGGTCCGTCGCCTCCTCGTCGCAGCGCGGCGCGCTGCGCCCGAAGGGCGTGATGGAGATCCAGATGAGCCGCGGGCGCGCGGCGCAGAGCGCCTCCGGATCGAGTCCGAGCTCGGCCAGGCGCCGCGGCGGCTCGGCCTCGAGCACGAGGTCGGCCCGGGCGGCGAGGCGGCGGAAGAGATCGGCTCCCTGCGGCCGGCCCAGGTCGAGCCGGATGCCGCGCTTGCTCGTGTGGTAGTGCCAGAAGGAGAGGCTCCGTTCCGGCCCGGGGAGATCGCCCGCGAAGGGCGGCCAGCGGCGCATGGGGTCGCCTCCGGGCGGCTCGATCAGAACGAGATCGGCGCCGAGGTCGGCGAGCAGCTTCCCGGCGAAGGCGCAGCGCTCGCTCGCGAGCTCGAGCGCGCGGATACCGTCGAGCGGGCCGGGCGTCGTCACGTCACGCCCTGCGCGCGGAGCCTCGCGAGCTCCGCATCGTCGAGCCCGAGGAGCTCGCGCAATACCTCGTCGGTGTGCTCGCCGACGCACGGCGCGCCGCGCTCGATCCGCCAGTCCGTCTTCGAGAAATGGACCGGAAGCCCGTCGACCCGCACGCGACCCATCTTCGAGTGCACGACGGTCGGCCAGAGGCCCCAGGCTCGAGTGTTCGGGTCGGCGTCGATCCGCTCGCCCGGCCGCTGCACGGCGGCGGCCGGAACGCCCGCCGCCTGGAGCGCGGCCGCCGTGGCCAAGCGCTCTCGCGTGCGCGTCCACGCGGCGACGGCGAGGTCGAGGGCGTCCTGTTCCGCGAGGCGCCCCGCGAGCGCGGCGAAGCGCGGATCGGCGACCCACTCCTCGCCCACCACCGCGGCGAAGGCCCGCCAGTCGCGCTCGTCGCGGCAGGCGATCGCGATCCAGGCATCCTCGCCGTCGGACGGGTAGATCCCGTGCGGCGCCATCGGCGGCCATTCGCTGCGGTTGCTGTGGGGCTGGCCCGACCGCCGCGAGGGGCGACCGTTCACGGTGTAGTCGAGGATCGACGCCGCGTTCATCCCGAGACCCGCCTCGGTGCAGGCGAGGTCGACCCACTGCCCCTCGCCCGTGCGCTCGCGGTGGACCAGGGCGGCCAGGATCGCGATCGCCATCGCGAAGCCGCCGCTGTGGTCCATGTAGGAGTAGCCCCAGCCGGCGGGGGGCTCGTCCGGGAGGCCCGAGGTGAAGGTGAGGCCGCAGAGGGCCTGCACGATCGGCCCCCAGGTCTTGAAGGAGCGGTACGGCCCCGTGTGGCCGAAGCCGCAGTTCGAGACGTAGACGACGTCGGGCCGCAGCTCGCGCAGACGCTCGTAGCCGAAGCCGAGCTTCTGCATCACGCCAGCGGCGAAGTTCTCGGCGACCACGTCGGAGCGCTTCACGATCTCGGCAAGGAGCTCCTTGCCGCGCTCGCTGCGCAGGTTCAGCGCGATCCCGCGCTTGCCGACGTTGTGGTTGTTGAAGCCCCCGCCGAAGTCGACACCGCGGCGCTCGTCCACGTAGGGCGGCATCGAGCGCAGGATGTCCCAGGCGCCCTGGCGGACGGGGTCCTCGACCCGGATCACGTCGGCGCCGAAGGCGGCCAGCCAGCGGGTGGCGCCAGCTCCGGCGAGCTGCCCGGTGAAGTCGCAGATCCTGTAGCGCGAGAGCGCGCCGGCGCGTCGCTCCGACACGGCGAACGACGCTACCGGAGACGGCGGCGCCGAGCGAGCCCCGTCCGATTCGCTACCGGGAAGCGCGCCGGCGCTGTAGGATCCGGCCGATGCCGACCTCGCAGAAGAACGAGCCCTTCGAGGAGCCGAGCCGCGCGGAGATCCCCGCCCGCACGCGCGAGCACATCGCCGCCATGGAGTCGAGCGACGCCGACCAGGCGTGGTTCGTGGCCGGCATGTACCACCTGATCCTCTGCACCGTCGGGCGGCGCTCCGGCAAGGAGCAGAAGGCGGCCCTGCCCTACTGGCTCGACGCCGGCGGGCACCGCATCGTGGTCGCGTCCTACGCCGGCGGACCGACGCACCCGGCGTGGTACCTGAACCTCTGCGACCGCGCGGCCAACCCCGAGGTGCGGGTGAGGGTGCAGCGCGCGGCCTTCTGGGCGGAGGCGCAGGTGCTCGCCGGCGAAGACCGCCGCCGCGCCTGGGCCGCGCTCGGCGAGGACCGCCCGTTCTACATCGACTACCAGGCGCGCACGTCGCGAACGCTCCCGGTGGTCCGCCTCGTGGAGCGGCGCCCCGGGTAAACGCGCAGGAGGGACGCTGATGGAGACCCTCGGAAGGGTGGGCCGCGCGGCCGTCTTCCTCGCCGCCCCCGACGCTCGCTACGTCACCGGCAACACGCTCGTGGTCGACGGCGGCCAGGGCTGCCTGCGCTGACGACCGGGGGCGTCCAAGGCTTCCTGCGCAGGGGCCGTGGCTGGCCCGCGCTGGCGCTCGTGCTCGGCTCCGCCGCCGTCGCAGTCGCGATCGCGGTGAACCTGCGGACGCCGCGGCCCCCTCCGCGTGCGCTCACGCTGAGCCCCGGTCCGCTCACGACGAGCCGGGCGCTGTTGGCCCGCGAGCTCGCCGGCGCCGCCGCGCGCCGCGGCCTCGAGATCCGGCTGGTCGAGGTCACGAGCTCGGCGGAGGAGCTCCACGAGTTCGAGAGCGGCGCGATCGACCTGGCGCTCGTCTCCGGCGCCTACGAGGCCGATCATCACGCGCAGCTGCGCGAGGTCGCGCCGCTCTACGTCGAGGCGCTCCACCTGCTCGTCCGGCGGGAGCTCGCGCCGGACGTCGGCGTGGGGCTCGGGGGCCTGCGCGGGCGCAGCGTCGACCTCGGGCCGCCGGGGAGCACGAACGCGGCGCTCGCGCGCTCGGTGCTGGCCTTCGCCGGCCTGCCGGCCGGCGAGGCGGGCACCACCCACGAGCTCGAGCTCGCGGAGCTCGTGGCGCGGGGCGAGCGCGGCGAGTGGAGCGCGCTGCCCGACGCGATCTTCCACCTCGGGACCGTGCCCTCGGCAATCGTGCTGCGGCTGCTGCGCTCGGGCGAGTACGAGCTCGTGCCGCTCCCCTTCGCCGACGCGTTCCGCCTGGCGCGGCTGCTGACGGACGCGTCCCTGCTCCCGGCCCCGGCGCGGATCGACCGCGACCAGGTCGTCGACACGGTCATCCCGCCCTTCACCTACGGGGTCGATCCGCCGACGCCGTCCGAGCCGCTGCACACGCTCGGGACCCCGCTGCTCCTGGTCGCGCACGCGACGGTCCCGAGCGACGCGATCGAGCTCCTGCTGGAGGCGATCTTCGAGTCCCGTTTCGCGCGCTCGGCGCAGCCATGGCTCCACCGCTCCGTCCTCGAGTCGCCGCCGCGCTTCCACCACCATCTCGGGACCCGGGCCTACCTGGCGCGCCACCGCCCCTTCGTCACCGGCAGCGACATCGACAAGCTCAACAACACGCTCGGCATCGCGGGTGCCCTGGTCGGAGGCCTGCTCTTCGCGTGGCAGTGGCGCCGCCAGCGCGTCCGGGACCGCCTGGATGTGGCGGTGGGGCACTACCTCCTCCGCGTCGCGGATCTCGAGCGGCGGATCGCGACTCTCGAGCTCTCCGCCTCGCTCGAGCTCGAGCCGCTGGTCGATCTGCGCCGCGAGCTCCTCCAGCTCAAGAGCGAGGCCCTCGAGCGCTTCGCCTCCGGCGAGCTCGGCACCTACGCCACGATCGCGGACCTCCTCACCCCGATCAACTCCGCGCGCGACCAGATCGCCGAGCTCATCCTCCACGTGCGCGAGAACCTCGAGCAGCAGGCCGAAGCCGAGGGCCGCTCGGCCGGCTCGCTCTGGACCGAGGCGATCGAGGGCGGCGAAGAGGGCAAGCCGACCCCCGGTGGCGGCAGGCCGGAGCCGTAGCCCGCGGTCAGCCCAGCCAGCGGTCCGGGTGCGCGCCTGGCTCTACCCCTCGATGGGCCGGCAGAGCAAGCGAAGCGCGCAGCGAGGCGAAGCCGAGCGGAGTGCGGGCCCCGCAAAGGCCGGCGCCGCGGTAGTATCACCGCTCTTCGGGGCTCGCCTCCCTCGGCGAAGCGCGGCGGAGGTCGGAATGCGCGCGGTGCGCTTCGAGAACGGCCGGGTCGAGCTCGTGGACGCGCCGCGGCCCGCGGGCGACGGCGTGCGCGTCCGCATCCGCGGCTGCGGCATCTGCGGTTCGGACCTCGCGATCCTCGCGAGCGGCTTCCCGCTGGCGGGGATCCCGGGGCACGAGCTCGCGGGCGAGCTCGACGACGGGACCCCGGTCGCGATCGAGCCGGTCGCGCCTTGCGGCGCCTGCGAGTTCTGCCTGCGGGGCGACTACCAGGTCTGCCGCTCCGGCAACGCGATGATCGTGGGCATCGGGCGCGACGGCGGTATGGCCGAGGAGCTCGTCGTGCCCGAGCGCTGCCTGGTGCGCCTCCCCGGCGCGGTGCGCGTGGAGGACGCGTGCCTGGTCGAGCCGCTCGCGGTGGCGGTGCACGGGCTCCGGCGCGCGGGTGTGCGCGGCGGAGAGCGCGTCTGCGTGGTGGGCGGCGGCGCGATCGGACTCTGCGCCGTGGCCGCCTGCGTCGCGGCGGGCTGCGAGACGGCGCTCGTCGCGCGCCATCCCGCGCAGGTCGCCGCCGGGCGCCGACTCGGGGCGACCCTGCTCGGCGGTGAGGTCGACGTCGCGATCGACTGCGCGGGGACGCCGAGCGCGGCGGCCCTGTGCTGCGAGCGACTGCGCTCGAACGGGACGCTGCTCCTCCTCGCCTCGTTCTGGGATGCGATCAGACTCCCGGGCCTCGTCGTCGCCGCCAAGGAGCTCGCCGTCGTCGCCTCGACCATGTACGGGCGCCTCGGCGCGGCGCGCGACGTGGACGCGGCCGCGGCCCTGCTGGCCGCGAGGCCCGCGATCGCCGAGGCGCTCATCACCCACCGCTTCCCGCTCGAGGCGGCCGCGGACGCCTTCGCCGCCGCGCGCGATCGCGCCGGCGGCGCGATCAAGGTGGTGATCGAGCCTCATCCAAAGTAGGGTCGATTCCCCGCGTAGTGGAGCGCGGTCAGCGCGCGCCCCGAGCCTCCAGGAATCCCGCGATCTCGCGCAGGTCGCGCGCGATCGCGGGATCGCGGCTGCCGGATCGCTGCGCGCGGGCGAGCCACGCGCGGGCCTGGTCGGGCTGCCCGTGCGCAGCGAAATGGCGGGCGAGAATCACGAGGAGCGCGGGCGGCGTCGCTTCGCCGAGTGCCCCGGCCACCGCGAGGTACGCCTCGACGGCGAGCTCCGGGTGGCCCAGCGCCTCCTGGGCCTGGCCCACGCACAGGCGGAACGAAGGAGCCTCGGCGAGCGCTACGAAGCTCCGGCGCCAGCGCGCCTCGAGATCGAGGATACCGGGGAAGTCTCCGCGGGCGAGCCTGGTGCGACAGGCCAGGTCCGCGACCGAGAGCCAGTTCAGGTAGCTCGCGCTAGCGGCGAAGCGCGGGTCGTCCTCGAGCAGCGGCGCGAGCCGCGCCTCCGACTCGTCGGGGCGACCCCTCCGCAGCGCTTCGACGGCGAGCACGAAGTAGGCCTCGCGATACCGCGGATCGCCGGCCAGGTCGGCCTCGAAGAGCGTGCGGGTCGACGCCCAGTCGGGAAGCCGGGCACGGGTGCGCTCGGCCAGGCCGAGGAGCACCAGCGAAGCTACCGCCGCCACGAGCCCGCGGCGCCACGCGGGGCCCTGCGCCGGCAGCCAGCGCGCGCCCGCGCCCCCCAGGAGGAGCGCCGCACCGAGGCCCGAAAGGAAGAGGTAGCGCTCGCCCGAGGCGTGGAGCATCGGCCAGAGGCCCGCGGTGGGGGCGAAGGCGATCCAGATCCAGGCGAGGCCCAGCGCGGCGACCGCTGCGCGGTGGCGCCACAGCGCCCACCAGGCTGCAACACTCCCGAGTGACAGAAGGATTCCCCCCAGGACCCACGGGTCGGCGAACGACGTGGCCACGCGGATCGCGTCGCTGGTGGAGGAGCGCAGCGGCGCGAAGAGCCACGCCATCCGACCGGGCCAGCTCGCGAGCGCCGTCAACACCTGGATGGTGGCGCTCCCTCCGATGCTGGGAAGGCTCGCGAATGTGCTCCCCAGGACGGCGGGCCGGAGCCACCCAAGGTAACCGGACACGAGGAGCACATGAGCCAGCACCAGCGCTGCGGTCCGCCGGGGCCGGGGGGCGCCGAGGCTCACCCAGGCGGCGACCAGGAGCGCCGGCGCGACGACCGCCCGCTCCTTCGAGAGAAGCCCCAGGCCGAGCGCCGCCAGCGAGAGCGTCGCCCAGACGGCAGCAGCACCTGCTCCCCGGGCGGCGGAGCAGAGCAGCGCCGACGCCAGCGTCGCCAGCACGAAGAGCGTGCAGAGCGTCTCCGGAATCCCCGCGATCCAGACCGTCGTCTCGATCCCGACCGGATGCAGGGCCACGAAGAGCGCCGCGAAGAGCGCCGGGCCCGTTCGGCCGAGGAGCCAGCCGGCGAAGAGGCCGAAGGCCCCGACGCACAGCGCTCCGGCGGCGATCGCGACGCGGCGGAACGCGCGCGGCTCCCGCCCCACTCTCTGATCCACGAGGCTCAGGAGCGCCACCGGGAGCGGCCGGTAGTAGGTCTGCGCAGCCGCGCTGCCGCGCTGCCCCAGGCGGTGCAGGGGTTCGCGGAAGGCCGCCCACGTCTCGCCGGCCGGCCGCAGCAGCGTGCCCGCGCCGAGTGCCCCTTCGTCTTCCCAGACGAAGGGGTAGTCGAGGGAGGGCAGGTAGAGCAGTACCCAGGCGGCGGGTGCCAGGAGCGCCGGAAGCAGCAGGGCGGCATGACGAGTGCGCGCCCGAGGCGGCGGGCGCGAGGGCTGCGCGTCCGCGGCGGCGCCGTGCCTCATCGATCGCGCCAACCGGGCGCCCGCGCCTTCTCTTCGAAGCCGCAGCGCAGCACGTCGAGCTCCAGATAGTGCAGGCGCGTATCCCGGTACGCGAACTCCAGCGCACAGCGGTTGCCGGGCAGCCAGCTCGCCACGGGCGCGCCCGGGGACGCCGCGAACAGGAATGCGTCCTGGCCGCCGCGCGCCACCGCCTGGGCGGCGCCTCGAATCGCGGCGAGATCGGTGCCGAGCAGGATGATCTTCTCCCGCCAGAGCCCCGCCAGGTGCTGGGCGAGGAGGGGGTGGTGGGTCACGAGCACCGGGGGTGGGAGCGCGCGCAGCCGCTCCGCGAGCCGGGCGGCGTCGAGCTGCTGGTGCACCAGGAACCAGATCGAGAGCGCCGTGGACGCGACGCCCGCCAGCACCAGCGCGCCGAGGGCAAAGCGCAGGGCGCTTGCACGCCCGAGGCCCGCCAGCCATGCGAAGAGCACGAACGCCGGGAGCGCCGGGATCAGCACGCGCGGCCCCCAGTGCACGCCGGCGCCCGACTGGACGCCGAAGCCGCTCGGGAGGAGTACGCCCGCTGCCACCGCGAGCGCGGCGAAGAGGGCGCCGGCCAGCGCGGCGGTCCGGAGCGGATCGCAGCGCGGGTCCTCCAGGAAGCGCCGCGCGCCGAGCCCGGCGAGCGCGAGCATCGGCCACTGCAGCAGGAGCCCGTTGTGGAGCACGAGCTCCTGGAGCGGCGCGCTGGTGCCGAGCATGCGGCAGGCCGCGAGGCCCCAGGCCGCGAGGCCCGCGGCCGCGAGGCCCGGCCCGAGGACGCGGCCGTTGCGTAGGCGGCGCGGCGCGATCGCGCCGGCCAGGGGCAGACCGACTCCGAGCAGCGCGAATGCGAGGCGCTCGCCCGCGTCGTGTCCGAAGCCGCCGAGGAGGCCCGGCACGGCGGCCGTCCGATCGGCGCCTGCGTGCGCTGCGAAGGCCGAGGCGGCGGAGGAGGAACCGAGCGTCGCCGCGACGTGGCCGCCCAGCGCATTGCCGTAGAAGGCCGAGTTGAAGAGCAGGAGCGCCGCCACCGGCACGGCGACGCCGGCACAGAAAGCGGACGGGAGCCGGAGCGGTTGCCGGCGCGCCAGCGCGACGCCGACGACGGCGAGGCCCATCAGGACGAGCTCCTCGCGCAGCCAGCACGCCAGCCCCAGCAGCGCGCCCGCGAGGACCCAGCGCGCAGCGCGCTCGCGCGACAGCAGCACCCAGGCGCCGAGGGTCAGCGCCAGCGTCAGGCTGTGCTCCCAGACCGTGACCGCGTAGAAGAAGAGCGGTGTCGCGAGCCCGAGGCTCGTTGCGGCGGCGAACGCCGCGGGCGCGCCGAGGACCGGCGCGCTCCACCACGCGAAGAGCGCCACCCCGGCAGCGGCTCCCAGAGCGGCCGGAGCTCGGAGGCCGCGCGGTCCCATCGCCGCGAAGCCCAGCGCTGCCAGCGCGGGATAGGCCGGCGGATAGGTCGACACGAAGGCGCGGCCCCGAGGCATCGCGAAGGGCGGCGGGATCGGAAACCAGCGGCCGGAGGGATCGAGCGTCGCCCCCGGGTAGTCGAACGCGGCCTCCCGGAAGCCGGTCTCGACGAGGCGCCGCGCGACGAGCGCCTTGCTTCCGCAGTCGTTGATCCAGTAGGCGTCGCCCGGGGAGGCGGCGATTGCGACGACGTACGCGACGAGCACGGTCACGCCGCTCGCCGCCGCCGCCCGGATCCGGCCCGGGACGTCGCCTCTAGCACCAGCCACCGCCGCAGCGTCCTCCGCGCGCGAGTCTACCGGGCAGCGCCGAGCCCCGAGCCCGGCGCGGGTTGCGCGCTGTAGAATGGCACGGTGGCGGGTTCCGATCCCGAGCGGGGTCCGGGAACGCAGCGGGCGCAGCACGCCGCGGGTTCGAGTTTGCTGCGGGCTTGGACCGCGGGGCTCCTGCTCGTGGCCACGGCCGTCATCGCCGCCACGTATCGCGACTACGGGATCACCTGGGACGAGCCCGTGCAATCCGCCTACGGCGAGGCGGTGCTCGCGTACTTTCGCGGCGACCTCCACGAGCCCGAAGCCGCGGCGCCGCCGGGGCTGCGCGCCTATGGCCCCGCCTTCGAGCTCGTGGCCGCGCTCCTCTACGCGCCCTGGCCGGCGCGGAAGTACGAGATCCGCCACCTGTTGATCGCCACGACGGCCCTCCTGGCCGTTCTGGCGGTGATCGGGACGGCCGCGCTCGTGTCGAGCCCACTGGCTCCGATCTTCGCGTCCCTCGCGCTCATCATGCTGCCGCGCTTCTACGGCGACGCCTTCAACAACTCGAAGGATGCCCCCTTCGCCGCGCTCTTCGCCTGCGCGGTCTTCGCGATCTGCCGTTTCGCGTTGGCCCCGAGGCGCCTCGGGGCGGCGCTCCTGTGTGGAGCGGCGATCGGCGCGAGCCTCGCGGTGCGGCCCGGTGGGCTTCCGATCGCGCTCCTGCTCTTTGCCACGGCCGCCGGCTGGGCCGCGCTCCGCACGCGAGCGCCGGGCGCGGTCGCGATCGGCGCCCTCGTGGCGTGGGCCAGCGCGTGGATCGTGATGGTTGCCTTCTGGCCATGGGCCCACGAGGCTCCCGTCGCGAATCCGCTCGGCGCGGCGCGCACCGCCTTCGCGTTTCCCAAGGCGTTCCCCGTGCTCTTCGAAGGCCGGACCACGATGAGCGATCAGCTGCCGCGCTACTACCTGCTCAAGTACGTGCTCATCACCACTCCGACGGTCGCGTCGCTGCTCGCAGGGGTGGGCCTGCTGCGCGGGGCGTGGCGCCTGCGCGATCGCGAGAGCCCGGAGTCCCTGGTGACGCTCGTCGCCCTGCTCTGGCTCGGAGCGCCCCTGCTCGGCGCGCTGGTGATCCGCCCCAACGTGTACGACGGCATGCGGCACGCGCTCTTCGTCTTGCCGGCGTTGGCCCTCTTCTGCGGCATCGGCGCCGGCTCGCTCGCCGAGCTCGCGCCGCCGGGGCGGCCGCGCCGGGCCGCCGCCATCGCGCTCGCGATCCTGCTCGCGGCGCCGATCGCGAGCCTGGTGCGACTGCATCCCTATCAGACGACCTACTTCAATGCCTGGGTGGGCGGGCTCGGGGGCGCCGCCGGGCGCTACGAGACCGACTACTGGCTCGCGAGCTACAAGGAAGCGATCGAGTGGGTGAACGCTCGCGCCGCGCTACGCCCGGGTCGGCCCCTGGAGGTGCTGGTGGCCGTCGATGGCTACGCGCGTGACTGCGCGGCGCGCTTCCTCGGACCCGACGTCGCGATCCGGGAGGTCGTGGAGTACGGGATCCCCGGCGAGATTCCGCCTCCCTACGCCTACTACGTCTCCACGACGCGCTACGGCTTCGACCGCTCCTACCCCGGCTCACCCGTCGTACACGCGATCGGGCGCGACGGCGCCGTCTTCAGCGTGATCCGCGCGCGCGAGGCGGAACCTCCCGACCGTTCGAGACGCCAGAAAGGCCACGCCACCGGGCGCCTCGGTGGCTCGGGACCGTGATTCGGAGGTCACCCGACCGGGAGGCACCCCGACCGGCGCCGGTGTCGAGCTCCCACAGCTCGACCCGCACCTCGGCGCGAAACGCGCCGCCGAGTCCTGCGCCGTGTCGCCCCACGACGGCCAGGTTCGTGATCTCCACGCCCTCGAGCTGCGGGCGCCCGGCGGGAGAGACCAGTCGGACCCAGTCGGCCGTGTCGGCGATCCGCGGCGAGAGCAGGAAGCCGGCGCGCGCGATCCCGGGAATCAGCCGGTAGCGCTCGCGTCGCCCATCGCGCAGCCCGACCGCCAGCTCGACGGCCGGCGTCTTGTAGGCGATCGATCTCAGGCGGCCCCAGGCCGAGGGCAGCAGGTCGAGCGTCGCCCAGACCATCTTGCGGCGAGTTCCGGGCGGCAACACGAACCGCTCGCCCACGCGCACCGTCCATCGGCCGAGCCGGCGAAGGCGCTCTTGCCGTGGTCGCGACGAGCGAGCCATTCGGGCGAATTCGCCCACGCGGCCCACGAGGTCGTAACGCGTCATCAGGCTCGGCCAGGACGGTCCGTCGTCGAGCGACGGGAAGCGGCCGTCGATCGGCTGCACCAGGAACAGGATCTCGTCGGGCGCGGCTTCCGACGCCAGGTGGCGCGCGTTGATCCGTGCCAGGTGTGGCGTGTAGGCGGAGTAGCTCTGGATGACCGGTCGCGGCCGGTAAGCGAGGCCTTGGGCCAGCAGCAACCCCTGAAACGACGGATAGAGGTCCACGCCGCCGCGCAGCGGCGGCAGAGGGATCTCGCGTCGAATGCGCTCGACGGCGGCGCGGTGCCGCTCTCTCAGGGCGTCGGCCCCGCGGAGCGCGTCAGCGGCGGAAGCCAGTCGCGCGGGCCAGGCGGCGAGATGTCGCAACATCAGGGCCTGCAGCCCGCTGCCCCGGTACTGCGGGACCACGAGCCCCGCGTACACCAGCGCGGCGACGACGGCGCACGACGCAGCGATCCTCGCCGCGCGGGTGCCCCCCCGCCCGGTCGAGGCGGCCAGACCCACGATACACCAGGGAAGTAGAAGTGGAGCCGCAGTCAGCGCGTGGGCATCGTGCCGCACGAAGCACACCTTGAACACGAGGAAGAGCAGCACGGCGAGCGTCGCGACCGGGAGCCATCCTCGCCGGCCGTCTCGCGGCTCGCGTTCGAGGGCCCACAGGACGACCAGCAGGCCCGCCGCCGCCAGGTAGGCCACGACCTCCCGTCGCGGACCGTCCAGAGCCATCGCGGCATTGAAGCCGGCCGCGATGTCGGCCGAGTTGATGAAGTAGCGCCCGATCGCCGGGAGCGGCTGACCGGCCAGAAGCCACAGCGCGAGCCACGTCGCCACGTACGTGAGCAGGAGCCACGGCCACCGCCGGCGCCGGCCGATCTCGTCGAGCACCACGGCGCCGAGCGCGACGGCACCGAATGCCCCGTACGAGAACTTGACCAGCGCGGCCAGCGCCATTCCGGCCGCGAGCAGGTGGAGCAGCACTCGCTCCCCGCGCGCGCTGCGCCCCACGCCGTCCGCCGCCGTATCGCCTCGCGGAGCGTCGCGGCTCCAGTGGAGCGCCACGAGAGCCAGGCCGAGATGGAAGTAGAGCGTCTGGCCGAGCTCCCACAGACCGATGCACTCGGCGACGACCGGCAACACGAGCACCGACGTCCAGCCCCCGGACGCGCGCCGGACGAGCACGGCGCGGAACGCCAGGACGAGCAGCACGATCAGCGCTGCCTGGATGCCGAGCATCGGCGGGTAGGTCGCCGGATGGAACGTCTCCGTCGTCAGGAAGCCGAACGGCCCCACGGTAAAGACGATCTCGGTGCCCGAGATCAGCCCGCGACGCCAGGCGTCGGTGACGATCCAGCGCCACGATTCGTCGAGGCCCACCCCGACCGGCGCTGGCGACCACGGAGCCAGACGGAGCACGGCGTAGACGACGCCCATCCCGGCGGCAACCGGCGGGACCATTCGCCGGATCCGTGTCGTGGAGCGCTTCGCCGGCCGCACGTCGGCTCCCCGACGCGACACTCGCCGGCGACTCGCGAGTGTCACCGATCCACGTGCCGCGGTAGGGTCAAAGGGTGTGCCCTTCGAGCCCGGGATGTCAACGGCTGAGCCCCACCGCAAGTCCCCTGCTAGCGTCCGCCCGGCCGGAACTCTCCTCGGAATCGCAGCCGGCTGCGAGGAAGTCGGCTACGAGGGGCCGTAGACCTTGCTTCGCTGAGAGGTAGCGAGTCTTGGACTTTTTGACTTCGACCTCGAACCTCCCGATTTTCGACATCCTCACCCGCATGGGCGTGGCGGCTCTCCTCGGCGCGGGGATCGGCTTCACCTACCACCGGACTTTCCGTGGCTTGACCTATTCGACGGGCTTCCGCAATGCCAACGTGCTCGTCACGATCATCATCTGCGCGATCATCCTGAGCATCGGCTCCAACATCGCCCTCTCGCTGGGCCTCGTGGGCTCCCTCTCGGTGATCCGGTTCCGCGCCGTCGTCAAGGACGTGATGGACATGATCTATCTCTTCTGGTCCATCGGAGCGGGGATCGCCTGCGGCGCCGGGCAGTTCCACATTGCGCTCGCATTGTTCGCCTTCGTGCTGCTCGTGCTCGTCGCCCTCGTCGCAAACCCGTTCAAGGAGGTCATCCGGAACCGGTTCATGATCAAGGTCGTCTACGAGGACCGGGCCGACGTGGCCCGGCTCGAGAGCTCGCTCAAGCAGCGATTCCCCGACGCCTCCCTGCGCTCCTCGTTCCGCAACGCGAGGAGCCAGACGACCGAGGCGACCTACCTGATCAAGCTCGCCGAAGGCGAGGTGTCGTCCGCGGAGACGTTGATCGCCGGCGCGGAGCAGGGAGTCCTGTCCACCCAGCTGATCAAGTTCGACGGAGTCAACGCGCTCTGAGCCCCTGGGTACCCGCGGCGATGCGAATCATGCGCCCTTCCCGTTTCCCGACCTCGACGGCCGCTTCGCTCGCACTCGTCCTGCTTTTCGCAGCGGGAGCCGGGTCCGAGCCGGCCGACGATCGCGCCGGGCTCGCGTGGGCGCTCGCCCAGGAGACCGAGGCCGAGCCCCTCCCCTCCTATCACCTCCACCTCGGCGCAAAGCCGCTGCGCAAGCTGATGGCGTACCGCGAGCGGATCTACGATCGGCGCTTTCTTTCGCCCGGGGACCGGGAATGGGTCGCCGCCACGTTCAGCCACGATGGGGAGCGCTACCCCGTGAAGCTGCGCATCCGCGGTGACCTGCCCGACCACTGGCGGGGCAGCCGACAATCCTACCGGTTGAAGTTCACGAAGCAGCTGTTCCTCCGCCAGAAGGAGCTCAGCCTGATCCTCCCTTCGGACAAGCACTACGGGATCGAATACCTGCAGACGCGGGTTTCCGAGGATCTCGCCGTGCCCTACTTCCCAGGCCGCTTCGTGAACCTGCACATCAACGGCCGTGACGCCGGCCTCTACTTCGAGAGCGAGCATCCGACTTCCGAGTACCTGGAGCGCACCGGTCGGACCGCGTCGTCGATCTTCACGTTCTCGTTCTACTGGACCCAGTACTTCGGGGCGTCCTATCACCACGCGGCGTTCGTGCTACCGGGAAGCCGGGATCTGCTGCCTTTGCAGGGCGTCGGGCAGATCAAACAACGCGCCACGTACGGAGGCGACCGTCCCCTCTTCGCCAAGAAGCAACTGGCCTACGCCATCGAGCTCTATCACCTGTTGACCTTCGGGACTCCGCAGGAGATCGCGTCCCGAGCCGGCACCTACCTCGCCCTCGACAACGTCGCCAAGTACGTCGCGATCCAGGATTTCTTTGGCTCCCGACACGGGATGAGCCTCAACGACAACATCCGGCTCTACCTCGATCCCACCTCCGGAAAGTTCGAGTTCATGCCCTGGGATACTTCACTGCGCTCCCTGGCCGCGAGGCTCCGCACGCCGGGAGCGACCCTCGACGAGCTGCTCACGCCAGAAGACGAGACCTTCGCCGTGCTCCTGGAAGCGGTCCCGCACCTCCGGGAGCAGAAGGATCGCATCCTCCGGCGTCTCGTCGCCGACGGGGACCGCTATCGCGCGGAGCTCAACCGCATCCACGCACGCTTGATTCATCTCTACCCTGATGACGAGCAGCTGCGCAGGGATGCCGCGAGCTTCGACGCCGAGCTCCACGCGAACGTGGAGACGCTCCAACGCTACTTCGCCCGCGTCGCCACCCACAGCGGCGAAGAGCCGGCCGACTGATGCGCCACCCTCGCCGGATCGCGACCGCAGCAGGCGTGCTCCTGCTCGGCATCGGCCTCTGGACGACGCTGCTTCGAAGCGCCATTGGAGACGACATCGTGCGGATCGTCGCGCCCGACTTCGACGGATCGCGGGGCGACTGGCTGCACGGAATCCAGATCGAGCGCGGTCGCGAGACTCCACTGGTGCTCCGGATCCAGCCGGGGACTGGGCCCGGGCCGTGGCTCGTCGTCGGCCTTCACGAGCGTCCAGGCGGCCCCGTGAAGGAGCGCCTCGTGCTCGGCGACCGCGACGCGCTGATCCACTACCACGCCGCCTCGCGTCTCAGCGCGTTCGCAGACGCTCTGACGCCCAATCGGCTGGCCCTGATCGGACGTGCCGCTGACGCGGAGGGGCTTCGCGTGGGCCTCCTCCTCGGCTCGTCGGATCGGGCACCTGGCGCCCGCGTCTCGCTCCCGGAACTCGACGCGCCGGAGGCTGCCCGAATTCTCGCGCTCGCGGAGACCCTAGGCGCCTGGGCCCTGCTCGGGGACGGGAGCTTCCCCCGCCGCTACGATGGGCGGCCGTTCCTGCCGCCCTTCGTCCCCCATATGCCGGGCGACTGGAACGATCTCTTCGGCAGCTCGCTAGAGGGCTTCCTCCCCGAACCGCTGGCGAGCTTCGTCGCAGCCCGAGCGGATGTTCGCCGGGCGAACTACGAGCATCTCCTCGCGATGTCCCGACAACTGCCCGAGCTCGCGGCCTCGATCGCTGGGCTGGCCGACGCGCTCCGGGCGCTCGGCCTGGAGGGCGACTCCTCGTCCCTCGAGACCCTCGTCACTACCCACTTCGAGGCGCTCCAGGGTTACCTCGATTCGGTCTGGGCCGAGAACATCGTGAGCCAGGTCTCGCCGGACGCCTTGAGCGTCGCCCTCTACCTCCACACCGTGGTGCCGATCCGCATCGACGCTTTCGTGGCCAAGCTGCCGAGGAAGCTCTCGCTCGAGGCGCGTCAGGTCATCGCCGGGCTTCAGCTACGGGGACTCAGCACTGCCAGCGTGACCGCCGCCGAGGCCCATCTCGATCAGGTCGTGTTTTCCGTCGGCGAGTTGGTGGAGCCCGTCCCGCGCGGGCCCTATCGCTTCCAGACCACTCGCATCGATTACCGGCTCGAGGGATTGGCCGGCTCGGAGGCCCTGCGCCTGCGCCTGTTGGACGCCCTGCGACCGCGGATCACCAACCTCATCGTCGGCGCGCGGGTCCCCGCGGATCACGTTCGGAGCCTGGCCAGCATCGACGATCCGCGCTTCGGCAGCGCCGGCGACGAGGACACCGAGCACTTCCTCGCCGCGCTCCCGCGCCGGCTGATTGCGCTCGCCGGACGCGGCCCCGCTGCCTTCGCTGCGCTGACGCCCGACGGCCGCGCTCTGCGGCTGCCTGCGGGGCGCTACACGGTCTCCGACGACCTGATCCTGCCGCCGGGCCTGGGGCTCGACCTCGACGCCGGGGTCGAGCTCCAGGTGGCTCCCGGCAGGTCCATCCTGGTACGCGGGCCGCTGCGCATCGAGGGCACCACCGCCCTGCCCGTGCGCATCCGTGGGACCTCGGAGTCCGAGCCCTGGGGCGTGCTGGCGGCGCAGGGCGAAGGGGTCAGCACGGCGTCGGGCGGCGAGCCCAGGCTGCGCAGCGAGATCCGCTTCCTCGAGCTCGAAGGTGGATCCGAGGACGAGCTCCGCGGCGTGTATTACAGCGGCCAGCTCTCCGTCTTCCACCAGGATCTGCTGCTGTCCGATGCGACGCTGCAGCGCTCCCACGCCGACGACTCCCTGAACGTGAAATACGGGCGCGTCGCGATCCGAGACTCGAGCTTCGTGGACAGCCGCGCGGACGCGATCGACCTCGACTGGACCGAGGCGACGATCGAGCGCTCCCTGTTCCAACGCTCGGGCCCGGAAGGCGACGGTGTGGATGTCTCGGGCTCGACGGCCGCCATCGACGACTCGGTGTTCAGCGACGTGCAGGACAAGTGCGTGTCGGTGGGCGAGCGCTCCCATGTGCGTATCCGCGGCTCGCTGCTGCGGCGCTGTGCGCTGGCCGTGGCGAGCAAGGACCTGTCGCAGACCGAGATCCGCGAGTCGCTGTTCCTCGACAACGAACGGAATCTTGCGGCCTACCAGAAGAAGCCCGTCTTCGGGGGCGGTCGCATCGACGCAGAGGATCTCATCACGATCGGCGCTGGCAGCGACCCGCAGTGGGACGAGGTTTCCCAGATCGCCGTGCGGCGCGTGGTCGTGATCGCGTCTGCCGAGGCGGCGGCTTTCCACGCGGCGGACACGCCCGACCTGGACCTCGGCGCCCTGGCCCACGCCCAGTCGTTCTCCGCTGTCCGCTTCCAGGAGCTGCGCCGGAGGGTTCCATGAGGCTCGAAGCCAAGTATCACCTGGATCGCGCAACAGCCTGGTTGCTCGAACAGGAGCTTCGCGCCAGCGGCTATGCGATCGACGAGCACGGCGACGACGTCCACGGCTACACCGTCAGCTCGATCTATCTCGACGATCCGAGCTTCGGCAGCTACCTCGACAAGGTCGACAGCGTCAGTCGGCGCACCAAGTACCGGCTGCGCTTCTACGCCGAGGAGATCGGCGACGCCCGGATCCGGCTGGAGCACAAGGAGAAGGACAGCCAGCTCTCCTGGAAGCGGGGTCACTGGTTCGCGTATCCCGAGGTCCGGCTCTTCGTGACCGAGTGGCGCGGGCCGGTGCTCGACCACCTGGACCCCGGGGCGGGCTATGCCGTCCCGGTCCTCTGCGTGCACTACGACCGCGTGGCGTTTCGAGACCCCGCTCGCGACATCCGCATCAACTTCGATTCGCGGCTGCGCTGGCGGGGCATCGATCCGTCGCGGCCCAGCCTCGTGACCCAGGCCAGCTTTGCGCCGCTGGCCGAGGACCAGGTGATCCTGGAGGTGAAGGTGCCGCGGGCCGTCTCGGCGGACGTGTCCGACCTCGTCCAGCGTTGGAACCTGCACTGGCGGGCAACGTCGAAGTACGCGATCTGCATCGACGACATGCACCGCCGCCTGCTCACCTGATCTCGCGGCCCAGGATGAAGCGGCGGCGGTAGGCCGCGAAGTCGCGCTCGATCCGGGCGCGCGTCAGGCCGAAGGTCTCGAGCGAGTACTCGTGCGGCGCGCGCTTGTCGCGCGCGTTGTCGCGGAGCCAGGCGCGCATGCGCGACTCGGCCGGCGCCTCCAGCTCGCGCCCGACGAAGGCGTAGATGCGCCGGACCTCCGCGATCGGGTCGCGCAGCGCGTCCTGGTACCAGACGTCGACGAAGCGGCCTCCGTAGCGCGCGTCCCGGAGCTCGAGACAGCGCCCTAGCGCGCGGCAGAACCAGCCGCCCCACTGCCGGCCGACCTCGACGGGGTCCGGATCGTCCGCCGCCAGCCGCCAGAGCGCGTAGGTCATGCTCGAAATCGAGGGGATCGTCTCGAGCGGGTCGCGGTGCGTCTGCACCACCACGGCGTCCGGGAAGACCTCGAAGAGCACGTCGATGAAGTTCAGGTGGTAGGGCGCCTTCAGCACCCAGCGCTCGCCCTTCTGCCCGGCCTGGCCCTTCTGCCACTGGAGGAACTTCAGCAGCCGCTCCAGGTAGCGGTAGGCGGGGCGCTGGTCCTGCTGCGCGACCCAGCTCGCGAACTCCGGCACGTGGGCCGCCGAGAGCGGCATGGTCGAGAGGAAGGTGTACTCGAGGAGCATGATCTCCTCGTCGGCCCCGACGGGGTCCCACGGGTGGATGCTCGCGAGCTCGGGGACGCCGTCGAGGATCGCCTTCACCTGCGCCACCGCGTCGGGAATGCGCGGGTCGTCCTTCCGGAAATCGCTCCCCGCGAAGGGAGCGGGGTTGCGCAGCTCGTACCAGAGCGCGGCGAAGATGCCCGGGTCCTGCGAGATCACGCGGTGGAGCAGCGTCGTCCCGGTGCGCGGGAGCCCCGCGATCACGATCGGGGCCGAGATCTTCTCGCCCGGGATCTCGGGATGCCGACGCAGCCACTCCTCCACGCGCAGGCGGTTCACGAGCAGCCCCACGGTGCGCTCGCGCTGCGCGATCCGCCCGTTCTCGTTGAGGCCCGCCTCGGTCTCGAACGCGCGCAGCATCCGGCGCAGGGGCTCGCGGAAGGACTCGTCGCCGAACTCCGCGAGGCCCGCGCGCGCGCGCGCCTCCGCCAGGATCGAGGCCTCGTCGAGGCTCGTCGGGGACGCGCTCATGCAAGGTTCCTCTGCGGCGGCCGCGCCCGCCGGGCGCGCGCATGGTATCGTAGCCGCGTGCGCCGCGTCGCTGGCTTCGCGGTCTGCCTCGCGCTCGGCTGCGTGACTCCGATCGAGCAGCGAGGCTGGCGGCGCGTCGCGATGCCCCACTTCGAGATGATCAGCGCAGCCGACGAGCGGCGCTCGATCGAGATCGCCGCGAGGCTCGAGCTCTTCCGCGCCGTCCTGTCGAAGCTCGGCGTCGAGATGAACCTCGAGCCCAGGGTCCCGCTCCTCGTCTACGTGCTGGACGCCGAGACCTTCGCCCGCTTCCGCCCGAGGTCCGGCGTGGAGGGGTTCATGCTGCCGCGAACCCACCGGAGCTTCCTGGTCATCCACACCGGCGAGCGCGGAGACGCGCAGGCGACGGCGCTCCACGAGTACGTCCACTTCGTGCTTCGCAACGGCGAGGCCATGCACTATCCGGTCTGGTACGACGAGGGGCTGGCGGAGCTCTTGAGCACGCTCAGCGTCGCGGACGGCAACGTCGTGCTCGCGCGGATCCCACCCGCCCGCGCTCCCTGGCTCCGCTACGGGAGCCCCCTGAGCCTGCGCCGTGCGATGACCGCCGACGACGTCTACGAATGGTCGGATCGGGCCCTCGAGCGCTTCTACGCCCAGGCCTGGGCGCTCGCCCACTTCTTCCACGTCGCCGATCGGGCGGGCTTCGCGAGCCGGCGGGCGCAGATGGTCCGCTACATCCAGCTCCTGAACCGCGGCGAGAGCCCGGACGCGGCCTGCGAGCAGGCGTTCGGCCAGGACTTCGAAGGGCTGGAGGAGGAGTTCCTGCGCTACCTGGGCGAGGACACCTTTCCCTACCTGGGCACTCCGCTGGCGCGCCTCGAGGTCCCGCAGGAGCGCAGCTCCAGCCCGCTCCCGGAGCACGAGAAGCGCTTCCTGCTGGGAGATCTGGCCCTCGCGCTCGGCGACCGCTGGCGCGGCGAGGCGCGGCGCTGGTTCGAGCTCGCGATCCTGGCCCGCCCGGAGGAGGCGCGCGCCCACGCCGCGCTCGGACGTGCGCTCGCGCCGGAGGAGCGCCACGCGGCGGACGCGCACTTCGCGCACGCCCTCTCGCTCGACCGGGCGGATCCCGAGGTCCACCGGCTGGTGGGCGAGTCGCTGCTGGAGCGGGCCGCCACGGCGAGCGAGGACGAGGCGCCCCGGCTCGTGGAGCGAGCGAGACGCCACTTCCGGCGCAGCCTCGAGCTGGATCCGGACCAGGTGGCCGCGCAGGCCGGGCTCGGCCACACCTACCTGGTCGGGCCGGCCGTCGGCGATCCGGCGGAGGGGCTCGCGGCCCTCGCCACGGCGCACGAGCGGCTGCCGGCGGACCGCGGGGTCGCCCTCGGGCTCGCCGAGCTCGAGCTCCGCTCGGGCGCGAGCGAGCGCGCGCGCACGCGGCTCGCGCGCCTGCCGGCTCCTTCGCACGGCGATCCGGTCTCCGCCGCCGAGCGCCCCGCGATCGAGCAGGCCCGGCAGGCGGCGGGCCTGCCCCCGTCCGCTCCGCTCGGCACCCGCCACCTGGAGTCACGCCTCGACGTCGCCGCGCCCCGGGATGGCGAGCGCGTGCGCGGTGGCTCGGGCTGGACCCTGGTCGAAGGGCGAGGGGGCCTCTCGGAGGCCTTCCTCCACGACGTGCTGATCGCCCTCGACGAATCCCCGAGCACGCTCTACCCGACGGGAACCGACGTCGACGGCGACGGCGTGGTGGGCGCGGCGAAGCGACTCGACGTCCTGGATCCGGACAGCGCGTGCTCCGATCCGGGAGACACGGTGATCCGCGCCGAGCTCGAGGCCGCGCGGGTGCTGATCCGGCAGCTCCCGGAGAGCACCACCCGGGTGGGGCTCGTCACCTTCGCCGGGGACGCGACCGTGCGCGCGCCGCTCGGCACGCCGGCGGCCGCGGCCCTCGCGCTCGAGGGCTACCGGGTCCACGTCGATCCGACGGGCACGAGCCTCGCCAACGCGCTCGCCTACTCCATGGAGGAGTTCTTCGAGCAGCGCGAGCTCGGCGTGCGCCGCCAGCGCACGATCCTGCTGCTCTCGGACGGTCAACCGACGGTTCCCTCGGAGCGTCGCGGCCAGCGCGACGCCCTCGCGCTCGCCGACCAGCTCGGGGGGCTCGGGGTCCCCGTGTACGCCTTCGCGCTCGGGGAGGAGGCGCTCGAGGAGCCCGACTTCTACCGGGGCCTGGCCGAGCGGTCGGGCGGGCGCTTCGTCGCCGTCCGGCGCCCCGCGGAAGTCGTGAGCCACCTGGCCGACGTGCGCCTCGCCGGGCTCGAGACGGTCTCCATCCGCAACGAGAGCAGCGGCGAAGCGGCTCGCGCGGTGCGGGTCCTTCCCGACGGATCCTTCGACGGATACGTCCCCCTGGTCAAGGGCGAGAACCGGATCGCGATCACCGCCTCCGTCGAGGGAGGCCGCACCCTCGCCGCGATGCGCACGGTCCACTTCGAGCGCCCGGCCGAGCCGACCCCGGAGGACCGTCTCGCGGCGGACGAGCTGCGCCGCGAGCTCGAGACCCGGGGGCTCGAGCTCGCGCTGCTCGCGGAGATCAAGCGGCGCCGCGAGCGCCCCCCGCCGACCTCGCGCGAGCTCGAGATCGAGGTCGAGCGCTAGTTCGCGGCGCCGGGTACCTTGCCGGGCCATGCCGATGCCGAGCGACATCCCGATCATCGACCTCATGCTCTCGCTCCCGATCCTCGACCCCGGCGCGACCTACGCGAACCTGCGTACGGCGGCGAAGGACGAGGAGAGCAAGCGGGAGTTCCGCTTCCCGGCCCAGTACATGTTCAAGGGCGTGCCGCACGAGTGGGGCCGGGACCGCGATCCGGTCGAGGTGACGCTCGAGGAGATGGACAAGTGGAACGTCGAGCGCGCCCTGATCGGCGTGCACGGCGCGGATACAAAGCGCGCCGTGCGCGAGCGCCCCGACCGCTTCATTCCCTCGCTCCATTTCGACCCGAACCAGGGAATGGACGCGATCCGGCAAATCGCGAAGGCGCACGCCGAGCTCGGGATCAAGGCCGTGAGCACCTTCCCGGCCGGGACACAGGTCGCGATCGACGACAAGCGGATGTACCCCTTCTACGCGAAGTGCGTGGAGCTCGACATCCCGATCTTCATCAACGCCGGCGTGCCGGGGCCGCGCGTCGGGATGCTCGGCCAGCACGTCGAGCGCCTGGACGAGGTCTGCTGGTTCTTCCCGGAGCTCCGCATCGTGACGATGCACGGCTGCGAGCCGTGGGAGGAGCTCGCCGTGAAGCTCATGCTCAAGTGGCCGGGGCTCCACTACTGCACGAGTGCCTTCGCTCCGAAGTACTACCCGAAGGCGATCGTCGACTACGCGAACACGCGCGGCGCCGAGAAGATCCTCTACGCCGGCTACTTCCCGATGGGGCTCACGCTCGAGCGCATCATGACCGAGATGCGCGACGTGCCCTTCCGCGACCACGTCTGGCCCCGCTTCCTGCGCGAGAACGCGATCCGCGTGCTCAAGCTCTAGGCCGGGACGTGACGGACGCCGCGAAGCAGCGCCTGCTCTCCGGACGCGCGTGGGACGACTTCTGCGAGACCCTGCGCCTCGCCGGCCGCGCGATCGACCGCTTCGGCGACGAGCCGACGGAGCTCGACCGCGCGGAGTGGTACCGCTTCCTGACCCGCATCGTCCGCAACGGCCTCGAGCGCTTCGTCGAGAACTGCGAGCCGGAGCGGCCGCGGCTTCGCGACGCTCACTGGCGGCAGAGCCTCAACGTGCAGTGCCCCGACCAGGACCACCTGCTCGCCGAGTTCGTCGACGGGAGCCACGAGTACCGGATCCGCGGCCGGCGCGGCAGCGCTCCCTATTTCGTGATCGCCGCGTGGAGCGCCGCCCAGCCGGCCGACCTCGGCGAGCGCGAGTGGGCGCCGCGCGGCGTCGAGGGCCTCGCGGAGTTCGATCCGGCCACGCTCCGCACCACCGCGTTCCTCCCGAGCGACCAGATCCGCTTCGAGCCCGACGGGAGCTTCGAGGTGATCCTGAGCCAGCGCGAGCACGCCGGGAACTGGCTGCGGCTTTGCCCGGACAGCGTCGGCATCCTGATCCGGGTCGTGCACCACGACCGCGCGCGCGAGCAGGCGCCGCGGCTCGAGATCGAGCGCCTCGATGCGCCGAGGCCGCGCCCGCTGCGGCCGGCGGAGATGAGCGCCGGGCTCGCGAAGGCCGGCCAGGTGGTGCTCGGCTACTCGGAGCTCGTCCGCGCCTGGTGGCAGGACGATCTCGCGCAGCGCCCCAACCAGCTGCGCTTCTCGCGCGCGACGTATCTCGGCAACGGCGGCGTCCCGGACCGCCACTTCGCCTTCGGCGCCTGGCGCAAGCCCGCGTCGCAGGCGCTCGTCGTCGAGTTCCGGCCGCCGGAGTGCGAGTACTGGATCTTCCAGCTCTGCAACCTCTGGCAGGAGAACCTCGACAATTACGAGGACGGGCAGGGCTACGTGACGGGGTCCACCGCCCGCCCGGAGCCCGACGGGACGGTCCGCGTCGTCGTCGCCGAGCGCGACCCCTGGATCGGGGGGAACTGGATCGACTCCTTCGGCCACAGCGCCGGCGTGATGGACCTGCGCCTGATCAAGACGGCGGAGCCGCCGCCCGTGAAGATCCAGCTGGTCGACCTGCGCGAGCTCGAGCGCTGGGGCGCGGCGTGCCTCGAGCCCGAGACCGCGCGCACGAGCGAAGTGACCCCTTAGTCCGGCTTCCCGCGTTGACACCGGCCAGCGCGCGAGTCCAGAATGCGCGGAGCCACGGTGGCCCGATGGGCCGGAGGACGATGGAGGGCTACGAAGGGCCCCAGCGGTCGGTCTCCGTGGCGCTCGGCGCAAAGATTGCGCGGAAGACGCCGGCTCCGCGACGGGGACGGCGGAGTCAGTCCGGACGTGCTCCTGCAGGAAACGCTGATGCTGCGATTTCTCGCGACGATCCCGACGCTTCTGATTGCTCTGGCCGCACGCGCCGTCCTCCCGGACGACTGCGTTCTGCGGGCCGACGGTACTCGCGACGGCGTGGTCGGCGCCCCCGATAGCCTGCTGCTCGGGGCGAACTGGGAACAGGTCGGCAGCTGCGGCCCCGATTTCGGGGACTTCGACTGGGACTGCGTAACGGGCGGTCCGGACCTGCTCATCTACGGCCAGGAGTTCGCCAAGACCGGCTGCACGATCGCCCGCAAGGCGACCATCGCGGCGCTGCCCAGAACGGGTGGCATCGACGACTCGCACGCGCAAGCCTGGACGCACGTCGGCGATTGGGCGGACAAGTCCTTCACCTCGGCGCCCTTCTGCGACCAGCAATCGAGCGACGACATGATCGCCTTCGCCAAGGCCCTCGCCTGGGCCGTGCTCGATACGCACGGCGGAACGACGCCGGGCGGACGGAACGCCACCACGCTCCGCAACGAGGTCATCGCCGAGATCGACAACGTGGTAGACAACGGCGAGGCGTTCTCCTGCAACCTGGGCGCGGGCGACGAGGAGGCCACGGCGAGAAACACCGCCGGCTACGTCCATGCCGCCTCGCTGCTCGACTATCGCGACCCCGAGTTCATGAACTGGCTGAACACGCTGCTCTTCGTATTCGAGTTCAGTGGCGGTCGGACGCTGGCCGAAACGTCGCTCATCCGCCCGAACAACGTCGGGGCCTGGGCGATCGGCTCTTCGGTCGCTGCCGCAGCGTACCTGAACCGCTACGACCATATCGCCCAGATTGCCGACGTCTGGAAGCGTCACGTCGGAGACCGGAGCCTGAGCCAGGGCCAGCTCAACTACGGCGACCTCTCCTGGCAGTCCGACGCTGCGCAGCCCGTCTCGATCCTGCCGGACGGCGAGACGGTGGCGAACGAGACCACTCCGGCGTCGCCGATCGGGCCGACGTTCAGCTCGTTCATCCTGCCGGAAGAGCGGCGCCGGGACAGCACGACCACCTACTCGCCGCCCTGGATCGCCGATTCGCACGAGCCCGGCTACGTGACCGCGATGATGGCGAGCGGCGTGGCGCTCCAGGCGCAGATCAACGCTCAGACGCCGTGGAACTTCGACCCGTGGATCCATGCGGCGTTGGGGCAGGATCGTGCGCTCGGCCGGGCGTGGACGGGCCTATTCCTGGAAGAGCGGTACGCCACGCCGAGCGGCAGGGTCCCGCTCGTCGGGAACGATCTCCCCAACCACTGCATCGCTTCGGTGAAGTACGCCGACCTCGTGAATGGTCCGGCGGATCATGGATGCTGCCCGAACCCGGGCACGGGCCCCTTCGACGGCGTGGCTCGCGGCATCGGCTTCACGCATTTCCTGTTCCCCGACTCCTACCCCGATACGGCCAGCTGTGACGGACTCTATTGACGATCGAAAAGCCTACCGCAGCGGCCGCGGCGCGGGTGCGGCCGCGCGCCGGGCGCCGTCGAGCGGCGCGAGGGCGACGCCGTGGTCCGCTCCATAGTGGGCGGCGAGCAGATCGTCGCCGAAGTCCCCCGCGGCGTCGTGCCAGACGGCGTGCACGTGGTCGCCGTCCGTCGTGTTGTCGACCTCGATCAGGGTACGCGGGCCCTGGATGCGCCAGTAGAAGGCGCCGGGAGGGTCCGGGGCTTCCGCCCAGGCGAAGCGCAGCGCGTCGCGCCCGGCCGCGGCGATCTCGGCGCGGCGCGCTGCCGCCACCGCCTCGGGGAAGCTCGCGAGGAAGACCTCCACGAGGGCATCGAGCCGAGCCTGCGCCGGCGGCGGGAGCTCCCCCCGCGCGACGCCCCGGGCCTCGCCGAGCTCGACCCGGCGCACCTGGCCGAGCATGCGGTCGCGGTCGCCGGCGTAGGGGAGCGTCGCCCGCTCGCGGAGCGCGGCGGGGAGCGCCGCGTAGAGTGCGCGCGCCAGGTCCTCTTCGTCGCGGAGCACCTGCACGCCGGCCTCGGGCCCGCCGTCTGGCACGACCCGCGGCTCGGCGCCGAGGAAGAGCGGCGTGACCGCCGGAGCGCCCCCGGGCGCGACCGTCACGTTGAGCGAAAGGTGATGGCCCTCGTAGCGGAAGCCCCAGGGCGAATCCGCGTCCGGCTCGCCGAAGACCGCCACGAGGTAGCGGCCCGGGTCTCGGAAGCGCGCGACGAGGAGGCCCAGGCCGAACGCGCGCCCGCGGTCCTTGCGCGCCACCACGGCCTCGAGCGCGCGGATGCGCCGGACCTTCTCGAGGCCGCTCGGCGAGAGCGCAGCGGCGAGGAGCACGTCGACGCGCGCGGCGGCCTCCGGGCCGAGCTCGCCGTGTCGGGCGCCGTCGAGGAAGAACGGCGCGTAGCGCACGTCCTCGCGCTCCTCGTCGTCGAAGGCGAAGCGGGCCTGCTCGCGCGCCTCGGCGGGGAGCGCGGCGAGCAGGCGCCGGGCCGCCGCCGCGAGCCGCACCTCGAGCGGCTCCCCGGCGCCGAGCGCGAGCGCGCTCGCGGCCAGCACGACCCCTACCGCCGGGCCCCTTCCCCGCAACACGGAATGGGAGTCTACCCTCGCCGGCTCACTCCGCGCGCAGGGCCTCGATCGGATCGAGGGCCGCGGCGCGGCGCGCGGGCAGCACGCCCGAGAGGAGCCCCACGCCGAGGCTCGTGGCCAGCGCGGCGACGACGAAGCCGAGCGGAGTCTCGATCGGGAGGCCCGGCACGAGCCAGCGCAGCAGCGCGCCGATGCCGAAGCCCAGGGCGAGGCCGGCCACGCCGCCGGCGAGCGCCACGGCCGCGGACTCGACCAGGAAGAGCGCCGCCACCTGGCCCGCGCTCGCGCCGATGGCGCGCGCGAGGCCGATCTCCGTCGTGCGCTCGCGCACCGTGATCCACATCATGGTGAGGATCCCGATCGCGCCCACCAGCAGCGAGATCCCCGCGATCGCGCCGACCGCCAGCGTCACCATGCGCATCACGTTGCCGAAGACCTCGAGCATCGCCTCCTGCGTGGTGACCGTGAAGTCCTCCTCGCCGGCGTGACGCGCCGAGAGCACGCGCTTGATCTCCTGCGCGATCCGCGGCGCGGCCCCGGCCGAGCCGTAGGTGACGTCGATCTCGATCAGATCGCTCAGGTTGAACATGCGCATCGCGGTCGCGACCGGCACGTAGGCCAGGTCGTCGAGGTCGAAGCCGAGCATCTCCCCCTTCGGCTCCATCACGCCGACGACCCGCAGCCGCGTGCCGCCGACCCGCACGATCTCGCCGAGCGGGTTCCGGTCGTCGAAGAGCTCGCGCGCGAGGGTCGGCCCGAGCACCGCCAGCGCCGCGCCGCGGCGGGGATCGCCGGCGGGCCAGAAGGCGCCGATCCGCGGCACGAGCTTGAAGGCGGTCTGCACGTCGGGCGTGACGCCGTTGACCCCGACGTTGCGCGCGCGCCCCCCGGCCTCGACCCGCGCCACCCCGAAGGTCGTCGGCACCACCTTCTCGACGCCGGGGATGCGCGCGAGCGCCTCGGCGTCGTCGATCGTGAGGTGGCGCGTGCTCCCGCCAAACACGCCCGGCATGCCCGAGGTCTTGGCGCGCCCCGGGTGGATCGCGATCACGTTGGTACCGAACTGCGAGAACTGCGCGACGATGAAGCGGCGCGTCCCCTCGCCGATCGAGGTGAGCAGGATCACGGCCCCGACGCCGATCGCGATCCCCAGCATCGAGAGGGCGGAGCGCAGGCGATGGCCCAGGATGGCTCCGAGCGCGAGCCGGGCGAGATCGGCCATCGCGCTCAGCGCCTCCCCAGCGCCGTGACCGGATCGAGGCGGGCCGCCCGCCGCGCGGGCGCGATGCCGAAGACCAGGCCCACGAGGAGCGCCGTGCCGAGCGAGCTCGCGACCGCCCAGAGCGGCGCGCGCGCGGGCAGCGCCGGATAGATCCCGACGAGCGCCGCGACGCCGAGCAGGCCGATGGCGAGCCCGGCCAGACCGCCAGCCAGCGAGAGCAGCGCCGCCTCGGCGAGGAAGACGCGCGCGATCTGCCCGCGGCCGGCGCCGACGGCGCGCAGGAGCCCGACTTCGGCGGTGCGCTCGGTCACCGAGACGAGCATCACGTTCATGATGCCGATCCCGGCCACCGCCAGCGAGACCGCCGCGATGGCCGCGACGGCCAGGGTGAGGGCCCGCACGATCTTCGAGAACGACGCGACCACGGCGTCCTGGGTGATCACGGTGACGTCCTCCTCGCCGTGGCGCTCGGCCAGGACCGCGATCGTGTTCCGCTTCGCGACCGCGAGGTCGGCGTGCGCGCGCACGTCGACCATCACGCGGAAGAGCGAGCGGCGGTTGAAGAGCCGCATCGCGCGCGCGACCGGGATCACCGCCACCTCGTCGAGGTTCATCCCGAGCTGCGTGCCCTGCGCAGCCAGCACGCCGATCACGCGCGCCCGCATGTCGCCGATGCGCACGATCTGGCCCAGCGGGTCGGCGGCCTGGAAGAGCTCGCGGGCCACCCCGGTACCGAGCACCACCACCGCCTCGCCGCGCCGGAGATCCCCTTCCGGCAGGAAGCTCCCGCGGCCGAGGCGGAGACGGCGGATCTCGAGGAACTCGCTCGTGGTCCCCACGACGCCGACCTGCCGGCGGCGCTCGCCGAACGCGACCGTCTCGGTGCCCATCGCGATCGGCGCCACGCGGCGCGCCTCGGGCACGCGGCGCCGCAGCGCCTCCACGTCGCCGAGCGTCAAGTCGCGCGTGGTGGCGCTCGAGAAGGCGGCGAGCCCCGTCGTCTCGGTCTTCCCGGGCACGACGGCGAGCATGTTCGAGCCGAGGCTCTCGAACTGCCCCATCACGTAGCGCCGCGCGCCCTCGCCGAGCGCGGCGAGGACGACCACCGCCGCCACGCCGATCGCGACGCCGAGCAGCGTGAGCGCCGCCCGCACGCGCTGGCCGCGGATCGCGCCCGTGGCGAAGGCGAGCAGGTCGGAGAGGCTCACGCCGCGCCTCCGAGGCCGGGACCCACCTCCTGCGGTCGCAGGCGCTTCGCGATGCGCCCGTCGGTCATGAGCACGATGCGCTCGGCCCGCCGGGCCACGCCCGGATCGTGCGTGACCACGAGGAGCGTGATCCCGTCTGCGTGCAGGCGGTCGAGGAGGTCGAGCACCTGCCCGCCCGAGGCGGTGTCGAGGTTCCCGGTGGGCTCGTCGGCGAGGAGCAGGCGCGGGCGCATCACCATCGCCCGGGCGATCGCGACGCGCTGGCGCTCGCCGCCCGAGAGCTGCTCCGGGCGATGGTCGGCTCGCGCGGTGAGCCCGACGGCGGCGAGCCCCGCCGCCGCACGCTCGCCGCGCTCCTCGCGCTCGACGCCCGCGAAGACCATCGGGAGCTCGACGTTGCCCGCCGCGGTGAGCCGCGGAACGAGGTGGAAGGACTGGAAGACGAAGCCGATCATTTGGCGCCTCGCCAGGGTGAGCTCCGCGTCGTCGAGCGCCGCCACCTCCCGACCGCCCAGGCGGTAGGAGCCCGAGCTCGGGCGATCGAGGCAGCCCACGACGTTCAGCAGCGTCGACTTCCCGGAGCCCGAGGGGCCCATGATCGCCACGTGCTCGCCCGCCCGGACGTGCTCGCAGACGTCGTCGAGTGCGTGCACTTCCGCCTCGCCGACCCGGAAGTTCCGCGAGACGTGCTCGAGGCGGATCACGGCGCATCCGGCGCCAGGGCGGTCGCGCGCGCTCCCGGCTCGACCTCGGAGCGATCGAGCGAGACGACGACACGTTCACCTTCCGCGAGGCCGGAGCGCACCTCGGTCACGTCCCAGTTGCGCAGCCCCACCTCGACCGCGCGGCCGGCGAGGCGGCCGTCCTCGAGCACGAGCACCTCACCTCCCGAGAGCAGGGCGGCGGTCGGGATGCGCAGCACCGGGTCGCGCGTTTCGAGGACGACCTCGACGTCGGCGGAGGTGCCGGGGAGCAGGCTCGCGGCGAGCTCCGCGTCCTCGATCTCGACCTCGATCTCGACCGTCCGGTTCTGCTCCTCGATGTCGAGGACGTAGGCGCCGACGCGCAGGACCCGGCCCGGGAAACGCCGGCCCGGGTGCGAATCGACCGAGACCCGCGCGGGCAGCTCCGGGCGCAGTCGCGCCGAGTCGACCTCGTCCATGGGCGCGCTCACGTAGATCGAGGAGGGGTCGATCACGTCGATCACGGAGGGGACCTGGATCACGGGCGGGGACGGCGTGCTCCACTCGCCGACCTCGATCGCGAGCTCGGCGATGACGCCGTCGAAGGGGGCGCGCAGGGTCATGTGGTCGAGCTGGCGCTCCGCCAGCTCCACGGCCGCCTCCGCGCGCTTCTCGCCCGCGCGCGCCGCGTCGCAGGCCGCCCGGGCCGCCCGGGCCGCGCTCTCGAAGCCGTCGAGCCGGTCGGCCGAGACGATCCCCTGCTCGGCGAGGCGGCGGTTGCGCTCGAGCTCGCGCTGGCTGCGCTCCGCCGCCACGCACGCGCGCGTCCGCTCGGCCCCCGCGGACTCGCGCTCGCGGCGCGCGAGATCGAGGCGAGCTCGCGGCACGCTCGCGTCGAGCTCGAGCAGCACGTCGCCGGCCCGCACGAAATCGCCCTTGCGCTTCGGCAGCGCGACGACGAGCCCGCCCTCCTGCGGCGAGAGCTTGGCGCGCCGGCGCGCCTTCACCGTGCCGGCCCGCGAGTTGGAGACCGTCTGCTCGACGCGACCGAGCTCGACGGCGGCCACCTGCACGGGCACCGGATCGGGGGCGAAGACCGTGAGGCGAAGCGCCACGGCGACCGCGGCGACCGCAGCGGTCGCCAGAAGGGCGCTGCGATGACGACCGAGGTCGAAGCGGGGCACGGGACCGGAGGGGTAGCACGGCCGCCGCCCCCGCGAGCTCCGCGCCGGCAGCCGACCCGGGCGTCGGCCTCCCCGCCCGGCCCTCCCGGCCAGGCCTCAAGTGCGGGTCGGGTTCGGACGATCCCGACCCATTGAAGAGCCTACGAGGGGCGAGAATCATGCGAAGAAGCCTGGCAATCCTCACCGCCGCGCTCGGGGCTGCGCTCGCCTCCGCGGGCACGGCCGGGGCCGGGACCATCCACCTCTCCACCGAGGGCGGCGCGACCCTCGCCGGCGTTTCCTTCACGGGTGGCGACGTGGTGGAATACGACGATGTCGCCCTGAGCGTGACGGTTCCGGACGCTTTCGACGAGAGCTCGTTCAATCCTCCCCCCTCGGAGGAGATCGACGCCTTCGAGCTGCTCCCGAGCGGCAACATGATCCTCTCGACCCGGACCAACGCGATCCTGAACGGATACGCCTTCGGGAACGGCGACCTCGTCGAGTACGATCCCGTGAACGACATCGTGACGCAGACCATATTCAGCGAGGCGCTCTTCGGTCCGGGTGGCGGGAACATCGACGCCGTGGCGGTACTCCCGAACGGCCACATCCTGATCTCGACCTGGGATCCCGAGACCCTGCCGGGCGTCGGCTCCTTCCGCGACGGAGACGTCATCGAGTGGGATCCCATCGCGCTGACCGCGAGCCCCGTTCTCTTCTTCAACGAGGACTGGTTCGGCGTCGACGTGAACCTGGACGCGTTCGACGTGACGTCGGACGGGAGGATCGCTCTCTCGCACCACGAGAACGCGGACGTCACTCGCGGCACGCTGACCTTCGGGAACGGCGACGTCGTGCTCTACGACATCAACACCGATACGGCGACGATATTGTTCGACGAGAGCTGGTTCGCTGGCGGCAACGAGAACATCGACGCCATCGCAGTGCCTGAGCCGAGCGGGTCGGCGCTGCTCGGCCTCGGCCTCGTCGGCCTCGCGTTCGCCGGCCGGCGCCGCCCGCGCTGATCAGCCCCGCGACCGCGATCGGCGGGTCGCGGCGAGCGCGACGAGGCCCGCGGCGAGAAGCAGGGCCGTCCCGGGCTCCGGGGTGCTCACCGCCGCCGTGAAGTCGTCGAACCCGATCACGTCGTCGTCTCCGAAGCCCTGGTTCCACAGGATCGCCGTGCGGAAAGGCTCGCTCGCGATCACGCCGAAGTAGAAGGCGTTGCCGGGCTGCTCCGCGGTCGAGTGCCCGATCGGGAGGTCGATCGGCGGGCCCCCTCCCGCGGGCTCGAGCCGCAGCACGAGCTGCGTGCTGCCGGGCTCGGCGAGCGTGCTGTAGGCGGTCGCGTAGAACCCGAAGGCGCGGACGTCGGCGCCGAACTCCACGGCGAAGAGCCCCTCGCCCGGATGGGTCCGGTTCTTCCAGAAGGGGGCCTCCCTCACCGGGAAGCCCCGGTCCGGGTGCGGGCCGGTGGCGACGTAGCCGTACTGCTCCAGCGACGGGTCGGTGAGGGTCGCGGCGAAGGGCCCCCCCGGCCCGTCGAAGAGGTCGAGCGAGCCGCCGTCGCCGCTCGAGAAGCCCGAGAAGTCCTCCGTGTGGGGATGGCCGAGCGCGAGCAGGAAGGCGGTCTCCGCCGCCTCCGAGGCCGAGCCCGCCAGCGAGCAGGCGGGCGGGAAGGGCCCCGGGCAGACCCCGACGTCCTCGTCGAAGAAGATCTGGTGGGCGGCGGCGGGGAGCGCGCCGAGCAGAAGCAGGGCACAGAGCGAGAGGGACGGTACGCAGCGTAGCGTCATTGCAATTTGATGAGTGGCAGCTCAACGGCCGCGGGTGTCGGGGCCCCGCCGGCCGGTTCCGCTCGCAGCGCAACGTTCCGCCGCGCCGGGAGCCAGGCAGCGCTCCGAGCTGCCGCGAGGGCCCCGATCGGCTACGCATTGCACCATGGCCTACGAGGAGTTCTCCCTGCTGCGGGAGAACGCCGAGGAGCTCGGAATCCCGTGGCGGGGGCCGCCGCGGGTCGAGCGGCGCTTCGTCGCCGCCCCGGGCGGCCGGCGCGTGGGTGCGCTCGTCTGGGGCGAGGCGCCGGCGCGCCTCGTGCTCCTGCACGGCGGCGCGCAGAACGCGCACACCTGGGACGGCGTGGCCCTGGCCCTCGACCTACCCCTCGTCGCGATCGACCTGCCCGGCCACGGACACTCGGAGTGGCGAGCGGACCACGCCTACGACCCGCACACGCTGGCCGCGGACGTGGCGCCGGCCGTGGAGGCGCTGGCACCCGCGGCCGAGCTCGTCTGCGGCATGTCGCTCGGCGGCCTCACCGCGATCGCGCTCGCGGCCCACCGCCCCGAGCTCGTGCGCCGACTCGCCGTGGTGGACGTGACGCCGGGCACGGACCACGCCAAGGCCGAGCCGATCGTCGCCTTCGTCTCCGGTCCCGAGACCTTCGAGAGCTTCGACGCGATCCTCGAACGGACCGTGCGCTTCAACCCGACCCGCTCGCTCGCCTCGCTGCGCCGCGGCGTGCTGCACAACGCCCGCGAGCTCCCGGACGGGCGCTTCTGCTGGCGCTACGACCCGCTGCGGAGCTGGCGCGCCCCGGGTGGGGTGGTGGACTTCACGTCGCTCTGGACCGAGGTCTCCGCCGTGCGCGCGCCCGTGCTGCTCGTGCGCGGCCGGCTCTCGCGCGTGGTGGCCGACGAGGACGCGGCCGAGTTCCGCCGTCGCCAGCCGCGCCTGCGCATGGCATCCATCGAGGGCGCCGGGCACAGCGTGCAGGGCGATCGCCCGCTCGCGCTCGCGGCCCTGCTGCGCGAGTTCCTGGCGGTGCCCCTGCCGGGCGCGCCGGAGTAGGGAGCCTCCCATGGACCAGTACGACGCGAGCCCCTCCCCGGTCCGCTTCCGCAACGACCTCGCCTGATCTCCGAGGGGATCGCCCGCGCATGAAGGTCCTCGTCACCGGCGGCACCGGGTTCGTCGGCTCGCACAGCGTCCGCGCCCTGCGGGCGGCCGGCCACGACGTGCGCCTGCTGGTGCGCGACCCGGCCAAGGTGCGCCGCGTCTTCGAGCCGCAGCAGCTCGAGATCCGCGACGTCGCGGTCGGCGACATGACCGACGAGAGCGCGGTCGGCGCGGCGCTGGCCGGCTGCGACGGCGTGGTCCACGCGGCCGCGCTCGTCGATCTGCGCGCCTCCGCGGCCCGGCGCGTGCTCGAGACGAACGCGCGCGGGGTGCGCCACGTGGTGGGCGGCGCGGTCCGGCGCGGGATCCCGAGCGTCGTCCACGTCTCGAGCCTCTCGATCTTCTTCGTCCCGGGCGGCCCGCCGGTGACGCCCGAGCTCCCGGTCGCGGCGGGCACCACCGCCTACGCGCGCTCGAAGGCGAAGGCCGAGGCCTACGTGCGCGGCCTCCAGGACGAGGGCGCGCCGATCCGCATTTCGTACCCCGCCGGCATCATCGGCCCCGACGATCCGGAGCTCTCCGGCGCGAACCACGCCGTGTACTCGTTCTTCCGCGACACGGGCGTCGTCACCTCGGGCGGGTTCCAGGTCGTCGACGTGCGCGACGTCGCCGCCCTGCACGCGAAGCTCCTGGAGCTGCCGGCGGGACCAGGGCCCCCACGGCGCTACCCGGCGGCGGGCCCGCTGCTGCCCTGGGCGGAGGTCTACGAGACCCTCGACGCGATCACCGGCGGCCGCGTCCGTCGCATCCGCGTGCCGGGCGCCGTGATGCGCGCGGCGGGGACGCTCGGCGACCTCGTGAAGCGCGTCCACGAGTTCAACTTCCCGCTCACCCGCGACAGCATGGAGTTCGCCACGCGCTGGCCGGGGGCCGACGCCTCGCGCACCACCCGCGAGCTCGGGATCGCCTTCCGGCCGCCCGAGGAGTCCTACCGCGACACGCTGCGCTGGATGCACCGCGCCGGGCACCTGACGGCCCGGCAGGTCGGTCGCCTCGCGTGATACCGTCCGGTCGATGGACAAGCCGGCCCGCCCCGCCGCGACGGTGATCCTGGTGCGCGACGCGCCGGGAGGCCTCGAGACGCTGATGCTGCGCCGCAACTCGAAGGTCGCCTTCGGCGGCATGTGGGTCTTCCCGGGCGGCAAGGTCGACGAGCCCGACCGGGCCGGGCTCGACCCCGCCGACGAGCTCGGAGCGGCGCGGCGCGCCGCCGTGCGAGAGGCGGCCGAGGAAGCCGGCCTCGCGGTCGAGCCGTCGAGCCTCGTGCCCTTCTCGCACTGGACGCCGCCGGCGATCGCTCCCGTGCGCTTCCACACCTGGTTCTTCCTCGCGCCCGCGCCGGCCGGCCGCGTCACTATCGATCGGGGGGAGATCCACGAGCACGCCTGGATGCGCCCCGGGGAGGCGCTGCGCCGGCGCGAGGCGCAGGAGATCGAGCTGGCGCCGCCCACCTTCGTGACGCTCGCCCTGCTCGCGCGCTCCGGCGCCGTCGGCCCCGCGCTCGCGGCCGCGGGGGCGCGCTCGCCCGAGCGCTTCACGACGCGCATCGCGAAGGCCGAGGGGGGCATGGTGGCGCTCTGGCACGGCGACGCCGGCTACGAGGCGGGCGACGCGGCCCGCCCGGGCCCGCGCCACCGCCTCTGGATGCTCGACGCCGGCTGGCGCTACGAGCGCGACGTTTGAGGGAGCGGCTTCGATGCCGGGACCTCTCGCGAGGCGCGAGCGCGGCTCGCGCCTCCGGGTGCGCGATGCGGGAGGTCGCCACCAGGGTGGCGTCGCCGACGGGGCTCTCGTCTCGGTGGTCCCGGCTTCCCGCACGTAGAGCTTCACCAGCGCGCTCGTGTCGAGATAGAGGATCAGCGCCGATCCTCCACGACGGCGTCGGACACCGAGGGACCGCAGACGCGCGGCGCCTTCGCGAGGCCCGCCGGCTTGCCGCCCGACCACGCGAGGCGCCCGCTCTTCACCAGCGTGCGAACGAGCTCCTCCTCCCCGGCGCTGCGGACGGGGACGATGATCGCCACCGGTCGGTTGCGATCCGTGACCGTCACCATCGCGCCCCGCCGCACGCGCGCGAGCGTCGCGCTCAGGTTGTCCTTCAGCTCTCGCACGCCGATGCTCGCCTTCGCCACGACCGCGCTCCCTCCTGGATGTGGCCACATCATAGAGAACCGTGGCCATGTTTCAGCGAGGCGCGAGGAGCCCTCATTCGCCGGAGGCGCTGCCCGAGCGGCTCGCGAGCCCAGCCTCCCGCATCCGCAGTTGGGACGAAGGCCGCGACGCTGCACGCAGCGCGCTATCGTGGATCCCGCCGCCAGCGAGGGCCGAAAACGTGGACGAGTCGCCTCGAGACGTCGTGATCGCCCGGCTGCGCGCCGCGGGCGCACGCTTCGCGCTCCTTCACGGAAGCCGCGCGGGGGGAACGCCTCGAGCGGGCTCCGACCAGGACGTCGCTGCCTGGTGGGAGGCGGACCCGCCCGCGGCTTGGGAGATCGACCTGCCCCACGGCATCGACCTCCTGATCCTGAACGATGCGCCGCTCGAGTTGGCCGGACGCGTCGCGCTCCAGGGCGAGCTCCTCTTCGACGACGATCCGCCGGCGCGCGTGCGCTGGCAGGCCCAGACACGGATCATCTATCTCGACGAGGAGGATCGTCAGCGCGGGCTCGACCGCCTCTTCTTCGAGGCGCGCGCGCGTGGTGGATGAGCGTCGCGTCCGGCGGCTGCTCCAGCGCCTCGATGGGTAGTCGAGCGACTACGCCTCCGGCCGGTACTCGCCGACGACGAGGCGGCCGAGATCCGCGAGCTGCTGCCGGGGTCCGCCGAGCGTGATCAGGAGGTGCTGCGACCAGAGGAAGTGGCGGTGGATCGGGTAGTCGACGTCGGCGCCCGTCCCGCCGTGCAGGTGCTGGGCGGTGTGGGTGACGCGGTCGCCGGCCAGGCAGGCCCACCACTTCGCGGCGCGCACGTGCAGCCCGGCCGGGAGGCCCGCCGCGAGCCGCCAGGCGGCCTGCTGCACCACCGAGCGCATGCACTCGACGTCGATGTAGGCGTCGGCGATCCGGTGCTGCGCGCTCTGGAAGCTCCCGATCGGCCGCCCGAACTGCTTGCGCTGGGTCACGTAGTCGGCGGTCTTGCGCATCGCCGCCTCGGCCACGCCGAGCGCGATCGCGGAGAGACCGACCAGCGCGCGCTCGCGGATCCACTCGACGATCTCGCCGCCGCGCCCGGGGGGGCCTAGCACCGCGTCGGCACCGACGCGCACGCCCGCGAGCTGCAGGCGTGAGAGCGGCTCGCGGTGCGTCGAGACCTGGCGCTCGAGCGCGACCCCGGCGGCGCCCGGCTCGACCAGGAAGACGCTGACCTCGCCTTCGCCCGTGCGCGCGGGCACGAGGATGGCGCTCGCGAGCTGTGCGGCCGGCACGCAGGTCTTCTCGCCGTCGAGGCGAAAGCCCGCGCCGTCGCGCCGGGCGGTGGTACGCGGGAGCGCGGGGTCGAAGCCCGCCGGCTCCTCGAGCGCGGCGGTGAGGACGGCATCGCTCCCCGCCACGGGGGCGAGCCACCTCTCGCGCTGCGCCGGCGTCCCGAAGGCGGCGATCGGCATGGCGCCGAGCACGATCGTCGGCAGGAGCGGCGCGGGGGCCAGGTGGCGCCCGAGCTCCTCGAGCACGAGCGCGACCTCGAGCGGGCCGAGGCCCGCGCCGCCGAGCTCCTCGGGGAGCGCGATCGCCGGCAGGTTCGCGCGGCAGAGCTCCTTCCAGAGCTCGGCGTCGTACCACTCGCCGCTCGCCTCGAGCGCCTTCATGCGCTCGTGGCTCGTGCGGTCGGAGAAGATCTTGCGCGCGAGCTCGCGCAACGCCTCCTGTTCGTCGGTCAGCGAGAAGTCCATCGTCGCTGCCTCAGCGCGGCGAGCGCGGCATGCCGAACTCGAGCTGCGCCACGATCTCGCGCTGGATCTCGTTCACTCCGCCGCCGAAGGTGTTGATGAGCGACGTGCGGCACTCCGCCTCGAGCTGGCCGCGCAGCACCGCCCCGGGCGAGCCGTGCTGGAGCGCGCCGGCGGCGCCGAGCACCTCGAAGAGGAGCCGATAGATCTCGATCACCGCCTCGGTGCCGTGGATCTTGGCGGCCGAGGAGCCGGCCGGCGACGGCTCGCCGCGGCCGATCTCCCAGGTCATGCGCCAGTTCAGGACCTTCATCGCCTCGAGGCGCGCGAAGGCCTCGCCGAGCGCCGACTGCACCCAGGGCTTCTCGGCGACCGGGCGCCCGTCCTCGGCGGGCGTGGCCCGCACCCACGCGACCACGTCCTCGAAGGCCCGGAAGGCGGAGTTCCCGAACGCCGCGAGGCCGATCCGCTCGTGGTTGAGCTGGAGCGTGATGAGCCGCCAGCCCCCGTTCTCCTTGCCGACGAGCATGTTCAAGGGCACGCGGACCTGCTCGTAGTAGGACATGCAGGTGTGGCCGCCGTTCACGGTGTGGATCGGCGCGGACGAGAAGCCCGGGAGCCGGGTATCGACGATCAGGATCGAGATCCCCTTGTGGCGCGCCGCGTCCGGGTCGGTGCGCGCCGCGAGCCAGATGTAGTCGGCCTCGTCGGCGCCGCTGGTGAAGATCTTGGTGCCGTTCACGACGTAATGTTCGCCATCGCGCACGGCGGTGGTCTTCAGCGCCGCGAGGTCGGTGCCGGCCTCGGGCTCGCTGTAGCCGATCGCGAAGTGGATCTCGCCCGCGAGGATGCCGGGCAGGAAGGCGCGCTTCTGCTCCTCCGTCCCCATCGCCATGATCGCCGGGCCCACGGTATTGAGGGTCACGAAGGGCATCGGCGCCTGCGCGCGGCGCACCTCGTCGAACCAGATCGACTGCTCGACGGCCCCGAGCCCGCGCCCCCCGTACTGCTTCGGCCAGCCGACGCCGAGCCAGCCGTCGCGGCCCATCTTCTGGATCAGCTCCTTGACCCGCGGACCGCCCTCCATGCCGCGCAGCTCGCCGCGGCGCTCGGGGGGGACGAGCTCCTCGAAGTAGACGCGGAGCTCGCGCCGCAGTGCCTTCTGCTCGTCGGTGTAGTCGATGTGCACGGCGGGCGGATGCTAGCTCGATCGACTCCGCTCGCCTACGGCTCGCTGCGCGCTTCGCTTGCCGATCGACTCCGCTCGCCTGCAGCTCGCTGCGCGCTTCGCTTGCGATGGAACTCCGCTCGCCGGCGGCTCGCGGCGCGTTTCGCTTGCGGTTGCGCCGCCTGCGGGTCACGCGCGCTCGGCTCCGGCTCCGCTCTGGCGGCGGCTACGATATGCTGGCAAAATATCAGCAATCCAGCGCCATCTCGGCGCGCTTCGGAGGTCCGATGCCGGTCACGCTCTCGATCCGCAAGGTCCCGGACCGGGTCGCCGAGGCGCTGCGGCGCCGGGCGGCGAGCCATCACCGCTCGCTCCAGGGGGAGCTCATGGCGCTGCTCCACGAAGCGGCGGCGACCGAGGCGCGGCTCACGCCCGAGCAGGTCCTCCAGCGCGCTCGCGCGCTTCGCCTCCGCCCGGGCCCGCGCTCCGTCGCGGCCGTCCGGCGCGACCGCGATGCCCGCGCGCGTCGTTGACGCGTCCGCGCTCGCCGCGCTGATCCACGCCGAGGCGGGCGCGGCCGGCGTCGCGGCGAGCCTGGCGGACGCCACCCTGATCGCCCCGGCACTCCTTCCGCACGAGCTCGACAGCGTGTGCGCGAGGAAGATCCGGGCGAATCCACGCGATCGCCTCCGGCTGCTCGCCGCGCGCGCGCTGGCGGACGAGCTCGGCATCGCGCTCGTCGAAGTCGACCACCGCGGCGTGATCGAGCTCGCCCTCGAGACGGGCCTCACCGCGTATGACGCCGCCTACCTCTGGCTGGCCGCTGCGCACGGCGCCGAGCTGGTCACGCTCGACGCGCGGCTCGCCCGCGCCGCCGCGCGGACGCAGACCTGAGCCTTCCGGATTCCGGCTTCCGGCCTGCAGCATGCGGCGTCCCTCGTGGCTCGGCCGCGGCGATCCGCAGGTCGCCCGAGCGGAAGCGCTCGGGCTCGCCGGTGCCGATGCCGAGCTCGAAGACGAGGCCGTCGGGCGCGCGGCCGCGGATGCGGAGCGTGCCGCCGTGGACCCCCCGAAGGTGGTGCTCCGCGCAGAGCGTCGCGCGGTTCTCGGGCTCGTCCGGCCCTCCCGCGGAGAGGTACTCCAGGTGATGGCTGTGCAGGTTGCGCCGACGGGTGCAGCCCGGGACGGTGCAGCAGAATCCGTCGCGCTCGAAGTCCGCATAATCGCGGAACCGCTCGCCTTGCTGCGCCCAGGTCGCGATGGCGTGGGCGAGGAGGCGCTCCAGCGAGCCCACGCGCGCGAGCATCCCGAGGAATAGCTGCGCGACACCGGGCGGGGCGTGGAAGACGATCGCGCGCCTCGGGACCGCGTCCACCTCGTCGAGGAGCCGGCGGTACGAGACGGCGCGCGCCCGCTCCACCCAGGCGCGCGCGCTCGCGCGGTCCGCCACGCGCGCGATCGCCTCTGCCTGGAAGGCCTGGATACGGCCTTCGCGGAACGCAGTGGCCACGGCCGGCGCGCGGTGCTCGCTGCGCGCGAGGGCCACGAGCCGGCGGGCCGTGCGGGGCGCCAGGTCGAGGCGCTCGCGGACATAGCGCTCGAAGGACTCGAAGCCGAGCTCCGCGGAGAGCTCGCGGTCCGCGACCTGGCGGAGGATGCGGCCCACCTCGAAGTCGATCGACTGGAGGAACGCAATGGCCGCGACGAGGCGTCGCTCGACCTCGCGCGCGCCGCACGCCGGGAGCTCCGAGGCCAGGGCCGCGAGCTCCGCCGGCAGCAGGGCGGCGAGGGACTCCCACGCGAGGCCGGGGAAGGCCCGCGCGCGCAGGCCGTGCTCGGGCGCGGGATCGCGGCCGGGCGCAGCGCTCGGAAGCGTTCGGGGAAGGATCGGAGGCGGAAGCGACGCGAGCTCGGCTCCCGACCCCGCGATCTGGCTCCGCTCGCCTGCGGCTCGCTGCGCGCTGCGCTGGCCCGCGCAGGACGCTCGCCCGGCGCCCGCCGCGTCGGCCTGCACATCCGGCCCGCCGATCGCGCTCGCCGCCTCGGCCGCGATCTGCTCCGCGCACTGCCAGACGGGGATCTCTTCGCCCGCCATGCGCCGCGCGAGCTCGACGGCGGCATACCAGTAGCCCCCCTCGCGCGGCGTGCAGCGAAGCCGTACGGCGACTCGTTCCGCCTCCTCGCCGTCCAGATCCGCGCCCTCCCCCGCCCCCGGCACACCCACCTCGCGGACCGCGGCAGCGATGGCCAGGGCGGCGCGCAGGGTCCGCCCCCGCACCGTCTCGAGGCAGGCGGCTTCCGTCTCCCGCGTCGCGAGGCCGACCACGACGCGTGCCACCGTCCAGGAGACCTCGCCCGCGAGCACCGCCGCGCGAAGCTCCGGCAGCTCCGCGAGCCCGCGCCATACCCGCGCCCACTCGCGCACGACGCGCGCCCCCACGCCGAGGCGCTCGCGCGCGAAGTCTCCGAGCGAGCGGTAGCCGAGCGCCTCGTAGAGGCGCCTGCCCACCAGCTCGAGCGCGAGCGCGCCGAGGAGCGGGCGCGCGGCGCTCTGCACCGCGGCGAGCTCGCGTAGCCGCGCGTCCGCATCGCGCCCGCGCAGGAAGACGAGCGCGGCCGGCGAGGCGCGGCGCAGGCCGCGCCAGGGTGAGGCGGCCGCGCGCCGCGGGAGGGGACGTGCTCGCATCCGGGTTCTCCCGGAAGCCGTGGGGTGAGCGAAACGAGTGTCGCAGAGCGCTGTGTCAGATCCGGTCACAGCCAGGAACCCGGTCCGGGCCCGTGTAGAATGCCCGCGGGCGCGGCTCGGCGAGGGGCGCGCGCACGCCCCGATCGGGGCGAGGAGGCGGCGGGATGGCGGCCCGGAAGAAGGGCTCGGGGCGGAAGGCGGGCTCGAAGCGCAGCGCGGGAGGGGACGACGCGGGCACCGCGCGCGGCCGCGGGCGGGCGATCGAGCAGTACGAGCACCGGGGCAAGCGGCGGGTCAACAACCCGCCGGTGGGGCTCGTGAAGTCCGAGAACGACCCGGACTCGGGCAAACGGACCTGGGCCTACGACCCGCACCTCGACCCGCAGC
Organism: uncultured Spirochaetales bacterium; assembly: GCA_964624475.1. GTDB lineage: Bacteria > Myxococcota_A > UBA9160 > UBA9160 > SMWR01 > CAZUYC01. The sequence continues at coordinate 58,259 of CAZUYC010000009.1, read as the reverse complement.
TCCAGTGGGCGGGGAAGGCCGAGCACACGAGCTTCGAGGTGCCGACGGTCTCGCTGCACGTGCACGAGCGGATCGACCCGAAGACGATCCTCGGCGCCGTGCGCAAGCGGGCGGCCGCCCCGGCCTCGACCGAGGAGCAGATGCCGCTCTTCGCGACGCCGGCCGAGAACCCGCCGCTCCGCGAGGCGCTCGACTTCTACAAGCACGCGCACGGCTGGAGCAACCGCCTCGTCGCGGGCGACTCGCTCCTGGTGATGAACTCGCTCCTCGAGAAGGAGGGCATGGCCGGCAAGGTGCAGATGGTCTACATCGACCCGCCCTACGGCATCCGCTACGGGTCGAACTTCCAGCCCTTCGTCAACAAGCGCGACGTCAAGGACGGCAAGGACGAGGACCTCACCCAGGAGCCCGAGATGATCCGGGCCTTCCGCGACACCTGGGAGCTCGGGATCCACTCCTATCTGACCTATCTGCGCGACCGCTTGCTCCTCGCGCGCGAGCTGCTGCACGAGAGCGGGTCAGTATTCGTGCAGATCAGCGATGAGAACGTGCATCACGTGCGGGAGCTGATGGATGAGGTGTTTGGTCAACCGAACTTCGCGAAGGTACTGGTAGTTCAGAAGACTGGTGGTCTGGCACAGACTCTCGTACCGGGCACGTCGGATTTCTTGCTTTGGTACGTGAAGGATCTGAAGCACGCGAAGTATCACCAGCTGTACCTTGAGAAGGAGGCGGGAGGCGAAACCGGATATCGCTACGTCGAGATCGACCGACACAGGCGCGCGATGACCGCGGACGAGCGAGGGGACCCGGCAGTGCTTGCCACAGGTACAAGGATCTTCCAGCCGACGTCGCTCGAGTCCGCCAACCCTCGGTCCGAGTACAAGTTCGACGGCGTCACCTATAACCAACGATGGAAGACGACCAATCCGGAAGGTCTCGACAGGCTTCGATGCGCCGGGCGGCTACATCCGACGACGAACTCGTTGCGCTACGTCCGCTACTTCGACGACTTTCCGGTACTACCTCTCACCAATGTCTGGACTGACACTGGCTCTGGAAGCTTCCTTGAGCCGAATGTCTATGTTGTCCAGACCGTCACCAAAGTGGTTCAGCGCTGCCTCCTCATGACCACCGACCCCGGCGACCTCGTCTTCGATCCGACCTGCGGCTCGGGCACGACCACGTACGTCGCCGAGCAGTGGGGCCGGCGCTGGATCAGCTGCGACACCTCGCGCGTTGCGATCGCGCTGGCGCGCCAGCGGCTCATGACGGCGGCCTACGACTACTACGAGCTCGCGCATGCGAACGAGGGGGTGGGATCGGGCTTCGTCTACAAGACGGTGCCCCACGTGACGCTGAAGAGCATCGCCAACAACCCCGAGATCGAGGAGGGGATGACGCGCGAGGCGATCGATCGCGCGATCGCGAAGTACGCGGACCAGGAGACGCTCTACGACCAGCCGCGGGTCGACCGGAGCCGCGCACGCGTGACGGGACCCTTCACCGTGGAGGCCGTGCCCGCGCCCGTGGTGAAGCCCCTCGACGCGGGCGCCGAGGCGGGTGCGAAGCAGGAGGCCGACGCCTCCGCCGCGCGCTCGGGCGAGACGCTGCGCCACGCGGAGTGGCGCGAGGAGCTCCAGAAGACGGGGGTCCGCGGGAAGGCCGGGCAGCGCATCCTCTTCTCGCGCGTCGAGCCCCTGGCCGGGACGCGCTGGCTCCACGCCGAGGCGGAGACCCGGCCCAACGAAGCCGGCGCCGACCGCGTCTCCGAGCCCGGCGCGGCCTCCGCGGCGCAGCGCGCCGTCGTCTCCTTCGGGCCCGAGCACGCGCCGCTCGAGCAGAAGCAGGTAGAGCGCGCCTGGCAGGAGGCCGGGTCGCTCCAGCCGAAGCCCGCGCTCCTCGTCTTCGCCGCCTTCCACTTCGACCCGGAGGCCGCGAAGGACATCGACGAGCTCACGCCCGCCCGGGCCGGCATGACGCTCCTCAAGGTGCAGATGAACCCGGACCTCCTGACGGGGGACCTGAAGAAGAAGCGCGCCAGCAACGAGTCCTTCTGGCTCGTGGGACAACCGGACGTGGAGCTGCGCCAAATCGAGAGGGAGCGCTACGAGGTCCTGGTGCGCGGCTTCGACTACTACAACACGAAGACCGGCGAGATCGACTCGGGCAGCGCCGAGCGCATCGCCCTCTGGATGCTCGACCCCGACTACGACGAGCGGAGCCTCTTCCCGCGCCAGGTCTTCTTCCCGATGGCCGGCGAAGGAGAGGGCTGGGCCCGCCTCGCCCGCAGCCTGCGCGCCGAGATCGACGAGGAGCGCATCAACGCCTACCGCGGCACCGTCTCGCTCCCCTTCGAGGGCAAGCCCGGCCAGAAGGTCGCCATCAAGGTCGTCGACGACCGCGGCATCGAATCGCTCCGCATCCTCGAGATCGAATGACGAGCGAGCCGATCGACCCGCGCGAGCGGATGGCAGGCCACCGTCGGATCGCCCATCCTACGGACATGGCGAAGCGAAGCGTGAAGAGCCTCCATCGCACCGGTCGAGTCTCCCGCAAGAAGGCGCGCGTCGTCGCGAAGCGGTTGCTCGCCGAGCTCGATTCCGGCGCCATCCGGCAGATCCCGGGCAAGAGGATCAGGAACAGCACCACCGCATCCGGTCGGGGCGCCATCGCCTTCCACGTCGTGTCCCCGGGTCTCGGCAGCGCCTCCAAGCGGCGACCTGCGCGAAGGGCCGCCCGCAAGGCGGCGCGCTAGCCAGGAGTGGCGAAGCGGACCCCCCGCTTCGCGGACTCCGTCTTCATCAACTGCCCCTTCGATCCGGATTACTGGCCCCTCTTCGAGGCCCTGGTCTTCTGTACCGTCGATTTCGGATTCGTCCCGCGTTGCGCTCTCGAAGAGCCCGACGCTGATCGAGGAATGGTTGAAGTCTTCGTAGGGTCGCTGAGTGGCCCGACTCCCGGATCACCGGGACCGCGCCGGATGGATGGCGAGCATCGCGAGGCCGATCGCAATCAGCACGGCACTCGACCGTTCCGGAACCGGCGTCCCGAAGCGGAGGTCATCGAGCCCCAGGCCGCCCCACGGCGTCGGCGTCAGGACGACCCGCGCGATTCCCTCGGAATCCTCGAATGAGGAGGCGCCCGATGAAGACCCAGATCGAGAGAGCCGCCGCCTTCGCCGCGCTCCACGCCGCGCCCGGCGCCTTCGTCGCGCCGAATCCATGGGATCCGGGCTCGGCCCGCATCCTCGCGGGCCTCGGCTTCGAGGCTCTCACCACCACGAGCTCCGGCTACGCCCGCTCGATCGGCGTGACGGATCACAGGGCCGGCCGCGACAACGTGCTGGCCCACGTCCGCGCGCTGGCCGCGGCCGTGGACCTGCCGATCAGCGGCGATCTGGAGAACGGATTCGGGCGCGACCCCGAGACAGTCGCCGAGACCATCCGCCTCGGCGCGGCGTCGGGGCTCGTCGGAGGCTCGATCGAGGACGCGACGGGGGACGCGGGCGATCCGATCTTCGAGGTCGCGCGCGCCGCCGAGCGCATCCGCGCCGCCGCGGAGGCCGCGTGCCGGCTCCCGTTCCGGTTCCTGCTCACGGGGCGGACGGACGTCTACCTCCACGGCCGGTCGGACCTCGCCGACGCGATCCGCCGCCTCCAGGCGTACCAGGAGGCCGGCGCCGACGTGCTCCTCGCCACCGGCCTGCCGACCGCCGACGCGATCCGCTCGGTCGTCGCCTCCGTGGACCGCCCGGTCCACGTGCTAATCGGACCGCGCGACCGCCTGCTCACCGTCGCCGGCCTCGCCGAGCTCGGCGTGAAGCGCATCAGCGTCGGCGGCGCGCTCGCGAGCGCGGCCTCTTCGGCCCTGATCCGCGCCGCCCGGGAGCTCGCGGACGGGTCGCTCGAGTGGGCGACGGGTGTGATCCCGGGCAGGGAGATCGACGCCCTGCTCCGCAGCGGCGCGGGGAGGGCGGAGTAAGGCGCGAGCGAAAAGCCGCCGGTGCCTGCGCGGCGGCCGCTGGCAGGCTCGCACTCACGAGAGCCCCTTCACCGCGACGAACTCTCCCTTGCCGACGGGCACGAGCGCCGAGGTGAAGCGGGGATCGGCCTTCACCAGCGCGACGAACGCCGCCAGCTCCTCGGGGTGGGAGGTCGCGTTGTCGACGACCAGCACTCCCGACGGCCGGAGCACCCGGCGCAGCTCGGGCCACCAGCCGACGTACTCGGAGCGCTCCGAATCCAGGAACACGAGATCGAACGCGCCCGGCTCCGACCGGGCCATGACACGCCCTGCATCCTCGTGAAGCAGCGCGATGCACGAGCCGAGCCCGGAGCGCGCGAAGTTCGCGGAGGCGAGGCCGACCTTCCACTCCGCGAGCTCGACCGTGGTGACGGAGCCACCGATCGCCCTCGCCGCCTCGGCGAGCCAGAGCGTGGAATAGCCGTTGGAGGTGCCGATCTCCAGCACGCGCCGCGCGAGGGTCGCGCGGACCAGCACCGAGAGGAACTCGCCCGTGTCGCGCGTGATGTTCAGCATGCGGCGGGGCCGATCGCTGCTGGCCGCGTCGTTGGACTCCCCGAAGCGCTCGAGCTCCGCCTTCAAGGACGCCAGCGAATCGGCCACGGTGGCTCCTGCCGAGCACAGGGTAGCTCGCCCAGGTCCTCCGATTGACGCCGATCCTGCCAGATGGCATATTCTACTCTGCCATTTGTCAGGAGATCGTGATGGCCAAGGTGCACGGCGCCTCCATCGCGGCCGAAGCGCCCGACGTCGCCAGCTACCGCGACCTGCTGCGCGAGAGGCGCGGCGGCACGCACGCCTACGCGACGCTGCTCGGGCTCGAGGCGCAGGGCACGCTCGCGCTCCTGAAGCGCGTCGAGGCGGGGTTCGCGTACCGGGCGGTCGAGCGCTTCCGGCGCAACGCCGGGCTCTCGCTCCAGGAGCTGGGCGCGCTGGTGCAGATCACGCCGCGCACGCTCGCGCGCCGGCGCGAGGAGGGTCGGCTCACCCCCGAGGAGTCCGACCGCCTGCTGCGCGCAGCGCGCGTCTTCGGCAAGGCGCTCGAGCTCTTCGAAGGCGAGGCCGAGGCGGCGCGAGCCTGGCTCTCGGCGCCTGCGCCCGCGCTCGGCGGGCGGACGCCGCGCGAGGTGGCGGCCACTGAAGTGGGCGCCCGCGAAGTGGAAGACCTCGCCGGAAGGCTCGAGCACGGCGTCTTTCCCTGATGCCCACGGCCTGGCGCATCGTCAAGGCGACGCGCGCCCGGTCGGCCTTCGACGGCGAGGGCGCGCGGCGCCACGGCGGGCGCTGGAACAGCCCCGGGGTGCGCCTCGTCTACACCGCGGAGAGCGCCTCCCTGGCGGCGCTCGAGCTCCTCGTCCACCTCCAGGCGAGCCGACTCCTCGCGGCCTATGCGCTCGTGCCGGCGCGCTTCGATGCAGCGCTGGTCGAGACGGTCGCCGCGCGCGACCTTCCCCCGCGCTGGAGGGAGTATCCTGCCCCGGTCGCGCTCCAGGAGATCGGCGACGGCTGGGCGCGGGGCCGGCGGACGGCGGTACTCCAGGTTCCGAGCTCGGTGGTCCCGGTGGAGAGCCACTTCTTGATCAACCCCGATCACCCCGAGTTCCGGCAGATCGCGATCGGGGCGCCGGAGCGCTTCGAGCTCGACCCGAGGCTCCGGCGGTGACCCGCTCCGGCGCCCGGGCGAGCTGAGGCGGCAGCGTGCCCAGAGGCATCGACCACCTGATCGTGAACTCGCCCTTCGAGGAGCCGAAGCAGCACTGGGCCTACGAGCGCGAGCGCATGCGCTTCGTGCTCCGCCCCGGGCGCAGGCCCGCCGGCTACGTGATGGCGACGCCCGGCAAGGAGACCTTCGACGACCCGGGCATCTTCGTCGAGCTCCCGCTCGTGAACCGGATCCGCGAGCGGGTCGCGGCCTGGCGCGGGGCGGGGTACCCGGGCGTCACCGGGACGACGAAGCGCCTGCTCGACCACTGGCGCGACCCGGAGCGCGGCGAGAACCAGCGCTTCTTCTTCTGCCAGCTCGAGGCGATCGAGACGCTCCTCTGGCTCGCCGAGGCGCCCGCGGCGGAGCGGCAGGGGACCCTGATCCCCGGCGACGGGGGACCCTTCGCGCGCCTGTGCGTCAAGCTCGCGACGGGGACGGGCAAGACCGTCGTGATGGCGATGGCGATCGCCTGGCACGTGCTCAACAAGGTGGCCGACCCGCAGGACCGCCGCTTCGCGAAGCACGTCTTCGTGGTGGCGCCGGGCCTCACGGTGCGAAGCCGCCTCCAGGTGCTGGAGCCCGCGCACCCCGAGAACTACTACGACGCCTTCGACGTCGTGCCCTCCGCTCTCCGCGAGCGGCTGCGGCAGGGGAAGGTGCGGGTACGCAACTGGCACGTCCTCGGCTGGGAGACGGAGGAGCGCATCGCGAAGCGGCGCTCCGTCGACAAGCGCGGGGCGAAGAGCGACGAGGCCTACGTGCGCGAGGTGCTGGGCGAACTCGCCGGCACGCGCAACCTCCTCGTGCTGAACGACGAGGCGCACCACGCCTGGCGCGTGCCGGCCGGCGAAAAGACGCCGGGCGTCTCGAAGGCGGAGCTCGAGGAGGCGACGAAGTGGGTCGGCGGCCTCGACCGCATCCACCGCGCGCGCGGGGTCCTCTCCGCCTACGACTTCTCGGCAACGCCCTTCGTCCCCTCGGGCAGGAAGAGCCAGGAGGAGGCGCTCTTCGGCTGGATCGCCTCGGACTTCGGCCTCTCGGACGCGATCGAGTCGGGCCTCGTGAAGACGCCGCGCGTGGTGATCCGCGACGACGGCGTGCCCGACGCGAAGACCTACCGCTCGAAGCTCTTCCACATCTACCCGAACGTGGCGGACGACCTGAACCGCAAGGCCGAGGCGCACGAGCCGCTCCCGCAGCTCGTGACCAACGCCTACACCCTGCTCGGCCGCGACTGGCTCGAGCACCGGAAGGACTGGCAGGCGGCCGGAGCGCCGACGCCTCCCGTGATGATCACGGTCTGCAACCGCACCGAGACCGCGGCGCGGATCCGGCATGCCTTCGAGCGCAAGCGCATCCTGATCGAGGAGCTCTGCGAGCCGGAGCGCCTGCTGCACATCGACTCGAAGGTCCTCGAGCAGGCCGAGGAGCGGGAGGAGGCGGCGAGCCTCGCGGAAGCGGCCGAGCCCGACGACGACGAGGAGGAAGGGAGCGCCCCCGCGCGCAAGCTCACCCGGCAGGAGCAGGCCGAGGCGCTGCGCCGGCAGGTCGACAGCGTGGGCCGGCCCGGGAAGCCGGGCGAGAGGGTCCAGAACGTGATCTCCGTCGGGATGCTCTCGGAGGGCTGGGACGCGAAGACGGTGACGCACATCATGGGCCTGCGCGCCTTCACGAGCCAGCTCCTGTGCGAGCAGGTCGTGGGGCGCGGGCTCCGGCGCACGAGCTACGACGTCGACCCCGAGACGGGCTTCTACCGGGCCGAGTTCGTGAACATCTTCGGCGTTCCCTTCACCTTCCTCCCGCACGAGGCGAGCGAGGGCACGCCGCCTCCGCCGGCGAAGCCGCGCACGCGGATCGAGCCCGTCCTCGAGAAGAAGGCCTTCGAGATCGACTGGCCGAACGTCGTGCGGATCGACCAGGCGTACGGGACGCGGCTCGCGCTCGACCTGGCGCGGGTGCCGCCCCTGCACCTCGCGGCGCACGAGACGATCCAGCTCGCCGAGCTGGCGCCCACCGTCGACGGCAAGGCCGACGCCTCACGGATCGACCAGATCACCCTGGAGGAGCTCGGGCGCAGGAACCGCATCCAGACGATCGCCTTCAAGACAGCCGCCGAGGTCTTCGACCAGATGAAGCCCGGCTGGCCCGGAAGCCGCGAGGTGCTGCTCGGGCAGCTCGTGCGGATCGTCGAGCGATTCCTCGCCTCCGACCGGATCGCGATCCTGCCGCAGGTCTTCGCGCGCGATCCGCTCCGCCGCCGGGTGCTGCTCACGCTCAACATGAGCCGGATCGTGCAGCATCTCGTGGGCGCGATCCGGCTCGAGAACACGACCGAGCGCAAGCTCGTGCTCGACCGCGAGCGCCCCGTGCGCTCGACCGGCGACATGCTCCCTTGGTACACGTCGAAGCCCTGCGCGCCGGGCGCCCGTTCGCACCTGAGCTTCTGCGTCTTCGACAGCGCCTGGGAGGCGAGCGAGGCCTTCGCCCTCGACCACCATCCGCAGGTCGCCGCCTGGGCCAAGAACGACCACCTGGGCTTCGAGGTGCACTACCTCTTCGAGGGCGGCGTGCACAAGTACCGCCCGGACTTCCTGGTGCGCCTCGCGAACGGCGTGCGGCTCGTGCTCGAGGTGAAGGGTCAGGACACGCCGCGCGACCGCACCAAGCGCGAGTTCCTGGCCGACTGGGTCGCCGCCGTGAACGACCACGGCGGCTTCGGCCGCTGGGCCGCGGCGGTTTCGTTCACGCCGTCGGACCTGGGGGACGTCCTCGCGAGAATGCCCTGACGGCGCGTGGCCCCGCGGGAAGAATCTGAATATCCCGAATATCTGAAGACCGTCCCCGCTTCCCCCCCCGCTACCGGCGACCGTCCCCGCTACGGCTCGACCAGCGCGATGCGCACGCCGCAGAGGGTGAGCGCGCCGTCCTCGCGGAGGGCTCCGCGGGCGCGCGCGCGGCGGCGGATGCCCTCGGGGTCGGCGGCGGCAACCACGAGGCCCGAGACGCCCTCGCCGCGGGCGTCGCGGTCGGGGACGAAGCGGATCTCGCCACCGTCCGGCAGGGCGATCGCCTCGGCCCCACCCTCGCGCGTCGCCGGCTGCGCGAGCACCTCGCTCCAGCGGCGCGCCATCGCCGCGGGGTCGCTCGCCTGGAGCTCGACGCCGAGGATCCCCGTCGTCGCGTCGGTGCGGATCGCCTCGCGCCAGCGCGGCCCCGCCCAGCGCCAGGACTCCGGCGGATCCATCCAGTCGAGCGAGAGGATCGCGCCGCCGACGTCGCGCGGGTGGAGGTGCAGCGTGGCGGCGTCCTCGAGCCCGGCCTCCCAGACGATGCGCACGCCGAGCGCGCCGAGCCGGGCGCGGTCCGCGTCGCGCGCCTGCGACTGCACGATCACCATGTAGCCGCCGTCGCCGGCGCGGCGCTCGAGCAGGCGCCCCGCCGTGCTTCCGGGGCGGTCCGGGGAGACCACCTCGAGGAAGGTGTCGCCGACGGGCATCACGGCGTTGCGGAGCCCGAAGACCTCGACCCCAGGGTCGTGGAAGGCCACCTCGACGCCGAGCACGTCGCAGAGCGATTCGACGGCGGGCTCGAGCTCGCGCGCCACGAGCGCGACCTGGCGCAGCCGCATGGATCTCCCGTCGCCCCGCTGGATCACCATCCGATACCGGCGGCGGGCGCGCGCCGGCGCAAGGTCCGCGCGGTCCGGCGCTGCTCCCGCGCGATCTCGGGGTCCGCGAAGAGGGTATCGACCCTGCGGGAGATCTCGGCATCCGCTAGCGCCTCGGCCACGCGCGCGAGAACGTGGGAGACGAAGCCGCTGCGCGTCATCCCGCGGCGGCGCGCGGCCCGATCGACGTGACGCATGACACTCTCCGGAACCGAGATGGAGAACTTGCGGGCGACCACGTGCTCTACACCTCGACCGGGAGCTTCAGGTAGCGCTCGTAGACCCAGTCGCGGTGGCGGAGAAGCGCCGGGGTGAGCGCCCGGGCGATCTCCGCGTCGTCGGTCGCGAAGGCGGCCCGGATCGGCTCGGGGAGCGGCAGCTTCTCGGGCGGGAGGAGCGCCACCATGGACGAGAAGGTCGCCCAGTAGACGTCGGCGGCGGAGAGCGACGAGCCGACGAGGAAGGCGCGGCCCGCATCGCGCTGCGCCTGGAGGCGATCGCCGAGCATGCGCAGGACCTCGATCACGCGCGAGCGCGCGCCCGCGAATCCCGCCTCGCCGGAGCCGTACCTGCGCAGGAAGGATGCGATCCCGGGATCGTCGGGCGCCTGCTCCATGCGCCGTTCGATCGCGAGGAGCCGGCGGCACCAGGCGAGCCCCATCTCGCCGCAGATCTCGTGGGCGAGCCCGAAGACGATCGCGCGCTCGCCCGGGTCGCTCGGGAGGAGCGGCGGCTCGGGAGCGAGATGCTCGGCGAGGAGCAGGATCTCGGCCCAGCCCGTGCGCGGCCGCTCGTCCCCGAGCATCGCGGCCGGGTAGCTCGCCTGACCGGTCCAGGCGAGGAGCGCATCCGGGGCGTCACCGGGCGCGCGCCAGACCTTCGCGAAGGGAATGCGCTTCATTTCGAAGATCGCGCGGGCCGCGAGCGACCAGGGGCTCGGGAAGCCGCGCAGGAGCACGAGGCGGAGGCCGGAGAGCTTGCGGCCTTCCTCGATCCCGACCCAGCCGTCCGAAGCGGCGTCGGACGGAGCGCCCGGGCGATCCATGACCGCGCAGCTTAGCGGGTCTCCGCGAGACCCTCCCGCGCGAAGACGAGGACACCGCGGGCGTGGGCGGCGCGCCCCGGCGCCGCGGGTCAGGCGAAGTCTTGGCGCGGCCTCCGGAGCTTCGATGCCCGGGACCCGCGGCGGTGACGCCGGCCCTCGAGGGCGACCCGCTGTGAGCTCTCGCGCGCTGGGTTAGCATCGGGGCTCGCGCCCGTACCGGAGGTCGTCCCATGTCGCTCGTGCTGCTCGGGGGGTCCGTCTCCCCCTTCGTCCGCAAGGTCCGCGTCTTCCTCACCGAGAAGGGCCAGCCCTTCCGCCACGAACAGGTGAACCCCTTCGCGCCGCCGGAGGGATGGCGCGAGATCTCGCCGCTCGGGAGGATCCCGGCGTTCAAGGACGGCGAGCACGTGATCAACGACTCGTCGGTGATCTGCCAGTACCTGGAGCGCCGCTTCCCGAGCCCGCCGCTCTACCCGGCGCAGGACCTCGACTTCGCGCGGGCGCTCTGGCTCGAGGAGTTCATGGACGGGGGCGTCGTGCCGGTCACGGGCCCGAAGATCTTCCTGTCCCTCGTCCTCCGGCCGCTGATCTCCGGCAAGCCCGCGGACGAGGCGGCCGAGGCCGCCGCACGCGAGGTCGTCGAGAAGGAGCTCCCGCCCCTCCTCGACTACCTCGAGCGCGAGCTCGGCGACCGCGAGTACTTCGTCGCGGAGCGGCTCACGATCGCCGACATCGCCGTCGCGAGCCCCTTCGTGAACCTGCGCCACGCCGGCGTGGCGCCGGAGCGCAAGCGCTGGCCGCACCTGCGCGCCTTCCTCGACCGCCTCTGGGGGCGCCCTGCCTTCAAGCAGGCGATCGAGGAGGAGACCCCGGTCTTCGGCAAGCGCGCGGAGCGCATCAAGGACTAGCGAGCGAAGCTCATCGCGTAAGCCCGCGCAGCGGGCGCGCAGCGAGCCGAAGGCGAGCGAAGCTCATCGAGCCGGGCACTCGGGGTACGCCGCGAGCATCGACTGCATGCGCTCGCGCGTGGCATTCGCCAGGCACTGGGAACGCGCGAAGGACTGGAGGGTCGGGTCCGCGTACTCGAGGGCCGCGGCGTCGCACTCCGGCCCGAGGCCCGTCTGCCACGTCTGCTCCGCCTCCGCGAGCTGGTCGCGCAGCCCCGGCGCCACCGCGGCCCGGCAGGCGTCGAGCGCGCCCTGGTACCCGGCCCGCACGGCGGCGAGGTCGCGGTCCGCGCAGCCGGCCTGCTCGGAGGGCGTCGGGAGGCTCACGCAGTCGGGCGCCACCGGCGGCGCGTCCGCGCGGGGCGGAGCCGCCTGCCACTCGGCCGCGGGCAGGCGCTGGAACGGGTCGGCGCGCAGCAGCACCTGCGCTCGCGGCGTCGCGAGCCTCGCGAGCAACGCCTTCATGTCGACGAGCGAGGCCGAGCCGCAGCCCCACCAGTGGGTCGAGAGCAGCATCTGCGCGCGGCCCGGCGCCTCCGCGAGCTGGATCTGGTAGAGCTGCGCCAGCGTCTCGGCCGCCGCCACGAACTGTCCGCAATTCCCGCTCGCGAGATCTCCCGAGCAGAGCTGGTAGCCCTCGTCGATCGCCGGGCAGAGCTGATCCGGCGGCGGCGCGGGCTGGGCGGAGGCGCCCGAGATGGAGATCGCGCCCACCGCCGTCCATGCGACGAATGCCGGAACGAGGATCCGCCGAATCTCGACTCGCATGACGAGGGATCCTAGCTCGCCAGTACAGGGATCGAGCGGCCGAGCTCCACAGGACCGCTCCGAGGCGTTTGACACGCCTGCGGCAGCTCCGCATCCTCCTTCACCGTGACGCGCGGCGGGAGTGAGACGGTCGATTCGCTCCGGGAGGCGCTCGAGCGCCGGCCCGAGGTGCTCGAGGCGTATCTCTTCGGCTCGCTCGCGCGCGGCGAGGCGCAGGCCCACAGCGACGTGGACGTCGCGGTGTACCTGGCGCCCGGCGCCGAGGATCCGAGCGGCCTCGGCCTCGACGCCGCGATCGCCGCCGACCTGATGCGCGCCCTCGGCACGAGCCGCGTGGACGTCGTGGTCCTGAACGCGGCTCCGCCGCTCCTCTACCACCGGGTGCTCCGCGACGGCGTGCGGCTCTTCGCGCGCGATCTGCGCGCCACCACCGTGCGCGAGGGTCGCGCTCTCTCGCGCTACTGCGACTACGTGCCGCAGCTCGCGAAGATCCGGGCCGCGCGCGCGGGACGGCTCGAACGGGGCGAGTTCGGCCGGTGAGCCCCGGCCAAACCGACGCCGAGACGGGGCCGGCTTCCGCAACGTGCTCGTGCAAGGATACCTGGACGTGGACGTGACCCGGCTGCACCGGGTCCTGAACGAGCACCTGGATTCGTCGAGTTCGCGAGGCATGTCGAGCGCCACCTCGCGAGCCTGTCGTGACGGCCGGCTCCCCCGGCCGGACTGCTCCGAGCGGGACGCTCGGCCGAGCTCGAAGTTCGCGAAACCCAGCACCGGGGTCTTGACCCCGGCGCGCGGTCCGTTCGGCATCGTCGAGACGACTCTTCCATGCGAGAGTCCGTTTGTGGTAAGAATCACCCGGGAGCGTTGCATGGGCGCGTTCCGATCTCGGCTCCCTGGCTGCGTTGCCGCCGCCCTCGCCTGCCTGTCTCCTCCGACGGCGGCCCAGTCCATGTGCGACGTGATCCCGGGGGTGACCCGGGAGTTCCGCGGCGCGCTGGGCTCCCTGAACCGTCCCTTCGCGATCCCGAACGACGACGGAGAACAGATCCTGGTCCGCCTGCGCCCGGTCTGCGAGCCCAACTCGAACGGCTTCGCAGACCTTCCCGGCGGTCTCGCCCCCGAGGACGACTACTTCGTGACGGTGCTCTTCGAGCCGCCGGGCGGGGGCGCGCGCAACGCGGTCGTGCTCGGGACGGCGGCGACCCAGGATCGGTGTCAGACCCTCGCTGCGCAGACCGGGGCCCTTCCGAACGGCGTCCAGGTCACCTGCGCGTCGCGGGGGTTCTGTTCGGGCGGGTCGAACGACGGGGGGCTGTGCACTGGCGGCGCCGACTGCCCGGGAGGAACCTGCCTGGCGCCGCCCGGGAGCCCGGACTTCTCGATCCAGAACGAGTGCATCGGCGGACCGAGCGCGGGCCAGGCGTGCGCGGATGCCGTGCAGTGCGGGGAGATCGGTGCCTGCCTGCCCTTCCGGCTGCGCTTCCGCTTCCCCGACACCGACGCGCTCGTGGCGACACCGGACGACGACCGCACGCTCACCGGCCCCGCGGCGATCGCGGTGACCCCCGTGACGGATCCGCTGCCGGTGGGCCTAGCCTCGGCGCGCTGCGCCGACACGCCCGGGCTCGTGGCCTGCATCGACGAACTCTATGCGCGCGACGGCACTTGCGAGACGACACCCGATCATATCGATCCCACCTTCGGCCGTTTCACGGCGCTCCCGCCCCCGAACGACTACCAGGCGTTGTGTACGACGGCGACGCCTGGGAGTCCGTGCACGGGGCTCCAGACCGAGGCTCGCTTCGCGGTCGACGCGGCGGGCAATGCGCTGATCCCGATGGAATACCGGGGCGTCCTGATCCAGGCCGACCGGATCCCCGTGCCGCGGCTCATCCAGGGCAACACGAAGCTCCCGGCCTTCGGCACGGCCCCGGCCCCGGTGACGATCCCCAGCGAGGCCTTCCTCTCCTCCTGGGCGCCCGGGGGCCAGAAGCTCCCGCCGATCTTCACGCCGATCGCGGACCCCACGGCCACCGACACGCTCTCGCTCTTCGGCTCGGTCGATGCCCCGGTGGGCGTGATCCGGGTGCAGCGACGCGGCTGCGTGGGAGGCGGCAACGAGGGTCGCGTCTGCACCGAGGACACCGACTGCGGCCCGGGGGCCAGCTGCGCGACGCTCTTCGACTTCTCGGATCGGCTCGCGGGAGGAGTCGGTCCGGTGCTGATCGCGCGCGCTGCGGACGAACTCCGCCTCGACGCGCAGAGCCCCGTGCCGCTCGATGGCCTGATCGAGTCGCAGGAGCTCTTCGCCTTCGTCGCCAACGAGGCGATCGGCGAGCCGCAGGACGACTGCACCGGTGATGGCGTCCCCGACTGCACGCGGCTCAACGACGACTCGGACGGAACGGACCCGGTGCTGCGCCTACGCCACCGGGCGACCGGTGAGTCGATCCGGATAGGCACGAGCGAGGTGATCTCGAGCGGCGCGGAAGGGCGCGCGGTGACGCGCGTGCGCGACGGCCGCTTCCGCTTTCCCGCCGTCGCGGTCGAAGGCGATCTCGTGGCTTTCCTCGAGCTCGAGCCGCTCGAGGGCGATTGCGCCGACCCGGCGGTCTGCGATTCGAATGCGAACGGCAGCGTCTTCGACCCCATCCTGCGCGTCTTCCGCCTGGGTTCCACCGCTCCAGCCGGGCCTTGCGGCGAGGGAGAGCTGACCTGCGGTCTCGACATCGCCGTGGACGCGGCGCCTCTCGTCGCGGGTCGAAGCCTCGCGATCTCGGAAGGCCGGATCTACTTCCGCACGCCCGAGTGGCGCAACGCCCGGCAGACGACCGAGCGGGTGAGCGTGGCCTCCGACGGAGCTCAGGGGCTCGCCGAGTCGGACCTCCCCTTCCTGTCGGCCGACGGACGGGTCGTGGCGTTCGGCTCGGACGCGAGCAACCTGGTGCCGGACGACGCGAACGGCCACACCGACGTGTTGGTCCACGATCGCGCGAAGAGAAAGACGGAGCGGGTCAGCGTGACCTCCGATGGGAGCGAGGCCGGCTCCTTCTCGATCGTCCGCGGCCTCTCGGGCGACGGTCGAATCGTCGTGTTCGAGGGCTGGGCAACCAACCTCGCACCAGACGATGCGAACAACGGACCGGACGTCTTCGTCCACGATCGCATCACCGGCGAGACGGCACGGGTGAGCGTGGACTCAAACGGGACGCAGGGAGATTCATCTTCCCTCGATGGTGCCGTTTCCGGCGACGGCAACACGGTGGCGTTCAACTCGAACGCGAGCAACCTCGTGCCAGGCGATTCGAACAACAGGGGAGACACCTTCGTCCACGATCGCATCACAGGCGCGACGACGCGGGCGAGCGTGGCCTCGGACGGGACGCAGGCCCTCGATGGATCTTCGATCCCCGAGCTCTCCCTCACGGGCGACGGTCGAACCGTCGCGTTCGTCTCCGACGCGAGCAACCTCGTGTCGGGGGACACAAACGGCGCGCCCGATGTCTTCCTCCGCGATCGCATCGCTGGTAAAACGACACGGGTGAGCGTGGCCTCGGACGCGACGCAGGGGAACAACGCCTCGAGCAACCCCTGGCTCTCGAGAGACGGTCGGATCGTTGCGTTCTCTTCGCTTGCAACGAACCTCGTGGCAGGCGAGGCGGACGACACGAACGACGTCTTCGTCCACGATCGCACGACTCGCGAGACGGCGCGGGTGAGCGTGGCCGCGGACGGGACTCCCTTGAGCGGCGAGAGCGGCTCGGCCTCCGTCTCGGGTGACGGCCAGTTCGTCGCGTTCGAGTCCCTGGTCAGGCGAGGACAGTCTCCCACCCGGAGCGACGACGCGTACGACGTCTTCGTCCACGATCGCAGGACCGGCGCGACCGAGCGCCTGGGGGTGGCGCTGGATGGGTCGCAGGGAAATGGGACGACCGAGCTGCCCTCCGTCTCGAGCGACGGTCGGTTCGTGGGGTTCAGCAGCGAATCGAGCAACCTCGTCGACGGAGATACGAACGGTGTAGAGGACGTCTTCGTCCGCGGCCCGGACCTCGACGCCCTCGATGCAGACCTCTCCGGGGACGGCGCCCTGGACGACGTCGTGCTCGAGGTCCTCGACACGACGGTCTCTCCAGCGCGGCGGAGGACCCTGCTGCCGGCGACGCAGGTGGCGGTGGCCGCGGGCTCGGCCGCCTTCCTCGTGCCCACGCAGGGCGAAGCCGGCCGGGTGCACCTCTCGGTGGGCGGTGGCCCCCCCGAGGATCTCGGCGGCGGGGAGGCGCTGGAGATCGCGTTCACTTCCGACCTCGTGGCGGCGCGGGTTCTGGCCCCGGACGGAGGCGAGGCCTCGGCCGAGATCTGCGACTGGCCCACACGGGCGGCGTGCTGGAGGGCGCTCGGCACGCGAGCGACGGCCATCGATGCGCTGGATTCCAACGTGGCGCTGCTGGTCCCGGAGTGCGGACGGCCGGACCCCACCGGCGGAAGCTGTCTCGGAGAGGCGGTGGACCGGAACGAAGACGGCGATGCGCGGGATCGCCTCGTCCAGGTCTATCGCGCCGACGCGCGGCGGATGATCGAGATCGGTCAGTCCGCGGAGGACCTCGTTCTGGGCCAGCGGCTGGTGGCGTTCCACACGCGCGAGGCCGCGCAGGGCACAGACCTGAACGCCGACGGAGACGGCGAGGACGACGTGCTCCAGGTCTTCGATCTCGTCTCGGAGCGCCTCTTCAACACGCAGCAGGCGGTGATCCCGTGTCCGCTCGAGGCCTGCGACCCGCGTTTCCCGTACCGCGTCGATGGCGACACGGTCGTCTTCATCACGGCCGAGGGCCAGCAATCCGGCGTCGTCCTCGGGGCGGGCTGCCAGCCGGCCCTCGATGGCGGCTGCGATCTCAACGGCGACGGCGACTCCCGCGACCTCGTGAAGCAGGTCTTCAACGCGCGCGAGGCCGCCCTCCTGGCAGGGCCGAGCCCCGCTGCCTCGCTGCTCGCCGCCGCGGTGACCGCAGCACCGATCGCCGCGGGCGGCTCCGTCGACCCGCTAGCGAGCGCGAGCGCCGGTGTCTGTACATCGACGGGAGACGCCTGCGCGACGAATGCCGAATGCGGGGAGGGCACCTGCTACCTGCCGCCGGGGGGGTGCATCGCCGACCTCGGGACACCTTGTGAATGCGACGGGGGCGCCTGTCGCGGCTGCGCGGAGGGCGAGTTCTGCGAGCCGTTCCCCGGTGGTGGAGGAAGCGGGACCTGCCACGAGGACCAGGGCCCGTGCGCGAGGCAGGCGGAGTGCGCGGACCCGCGCGCCGTCTGTCGGGACGCCAGCGCGGACTCCCAACGCCTACTCGCACCTACCGATCACGACGTGGTCACGAGTTCCGGCAGCTGCGTGGAGGCCACCGGCACGGCCTGCACCGACGACACGAGCTGCCCGACCCCGGAGCTCTGCGGCGCCGGCGGGAGCTGCGAGCGCCGACACGGCTCGTGCCTCACCGACGCCGACTGCGCGCCGGGCCAGCGCTGCGCGCCGAATCTGGTGACGCTCGCTGCCGCCGACGGCGACGGCGATGCGCTCCCCGACCCCTTCGACAACTGTCCCGAGGCCGCCAACGCGGACCAGGCCGACCTCGACGGCGACGGTTTCGGAGACTGCTGCGATCTCGCAGGACCCGACGAGGACTCCGATGGGGTACCGAACCCGATGGATAACTGCCGCGACCGCCCGAACCCGAACCAGCGGGACAGCGACTCCGACGGGCTCGGGAACGCCTGCGATCTGGACCACACGAACGACGGAGTCGTCGACGGATCCGACCTGGCCCTCGTCATCGCCGGGTTCGGGTCTCGCTCCGGTTCGCACGGCCACGACGAGAGGATCGACGTCAACGGCGACGGCGTGATCGGCGGGCCCGAGCTGCTTGCGCTCGGCCGATCGTTTGGAGCTACGCCCGCGCCTTTCGGGCTGGCAGTGTGCGGGGCGCGGCGCTCGCCGTAGCTGGGGATCGTGACAGGGGCGTACCCCGCAGAGGATCCTGAACCAGCGCCTCGAGGACTTCGTCGAGTCCGCAAGGCACGTCGAGCACCACCTGGCGGACCCGGCGTGCCCCAGGCGCCGATCAGCCGAACTCGAGGTTCGCGAAGCGCAGAACGAGGGTCTTCACGCCGGCGCGCTCGAAGCGCACGCGCAGCTTCTGGCCCGCGCCCGAGCCGGAGACGCCGAGGATGGTGCCGGGGCCGAAGATCGGATGGCGCACGCGCAGGCCCACCTCGAGGCCGGGCGGCGCGTCGTCCTGGCCGTAGCTGTAGTCGAGGCTCCGCCCCTCGGCGGCCTGCGCGCGCGCCACGGCCGGCGCGCCGCCGAGAGCCTCGCGGGGGATCTCGGAGAGGAAGCGCGAGGGGCTGCCCTGGCTGCTCGTGCCGAAGCGGCGCCGCTCGCGCGCCCAGGTGAGGAAGAGGAGGTCCTGCGCGCGCGTCATCGCGACGTAGCACAGGCGCCGCTCCTCCTCGATGCCGCGCTCGTCGCGCAGCGAGCCCGCGTGCGGGAAGATCCCCTCCTCGAGGCCCGCCACGAAGACCACCGGGAACTCGAGGCCCTTCGCCGTGTGCACGGTCATGAGCGAGACGCACTCGTCGCGGCGGTCATAGAAATCGACGTCGGCGACGAGCGCCACCTGATCGAGGAAGCGCTCGACCTCGCTGCGTTCGTCGTCGGGCGCGCCGGCGTTCGCGCGGCCGAAGTCGTCGGCGGCGCGCAGCAGCTCGTGCAGGTTCTCGAGCCGCGCCTCGGCCTCGGGACCGCCCTCGCGCTCGAGCGCGGCGAGGTAGCCCGAGCGGTCGAGCACGCGCGCGAGCGCCTCGCCGGCCCCGGCGCCGGCGATCTCCGCCGAGAGCGCGCCGAGGAGCTCGGCGAAGGCGCCGGCGCTCGCCGCGGCGCGCCCGCCCGCCTCGGCGGCGAAGAGCCGCAGCGCCTCGAGCAGCGTCGTCCCGCGCTCGCGCGCGATGGCCAGGGCGCGCTCGAGCGTCGACTTCCCGATCCCACGCGCCGGCCGCGCGGCGATGCGGCGCAGCGAGACGGCGTCGGCGGGGTTGCCGAGGAAACGCAGCCAGGCGAGCGCGTCCTTCACCTCGGCCCGCTCGTAGAAGCGCACGCCGCCGACCACCACGTGCGGCACGTTGGACTCGAGCAGGGCCTCCTCGAAGAGCCGCGACTGCGCGTTCGTGCGGTAGAAGATCGCGAAGTGGCCTAGCGGCCGGCCCTCGGCGCGCTGGGCCGAGAGGATCCGCCGCACCACCCACTGCGCCTCGTCGCGGTCGCCCGGCGCGGCATGGACGACGATCGGCTCGCCGCCCTCGCGCTCGGTGACGAGGCGCTTCTCCTTGCGCAGGACGTTGTTCTCGACCACCCCGCTCGCGCCGTCGAGGATCGCTCGCGTCGAGCGGTAGTTGCGCTCGAGGCGCACGACCGTCGCGTCGGGGTAGTCCTGCTCGAAGTCGAGGATGTTGCGGAGGTCCGCACCGCGCCATGCGTACACGGATTGGTCAGGGTCTCCGACGACGCACAGGTTGCGGTGCTCGGCGGCGAGGAGCTGGACGAGCCGATACTGGACGCGGTTCGTGTCCTGGTACTCGTCGATCATGACGTAGTGCCAGCGGCGCCGGTAGTGCGCCAGCACCTCGGGGAAGCGCTCGAAGAGCTCGACCGTGCGCAGCAGGAGGTCGCCGAAGTCGAGGGCGTTCGCGTCGACGAGCAGGCGCTGGTAGGCGAGGTAGATCTCCGCCGCCCGGCGCGCCTCGAAGTCGGCCGCCTGCTCGAAGGCCTCGGCGGGACCCACGCCCGAGTTCTTCCACTGATCGATGCGCCACTCGGCGCGGCGCGGCTCGTCCTGCTTCGGGTCGAGGCCGATTCTCCGCATCGCCTCCTTCACGAGCGCATGGGCATCGCCCTGGTCGTAGATCGCGAAACCGCGCGAGACACCGAGGTGGCCGATCTCGCGGCGCAGGATCCGCACGCAGGCGGAGTGGAAGGTGGTGAGCCAGACGCCGGCCGCGTCCGGCCCGAGGAGCTTCAGCACGCGCTCGCGCATCTCGCCGGCGGCCTTGTTGGTGAAGGTGACGGCGAGAATGCCCTCGGGCGCGATCCCGCAGGCCCCGATCAGCCAGGCGATCCGGTGGGCGAGGACGCGCGTCTTGCCGCTGCCCGCGCCCGCGAGGATCAGAAGCGGCCCCTCGGTCGTCTCGACCGCCCGGCGCTGCTCGGGGTTCAGGCCCTCCAGGATCGACGCGGCCTGCAAGCTCGGGGCTCCTCGCGGCGGATCTGGGTGGCATCGGGGTGGGGGCACGCGCAAGGTAGCGCGGAGCTGCGCCGTCCCGCCCGTCTCGAGGCCCTTCGCGAGCTGCCGGGGCCAGTCGGGCCGCGCTGCTACCCTTTCCTGCGCCTCATCGCGGGGGCGGGGCTGCATTGGACACGTCGATCACCCGATCGTCCGTCATCGACGGCTTCTATCGCCTCGTTCCCGCCTTCGGCTCCCTGCGCTCCTACAGCGTCCACGACGCGCGCGCGGATGCGCTCGCCGGCCTGACCGTCGCGGCCGTCGCCGTGCCGCAGGCCATGGCCTACGCGATGGCCGCCGGCCTCCCCGCGGAGTACGGCCTCTACACCGCGATCGTGATGACGGCCGTCGGCGCGCTCTTCGACTCGTCGCGGCAGCTCATCAACGGGCCGACCAACGCGATCTCGATCGCGGTATTGAGCGTGATCGCGGGCGTCGAGGGCGTGGACCCGAAGATCCAGGCCGCCATCCTCCTCGCCTTCATGGTCGGCTCGATCCAGCTCGGCATCACGGTCCTGCGCCTCGGCGATCTCAGCCGCTACATCTCGCACTCGGTGATCGTCGGATTCACCCTGGGCGCCGGGAGCCTCCTGGTCCTCGACCAGATCAAGAACCTGCTGGGCCTCCACGCGATGGGGGGCGTCCACGACCACTTCCTCGTCCGCTTCGGGCGCACCCTGGCGGAGGGTGGCGGCCCCCACGCCGAGACGGCCGCCGTGGGGCTCGGGACGATCGCGCTCGTGGTGGCCCTGCGCTGGCTCAAGGCCCGGCTCGGCTGGCGGCTCCTGCCCGAGCTGCTCCTGGTCGTGGCGGTCATGGCCGCCTGCGTGGCGTGGCTCGGGCTCGAAGAGCGCGGCGTGGCGGTGATCGGCGAGATCCCGGCGAAGCTCCCGTCCTTCGCGACCCCCGCCCTCGACCTCGCGGCGATCCGGGAGTTCTCGACCGGCGCGCTCGCGATCGCCGTGCTCGGCCTGCTCGAGGCGATCGCCATGGCCAAGGCGATCGCCGCCCAGACCCGCCAGAAGCTCGACATGAACCAGCAGTGCCTGAGCGAGGGCCTCGCGAACTTCACCGGCTCCTTCTTCCACTGCATCCCCGGCTCGGGCTCGCTCACGCGCTCCGCGATCAACCAGCAGGCGGGAGCGTCGACCCAGTGGTCCGGCGTCTGGTCGGCGCTCGCGGTGGCGCTGATCATGCTGGTGCTCGCGCCCCAGGCCCGCTTCATCCCGCGCGCCGCGCTCGCCGGCATCCTGATCGTCTCCGCCTGGAGGATGGTCGACCGGCGCGCCCTCCGCTATCACGTCCGCGCCACGCGCTTCGACGCGGCGATCGTCGCCGCGACGGCGGTCTCGGCCGTCGCGATCTCGATCGAGTTCTGCGTGCTGATCGGCATCTTCATGTCGTTCATGCTGGCGGTCCCGCGGGCCGGCCGGATGCTGCTCACCGAGTTCGTGGTGACGGCGCAGGGCCGGATCCACGAGCGCCTGCCCGCAGACGAGGTCTGCGGCCGGATCCTGATCTTCGGGCTCGAAGGGGAGCTCTTCTTCGGGTCGTCCGCGGACCTCGAGCAGCACTTCCAGTACATCGAGGACCGCGTCGACGAGAAGACGCAGGTGGTCGTCCTGCGGCTCAAGCGGGTGCGCAACCCCGACGCGGTGGGGCTCACCCTGCTCGAGGGCTTCCTCGAGCGGATGAAGGCGCGGGGCGTCCACGTGGTGACCTGCGGCGTGCGGGCCCACCTCTTCGCGAGCATGATGAGGAGCGGGCTCGCGGCGCGGCTCGGCGAGAAGGAGGTGTTCCTGGAGCAGCCGGTGCGCCAGACCAGCACGCTGCTCGCCATCCGCCACGCCTACGAGCTCGTCACCGATCCCTGCCCGACCTGCCCGCGGCGCGACGCCGCCGTCCGCGACGCCGAGCTCTACTACGCGATCTAGGCGCGAAGAGCGCACGCAGCGAGCTGCAAGCGAAGCGCGCAGCGAGCCGTAGGCGAGCGAAGGCAGGCCCCTGCAGGGCCTGCGAGCGGAGTGCGGCGCCCCGCTAGGCCGGCGGTGCCCGCGCGCGTCTGCTACAGCTGCTCGTCTCCCGCCGTCGGGCGGCGCAGCGGAGGTTCCCGTGGAAGTTCGCGACACCCTCTTCATCGGCGGCGAGTGGGTCGCACCGGCCGGCTCCGGCTGGATCGACGTCGTCTCGCCCGTGACCGAGCAGGTCTTCGCCCGCGTGCCGGACGCGACACCCGCCGACGTCGACCGCGCCGTCGCAGCCGCGCGCGAGGCCTTCGACCGCGGGCCCTTCCCGCGCTGGAGCCCCGAGGAGCGCGCCGACGCCATAGCCAGGCTCTCCCAGGCGCTGAAGAAGCGCGCGCAGCAGCTCGCGGACCTGATCAGCTCCGAGAACGGCTGCCCGAAGCAGCAGTCGCTCGGCGTGCAGGCCCTGTCGTCGACCATGGTCCTCGACGTCTTCGCGGACATCGCGAAGAGCTACGCGTGGGAGGACCGGCGCACCGGCGCCCTCGGCCAGCCCGTGCGGGTGCGACGCGCCCCCGTCGGCGTGGCGGCCTGCATCCTGCCGTGGAACGTGCCGCTCTACATCGCCGCGATGAAGCTCGGGCCGGCGCTCGCGGCGGGCTGCACCGTGGTGGTGAAGCCCGCTCCCGAGACTCCCCTCGACCCCTATCTGCTGGCCGAGGCGGTAGAGGAGGCGGGCCTCCCGCCGGGCGTGGTGAACATCGTGGCGGCGGGCCGCGAGACGAGCGAGTACCTGGTGCGGCACCCCGGCGTCGACAAGGTCAGCTTCACCGGGAGCTCGGCCACCGGGGCGCGCATCGCGGCCCTCTGCGGCGAGCAGATCAAGCGCTGCACGCTCGAGCTCGGCGGCAAATCGGCGGCGATCCTGCTCGAGGACGTCGACCTCGCGAAGTCGATGCAGGACCTCGTGATGGCGGGGCTCCTGAACAACGGTCAGGCCTGCGCCGCGCAGACGCGCATCCTGGCCCCGCGCTCTCGCTACCGCGAGGTCGTCGACGCGCTCGGAGCCGCCGTCGGCGCCCTCGAGGTGGGCGATCCGGCCGATCCCCGGACGAACGTGGGCCCCCTCGTCGCGAAGCGCCAGCGCGACCGCGTCCTCGGCTACCTCGAATCGGGCAAGCGCGAAGGGGCGAAGGCGGTGTGCGGCGGCGGGCGGCCGGCCCACCTCGACCGCGGCTGGTTCATCGAGCCGACGGTCTTCGCGGACGTCGCCAACTCGATGACGATCGCCCGGGAGGAGATCTTCGGCCCCGTCCTCTCGGTGATCCCGTACGGCGACGAGGACGAGGCGGTGGCGATCGCGAACGACTCGCCCTACGGCCTCGGCGGCGGGGTGTGGACGCGCGACGTCGCGCGCGGCGCCGCCCTCGCGGCGCGCATCCGCACGGGCGTGGTGGCCATCAACTCGGCCATGCTCCTCGACTTCCGCAGCCCCTTCGGAGGATTCAAGAAGTCGGGCATCGGCCGCGAGCTCGGCCCGGAGGGGATCGCGCCCTACACCGAGTACCAGTCGATCATCCTCCCGAGGGGGAGCTGAGCCGCGCGCCGGAGGCGCAGCGAGCACGTCCCCGACGGTCGAGGCCTGACCCGCGGCGCCGCGCCCGGTAGAATGCCCGGCGTGCCGGAGGCGAGCCCAGAAGATCGGAGGCCACCATGACGCAGCTCCCCGCCAGCGAGCCCCGGGATCGGCCCGCCTGGGTCGACCGCATCGCGAACCCCTACCTCCACGGCGTCCACGCGCCGACCGTCCACGAGACCACCGCCTTCGAGCTCGAGGTCCTGGGCGAGCTGCCGGCCGACCTGTACGGCGCGTA
The DNA here is from genome assembly GCA_964624475.1 of uncultured Spirochaetales bacterium. Classification (GTDB taxonomy): domain Bacteria; phylum Myxococcota_A; class UBA9160; order UBA9160; family SMWR01; genus CAZUYC01. The sequence continues at coordinate 33,933 of CAZUYC010000009.1, read as the reverse complement.
CGTCCGCAACGGCCCCAACCAGGTCTTCGAGCCCCGCAACAGCTATCACTGGTTCGACGGCGACGGGATGGTGCACGCGGTCTATTTCCGCGACGGCAAGGCCGCCTACAGGAGCCGCCTCGTCCCAACGGCGGGCCTGGGCGACGAGATGGCCCGGGGCGCCGCGATCTGGCCCGGCGTGATGGGCCCCTTCGACTTCGCCGCGCCCCGGCACTACCTGAAGGACACGGCCAACACCGACGTGATCCTCCACGACGGGAACCTCTACGCCCTCTGGTACCTGTGCGGCACCCCCTACCTCCTCGATCCGCGCACGCTCGAGCCGCGCGGCGCCGGCGACTTCGGCGGCGCGCTTCGCACCAGCGTCTCGGCCCATCCCAAGGTCGACCAGCGCACGGGGGAGCTCGTCTGGTACACGCTCGCCGAGTTCGCGCCGCCCTACATGAGCTACGGCGTCGTCTCGAAGGACGGGAAGCTCGTGCACCAGGTGCCGATCGACCTGCCCGGCCCGCGCGCCACCCACGACCTCACCATCACCGAGAACCACACGATCCTCCACGACTTCCCCTACTTCCACGACGTCGAGGTGCTGCGCAAGCACGGCTACCGCGTCGCGCGCTTCCACCGCGACCTGCCGAGCCGCTTCGGCGTGATCCCGCGGCGCGGGGGCACGGACCAGGTGCGCTGGTTCGAGTTCGAGCCGGGCTACGTGCTCCACATGGTGAACGCCTGGGAGGAGGGCGAGTGGATCGTGATGGACGGCTGCCTCCAGCCCGACCCGACGATCCAGCGCGAAGCCGGGGAAGGCCCGCTGGCCTCGATGCTCGCCTATCTGCGCATCCAGGCGCACCTGCACCGCTGGCGCATGAACCTGCGCACCGGCGCGACGCGCGAGGAGCCGCTCGACGACCTGAACGTGGAGTTCTGCCTGCCGGACACCGATCTCTACGGCGTGAAGACGCGCTACTCCTACCATCAGTACCTGCCGGAGGACATGTACACCGTCGAGTTCCGCGCCCTGGTGAAGTACGACCACGAGGACGGGAGCCGGACGCGCTACGACTACCCCGACGGCTGGCTCGCCAGCGAGTCCCCCTTCGCGCGCAGAATCGGTGCCACGAGCGAGGACGACGGCTACGTGGTCACGATCATGACGAACGCCGACAGCTACGCCTCGGAGAGCTGGGTCTTCTCGGCCCGGGAGATCGCGGACGGGCCGATCGCCCGCGTGAAGCTCCCCGCGCGCGTGCCGAGCGGCTTCCACGCCAAGTGGATCCCCGGCGAGCGGATCTGGAGGAGCGCGTGAGCGCGCCGCGCAGCTACGTGCTCGGGGGCTTCCAGACCGACTTCGCCCGCAATTACGCCCGCGAGGGCCGCGGGCTGGTCGACCTCGTCGTGGAAGCCGTCCGCGGCGCGCTCGAGTCGACGCGCATCGACGCGAGCGAGGTCGAGGTCGCCCACGTCGGCAACTTCATGGCCGAGCTCACCTGCTACCAGGGCCACCTCGGCGCCTTCTTCCTCGAGGCGGACCCGGCCTTCCATGGGCTACCGACGTCGCGCCACGAGGCGGCCTGCGCCTCGGGGAGCATCGCGGTGCTCGCCGCCGCCGCGGAGCTCGAGGCCGGCCGCTACGACCTGGCCTGCGTGCTCGGCGTGGAGATGGAGCGCAACATCCCCGGCGACCTGGCGTCCGCGCACCTGGGCGTCGCCGCCTGGCACGAGCGCGAGTGCCAGGGCGTCAAGTACCCCTGGCCGAAGCTCTTCAGCGACCTCGGCGACGTGTACGCCGAGCGCTACGGCCTGCGCTACGAGCACCTCGCGGAGATCGCGCGGATCAACTTCAGCAACGCGAAGCGCAACCCGAACGCGCAGACGCGCGCCTGGCGCTTCGATGCGGACTCCTTCGCCGAAGACGATGCGAAGAACCCGGTGATCGAGGGCCGCATCCGCCGCCAGGATTGCAGCCAGGTCACAGACGGTGCGGCGGCGCTCTTCCTGGCCTCGCCGCGCTTCGCCGAGCGCTGGGCGCGGCGGAGCCAGCTCGCCCTCCACGAGATTCCCGTGATCCAGGGCTGGGGCCACCACACGGCGCCGATCCTCTTCCAGGAGAAGGTCCGGGCCTCGGCCGGCCAGCCCTACGTGCTCCCCCACGTGCGCCAGACCATCGAGGACGCGTTCTCCCGGGCGGGCATCTCCGGCGTGGACGACCTCGACGCGATCGAGACCCACGACTGCTTCACGACCACCGAGTACATGGCGATCGATCATTTCGGGATCACGCCACCCGGCGAGAGCTGGCGCGCCATCGAGAAGGGCGAGATCGCGCCCGGGGGCCGGATCCCGGTGAACCCGGGCGGGGGGCTCATGGGCATCGGCCATCCCGTCGGCGCGAGCGGCGTGCGCATGCTGCTCGACGCGTGGAAGCAGGCCACGGACGGCGCCGGCGACACGCAGGTGGCGGGCGCGCGGCGCATCGCGACGCTCAACATCGGGGGCAGCGGCACGACCAGCGTGTCCTTCGTCGTGGGCCCCGAGTAGGATGGAGTGACGGCCGCAGCGCTCCGGATCACGCGCGATGCGGGCGTCGTCTGGCTGCGGATCGACCGGCCGCCCGTGAACGCGATCGAGCTCGGCTGCCTGCGCGAGATGGAGGCGGCGCTCGGCGAGCTCGAGCGGCGGGGCGACGCCCGGGCGCTCGTGCTCACCGGCGCGGGCTCCTGCTTCTCGGCCGGGCTCGATCTCAAGATCGTGCCGGGCTACGGCCCCGAGCAGCAGCGCGAGACGGTCCTGGCCATCGATCGGACGCTCACGCGGCTCTACGGTCTGCCGATTCCCACCGTGGCCGCGCTGAACGGCCACGCGATCGCCGGGGGCCTCGTCTTCGCGCTCGCCTGCGACCAGCGGATCGGCACGCGCGCTGCCTGCCGCATCGGCCTCACCGAGGCCCGCGCCGGGATCCCCTTCCCGGCGGTCGCGATGGCGGTGGTCCGGGCGGAGCTCCCGGCCGCCGCAGCGCGGCGCCTCACGCTCGCCGCGCGCAACTACGGGCCCGAGCAGGCGCTGGCGGACGGCGTCCTCGACGAGCTGGTGGATCCGGAGGCGCTGCTCGAGCGGGCGCGGGCGGTGGCCCTGGAGCTGGCCGCGACGCCGCCCGAGGCCTACGCGCGCATCAAGGAGCAGCTCCGCGCAACGACGCTCGCCGCTTGTCGCCACGTCGCGGAGACCGGCCAGGACCCGCTGGCCGACTCCTGGCTCGGCAGCGGGACGCGCGCGGCGTCGGCCGCGCTCCTCGGCGCGCCGCGCGAGTAGCGCGCCCTCGCAGCCGGCTACTCGACGGTCACGCTCTTCGCGAGGTTGCGCGGCTGGTCGACGTCCGTTCCCTTCAGCACCGCGACGTGGTAGGCGAGGAGCTGGAGCGGCACGGTGGCCAGGATCGCGGTCAGGTGCGGGCCGAGGTCCGGGATCTCGATCACGTCGTCGGTCTTCTCCCGGATCTCGCGGTCGCCCTCGCTCGCGATCGCGATCACCTGGCCGTCGCGCGAGCGGACCTGCTCGAGGTTCGAGATGACCTTGTCGTAGAGCGGGCCGCGCGTCGCGATCACCAGCACGGGCATGCGCTCGTCGATCAGCGCGATCGGGCCGTGCTTCATCTCCCCGGCGGCGTAGCCCTCGGCGTGGATGTAGGAGATCTCCTTGAGCTTGAGCGCGCCCTCGAGAGCGATCGGGTACATGATGCCGCGGCCGAGGAAGAGGAAGTTCGCCGCGCGATGATACTTCTGGGCGATGGCGCGCACCGGCTCGTCGAGCAGCAGCGTCCGCTCCACCAGGCGCGGGAGCTTCATCAGCTCCTGCACGAGCCGGCGCGCCTCGTCGCGCGCGATCCGCCCGCGGGCCAGGCCGAGGCGCAGCGCCATCAGGTAGTGGCCGACGATCTGGGTGGTGAAGGCCTTCGTCGAGGCGACGCCGATCTCGGGCCCGGCGTGCGTGTAGAGCACGTCGTGGCTCTCGCGCGCGATCGTCGCCTCGCGCACGTTGCAGATCGAGATCACGCGCGAGCCCCCGGCCTTGGCCTGGCGCAGCGCCGCGAGCGTGTCGGCCGTCTCGCCCGACTGCGAGACCGGGATCACGAGGCACTCGGGGCCGAGGATCGGGCTTCGGTAGCGGAACTCGCTGGCGAGGTCGGCCTCCGCCGGAATCCCGGCGAGCTGCTCGTAGAGGTACTTGCCCACCATGCACGAGTAGTAGGCGGTGCCGCAGGCGGTGAGGAAGATCCGGGAGAGCTTCGCGACGCGCTGCGGCGAGAGGTCGATCCCGTCGAGGTCGACGTCGCCCTCGGACTCGAGCACGCGCGTCCCGATCGTGTCGAGGATGGCGCGCGGCTGCTCGAAGATCTCCTTCTGCATGAAGCGGTCGTAGCCGCCCTTCTCCGCCGAGACCGGGTCCCACTGGATCGCGCGCGGCTCGCGCTCGACGGGGCGCGCGTCCGCGTCGACGATCTGGACGCCGTCCTCGGAGAGCACGGCGAACTCGCCGTCCTCGAGGAAGAGCATCTCGCGCGTGTAGGGGAGGATCGCGGGGATGTCGCTGGCGAGGAAGGTCTCGCCGCGGCCGAGGCCCAGGATGATCGGGCTCCCGCCGCTCTTCGCCGCGATGATGTGCTCCGGGTCGGTGTCGCAGAGCGCGCCGAAGGCATAGGAACCGACCAGGCGCGCGCAGGCGGTCCGCACGGCGGAGAGCGCGTCGGAGCCGCGGGTGAGCTCGAGATCGACCAGGTGGGCCACGAGCTCCGTGTCCGTATCGGAAGCCATCCGCCGCCCGAGCCCCTCGAGCTCGAGGCGCAGCTCGCGGTAGTTCTCGATGATCCCGTTGTGGACGATCACCACCGATCCGGCGCGGTGCGGGTGCGCGTTGCGCTCGCTCGGCTTGCCGTGCGTGGCCCAGCGCGTGTGGCCGACGCCGACGCGGCCCGCGAGCGGAGCCTCGCGCAGCACCGCCTCGAGGTTCGCGAGCTTCCCGAGCGCGCGGCGCACGACGATCTCGCCCCGGTCGAAGATCGCGACCCCCGCCGAGTCGTAGCCCCGGTACTCGAGGCGCCGGAGACCGTCGACCAGCACGTCCATCGCCCGCCGCTCGCGACCCACGTATCCGACGATCCCGCACATGTCGAACCTCCGCTCCGCGCTATTTGTGCTTGCTCTCGCGCCCGAGGCGCTTGCCCCAGCCCGCGACGTGGCGCGTCTCGCCCCGCTCGACGGCCAGCGCGCCGTCCGGGACGTCCTTCGTGACCGTCGTTCCCGCCGCCACGGCCGCATCCGCTCCGACACTCACCGGGGCGACCAGGTTCGCGTTGCAGCCGATCGCGGCCCGATCTCCGACGGTCGTGCGGTGCTTCTTGCGCCAGTCGTAGTTCACGGTGATCGAGCCGCAGCCGAAGCTGGCGCCGTCGCCCACGTCCGCGTCGCCGAGGTAGGAGAGGTGGTCGGCCTTCACCCCGGCCCCGAGCGTGCTGTTCTTGAGCTCGACGAAGTTCCCGATGCGCACGCGCGGGCCGATCCGGTTGCCGGGACGCAGGTGCGCGCTCGGCCCGATCACGCTGTCGTCGCCGATCTCGCTCGACTCGATCACGCAGTGGGGCCGCAGCTGCACGCGCTCGCCGATGCGGGTCGCGCCCTGGATCGCGCAGCCGGGCTCGATCGTGCTGTCGCGCCCGATCTCGACGTCGACGTCGATCCAGGTCGAGGCCGGGTCCACGATGGTCACGCCCGCGAGCATCAGATCCTCGAGCTTGCGCTCGCGCACCAGCGCGGCAGCGCGCGCGAGCTCGACCCGCGTGTTGACCCCGATCCCCTCCGCGTCGTCCTCGAGCGGGAGCACCTCGACCTGGCGTCCCTCGCGCAGCAGGATCTCGACCGCGCTGGTCAGATAGATCTCGCCCTGCTCGTTGCGGTCGTCGGCCTGGGCGAGCGCCTTCCAGAAGAGCGAGCGGTCGGCGAGATAGACGCCGGTGTTGCGCTCGAGGACCCTGAGCTCCTCGGGCGTCGCGTCGGTCGCCTCGACGATGCGCGCGAGTCGCCCGCGGGCGTCGCGCACGACGATCCCCGGAACGTCGACGCGCGCCGAGAGCAGGACCAGGTCGGCGCCCGTGGCCCGCTTGCGCTCGACCATCTGCCGCAGCGACTCGGCGCGCAGCAGCGGGGTGTCGCCGTAGAGGACGAGCAGATCTCCCTCGAAGGGGCCGAGCGCCGCCTCGGCCTGGAGCAGGGCGTGTCCGGTCCCGCGCTGCTCGCGCTGGAGCGCGAAGCGGGCGCGGCCCGCGAAGACCTGCTCCACCTGCTCGGCATCGCGCCCGATCACCACGACGATCCGCGCGGGCCCGAGGGCCTCCGCGGCGGCGAGCGGGTAGCCGAGCATCGGCCGCCCCGCGATCGGGTGCAGCACCTTCGCGAGCCCCGACTTCATCCGGGTTCCCTGGCCGGCAGCCAGGATCACCACCGCGATCGGCCTCGCCTGCGGCATGGCCTCCCTTTCGGCGTTCCGCTCCGCTGGTTTGACATTCGCCGGGGAAAGGGAGGTTCGCACTCCGACCACCCTGGCCGTCTTCCCCCCGGGGGAGACGTCGAACGGCGTCTCGGATTCCTTGCGGCGAGCAACGCGCCTCACGTACATTGGCGCCGATACCCCCGCGTGGCGAGGGCGACCCCATCCGCGTCTTCGGGAACACCCACGGGCTCAAGGCCAGCCAGGTCCGCCAGCTCGAACGTCTCACGCGACGCCACCTCCCGCCGGAACGGCTCGTCACCCAGGAGCTCGCGCGCGAGCTCACCGGCCTGACCCGCGAGACCGGCCGCCAGGTGGGGGTGCTCGTCGACCGCCGCGGCGCGGTGACCCACGTGATGGTGGGCGACGCGCGCTCGATCGAGCTCCCGGACTGGGGTCGCATGCGGGCCGGCCTGGGCCGGCTGCGCGGCCTTCGCTGCCTCCACACCCACGTCGACGACGAGCCGCTCACGCGCGACGACCTCGCGGACCTCGCCTCCCTGCGCCTCGACGCCATGGTGGCGATCGAGACGCGCCCGGACGGGCTCCCGGGCCTCGCCCACGTGGCCTCGCTCCGCCCCGGCGCATCCGACGGTCGCGACGGCGCGATCGAGCGCATGGAGCCCGCCCCCCCGGCCGAGCTCGACCTCGACTTCCGCGAGTGGATCTCGGCCCTGGAAGAGGAGCTCGCCCGGCAGACCCACACCCGGAAGGTCGGCGACGGCGAGCGGGCGATCCTGGTCTCCGTCACGACCGGGCGCTCGCGGGCCGCCGGCCGGCCGGCCGGCGCCTCGTCCGCGGCTCACGCCACGGCGGTCGCGTCGCCGCGCGGCAACTCCCACGACCTCGCGACGCAGGTCGAGGAGCTGCGCGAGCTCGCCCGCACCGCGGGCGTCAGCGTGGTGGACGTCGTGACCCAGCAGCGCGGCCGTCCCGACGGGCGCACGCTGCTCGGCGCCGGCAAGCTCGAGGACCTCGTCGTCCGCGCCTTCCAGCACGACGTCGACCTCGTGATCTTCGACCAGGACCTCTCGCCGGTGCAGGCGCGCAACCTGACCGAGCGCCTCGATCTGCGCGTGATCGACCGCACCCAGCTCATCCTCGACATCTTCGCCCAGCACGCGCGCACCCGGGACGGCAAGCTCCAGGTCGAGCTCGCGCAGCTCCGCTACCTGCTCCCGCGCCTCGCCCAGCGCGCCGACCGCTCGCTCTCGCGCCTGGCGGGCGGGATCGGCGGGCGCGGCCCGGGCGAGACCAAGCTCGAGATCGACCGCCGCCGCGTGCGCGAGCGCGTGGCGCGGCTCGAGCGCGAGCTCGCGCACCTGCGGCGCGAGCGCGAGTCGCGGCGCAAGCGCCGGGCGCGCCGCGAGCTCCCGGTGCTCTCGATCGTCGGCTACACCAACGCCGGGAAGAGCACGCTCCTACGCTCGCTCACCGACACCGAGGTCTTCGTCGCGGACACGATGTTCGCGACCCTCGATCCGACCTCGCGCCGCCTGCGCTTCCCCCGCGACCGCGAGGTGATCGTGACCGACACGGTGGGATTCATCCGCGACCTGCCGCCCGACCTCGTGACGGCGTTCCGGGCCACGCTGGAGGAGATCTCGGACGCGAGCCTGCTCCTGCACGTGGTCGACGCCGCGGCGCCCGACTACGAGCGGCGCATCGCCGCCGTGCGCGAGGTGCTGGGGCAGATCGGCATGAGCGCCACCCCGGAGCTCCTCGTCTTCAACCAGATCGACCGGATCCCGCCGGGCGAGGGCCGGGCGATCGCCGCCCGCCACGGGGGCGTGGCCGTCTCGGCGCTGGCGCAGCGGGGGCTCGAGGGGCTCGTCGCGCGTGCCGATGCGATGCTCGGGGAGGGCTGTGCCGAGCGAGCCCCGGCCCTCTCCGCGGCGCAGGGGGGATAGGCATGCCGAGCGCGGCGAAGATCACGGGGACCGGGATGTACGTCCCGGATCGCGTCGTCACCAACCACGAGCTGGCGCGGCGGATGGACACGAGCGACGAGTGGATCCGCCAGCGCACCGGCATCGCCGAGCGGCGCTACGTCGAGCCCGGACAGCAGCCCGCCGACCTGGCCGCGCAGGCGTCGCGCCGCGCGCTCGAGGCCGCCGGGCGCGAGCCCGGCGAGATCGAGTGCATCGTAGTCGCGACGCTCTCGCCGCAGGCGGACTTCCCCGGCACCTCCTTCTTCCTTCAGGAGCAGCTCGGCGCGGGGGAGATCCCCTGCTTCGACCTGCGCGCCCAGTGCAGCGGCTTCGTCTACTCGCTCGGCGTCGCGAACGCGATGGTCCGCTCGGGCCAGTTCCGGCGCATGCTCGTGGTGGGCTGCGAGGTCCACTCGACCGGCCTCGACTTCTCCGACGCCGGGCGCGACGTGACCGTGATCTTCGGCGATGGCGCGGGGGCGGTCGTGCTCGAGGCGGTCGACCCGGATCTCGACCGCTCCCAGATCCTCGAGGTGCGCCTGCACGCCGAGGGACGCTTCGCCCGCAAGCTCTGGACCGAGGCGCCGGGGTCCGGCCTCCCCGTACGCATCACCCACGAGCTGCTCGACGAGCGCCGCCACTTCGCCCGCATGGAGGGGCGCTTCGTCTTCAAGCACGCGGTCACCCGGATGCCCGAGGTGCTGCTCGAGACCCTCGGGGCGGCGAGCAAGAAGCTCGAGGAGGTCGACCTCTTCCTCTTCCACCAGGCCAACCTGCGGATCAACGAGTACGTGGCGCAGCAGCTCGCCATCCCGGCCGAGAAGTGCCCGAGCAACATCGAGCGCTACGGAAACTGCTCGGCGGCCTCCGTGCCGATGCTCCTCGACGAGGCGGTGCGCGCCGGGCGGCTCGCGCGCGGGCAGCTGGTCGCGATGGCGACCTTTGGCTCCGGCTTCTCGTGGTCGAGCGCGCTCGTCCGCTACTGAAGCGAGCGCGCGCCGACATGCCGCAGCGCGTTGATGAGCGCGTCGGCCCGCGCGCCGTGAATCCAGAGAAAAATCATCGTTTCCGAGCACTTGGTGGAATGCTTGCGCCGGCTTGACGCGCTGACGCAGCGTGTTAGCCTGTGCTCGTGCCGGCGGGGCGCCAGCCTCCGGTTGCTCCCACTCCGGTTAGCCCCAATGCCGGGTGGCTAGCCCAGAGGCGGGCGGCGCCGCCGTGAGCCGGCACCCAAGGAGGTACCTCCGATGGCGGAGCAGACGAGTTTCGTGCGCGAAGGCATCGACAGGGTGAGCTCGGCGTTCGAGCGGATTCCTGACGAGCTCCAGCGGGTGCAGCGCGAGATCCAGAAGCGGCGCAAGGCCTTCGAGCGCCAGCTCGCGGGCAGCCGCCGAGGCCTCGGCAGACGGACCCGGGAGATCGAGAAGCGGACCCGCCGCCAGGTCGAGCGGGTTCGGGCCGAGATCCTCCGCCTCCCGCTGGCCCGGCGCGTGGACCGCCTGCGCGCGGACGCCGAGAGGGTGCTCGAGCGCGGCGTGGACACCGTCCTCGGCGTGCTCCAGATCGCCTCGAAGAGCGATCTCGACCGCATCGACAAGAAGCTCGGGCAGATGAGCCGCAAGCTCAAGGAGATGGAGCGCAGCCGCGGCAACGGCCACGCCGCCAGCGCCTGAGCCAGCGCCGGGCAAGGCCGCCCGATCCATGCCGGCACTGGAGGAACAGGTCGTCCTCGTCACGGGCTGCTCGACCGGCATTGGCCGTGCCCTCGCCCTCGAGCTCCACTCCCGGGCGCATCGGGTCTTCGCCAGCGCGCGGCGCCCGGAAAGCCTCGCGGAGCTCGCCGCCGCCGGCATCGCCACGGTCCGCCTCGACGTCAACGACCCCGGCAGCATCGCGGAAGCGGTGGCCGAGGTCGGCAGGTGCGCGGGCCGCATCGACGTGCTCGTGAACAACGCGGGGGTCAACGTCTTCGGACCGCTCCTCGAGGTGCCGCTCGCCGACGCCCGCGCCGTCTTCGAGACCAACGTGCTCGGCCTGCTCGCGGTGACGCAGGCCGTGCTCCCCCTCATGGCGGACCGCAGGAAAGGGCGCGTCATCAACGTGGGGAGCGTGGTGGGCTGCCTACCGACGCCCTACGCGGGGGCGTACTGCGCATCGAAGAGCGCCGTCCACATGCTGTCGGAAGTGCTCCGAATGGAAGTGAAGCCGTTCGGCATCGACGTCGTCGTCGTGGTGCCCGGAGGTGTCCGGTCGAGCATCGCCGACTCGGGCTCGCGCGATCTCGCGCGCTACCGCTCGGAGAGCTCGCGCTACTACAAAGTGTACGACGGCATCGAGAAGCGGGCGCATGCCTCCCAGGAGGACCCGATGCCCGCGGAAGACTTCGCCCGCGAGCTCGTCCGGCAGGCCTTCGCGACGCCCGCGCCCCGCAGCGTCCGGCTCGGCACGGGCGCCGACACCCTGCCGCGCCTCGCGGAGATGCCGGGTGAGCAGCGCGACGCGCTGCTGGCGGCGAACTTCGGCCTGGACCGGACGCTCTGAGCGGAGCCGCCTCGGGCCGCTAGGCTCTCGCCTGGAGGCAACGTCAATGGCGTTCCAGGGTGTCGACTTCCTGCGCCTCGACGAGCTCCTCTCCGACGAGGAGCGCCTCGCGCGCGGGACGGTGCGCGACTTCGTTTCGCGCGAATTCCTACCGCGCATCCAGGAGCACGTCCGCCGCGACGGCTCGTTTCCGATGGAGCTCGTGCCGCGCATGGCCGAGCTCGGGCTCTTCGGCGCGAACCTGCACGGCTTCGGCTGCGCCGGGATGAGCAACGTCGCCTATGGGCTCGTGATGCAGGAGCTCGAGCGCGGCGACTCCGGGCTGCGCTCCTTCGCCTCGGTGCAGGGGAGCCTCGTCATGTACCCGATCCACGCCTTCGGGAGCGAGGCGCAGAAGGAGCGCTGGCTCCCGGCGCTCGCGGCGGGGCGCGCGATCGGCTGCTTCGGGCTCAGCGAACCGGACTTCGGCAGCCACGCGGGCGGGATGATCACGAAGGCGGTGCGCCACGGCGAGCGCTGGGTGCTGAACGGCACCAAGCGCTGGATCACCAACGGCTCGATCGCCGACGTCGCGGTCGTCTGGGCGCGCAGCGAGGACGGGATCCGCGGTTTCCTGGTCGAGCGCGGCGCGCGTGGGTTCTCCGCGAGCGACATCCACGGGAAGTTCTCGCTGCGCGCGTCGATCACCTCGGAGCTCGCCCTCCAGGACGTGGAGGTGCCGGAGTCGAGCCGCCTACCGGGCGCGGAGGGGCTGCGCGCCGCGCTCGCCTGCCTCACGCAGGCGCGCTACGGGATCGCCTGGGGCGCGATCGGGGCGGCGATGGCCTGCTACGACGAGGCGGTGCGCTACTGCCGCGAGCGCATCGTGCAGGGCGGGCCGCTCGCCGGCAAGCAGCTCACCCAGGAGAAGCTCGTCTCCATGCTGGCCGAGATCACCAAGGCACAGCTCCTGGCGCTGCGCGTCGGGCGCCTCAAGGACGAGGGCAGCCTCCACCACGCGATGGTCTCGCTCGCGAAGCGCGAGAACGTCGACGCCGCGCTGCGCATCGCGCGCGCCGCGCGCGACCTCCTCGGCGCGAACGGCATCGTCGACGACTACCAGGCGATGCGCCACATGATGAACCTCGAGACGGTGCGTACCTACGAGGGCACGCACGACGTGCACACGCTGATCCTCGGCAAGCACATCACGGGTCTCGACGCGATCTAGTGGTCGCTCCCGCGCAGTCCCCGACGCTCGCCGATCGCCTCGCCGCGCCCTTTACGCGCTTCCTGGCCATCGAGGCGGCGAGCACGATCCTCCTGCTCGCCGCCACCGTCGCGGCGCTCCTCTGGGTCAACTCGCCGTGGGGCGCGAGCTACGCGCGGCTCTGGCACACGCCGCTCTCCCTGGCGCTCGGCGACGCGCGGCTCTCGCTCTCGCTCGAGGAGTGGGTCAACGACGGGCTCATGGTGATCTTCTTCTTCCTGGTGGGAATGGAGATCAAGCACGAGCTCGTGCACGGCGAGCTCTCGTCGCGCGACCGCGCGATGCTGCCGGTCTTCGGCGCGCTCGGTGGAATGATCGCCCCGGCGGCGCTCTACGCGAGCCTGCACGCCGGCGGACCCGCCGCCCGGGGCTGGGGCGTGCCGATGGCGACCGACATCGCCTTCGCCGTGGCGGCGCTCGCGGTCTTCGGCCCGCGCGTCCCCTCCGGCCTCAAGGTCTTCCTGCTCGCGCTCGCCATCGTCGACGACCTCGGCGCCGTCGCGGTGATCGCGCTCTTCTACACCCACGGGGTCTCGCTCGCCGCGCTCGGCTGCGCCGCCGCGGGCCTCGCCCTGGTCTTCGCGATGCGGCGCGCGGGCCTGCGCGCCTACGGGCCGTACTGGGCCGCGGGGATCGCGGTCTGGCTCGCGACGCTCGCGTCCGGCGTCCACGCCACCGTGGCGGGCGTGCTGCTCGGCCTGCTCACGCCCACGACGCTGCTCGCGCCCGAGGGAAGCCTCGTCGCCCGCGGCCGCCGCCGCTTCGAGGAGGCGCTCGCGCGAATGGACGCCGGGGCGTCGATCTCCGACCGCGAGCGCCGGAGCGTGGCGCAGGAGCTGCGGGCGGTCTCGCGCCACTCGCTCTCGCCCCTCGAGCGGCTGACGGAGACGCTGCACCCGTGGACGGCCTTCGGGGTGCTGCCGATCTTCGCGCTCGCCAACGCGGGGGTCGCGATCGAGGCTAGCGCGCTCGCGAACCCGCTCGCGCCGCGCGTGGCCCTCGGCGTGGCGCTCGGCCTGCTCGTCGGGAAACCTCTCGGCGTCACGCTCTTCTGCTGGCTCGGCGTGCGCCTCGGGCTCGCGACGCTCCCGGCGGGCGTCGGCTGGGGCTCCCTCACAGGCGCCGGAATCCTCGGGGGCATCGGCTTCACGATGGCCCTTTTCATCACCGCCCTCGCCTTCGAGGACCCGGCGCTCGCCGCGGCGTCGAAGCTCGGCGTGATGGCGGCGTCGCTGCTCGCGACCGGCCTGGGCCTCGCCGTGCTCGCGCGCACGCTGCCCCGCCCCTGAGCGCGGCGCGCCCGGCGGCTCGCGCGAGCGCGCCGGCGCTACTTCTCGACGGGCAGGCCCGCGGCCTGCCAGGCCGAGAAGCCGCCTTCGACGTGGAGGACGTGCTCGACGCCGGCTCTCTCCAGCGCCTGCTCGCCGAGCCGCGCGCGCGGGCCCTTCATGCAGTACAGCGCGACGCCGTGCTCGCTCGAGAGCTCCGCCGCGTGGGCGGCGACCTGATCGTGCGGCACGTTGATGGCGCCCGGGACGTGACCGGCGCGAAACTCCTCGGGCGTGCGCACGTCCACGACGAGCGGCGCATCGCCCGTCGCCATGCGCGCCTGGAGCTCCTGCGGGGAGATCGACGGCGCGACCGGTTCGGCGGCGCGGCCAGCGGCACCGATCCACAGCGCGAACGCGAAGAGCGGGGCGAAGCGGATCCTCTTCGGCACGTCCGTCCTCCTTCACTCCGAGGTGGTCGGATCGATGATCCGCGCGACGCGGGAGATCCGGTTCGCGGGAGCCTACCACGCGGCGGGCGCCGCCTCCCGGGCCGAGGCGGCGCCGCCGTCGTGCCACTTGCGAGCGCTCTCAGTGGATCGCGGTCTCCTCCGCGCCGGCGTCCCCGAGCGGGCCCGCCGCCGGCGCGTGCGCCCCGGGCAGCGGGGCGGCGCTCGCGACGGCGGCGTCGAGGGCCCGGCCGGCGCCGTGCGCGTCCTGGCTCGCGAGCAAGTCCATCGCGTCGTAGACGTGCGCGTAGGTCTCGACCAGCGAGGCTTCGCTCGCCTCGAAGCGGACCGCCTCGCTCGCGCCGATCAACGCATCGGCGCCTTCCTGGAAGCGGGCAGCCGCGAGGTGCTCGCGCGCCGCGATGAGCCCGGCTCGCGCCCCGTCGGCGTCCTTCGGGCTCGGGAGCGCCGCGAGCGCCGGCTCGGCGCGGTCGATCGCGGCGACGGCGGCTTCGGGGCCGCGCTTCTCGAGCGCGTCGAACGCCTCCCCGATCGCGATCCGGGCGCGCACCGCCGGGCTCGCGCCCAGCGGGCCCTGGAGGCTGCCCCGCGCGTCCTCGAGAGCGCGGAAGCTCCCCTCCACGTCTCCCGCCTCGAGCAGGCCCTGCGCGTCGGCGAGGCGGGCCGACACCTGGGCAGCGGGCTGCGGCGGCTCGGCGGCGGGGATCGCCGCCGCCTCACCGGCAAAGGCCGTCTCGGTGGCTGCGGGCATCTCGACCGTCGCGTCGGACGCGACCATCGCGGGCCCGGGCTCGCCCGCGCAGGCGGCGAGGGCGACCCCCGCCGCGAGCAGGATCGCGCGCGCGTCGTCTCGGATCGGATTCAGGCTTCGGATCGGTCTCATGATGGGTTACCTCCGGTCTCTCGTCCGTCCCGGGTCCCGGCGACCACCGGGGCCCCGTCGCGGACAGGCTTGGCGTAGAAGGGAACGAGAACCTCGCGGCGCAACCAACCGGTCTCGCCCGTCGCGAGCTCGACCCGCGTCCAGCCCAGGAACTCGCGGTCGGCCCGGACGACGACGCCGGCGGGGAGGGGCCTGCGCGCCTGGTTCGCCTCGGCGTCGGTCGGGATCGAGTGCAGCACGGCGTCGCGGGCCAGGAGCGACGCGCGGGGATCGATGAAGACGCCCCAGGCGCGCAGCGAGGCGAGGCTCACCACGGCGACGAGCGCGGCGGCGGCCGCGAGCGGCAGACCTGCGCGCGCGAGGCGCGGCGCGCCCCTGCCGAAGCGCCGGCCCAGGCGCAGGGCCACGCCGGCCGAGAAGAGGGCACTGGCCGCGACCAGGGCGATCTGCCAGGCGGCCGGCGGGGCCTGCCGGGCGAGGAGGCCGAGCCAGCGCGAGGTCGCGAGCGCGGCGATGCGCGGATCGGCGCCGCGCAGCCGCGACGCGAAGACCTCGAGGTTCCACGCGGCGTCCTCGCTGCGCGGCGCGAGCAGCCACGCGGCGAGCGTCTCGCCGAGCGCGCGCCCGTGTTCTCCGAGCTGGCTCGCCGCGAGGCCGAGGTTGTAGCGGGCGATCCAGTCGGTGGGTGCCTGCGCGGCGCGCGCCTCGAAGCCTCCCTCCGCGGCGGCGACGCGGCCGCTCGCATAGTCGGAGACCGGCTCGGCGGCCGCGGGTCCCGCGAAGGCGAGCCAGAGCGCCGCCGCGGCCGTCGCCGGGAGCAGGTGGCGCGGGAGGAGGGCCCGCAGCGGGTTGGGCCACGGCCGCCGCACTCCGGCCAGCGCGTGTCGTGCCCGCTCACACCAGTCGGGAGCGAGCTCCCCGGAGCTCGCGTAGAGCGCGTGCTCGGCCTCCTCGAAGAGCGCGAGCCAGGCGTCCCGGCCGGCGCGACCCGGCGCGCCGGGGGCGGCGCCGCGCAGGCGCTCGGCGGTCGGGGCGCGATGCTCGACACCGAAGAGCGTCGATACCGCTCGCTCCCAGGCGAGCAGGGCCCGGCAGCGCTCCGCCGCGTCGCGCGCCAGGGCTGCCGCCAGGGTCGCCTCGCGCGCCGCGCGCAGCGCGTCGCGGCGCGGGCGCCCCGGGTCGCGGCTTCGCGCGTGGCCTACGGCCAACGCGAGCCAGTACACGAGCAGCGCCGCGACCGGCGCCGCGGCCGCCGCCAGGAGCGGAGCTCGTGCGAAGGGCGCGAGCGCCGTCTCGCTCCCGGCGAGCGGGTCGCGCGGCAGCGCGGGGCCGCCGGTCGCTTCGACGATCGCGGCGCCCGCGGCCGGGCCGTGCGGCGCCGGGGCGCGGCCGGCCGTCGCGGCCGCGCGCGGGCTCGCGGCCGCTGCCCCGCCCGCGCTCGCCGCCGCGCCGGGTGCGACCTCGAGCCGCGGCGGCAGGGCGCGCGCCGTCTCGTAGCGACCGCTCCGGGGATCGAAGTACGCGAACTCGACCGGCGGGAGCTCGATGAGACCTGCGCGATCGGGGATCAGCACGAGGTCCTCGCTGATCGCTCCGCTGAAGAGGTCGTCCGGCTCGAACTCCCGCTGCGCCTCGGGCGCGATGGCGCGAAGCCCGGCCGGGATCTCGCGAGCGGGGAGTGCTATGCCGGCCGGCCAGTTCCCGGTCCCGCGCAGGGTCAGCGTCCAGGTCACGGGCTCGCCCGCGCGCGGGCGCTCGGGCACGAGCTTCGAGTCGAGCGCGAAGCGGCCCACGGCGCCCGCGAAGCCCGGCGGAGCGCCGGCCGGGAGCGGCTGCACCTCGATCGCGACCGGTTCGCTCGCGACCATCACGCGCGCCGTCTCCGGAGCCGCGAAGAGCGAGAAGAGGTCGTGCGCCGCGCGACCCGTCTCGACCTCCACCTCCTGGCGCAGGGGCGGGAGCTCGAGGCGCCCCGACTCGGGCGCGAAGGCGCGCGTCGTGAGGCGGCGGATCTCGCCCTGCGCCGTGCGCGCGCGGCCCGCGTCGCGCCAGGCCTCGGCGACGAGCGGCGTGTCGCGCCACTCGGGCGCGCCGAGGGGCTCGGCGGGCATGGCGCTCGCGACGAGCGCGTGGAGGTCGAAGACCTCGCCCGCGTAGGGTCGCTCCTGTTCCGGCCGGAGCTCGGCCGAGATCACGTCGCCCCGCGCCAAGGCGCCTCCGCGTCCGCTCGCCGCGAGGAGGGGACGGCCGACCTCGAGCGAAGCGGCAGCGACCGCGATGCGGCCGCTCGTCGTCTCGACCTCGAAGGCCGGGATCTCGAGCGTGCCCTGCCGCTCGGGGCGCACCGGCCAGGCGAGGGCGAAACGCTCGCTGCGCCGCCCGTTCACGACCCTCCGCTCCGTCGACTGGCTCGGAGCGCCGACGACGCGCAGGCCATCGACCTCCGGCGCCTCGACGGTCCCGGCGGGCTCCGTGCCCTCGAAGACGAGCTCGAGGCTCCCGACCTGCCCCTGGCCGAGCGGCTCGGCCGCGCGCCAGTGGACGCCGGCGCCCCACGCCGGCGCGCTCGCGAGAACGAGCGCCAGGCTCAGAAGGGTTCGCGTGCGAAGTCGGCTCATGGCGGTCACCAGTTCTTCCCCTTGCTTTGCGGGCGCTCCCGCCCCTCGGATCGCTGCATGCGCTGGAAGAGCACGGACGGGGCGTCGCCCTCCCGGATGCGCGCCTGCCGACCGAGCGCCTCGACGAGGCCCGGCGCGCTCCCGTCGGGCGCTTCGATGCCCCCGCCGCCGCCGACGCGGCGGGTCGGCGCCTTCGCCTCGGCGCCCGCCGGCTCCGCTTCGACGGCGGCGCCCGACGGCTCCTTCTCGCCGGCGAGACCGCCCTGCGCTCCGAGTCCGGCGGCCGGATCCTCGATCGGCTTCGGCTCGGCCTCGGCTCGCGGGCCCTGGCCCGCCTCGTCGCGGCCCTCTTCTCCGGGGCTGCTGCTCGCGTGCCCGCCGCGGGGCGCCGCACTCGCGTCCTCGCCCGCGTTGCGCCTCGCGTCGGTGTCGCGGGGCTCCGCGCCCTCGCCCGCCTCGCCGCGGCTCCCGCCGCCCGGGCTCGTGTCGGCATTGGCGCCGGAGGATCGGCTCTCCGCGCCATGCTGCTGCGGTGGCTGCGACGGCTGCGGCTGCCGATCCTGCGGCTGCGGCTGGTGCTGCGAGTCCTTCTTCTCCTCGCGCTCCTTCAGCGCGGCGAGCCTCCGGCGCAGCTCCGGCCAGTCGGCCGTCTCGGGGCTCTCGCGCTCGCCCCGCTCCACGCCGAGGAGCGCATCGTCGACCACGCCCTCGAGCGCCGGCGATGCGCTGCCCGCCGCCCGCTCGCCGTACGCGAGGGTCTGCTCGGCGAGGCGCACATAGTCGGGAGCCGCGAGCGCGGGCTTCGCGGCGAGCTCCGCGACCGTCGCCTCGAGCGCCCCGGGCGCCGCCGCCGCCGCCGCGGGGGCCGGAGTCGCGGCGAGCGCGGGATCCGGCGAAGCCGCGAGCCCGAGCGCCGCGGCGAGCGCGGCAGCCGTGGCCGCGAGCCGGCGCCGCACCGGCCGCACCGGCAGCTCGCACCAGAAGGCGAGCAGCCAGCAGGCGAGCGCGGGCGCGAGGAGCCACTGGAAGCGCGGCTGCGGCCTCACCCCGCGCTCCTCGATGTAGTCGGCGGCGGCGCCCTGTGCGACGGTCGCGTCGATCAGCGCCGCGACGTCGACCCAGCTCGCGGCGTCGCGATAGGTCCCGCCCGTCGCCTGCGCGAGCGCCTCGAGCGTCCCCGGCTCGAGGCGCGAGAGGACCGCCGCGCCGCGCTCGTCCTTCACGACGCCGCCGCGCGCGTCGGGGATCACGGCGCCCTCGGGCGTGCCGACGCCGAGCGCGATCGCGCGGATCCCCGCCTGCTCGACGGCGGGGAGGCCCTCGCGCCAGCTCTCGTCGTGGGCCTCGCCGTCGCTCAGCACGACGAGGTAGCGATCGCCCTCTCCTCCCGGGCGGAAGGCCTCGACGGACGCGCGCAGCATCGCCGCGTAGTCGGTCCCACCCTGCGGGAGACTCCCCGGGCCGAGGTCGGCGAGCAGCTCGCGCAGGACCTCGTGGTCGGCGGAGAGGGGGCTCTGGAGGAAGGCCGTTCCCGCGAAGAGGACGAGGCCCACCTGCTCGCCGCGGAGCTCGTCGAGGAGCGAGCGAACGAGGAGCTTCGAGCGCTCGAGGCGGCTCGGGACGACGTCTGTGGCGAGCATGCTCCGGGAGACGTCGAGCGCGATCAGGACCTCGCGGCTCCGCTCGACGCGGGTCTCGCGGACGCTGCCCCACTGCGGCCCCGCCAGCGCGCCGAGCGCGAGCAGCGCGCCCTGTGCCGCGAGCAGGCCGCGCAGGCGCGCGCGCCGGGGAGGCCGTGCGGAGAGCCGGCGCGCGCCGGCGAAGCGCTGCTCGATTCGCGCCCCCACCGCGCGCGCGCTTCGGCGCGCTCGGAACGCGAAGAAGAGCCAGGCGAGCGCGAGCGGAGCGCCCGCGAGGACGAGAGGGTGCTCGAAGCTCACGACCAGAGCTCCCGCCGGCCCGGTCGGGCCAGGCCGAACGCCGCCAGGCAGCAGGCGAGCCCGGGCGTGGCCGCGAGGGCGAAGAGATCCTCCGCCCGCACGCGCGACTTCGCGTCGAACTCGATCTTGCGCTCCGCGTCGATGGCCGCGAACGCGGCGTCGACGGTCTCGGCGTCGGCGGCGCGGAAGTAGCGGCCGCCGGTCGCGCGCGCGATCCCGCGCAGCGACTCCTCGTCGAGGTCGGAGAGCACGCGCTCGTAGCCGATCTTGCGGTTCGCCTCGTCGAAGACGGGCATCGGGACGGGGCCTTCACGGCCCGCCCCGATCGCATAGACGGGAATGCCGCGCGCCCGGGCGAGCTCCGCCGCCGCCTCGGGCCCGAGCGAGCCGGTGTTGTTGGCCCCGTCGGTCAGGAGCACGACGAAGCCGCCGAGGCGCCGGCCCGCGTCGTCGCGCCCGACCTCGTCGAGGCGCGCCACCGCGAGCGCGAGCGCATCTCCGACCGCGGTGCCGTCCTCGACGAGGCCCACCCGCAGGCGCTCGATCTGGCGGCGCAGCCAATCGTGGTCGAAGGTCAGGGGCGAGAGCGTGTAGGCCCTCCCGCCGAAGGCGACCACGCCGATGCGATCGCTCGCGCGCCGTGCCATGAAGGCCTCGACGATCGGCTGGATCGCCTGGAGGCGGTTCATGCGCCGGCCGCCGCGCTCGTAGTCCTCGGCCAGCATGCTGCCCGAGAGGTCGACGGCGAGCACGATGTCGTAGCCCTTCTGCTTCGTCTGCCGGCTCTCCTCCACCTTCTGCGGCCGCGCGAGGGCCAGGCAGAGCAGCGCGAGCCCCGCCGCGAGGAGCGCCGCCGGAGCGCGCGAGCGCGAGCCCGCCTCGCCGCCCCACTGCGAGGCGAACGGCACCACGAGCACGCGGTGCCCCCGCCGCCGGCGCAGCCAGGCCGCGAGCGGGAGCAGGAGCCAGAGCCAGAGCCACGCCGGTTGCGCCAGCGCATAGCCGGTCTCCGTCACCGCCCGATCCTCCGCATGCGCGCCTCGAAGAAGGCGAGCAGGCGGCGCGTCGCATCGTCCTCCGTCGAGAAGCACAGGCGCGCGTGGGGCGCCGGGAAGAGCTCGCGCCAGGCGGCCTCGCGCGCCTCGCGCCAGGCGCGGTGGCGCGCCCGGGTCGCATCGCTCGCCGTATCCACGGGCACGACCTCGCCGGTCGCCGGGTCGACGGCCGGCAGGCACCCGAGGCGCGGGAGCTCGCGCTCGAAGGGATCGTCGACGCGCACGCCCACCAGCTCGAAACGCCGGCGGAGGGCGTCCCAAGCGGCCGGCGCCGGCCGCGGTGGGAAGTCCGAGAGCCAGACGAGGACGCTTCCGCGCGGGAGCGACGAGGCGAGCAGGCTCCAGTCGATCTGCGGAGCGCCTCCGGCGCGGAGCTCCGGCGCCGGCTGCACGGCGAGCTCGCCGGCGAGGCGCAGCAGGTTCGCGCGCCCCCGCCGCGGCTCGCGGATGCGCTGGCCGCGGGGCGTCGCGTGCCAGACCCCCAGGCGGTCGCGCGTCTGGGCGGAGACGAACGCGAGCAGCTGCGCCATCTCGATCAGCGCCTGGCGCTTCGTGCGCTCGCCCGAGCCGAACTGGAGTGTCAGCGAGTCCTCGAAGAGGAGCACGACGGTGAGCTCGCGCTCCTCGACGTAGAGCTTGCGGTAGGGCTCGCCGAGGCGCGCCGTCACGTTCCAATCGATGTCGCGGATGTCGTCGCCCCAGGCGTAGGGGACGACCTGGTCGAACTCGAAGCCGCGGCCGCGGAAGGCCGAGCGATGGTCGCCGCGCACGAGCGCGCCCAACACGCGGCGGGCCCGCCACTCGACGCGGCGCAGGGCCGAGATCGGGAGCGCAGCCGGCACCGCGCCCCTCACGCCGCCGCCGGAACGGCCGTCGCTTCGAGCACCGCATCGAGCACCGCGTCGCTCGAGCGCTCCTCGGCCTCGGCCTCGTAGCGCAGCACCACGCGGTGGCGCGCCACGTCCGGGAAGAGCTCCTGGACGAGCGCCGGGGTCGCGTAGTCCATCCCGCGCAGGCAGGCGAGCGCACGGCTGGCATGGATCAGCGCCAGCGAGGCCCGCGGCGACGCGCCGAAGCCGAGCGTGCCGTTCGCCGGGCCGAGCGCGCCGGCGCGTCCGCCCGCGACCTCGCGCGTGGCGCGGACGAGCGCCAGCATGTAGGCGCGCAGCTCCCGGCTCACGTGCACCGCGTCCACGCGGCGGCGCAGCTCGAGGAGCTCCGCCGCCGACGAGACCGGCGCGAGCTCCGGCCGGCTCGTGACCTCGCCCCAGAGCGAGAGCATCTCGCGCTCCTCGGACTCGGACGGGTAATCCGCGATCAGCTTGAAGAGGAAGCGGTCGGTCTGGGCTTCGGGCAGCGGATAGGTGCCCTCCTGCTCGATCGGGTTCTGGGTCGCCATCACCAGGAAGGGCCGCGGGAGCGGGTGCGTCTGGCCGCCGATCGTGACCTGGCGCTCCTGCATGGCCTCGAGCAGCGCGCTCTGGACCTTGGCGGGGGCGCGGTTGATCTCGTCGGCGAGGAGCAGGTTCGCGAAGACGGGACCCTTGTGCGTGTCGAAGCGGCCCGAGCGGGGCTCGAAGATCATCGTGCCCACGACGTCGGCGGGCAGGAGATCCGGGGTGAACTGGATGCGCTGGAACTCGAGCCCCATCGCGGTGCCGAGGCTGCGCACGAGCAGGGTCTTCCCGAGCCCGGGCATGCCTTCGAGCAGCACGTGTCCGTCGGCGAGCAGCGCCACGAGCAGGCGCTCGACGAGCGCGTCCTGACCGACGACGGCCTTCTGGATCTCGCGGCGGACCCGCTCCGCCCACTCCCTTCCCACCTGCATGTCGACCTCCTTGGCGTCAGCGCGGCCCGTCCTACCGGACCGCGGCAGGCCCGAGAGCAATGGGCGTGCCAACCCGTCCGGGCGGCGGAGGGCGCGGCAGGGGGCGCGCGGCGCGATCCGCGCTGGCCGATATCGACCGCCGTGGTCGAAAGGAGCCGCTGGTCGGGGGCTCCGGCTTGGGATTCAATCCGAGCGCGCGGAGGGGAACGCCGCGACGCGAGGAGGACGAGCTCTTGCCCAGGTCGCCGTTTCGTCCCGTCCAGCTCGCCGCCGGCGCCTTCGTCGCGCTCGTCGTCGCGACCCTGCTCGTGAGCGCAGCGGTCACCGGGTGGGAGGCCCGGCGCCTCGCCCGCTCGCACCAGCAGCTGGAGCGCATGCACGACGTCGAGCTCGGGCACATCGAGCTCGAGCGCACGCTGGTGCAGGGCCTTTCGCAGGCCTGGCTCGAGGACGATCCCCACTGGTTCGCGCTGCGAACCAAGCTCGAGGAATTGATCGAGCTGCGCGCCCACCTCGACCCCGACTCCCCGCGCCGGCTCGCGCAGCTGCGCGCCCGCTTCGACGCGCCGCCGTCGGCCGATCGGCGCCAGCAGCTCGAGGAGGCGCTCGCGCTCCTGCGCGAGATCACGTTGGCCGAGGACACGCAGCAGGAGCAGCTCCTGGCCGGGATCGAGCAGGAACAGGCTCTCCAGCTGCGCCTCGAGCTGCTCGCGCCGGTGCTCCTGCTCGGCCTCGCCATCGGGATCTTCTGGCTGGTGCGCCGGCGCATCCTGGGGCCGCTCGACGACCTCGGGGAGCTGCTCGGGCGGCTCGCGGAGGGGCATTTCGAGCCGAGCGGACGCCAGGAGGTCGACGCGCTCGTGCGCCCGCTCTTCGAGCGCTTCGACGCGCTCGCGCTGCGCCTCGCCGCGCTCGAAGCCGCGGAGCGATCGCACACCGCGGAGCTCGAGGGCCGCGTGCGCGGCGCGACGCGCGAGTTGCTCGAGCAGCGCAGCCGCCTCGCGCGAGCGGAGACCCTGGCGGCGACCGGCGAGCTCGCCGCCATGGTGGCGCACGAGATCCGCAACCCGCTCGCGGGCATCCAGATGACCCTCGACAACCTGCGCGGCGAGCTCGACGACCCCGATCAGGTCCGGCGCGTCGACCTCGTGGTCGCCGAGGTGCGGCGCCTCGCCCGGCTGCTTTCGGAGCTGCTCGATTCCGCCCGCGCGAGCGAGGAGACGCCGCGGCGGGTCGATGTCCGCGCTGTGGCCGAGGCGACCGCGGCGCTCGTCCGCTGCCAGGTGCGGGACGGCGTGCGCATCGCGACGCTCGTCGCGCCGGATCTCTTCGCGCGCCTTCCCGAGGACCGCTTCCGGCAGGCCCTCTTGAACCTCGTGCTGAACGCCGCGCAGGCGCTCCCGGAGCCCGGCGGCGAGATCGTGGTCCAGGTGGAGCGCCGGGGCGCGCAGGAGCTCTCGCTCGCCGTGAGCGACGACGGGCCGGGCTTTCCACCCGACCTGCTCGCTGCCGGAATCCGGCCCTTCCAAAGTACGCGCCGGCACGGATCGGGCCTCGGCCTCGCGGTCGTGCAGCGCTTCGCGCAAGACGTGGGAGGCCGCCTCGAGCTCGCGAATCGCGAGCCGCACGGGGCGCGCGTTACCCTGTCGCTTCCCGTGGACGACGGACGTGCCTGACACGCTCCTCGTGATCGAGGACGAAGAGCTCCTCGGAGCGGAGCTCGCCCGCCGCTTCCAGCGTCAGGGCTGGCGCGTCGAGCGGGCGGCCGACCTCGCGGCCGCGCGCCGCGCGCTCCTGCGCGAGGAGCTCGACCCCCTCGTCGTGCTCAGCGACATGCACCTGCCCGACGGCAACGCTCTCGCTCTCCTCGACGAGGTGCGCAGGCAGCGTCCGGGCGGCGAGTGGGTCTTCTTGACCGGCGTGGGGACCGTCCCCGACTCCGTGCGCGCGCTGCGGCTCGGCGCGTACGACTTCCTGGAAAAGCCATGCGACCCCGAGCGCCTCGACCTCGTGGTGACCGGCGCCGGGCGCAGCGCCCGCGCGCAGCGGCGCCTGCGCGACGAGACCGGCGTGCGTCACGCTCGGCATGCGATCGAGAGCTTCGTGGGAACGAGCGCGGCGGCCCGCGGCGTGCGCGAGCTCCTGCGCAGGCTCTGCGAGGTTCCCTGGAGCGCGCTCGTGATCGGGGGCGAGACCGGGACCGGGAAGGGTCTCGCCGCGCGCATCCTGCACTACAACGGGGCGCGCGCCGGCGCGCCGCTCGTCGAGGTGAACTGCGCCGCGCTGCCGCGCGAGCTGCTCGAGTCGGAGCTCTTCGGCCACGAAGCGGGCGCCTTCACCGGGGCCCGGGGGCGCCGGCGCGGTCTCCTCGAGCAGGCGAGCGGCGGCACGCTCTTCCTCGACGAGATCGGCGAGATGGACCTCGACCTCCAGGCCAAGCTGCTCAAGGTGATCGAGGACGGGCGCGTGCGCCCCCTCGGGGCCGAGCGTGAGGTCGAGGTCGACGTGCAGGTCCTGGCGGCCAGCAACCGCGACCTCGCCGAGCTCGCGCGCGAGGGGGGGTTCCGGAGCGACCTCTACCACCGCCTCTCGGTGTTCGCATTGCGCCTGCCCGCGCTGCGCGAGCGGCGCGAGGACCTCGCGGAGCTCGTGCCGCGCTTCGTGGCCGAGTACAACGCCAAGGCCGGCAAGCGCGTGCGCCTGATCCCCGATCCCGTGTGGAAGGCGCTCGAGGCCCACGTCTGGCCCGGCAACGTACGGGAGCTCCGCAACGCGATCGAGCGCTGCGTGCTCTTCTCCGACGGCGAGACCTTCCCGGAGCGCTGGCTCGAGCTCCCCGGGCGGGAGGCAGCGCCGCCGCAACCCGTCGAGTCCGAGGGCGACACTTTCACGCTGCCCCTCGACGGGAGCCTCTCGCTCGACGAGATGGAGCGGCAGATCCTGGCACGCGCCCTCGAGCGCAGCGACGGGAACCTCGCGCGCGCGGCGCGCCTGCTCGGCACGACCCGCCAGACGCTGCGCTACCGCGTGCAGAAGTACCGGCTCGGGAAGCCGGGCGACGGCTGAGGAACGGCCGCTTCAGGTCTCCAGCAGGGCCGCGAGGCTCCGGACGAGCAGGCATACCACGTGCCGGCGGCGGCTCTCGAGGAGGGCCTGGTTGAGCTCGAGCTCCAGCCCGGCGTAGCAGCGCCCCGGAAAGCGCCGCCGGAGCCAGGTCGTCAGGCCGTCGGCGACGCCGCGATAGGGGTAGTTGCGCCGGACGCGAAGCGTGGGATCGAGCTCCTCCAGGATCGCCTGCCAGCGCGCACAGAGAGCCTTCTCGCCGGCACGGCGCGGATCGTAGAGGAGCCCCACGTCGGCGTTGCGCCGCTCGCGGCCGAGCGCCGGCGCGAAGCTGTGGACGGCGACGTGGACCACCCTGCGCCCGCCCGCCGCGGCGTCGCGCACCGCGGACTCGACCGCGCGCCGGTGCGGCCGCCAGTAGCGCGCGAGGATCCGCTCGCGCTCGGCGTCGGGGAGGCGGGCCGTGTACGCCGACCCGATGCGCCGATTCGCCGAGTCGCGGTTCGCGTCGACGAGGAGGCGGCTCACAGTCACGGCGTGGAGCGGTCGCCCGAAGTGCCGCGCGAGGGAGCGGGCGACGTCGAGCGCCCCCGGGTCCCAGCCGCGGTGGGAGCCGAGCACGCGCGCGGCGGCGCGGAAGAGGGGCGCGTACTCGCGCGGGATCCGGCGTCCCCCGTGCTCGCAGCTCACGAGGAGCCGGTCGCGTCCCGGAGCGCGGCGAGGGGACGCCGGCACGAGGCGCGAGCGTAGCCTTCCGATACCATCGCCGCCCGCGAGCGGCCGCCCCGAGCGAACGCGCGCTTCGACCAGATCCGCGACCGAGCCCCCCAGGAGGCCCCGCATGAAGAAGCTCGCCCGCCGCGCCCGGACCTTCGCCGCGCCCTACCGCATCGCCAAGGGGAAGGGCTTTCGCCTCGCGGACGTCGACCCGGGCGATACCGCGCACCTCGAGTCGGCGGACGCGGCGCGCGCGAAGGAGGTGCTGAAAGCGGGCGTCGAGCTCCTCGCCGAGCTCCAGAACAAGCTCTACGCGCAGGACCGCTGGGCGGTGCTGCTGATCTTCCAGGCGATGGACGCGGCGGGCAAGGACGGCACGATCAAGCACGTCATGTCCGGCGTGAACCCGCAGGGCTGTCAGGTCTACTCCTTCAAGCAGCCGTCCGCCGAGGACCTCGACCACGACTTCCTCTGGCGCTGCCTGCGCTGCCTCCCCGAGCGCGGGCGGATCGGGATCTTCAATCGCTCGTACTACGAGGAGGTCCTGGTGGCGCGCGTGCACTCGGAGATCCTGGAGGCGCAGAAGCTGCCGCCCGCGCTCGTCACGGAGCGGATCTGGGAGGAGCGCTTCGAGAGCATCCGGACCTTCGAGCGCCACCTCGCGCGCAACGGCACCGTCATCCTCAAGTTCTTCCTCCACGTCTCGAAGGCGGAACAGAAGCGCCGCTTCCTGGCGCGGCTCGACGAGCCCGAGAAGAACTGGAAGTTCTCGCCTTCCGACGTGGCGGAGCGCCGGCACTGGAAGGCGTACCAGCGCGCCTACGAGGACGCGATCGGCGCGACGGCCGCGGATCATGCGCCCTGGTACGTCGTGCCCGCCGACCACAAGTGGTTCACGCGCCTGGTCGTCGCCGCCGCGGTCGTCGACGCCCTCGCCGCGCTCGAGCTCGCATACCCGAAGGTCGACGCGGCGAAGCGCCGCGCGCTGGCGGCGGCGCGCCGCGAGCTCGCCGGCAAGGACTGAGGCGAAGCGGCGGGGGCCGCGGAGCATGGACGGAGCCGACACCCTCGAGCTGGCGTTCCGCTTCGCCGCGGCGCTCGGCCTCGGCGTGCTCCTCGGCCTCGAGCGCGAGCGCAGTAAGCCCGAGACGGGCGGCTTCGCCGGAGTGCGGACCTTCGCCCTGATCTCCCTGTCGGGCGGAGTCGCCGCCCACCTCGACCTGGCCCTCGGGCAGCCCTGGCTCGCGCTCGGGGTCTTCGCCGCGATCGCCGGGATCGTGCTGCGCTCCTACTCCGTCACCGCGTGGCGGGGCGACCTCGGCAGCACGACCGAGATCTCGGCGCTGCTCGCCTTCCTGCTCGGCTTCCTGTGCGTTCGCAGCGAGGTGCCCCTCGCCGCGGGCCTCGCCGTGGCGAGCGCCGCGGTGCTGGCGCTGAAGGAGTGGCTGCACCGGCTCGCGCAGCGGATCGAGCCGGCCGACGTCGAGGCGACGCTCAAGTTCGCCATCGTCACCCTGATCGTGCTGCCGATCGTGCCCGACCAGGACTTCGGGCCCCCTCCGCTCGACGTGATCAACCCGCACGAGATCTGGCTCATGGTCGTGCTGATCTCCGGGCTCAACTTCGCGAGCTACCTCCTGGTCAAGGCCGTGGGCACCGAGCACGGGATCGGCATCACGGGGCTCCTGGGCGGTCTCGTCTCGAGCACCGCCGTCACGCTGGGATTCTCGCAGCGCAGCCGCCAGAGCCCCGAGCGGGCGGGTGCGCTCGCGCTCGGGATCCTCGTGGCGTGGACGGTGATGTTCGTGCGCATCCCCGTTCTCATGGCCTTCGTCGCGCCGCGCCTGGCGGCAGCGCTCGCCCTCCCCATGGCCGTGCTCGGGGCGCCGTGCCTCGCGATCGCGCTCGCGCTCTGGCGCCGCCAGCGCGCCGGGGGGAAGGCGAGCGTGGGCGCGGGCGAGAATCCCTTCGAGCTCGGCCAGGCGATCCGCTTCGGCCTGCTCTTCGGGGTCGTGAGCTTCGCGGCGAAGGCCGCGCAGGTCTACCTCGGAGACGCCGGCCTCTACCTCGCGGGAGCCATCGCGGGCCTCACCGACGTGGATGCGATGGCGCTCTCGATGGCCAACCTCGCGAGCGCCGACCCCGCCAGCGTGGCCGCCGCCGGCCGCGCCGTGGTGATCGCCGCCGTGTCCAACACCATCCTGAAGGGCATGCTCGCCTCCTTCATGGGCGCTCCGGCGCTGCGCCGGATCGTCGTCCCCGCGATGCTCGCGATCCTGGCCGCCGGCGCCGTCGGGGCCTGGTTGCTCTGAACCCGCCGCAGCGATCCAGGAGCCGACTCGAGGGTCGTAGCCGGCCGAGTGCGCCTGGGCCGGTCAGGAGCCAACGAGCCGCGCTCACCGCCGCGCGACCGGGACGAAGCCGGGCGTCCGGGGCATCAGCCCGCTTTCTCGCGCAGCCGCAGCACGCTGGGCTCGCGGATGCGGAAGAAGCTCATCACACGCTGTAGGAAGCCGTACTTCGCCTTGAAGGCCGCCTCGACGCGAGCGGTCACGGCGGGGTCGGCGACCTGCTCGGCCGACACGGGGCGCGCGTTCTCGTCGAGGCGAAGTGCGACGCGCGAGCCGCGCCGGATGTTCGCGAGCCAGCGCGAGTCGTTCGTGCGGACGTACGCGGCGCCGTCCACGAACACGATCCAGACCGGCGTGTCGCGCTCGTCGCCGTCCTCGTCCTGCGTGACGATGCGGACCACGTCCGCTGCGGCGAACGGCGCCCAGTCGCTCTCGGCGGCCGCGCGCGGCGCGGCCAGGGCGGCGAGCGCCAGCGCGACCGCGGGCCCGAGCGTACGGCCCATCAGGCCGGCTCGCCCCGTTCGCGGCGGGCCCGGGCGACGGCGGCGAGCACGCTTCCGTGGCAGGCGTCGAGGAGATCCGCGGCGCGCTCCGGCGCGACGCCGCCGAGGCTCGCGACGAGGCCCTCGGCGCGCCGGCGCAGCTTGCGCGACGTCGGAACCACGTTCGTCATCAAGTTTCCCGAGACGTAGCCGAGCTTCACCATCACCGCGGTCGAGAGCGTGTGCAGCACCATCTTCTGGGCGAGCCCGCCCTTCATGCGCGTCGAGCCGGCGATCACCTCGGGGCCGACCCGCGGCGCGATCGCGATCTCGGCGCCCTCGGCGAGCGGAGAGTCGGGGTCGCAGGTGATCGCGATGGTGCGCGCGCCGGCCGCGTGCGCCGCCTCGAGGCTCCCGAGCACGTAGGGGGTGGTGCCGCTCGCGGAGATGGCGACCACGGCGTCGCCGGCGCGGAGCCCGCGCTCCCGCAGCTCGAGGGCCGCCGCGTTCGGGTCGTCCTCCGCGCCCTCCACGGCCCGCGAGAGCGCCCGCGCGCCGCCCGCGACGAGCGCCTGCACGCGGCCCGCCGGAAGCCCGAAGGTCGGCGGGATCTCCGCCGCGTCGAGCGCCCCCATCCGCCCGCTGGTGCCCGCCCCGACGTTGAACCAGCGGCCGCCGCCGGCCAGGACGCAGGCGAGCACGTCCGCCGCCCGCGCCAGGTCCCCGAGCACGCGCCCCACCGCCTCGAAGGCCGCGCAGTCCTGGGCGTGGATCGCGGCGACGATCTCCTCGACGCTGCGCCGATCGAGGTCGGCGGTAGCGTCGAGGATCGCCTCGGTCGGTGCCTCGCGCTTCATCGGGATTCCTGGCGGGGGTCCGCCCTCCGCTCGCCTCCGGCTCGCTGCTCGGCCGCTTCGCGGCCTTGCCGTCCCGGATCCTCTCTTCGGCCGTCCGGCCCTGCCCCGAGAGCATAACGCCCTACCATCGCCGGATGGCCTTCCGCGTGACTCCGAAGGCGCTCGAGCGGCTCGAGTGGTCGCAGATCCTGGTGCGGCTCGAAGGCCACGCGCGCACCCCGCGCGCCAAGGCGCGGCTGGCGCCGCCGCACGGGGCGACGGCCCTCTTCGAGCCCACGCTGGACGGGGTGCACGCGCGCCTCGCCGAGACGGCCGAAGCCCGCGCGCTCCTCGCCGCGGGCGCGGCGCTTCCGGCCGGCGGCCTCGCCGACCCCGCCGAGGCGCTCGGCCGCGCGCGCCGGGGGGGCGTGCTCGCGCCCCGCGCGCTCCTCGATCTGCGCAGCGTGCTGCTCGCCCTCGCCGAGACCCGCCGGCTCCTCGGAGCGCGAGCGGATCTGGCGCCGCGCCTCGCCGAGCTCGCCGGGACGCTCGGCGACCACGGAGCGCTCGCGGAGGCGATCGGCCGCGCGCTCGATCCCGCGGGCGAGGTGCGCGACGAGGCGTCCGAGGCGCTGGCCGAGGCCCGCCGCGAGGCCCGGCGCCTCGCCGGCGCGATCGAGGCCCGCCTCGCGCAGATCCTGCGCGACCCGGAGCTCCGCAAGCGCCTCTCGGACACGTACTTCACCGTGCGCAACGACCGCTACGTGCTGCCCGTGCGCGCCGACGCGCAGGGCTCCGTGCCCGGGATCGTGCACGACGCCTCGCGCTCGGGGAGCACGCTCTTCGTCGAGCCCGAGGCGCTCGTGCTCCTCAACAACCGCCACAAGCAGGCGGAGCTCGCGGCCCTCCAAGAGACGCTGCGCGTGCTGCGCTCGCTCGGCGAAGGGGCGGCGGCGAGCGCCGGCGCGATCGAGGCCGACCTCGAGACGCTCGCCCACCTCGACCTCGCCTTCGCGCGGGCCCGGCTCGCCCTGGAGATGGAGGCCTGCGCGCCGGAGGTCGGAAGCGACGGGGTCCTCCGGCTCCCCGCGCTGCGACACCCCGCAATCCCCGCCGGCGAGGTCGTGGCGAACGACCTCGCGCTCGGCGAGGGCTGGTGCGTGCTCGTCCTCTCGGGGCCGAACGCGGGCGGGAAGACGGTGGCGATGAAGTCGCTCGCGCTCGCGGCGCTCCTCGCGCGCGCCGGCCTCTTCGTGCCGGCCGCCCCGGGCGCGCGCGTCGACCTCTTCGACGAGGTGCTCGCCGACATCGGCGACGAGCAGGACATCCGCGAGCACCTCTCGACCTTCTCCGCGCACATGGCGAACCTGGCGCGCATCGCGCGCGAGGCGTCGCCGCGCTCGCTCGTCGTGCTCGACGAGATCGGGGTCGGGACGGACCCGGGCGAGGGTGCCGCCCTCGCGCAGGCCGTGCTCGAAGAGCTCGCGGACGCGGGAGCCCGGGTCGTCGCCACCACCCACTTCAACCTCCTGAAGGAGATGGCGGAGGTCGACCCGCGCTTCGCCAACGCCAGCGTCGAGCTCGACCCCGAGACGCTCGCCCCCACCTACCGGCTGCGCATGGGCCTCCCGGGCGCCTCCTCGGCCACGGCCGTGGCCGCGCGCATGGGGATGCCGGGGAGGGTGCTCGACCGGGCCAACGAGATCCTCGATCGCGAGGATCGTCGCCTCGACCGCATGCTCTCGGAGCTCGGGGCGAGCCGGGCCACGCTCGAGCGCGAGCAGCGCGAGGCGACCCGGCTGCGCGCGGAGTCCGAGGCCGCGCGGGCCGAGTACCGCGAGCGGGTCGAGCGCCTGCGCGCGCGGCGCGACGAGCTCTACCGGGCGATGCGCCACGACCTCGACCGCGCCTTCCGCCAGGCGCACGGGCAGGTGGCCGGGGTGATCCGCGACCTCCAGCGCGGCGGCACGGCGCGCGACGCGGCCCGGGCGCGCGAGCAGCTTCTCGCGCTCGAGGCCGAGGCCCGGACCGCCGCCGCGAGCGCGGCGGCGGAGGCAGCGCCGGCCGAGGCGGACCCGCCCGCGCCGCCCGTGGACTGGCGCTCCGCCGCCGCGGGCGACGAGGTGGCGCTTCGCGACGGACGCGCGGCGACACTCCTCGCGCTCCCCGATCGCCGCGGGCGCGTCGCCGTGGGGGTCGGGAGCGCGCGCGTGCTCGTCCCCGCGGAGAGCGTCGCCGCGCTCCGGCCCGCCCCGCGCGGCCCCGCGCCGCGCGTGGCCTTCGAGGCCGGCGGCGACCTCGTGCCGGGCGGGACGGGGCGCTGCGACCTGCGCGGCCTGCGCGTCGACGAGGCGCTCGATTGCCTCGCCGCGCAGATCGATCGCAGCCTGGCCGGGGGGATCGCGCGCCTCGAGATCGTGCACGGCGTGGGCACCGGCGCCCTGCGCCGCGCGGTGCGCGAGCACCTCGCGGGCTCGCCCCTGGTGGCGCGGGTGGTCGATGCGCCGCCCGGTCACGGCGGCGATGGCGTCACCATCGCGGAGCTCGAGTAGCGCGGGAGCAAGGCGGCGACGGCGTCACCATCGCGGGCGAGGACCGCGGCGCGGAGCGCCCGCTCGCGCCGCCGGCTCATGCCAGGTCCGCGGCGACGGCGCGAGCCGCGCGCTCCCCCGAGCTCTGCGCGCCGCTCCACGACGGATCCACCAGGTAGTCGCCCGCGGCGTAGAGGCGCCGTCCCGAGGCGCGAAGCTGCGACCACAGGCCCTCGAGACGCGCGATCGCGCGATAGTGCCCCACGTCGAAGCACGGGCGTGCGAGGCGCAGGCGCAGGACGCGCGAGAAGAGCGCGGCCGAGCGCAGCCCGGGATGGATCCACTCGAAGGCCCCGAGCAGCTCCTTCTCGACGGTCTCGTCCGGGAGGCCCCCGGCCGAGGCGGCGAAGGCGGCGGTGGCGCGCAGCACGGCGAGGCCGCGGCCGTCGGGCGCGCGCCTTCCTCCGGCGCCCGGCTCCAGGAGCGCCGTCTCGAGGGGGGAGCGCTCGCCGCGCGGGAAGCGGACGAGCTCGGCGTGCGGGCCGAGCGGCCGGCGCAACGCCACCGCGACCGCCAGGGAAGGCGCATAGCGCACGCCCGCGAGGGCCTCGCGCTCGGCCGCGGTGAGGATCCCGGACGCGATGCGCGCGGTCTGCGGCGCGGGTGTGGCGAGAACGACCGCGTGCGCCTCGACGCTGCGCTCGCGACCCTCCGCCGTGTGGACCACCCGCAGCCCGGAAGCCGCCGGCTCGAGGCCGAGCACCTCGCTCCGGTACGACGGCCGGAGTCGCCCGGCGGCGGCCTCCGCGACGTCCGCGAGCGGCGCGCGAGGCAGCCCCGGGCGCGCGCCCGTCCGCCCCCGGACGCGGCGCAGCCAGAGCGCGCGGCTCGCCTCCTCGGCGTCGCCGAGCGTGTCGCAGAGCTCCGGCGCCATCCAGCGCTCGAGCACGCTCGCGCCGAAGTAGAGCCGCGCGAAGTCGGCGAGGCTGCGGTCGTCGAGCGCTGCCGCGCTCTCCGGCCGCTCGGGATCGAGCCGCGCGCCGTAGCGGGCGAGCAGGCGCGGGAGGCGCAGCAGGCGCAGGGCCTCGTGCCAGCGCACGCCGGGGATGCGCGCGACGTCGAGGACGCCTCGCGGCTCGACCCGGCTCACGCGCCCGCGGCGGACCTGCCCCGTCACGACGGGGCGCAGGGGCAGCACCTCGTCGCGGGCCCCCACGTCGGCGATCCAGGCGAGAAGCCCGCGGTCGGCCCCGGAGAGCACAGGCGAGAGCGCCTCGAGCGCGAAGCCCTGCTCGCGCTCGCACGCGGCCCGCCCGCCCGGGCGCGCCTCCCGCTCGAGCAGCGTCACGGAGAACCCGCGGCGCGCGAGGCTCGTGGCGGAGGCGAGCCCCGCGAGCCCGGCTCCGACGACGACGACCCGCCGCTCCCCGCCCGCCACGGCGGCAACGCTAGCCCGCATTTCTCACCAGAGCGCGCCCTGGTGAGACATGCGGGCTCCTGCTTATCCGGTTGTTTCAGCATCACACAACGGGTAGCGTGGCGCCGTGCCGAGACCATCGTTCCCCAGGAACCTTCGGGAGTTCCAGGCCCGGTTCGCGAGCGAGGAGGCGTGCGCCGAGTACCTTGCGGCGTG
>CAZUYC010000008.1:0-33141 GCA_964624475.1 uncultured Spirochaetales bacterium | reverse complement strand
TGCCCGCCCTGGCACGAGATCGCTCCCTGCGGGTGCTCGACGTAGCGTCGGCTACGCCTCCGCTTCCCTCGGTCGCGATCTCGTGCCAGGACAGGCATCTGCGCCGCCTCGCTACGCGCCCTGGTGAGACATGCGGGCTAGGCCCCGCTCGCGGGGATCTCGTCGAGCTCGCGCAGGACCGCGGCGAGGCGCGAGAGCACCACCGGGTCCCGGGCGTCGAGGGCGA
The DNA here is from genome assembly GCA_964624475.1 of uncultured Spirochaetales bacterium. Classification (GTDB taxonomy): domain Bacteria; phylum Myxococcota_A; class UBA9160; order UBA9160; family SMWR01; genus CAZUYC01. The sequence goes on along the minus strand of CAZUYC010000008.1, from coordinate 32,915 downwards.
CGGCGCGCTCCAAGTGCTCGCGCGCCGCCCGGGGCTCCGAGGGGGTCTTCTTGAAGAGCGCCCAGCCAAACGCGCTCTGGTAGGCGGGCTCGTCCGGCCAGAGCTCGACGGCGGCCCGCAGGTAGTCGACGGCGCCGCGGAAGTTTCCCTGGCGCACCAGGATCTCGCCCTTGCGGTAGTTCGTCTCGGCGCGGGCCAGGCGGTCGGTGTCGAGCGCCTCTCCGTCCTCTCCGAGCGAGGCGTCGTAGGCGCGGCGGCGCGCCGGATCGGCGAGGACGGCCTGCGCCTTGCCGATCTCGGCGAAGACCCGGTTCGCACGGCGGCGCGTCTCGGCGTCGAGGCCCGCGCGGGCGATCGCGTCGGGGTGGTAGGTCTTGGCCGCCCGGTGGTACGCGGCCTTGATCGCCGCGGCGTCGGCGCGCTTCGCCACGCCGAGGAGCTCGTAGTGGTCGAGCGTCCCGAGCTTCTCGAAGCGCAGATCGATCTCGGCGCGCAGCTCGGAGAGCGCCTGCGCGTTCGGAGAGCGGCGCGCGGACGGTTCCGGCTCGCGCCGCCGGCTCGCCTCGGGCTCGGCCGCCGCGCCCGCCACGACGACCTCGACGTCGCGCTCGACGGTCCCGGCGCCGGCCGGGTGGTCCGAGAGCGCGAGGCCGCCGACCTCGTGGAGCACCCAGCAGGCCGCCAGCGCCTTCGGCGTCCGGGCCGCCTGCACGGCGCGCCAGAGGGTGCGCTCGCCGTCGAGGCCGGAGAGCAGCGCGTCGACGGAGTCGTCGCGCTGGAGCCGGCGCACGAGGTCCTCGAAGCGCCGGCCCGGCCGCACGTAGCGGTCCATGCTCGGGGCGAGGTCGGCCAGGATGCGCTCCATGCTCCAGTGCGCGGCGATCCCCTCCTGGAGCAGCGGCGCCAGGTCGGCGCGCAGCGGCTGCGCATCGGGCGAAGGCTGGGCCGAGGGGTCGACGTGGAACTCGCCCCGCGGCCAGGCGAAGCACTCGAGCAGTCGGATCCGCACCTGGTCCTTCAGCGCCACGAAGAGCCCGCGGGCGTCGATCAGCTCGAGCTCGAGCAGAGCGCGACCCTCCTTGCAGCGCTCGCGCTCCACGTAGACCGCCACCCGGTTGTAGTCGGCACGCGAGAGCTTGCCGCCGTCCATGAGCTGGACCCCGAGGCTCTCGCTCGCGAGATTCGACTCGGCGTAGACCGGGACCCCCTCGTGGAGCAGGAAGCGCTTGCCGACGCGATCGCGCGCGAGCGTGAGGGTGCCCGAGAATCGCGCGCGGTAGAGATCGAGGAGCAGCCGGGGGAAGGAGGTCTCCTCCAGGCGCCCGTGCTCCGGGATGGCCACCATCGCACCGCGATTTTCGGCTGACCGCGTTCCCGACTTGACCGGGTGCGGCGCGCGCACGGCCGCAAGCAAGCGAAGCGCGCAGCGAGCCGTAGGCGAGCGAAGCTCATCGGGCTCGATGCTACAGCGCGCGCCGCTGCGCCTCGGCGATCTGGAAGGCGGCGGCCACGGCGTGGTCGAGGTCCTTGTGGACGCCGATCGGCCGCCGCTCGAGGCCGGCGAGCACCTCCTCGGCGAGCGGCGAGACGCCGGCCACCAGGAGCTCCGCGCCGCGCGCCTCGATCGTCTCGACGATGCGCTCGAGGGCGGCCGCGGCGAAGCCTTCGTCGAGCGTGGCGCCGGAGAGGTCGAGGACGATCACGCTGACCTCGCGCGCGCCGGAATCGCGGCCCAGGAGCTCGATCGCGGCCTGCGCCTCGTCCGGCCCCGCCCACGGCACGACCATCACCGGTCCCCAGATGTGCACGACCGCGGCCTCGGGGTCGAGGCCGGGCCGTTCGGGCGAGGCGTCGGGCGCCGGAGCCGGCGGCTGCGTGCGCTCGAGGACGAGCTCGCGCAGCGCCGCGTAGGGCAGCGCGTCGAGGCCCGAGCGCGCCGCGCCGTCGCCGCCGGCGCGCCAGGTCTCGACGTCGCGCACGACGAAGCGACAGGCCTCGGCGCCCGTCGCCGCGCAGCTCGTCTCGACCGCGAGCACGTCGGCGTCGAGCAGCCCGGAGAGCCAGCCCGAGGTGAAGCCGGCGCTGACCGCGCAAACGCCGGCCCCGGCGACTCCCAGCGAAGCGAGCCGCGCCGAGGCCTCGCCCCGCTCGGGCCAGGAGCCCTCGAACGCGACCCCGCCCGGGAGCGCCGCGCCGGGCTGCACGCGCAGCTGGATGGCGAGCGGCGCCGTGCGCGCGGTGCCGGTCTCGCCGCCCCTGGCGGCGACCGGGTCGTCGAGCAGGCGCTGCGATTCGCGCAGGCCCTGCAGGAATCCGATCTGGAGCAGGGTCGCCTGCGCCTCCTCGCGGCCGAGCTCCTCGAGCAGCTCGCCGTGGAGCGCCCCGAGGAAGTGCGGGTCGAAGAGCAGCCCCGCGTCGCGCACCCAGAGCGCGTCGGGGTCGAAGCCGAGCGCCTCGAGCGCGCTCTCGCGCGTGGGCGCCGGCGTGGCGCGCCTAGCTCTCGATGAACTCATAGATGTCGAACTTCTGGTCCTTGCGGATGAAGCGCTCGCCCTCGACGCCGAGCAAACGGATGCAGGCGTCGACGACCAGCGGGTCGAACTGGCTCCCGGAGTACTTGCTGAGCTCGGTGTAGACGTGATCGAGGGGCAGCGCCATGCGGTAGGGGCGGTCGCTCGTCATCGCCTCGACGGTGTCGGCGACCAGGATGATCCGCGAGGGGAGCGGGATCTGGTCGCCGCGCAGCCGCGCCGGGTAGCCGCGGCTGCTGCCGTCGTACCACTCGTGGTGGTGCCGCACGCAGGGCGCCACGTCGCGCAGGAAGTCGACGGGCTCGAGGATGCGTGCGCCGATCTCGGGGTGCGCCTTGATCTCCTCGTACTCGTCGGCGGAGAGGCGGTCGGGCTTCGAGATCACCGCATCGCGGATCCCGATCTTGCCGACGTCGTGGAGCAGGCCCGCGATGTAGACGCGCTCGATGAAGTCCTTCGCGAACCCCATCCCGCGCGCGATCTTCGAGGCGTAGACGCCGACGCGCTCGGAGTGGCCCCGGGTGTAGGGGTCCTTGGCGTCGACCGCCTCGGCGAGGGCTCCGACGGTCTGCACGTAGGCGCGCCGCAGCTCCTGGTGCTTCGCCACCAGCTGCTTGGTGCGGTCGCGCACCTTCGCCTCGAGGTTGCGGTTCATGTCCTGGAGCCGGAAGTTCTGCTCGCGGGTCACCTGGTTGAGCCGCTTGATCTCGTGCTTCAGGTCGAAGTGGTCGAAGGCCTGGCGGATGGAGGCGCGCAGCTCGTCGTCGTTCCAGGGCTTGGTGATCAGCCGGTAGATCTGGCCGCGGTTGATCGCGTCGATCGCGACGTCCATCTCGGTGTAGCCGGTCAGCAGCATGCGCACGACGTCGGGCTGCCGCTCGCGCACCTTCGAGAGCAGGTCGACGCCGCTCATCTCGGGCATGCGCTGGTCGGTGATCACCACCTGCACCGACGTCCGCTCCAGCGCCTCGAGGCCCTCCTCCGGGCGCGAGGCGCACACCACGTTCATCTCCTCGTGGCGCAGCAGGCGCTGGAGCGCCTTCAGGATGTTGACTTCGTCGTCGACGAAGAGGACCGTGTGAGCGTGCCGCATGCCACCCCCGGGCCCGGAGCGCGCGCCTCGGGCCTCGGACTCCCATCCAAGGGGCGTGCCAGCGCGCGCGCGGCGCTCGGATCGCGAGCGACGGCGAAGGGATCGGCGCGCGGGTGCGCGCCGGCTGCGGATCGGCGGCGCGTCCCCGGTCCGGGACGCGCGATGGAAGCGGGGCGGAAGCCCTCCGGCAGCTTGCCCGACCGCTGCCGGCCGGGCGCCGCCACGAGGCGGCGCAGCCGCGCTCGCCCGGCGGCGCCGCGGCAGGCGAATCGACGCGGGGCGCGTGGCGCGCTCGCGATCGGCGCTTGCGCGCGATCCCAGCGCCGGGAAGTCCCGCGCGCGGGATCGGGAGAGCGGGGACGGTGTTTAGATGTTTCGAATTTTCAGATTCTCCGGAGAGACCCTGGCAGGCCTATCCGGCGAGGGAGAATCTGAAAATTCGAAACATCTAAACACCGTCCCCGCCGGACTAGCCGAGGCCCAGGCGCTCGCGGCGATAGGAGCCCGCCTGCACGCTCTCGCACCAGTCGCGCTGCTCGAGGTACCAGCGCAGCGTCGCGTCCAGGCCCGCCCCGAGGTCGTGGGCGGGGCGCCAGCCGAGCTCGCGGCGGATCCGGCGCGCGTCGATGGCGTAGCGCCGGTCGTGGCCGGGCCGATCGGGGACGAAGCGCACCAGCTCGGCGTAGCGGGCGACCCCGGCGGCGGCCAGCCTCGGGTTCGCCGCGGCGGGCGCGGCGAGCTCGAGGCGCGCGCAGATCGCGTCGACCAGCGCGAGATTGGTGCGCTCCTCGTTCGCGCCGATGTTGTAGCGCTCGCCCGGCTTCCCGGCCTCGAGCACGCGCAGGATGCCTGCGCAGTGGTCCTCGACGTAGATCCAGTCGCGCACGTTGCCGCCGTCGCCGTAGATGGGGAGCTCGCGCCCATCGAGGGCGTTCAGGATCATCAGCGGCACGAGCTTCTCGGGGTACTGGTAGGGGCCGTAGTTGTTGGAGCAGTTCGTGATCAGGGCCGGGAGCCCGTAGGTCGCGGCATAGGCGCGCACCAGGTGGTCGGCAGCGGCCTTGGTGGCCGCGTACGGCGAGCGCGGGTCGTAGGGGCTGGCCTCCGAGAAGGCCCCCGTCGGACCCAGCGAGCCGTAGACCTCGTCCGTCGAGACGTGCAGGAAGCGGAAGCGCAGCCGGGTCGCGGAGTCGAGGCCGGCGAGGTGGCGGCGCGCGGCCTCGAGCAGCGTGAAGGCGCCATCGACGTTCGTGTGCACGAAGGCGGCGGGGCCGTCGATCGAACGGTCGACGTGCGACTCGGCGGCGAAGTTCAGGATCGCCGTCGGGCGGTGCTCGCGGAGCGTCTGCTCGACCGCGGAGCGATCGGCGATGTCGGCGCGCACGAAGTGGAAACGCGAGCTCCCGGCGACGTCGGCGAGGCTCTCGAGGTTGCCCGCGTAGGTGAGCTTGTCGAGGACGACGATGCGCGCGCCGGTCCGGGCGAGCGCCAGGCGCACGAAGTTCGAGCCGATGAAGCCGGCGCCGCCGGTGACGAGCCAGACGTCCATCAGACTCCCGTCAGACGTAGTTTCCGGCCATGGGGACGGCGAGGCGATCGCTGGTCTTGAGGAAGCGCCGGACCTCCTCGACGAAGTCCTGGGTCGTGGCGAGGGTCGGTGCGTCGGCCGTGGCCTCGCAGCGGGCCTTGCGGCGCAGGACGGCGTGGAGGATGCGCACCCAGTCGCCGGTGGCGGGGGCGCGGTGCGGGCCGACGACGCTCTGCCAGTCGATCGCCTCGAAGAGCCGGTGGCCGGCCCGCTTCTCCGCCTGCTGGGCGTGGATCTGCAGCGCAGCCACGACGTCGTCGGGGAAGGTCGGGTTCACCTCGACGATCCGCTCGAAGCGGCCCGGGAGCACGAAGGCGGGCCGCAGCGTCTCGGGGTGGCTCGTCGAGCCCACGACGAGCACCTTCTCGGCGGAGATCGTGCGGTCGACGAGATCGAGGAGCAGGTCCATGACCGGGCCGACCGGCAGATCGGGCCGGCGGGCGCCGATCTCGCGCGCCTGCGAAAACTCGAGCTCGCGGAAGAAGACCGTGACAGGTGGCATCTCGGCGAGCACCTCGGACCAGCCGCCGAGGAGCTCCCCGACCTTCCCGCCGCGGTGGATCACCTCGATCACGAGGTGCGGCACCGCGACGTCGACGAATGCGGTATGGGCGATCGAGGCGAGCGCCTTGGCGAGCAGGCTCTTGCCCACCCCCTGGCGTCCGATCAGCAGGAGTCCGGACGGGGGGTAGGTGCCCCAGCGCTCGTAGACCTCCGGGTTGGTCGCGCCGCAGGCGTAGGTCTGGATCTCCTCCTTCGCCGCCTCGAGCCCCCCGATCTGCGCCAGGTCGAACTCGGGCTGGGGATCGACCGTGGTGGAGCGCGCCACGGGCTCGAGCTTGCGCGCGAAGCTGGTCCAGAGGTTCTGGGCGCGCTCCCGCTCGATGCTCCGGTCGTCCATGCGGGCGACATTGTACCAGGCACGCGCAAGCAGGCCGGCTCGGGAGCCGGCCTCCGCGCAGCGAGCCGCAGGCGAGCGAAGGCAGGCCCCTGCAGGGCCTGCGAGCGAAGTAGATCGGGCCCGGTTCAGGCGAAGAGGTCGAGCATCCGCGAGTCGTTCGAGGCCGAGCGCGCGCGCGTGCGGGCCCAGTCCCGCAGCTCCTTGATCCGCTCCTCGTAGGTCTCGTAGAGGGGCACGGTCTGCGTGATGGCGTTGGCGATGTCGTCGCCGCCGAGCTCGCGCGAGGCGGCGAAGGCCGCATGCAGGGCGGCGATCACGGCCTGCTCGAGCTCGGCGCCGGTCAGGCGCTCGGCGGCGGCGGCCAGCTCGTCGAGGCGGAAGTGCAGCGGGTCGCGCTGGTGCTTGCGCAGGTGGATGGCGAGGATCTCGGCGCGCTCGCGCTCGCTCGGGAGGTCGACGAAGAAGAGCTCGTCGAAGCGGCCGCGGCGCAGGAGCTCCGGCGGCAGTCGGCTCACGTCGTTCGCCGTCGCGACCACGAAGACCGGGGAGCGCTTCTCCGCGAGCCAGGTCAGGAAGGAGCCGAAGACGCGGCTCGAGCGCGCGTCGGCCTCGGCCGCGGCGAAGCCCTTCTCGATCTCGTCGATCCAGAGCACCGCCGGCGCGATCGACTCCGCCACCTGGCTCGCCTCGCGCATCGCGGCCTCGGGGCTGCGCAGCGAGCTGCCGAAGGCGGAGGCGAGGTCGAGGCGCAGGAGCGGGAACTGCCACTCGTTCGCAACCGCCTTCGCGCACAGCGACTTCCCGCAGCCCTGGACGCCGAGCAGGAGCAGGCCGCGCGGGGCCGGCAGCCCGAAGCGGCGGGCCTCCTCGCCGAAGGCGCGCCGGCGCTCCGCGAGCCAGCGCTTGAGCTCGCCGAGCCCGCCCACGTCGCCGAGGCCCGCCTCGGCGTCGTGGAAGGCGAGGGCGGGCGTGCGCCGGAGCGCGCGGCGCTTGTCGCGCACGATCTCGGCCAACGCGTCCGCGTCGAGCGCGCCAGAGGGGCCGCAGGCCTTGCGGAAGACGCGCACCGCCTCGCCGGAGCTGAGCCCGAGCGCACCCCGCACCGCGGCGTCGAGCAGCTCCGGCTTCGCGGGCCCGGCCTTCTCGGCGAGCTTGGCGAAGAGGCCGCGCAGCTCCGCCGCTCCCGGCAGCGGCAGCTCGAGGCGCGCGGCGTCGCGCAGCAGCTCGAGCGGCAGCTCGAGCACGGGAGCGACGAGCACGATCGCCTGGCGGCGCGCGCCGAGCTCCGGGAGGAGGTCGCGCAGGCGCCGCACCCCGCGCGGATCGTCGAGCACGCGGTGGGCGTCGAGGAGCGCGAAGAGCGCGGGGTCCCGGTGACCGGCGATCGCGACGAGCCCGGCGTCGAGGCTCCCCGCGCCCTGGCCGCCCTCGCCGAGCCCGGCGGCCAGGGTCCAGCGCAGGCAGGCGGCGCCGGCCGCGGCGGCGGCGCGCTCGAGCAGCGCCAGCGCGCGGTCCTCCTCGAAGGTCTCGAGCGCGACGAGCCGCCAGCCCGAGCGCACCAGCGCCCGCAGCTCCTCCGCGCAGGCCGAGCTCACTCGCTGTCCGCCGTGACGCGCAGCACCTCGGCGAAGGTCGTGGCTCCCTCGGCGAGGCGGCGCACGGCCGCCTCGCGCAGGCTCTCCATGCCCTCGATGCGCGCGGCGTGCCCGATCTCGTTGGCGTCGCGGCCCTCGCAGACGAGCGCGCGGATGCGCCGGCCGACGTCGAGCATCTCGAAGACGGCGGTGCGGCCGAAGAGGCCCGTCTGCCGGCACTCGGGGCAGCCGTCGCCCCAGCGCACGCGCAGGCTGTCGCGGCGCTCGATCGGGACCTTGAGGCCCAGGGCCGCAATCTGCTCCGGGTTGAGCGTCCCCTCGACCGCGCAGCGCTCGCAGATGCGGCGGATCAGGCGCTGCGCCACCACGCCGCGCAGCACGCTCGCGAGCAGGAAGCGGTCGACCCCGAGCTCGACCAGCCGCGTGACCGCGCCGGCGGCGTTGCGGGTGTGGACGGTCGAGAAGACCAGGTGGCCCGTGAGCGCGGCCTGCACGGCCATCTGGGCCGTCTCGGCGTCGCGGATCTCGCCGACCATGATCACGTCGGGGTCCTGGCGCAGGATCGCGCGCAGCGCGTTCGCGAAGGTCACGCCGATCACCGGCTGCACCTGCACCTGGCAGAAGCGCGCGTCGACGAGTTCGATCGGGTCCTCGACCGTGGTGATGTTGAGCTCGGGGCCCGAGAGGTAGCGGAGCGTCGAGTAGAGGGTGGTGGTCTTGCCCGAGCCGGTCGGGCCGGTGACGAGGATCAGCCCGTTCGGGCTCGTGATCCAGCGCTCGAAGCGCTCGCGCTCGGCGGCGCTGAAGCCGAGCTCCTGGACGTCGGCGAGCAGCACGCTCGGGTCGAAGACGCGAACCACGATCTTCTCGCCGAAGGCGGTGGCGAGGCTCGCCACGCGCAGCTCCACCTCGCGGTCGCCGCGCTGCGTCTTGATCCGCCCGTCCTGCGGCCGGCGGCGCTCGGCGATGTTCATGCCCGCCATCACCTTGATCCGCGAAGCGACGGCGCCGTGGACCGTGTAGGGCAGCGTCTCGATGTCGTGCAGGATGCCGTCGATGCGGAAGCGCACGACGGCGTCGTCGTTGCGCGGCTCGAGGTGGAGATCCGAGGCGCGCTGCTCGTAGGCGTAGTTGAGCAGATAATCGACGGCGGCGATCACGTGCGCGTCGCTCGCGCTCGCCAGCTCGTCGTTCGAGCGCAGCTCGACCATCTGCACCAGCTTCCCGCCCCGGCGGTCCGGCCCGAGCTCGCGCTCGGCCTGCGAGACCTTGGAGCGGAAGCCGTAGACGCGGTCGATCACGGCGACGATGTCGCTCTTGGCGGCGACGGCGTAGCGCAGCGGCTCCGGGAGCAGCCCCTCGAGCTGGTCGCGGAGCGCCGCGTCGAAGGGATCGGCGATCGCGAGCAGGAGACCCTCGGAGTCGCGGGCGAGCGGGATCACGACGTGGTGGCGCGCGAAGGGCCGCGAGAGCGTCTTCGCGACGAGCTGGCTCTCGATCCGCAGCGGATCGATCTTCTGGTACGCGACGCTCGAGGCCCGCGCCAGCGCCTCGGCGATCGCGTCCTCGTCGAGGCGGCGGTGGCTCTTGCGCGGGTGCGCGAGGTTCGCGGCGGCCACGGTCTCGGCCGGCGAGACGTCGTAGCGCGACGCCGCCTGCGAGCGCACCGAGCCCACCCGTTCCTTCAGCACCCGGCTGCGCAGCGTGGTGGCGCGGGAGAGCACGTCCTGGCGGGACGCCTCCGCGAGGTCGCCCGCGCGCACCAGCAGGTCGAGCAGCTCCTCGAGCCCGAGAGCCGGCCGCGGCTCCGGCCGCTGCACGCCCGGCGGGCGCACCCCTCCGGCGGCCCCCCCGGCCCGGGCCCGTCCGCGATCGTCCCCCATGCCCCCGTATCGGCCGGCCGCGCGCGGAATCCACCCCCGGGACGCCCGCCCGGCGTCCCGGAAACAGGACGCGCGCCCGCCCCCCTGGCCTCCGGGCCGGGTCGCCCGAGCGTGATATCCTGCCCGCGATCCCGCGCGTCCCCATCGTCTAGCCTGGCCTAGGACATCGCCCTTTCAAGGCGACAACGCGGGTTCGAATCCCGCTGGGGACGCCACCAAACTCCTTGCGTTTCGGGGCCTTGCGCGCAGCGACCGCCGCGAGGTGTGACGCATGGTGTGGCTTCTGCACGTCCGGTGCCCGGCACAGTCGCGCAAAGAGGTCCTTTGACGATGGCATCGACGTACCAAACGCCGTCCCGCTTGGTGAGGTTGCGCCGTTCAGCCCTCACCCCGACGCGCCTTTTTTACGCGGCGATTGGCGCGACGGGCAGCGATGGGCGCAGGAAGTTCCCATCCGCGGTGGGTCGGGTCCGGTGGAGATCCCCTTCGACCTCGCGGTCGGGCCCGAGCACGCTCAGGTTGTCGGCGTAGCGGTCGAGCTGGCCCGCGGGATGGAAGAGCGCGAGCGAGTTGTCCGGGGTGAGGCCCGTGCGCTTGGCGATGCGGGCGAGCATACGGGGTCCGATCTCGTCGCGATCGTGGAAGGCCCAGACGAAGTCGGGGTGGCCCTCGCGACAGAAAACCTTGTGGGAGCCTTTGGCCTCGCGCTTGAGCGTCCAGCCGATGCGCTGGAGGGCCGCCAGGACGCGCGAGGCCCGGGTGGCGGGCCAGCGGCTCACGCCGCGGCCGAGGTCTCGAAGCTGACGCTCACGGGGCCGCGCGGTCCCTCGTCGTGGTCGAGGCGGTCGGCGAGCACGCGCAGCGCCAGGGCCTGGACGTGGGCGAGGGCCAGGTCGGCCGTCTCGCCGTAGGCGAGGACGCCGGGGAGATCGACCACCTCGGCGAGGAAGCGGCCGTCCTCCTCCTGCTCGATCTCGACGCGGTAGCTCACCTTCATGGTTCGTCTCCGGCAGCGCTTGAGGCTAGCACGGCGCGGGCGACGGCCCGGGGACCGAGCGCGGGAGGAAGGTGCCGCGCAGGGCGGGCCGCCTCATCGCCTCCACGGCCGCGAGCCATCGCAGGAGGGGGTTCCAATCCGCCGGTCCCTGGGACGCCATCTTCATGAATAGCGACGCAATGTCAGGTCGGCGCTACCGTGTCGCCCGCTCGTCGCCGGCGAGGCGGCTCCCGCGGGACCCCCTAGGCAGGTTAAACACACGGAAGAGGTCCCGGCCTGGAGTCGAGATTACATGGACCGCGACAGCCGACCCGGGCAGCGACGTTCACCTCCTGGTTCATCGACCTCCGCGGCCCCTGCGGGGTGCGGGGTGGTGGGGGACCCGCACCTCCACCTCGGTGCGGGCGGAGTTCTGCGAGCCGTCGGCGCACTCGACGCCGAGGCTGTAGGTGCGGCCGGGACCGTGCCCCGAGCGCTCGGCTCGGAGCTCCGCGCTGAGGTCGCCCGTGAGCCGCGCGGCTGCGCGGGAGGAGCGACGGGGCCTCTCGCTGTTCGCGACGTCGACGATGCGGCAGCGGGGAGCGGGATCGCAGGCGTCGTGGGCGCCGACCTCGACGGTGACGGGAATCATCCGACCGTTCGGCGGCCACAGGATCTCCGGCCGCGCCCGGATCGCATCGATCGCGGGCGGGGTGGCGTCGACGACGGCGATCTCGATCTGATCGGTGTCGGAGAGCCCCGTCGGATCCTCCACCGTCAGGGTCACGGCGTGCTCGCCGAGCGCCAGCACCACCTCGGCCGTCGGCCCCGTCCGCACGCCGAAGGAGTTCTCCCAGGTGAAGGCGAGCTCGTCGGCGTCCGGATCGGAGGAGGCGGAGCCGTCGAGCGCGACGCGCGCGCCCTCCGGCGAGCTGCACTCGAGCACCCGGCTCCCCCCGGCGTCGGCGACGGGGGGCCGTGGTGGCGGGCTCGTGGTCGCGCGGAGGATCCGCGCGTGGCCGCCGGGGAAGAAGGTCGCCTTGAAGGCGACGTCGCCCCGCTCGTTCAGCCCGCTGCCGCCGGGCGATCCGAACTCGGGGCTGATCGCGCCGGCGAAATCCAGGGACGAGACCCTGCGCACGTCGCCGGGCGCCACGGTGAGCGGCTCGCCGTTGCGGGCGATCATGTCGAGCGCGCCGTCGCGAGTCCGGCGCAGGATCGCGTGGGCGAACTGCCCGGAGGCATCGGCCACCGAGCAGAGGCAGACGAGGTCTCCCGCGGTGTTGAGCGCGAGCCACGCGGGGCCTTCGAAGCGGAGCCCCAGGCCCGGCAGCGCCTGGCCGCGGCGAAAGAGCAGGACTGGCGCCGCGTCGCGTTCGGCGAGCCAGAGCCCAATGTCGTTCGTCACGTCGACGCCTCCGGCGCCGAGCCGCAGGTTGCCCCAGAAGACGACGGCGCCGGAGTGGCTCGTCACGTGTCCGATCAGGGAGTGGTAGACCGCGCCGCTGGGCACGCCGGGGGCCTGCGCGCCCTCGCGCGCCAGGAGCTCGACCCGGCGCGCGCGGCTCACCCGCAGCAGGACCTGGTCGTTCGAGGAGGTGACGCTGCCGCGCCCGATCTCGAGCGTGGCGTGCAGGACCAGCTCGCCGGCGTCGTTCAGGTCGGGCGTGCCGAGGGCCCACAGGAACGTCCCGGCGGCCGGAGCCGGCGCGGGCATGCCGCTGCGCAGGGCGACCTCGAGCTCGCCAGTCGGTCCGGGGCCCCAGAGCGTGGCGGCCGAAGGCCCCGAGAGGCCGGCGCGGAAGGCCAGCTCCCCGACCCGGTTCAGGATGGGGGTGCCGAAGAAGGTGAACGTGGTGCCCGGGGGCTGCCCCGGCGCCTGGCTGCCGCTGCGCGCGAGGAGGCGCGTTCCCGACGCGTCCGAGATCCAGAGCGTCCGGAAGTTATCGAGGTTCACGCCTCCGAAGAAGCGAGCGAGGTCGGCCTCGAAGGCCAGCACCCCGGCCGCGCTCAGCGCCGGAGGCTGGATCCTCTCGAAGCGCGCGCCGACCGGCAGGCCCGGCGCCTGGTCGCCCTCGCGCGCCCCGAGCCGCAGCGCGCCCGCGGCGTCCGCCGCCCAGAGGCCGACGTTGTTCGCGCTCGTGACACCTCCCGAGCCGACCTCGAGCGCGGCGAGGAAGGCCACGCCCCCGGCCCCGTCGCTCACGGGATCGCCGATCGATGCGAAGCGCGCGTCGGGCACGCCCGGAGCCGCGTCGCCCGCGCGCACCAGCGGCGCCGCCGTGCGCTCTCCGACCCAGATGCCGACCCCCGTGCTCCCGAAGACGGTCACCCGCGAGTAGACGACCCGGCCCGAGGCGTCGATCAGGGGCTCGTGGAAGCGGTCCTGCCACCCCTGGGGCTCGCTCTCGATGACGTCGACCGTCTGGAGGAAGAGGGGATCCGCCCGCGCCGGGGAGCCGAGCAGCGCGAGCGCGAGGGCCGCGCGTCCGAGCCGGCGCCGGCCCGGGCGGCCGCGCTCGTCTCGGTCGTGCCGGCCCACGCGTCCCACGGCGACCACTCTATCACGCGTGTCACGGCGCCCGTCGGGAGCCTCCCCGAAGCGCGGGGATTGAACGCAGGGGGCGCAACGCATGATGATATACGCATATAAATCACGGTGGTGCCGGAGCCATCGTCCGAGGGCTCGGGATCGCCAACGGTCGACCTCCCGGAGCCATTCCCAGGCGCGGTTCCATTGAACGAGAGGGTCGGAGGAAGAGAAATCAAGGAAAAGGCTCACACGGAGTGGACCAGAATTGGGGAGCAGGTCAGGCGGGCCGCCAGCGATCCTTTTTCGTGGGGCTGGTGGGCGCGCGGCCAGAACCGACCCGGAATCCGGGGGCTTGTACGCTTTCTGCGAGCTCCGTGCAGGAGTTGACGCCTGAGGTGCGCAACGCCGCGGGCACGGCGATCGGCGTGGTGCCCGGGTTTCCGGCCCGCCGCATCGAGATCGCCGGGTAAAGGCCTACGTAGAGCATCTGACGCGCCTCGGTATCGCAGGGGACCCTGAGGTTCTTCAGTCGGGCCAAGTCGAGCGGGGTAGACATAAGCTGGTGTAGATTCACGATGAAACTAACAGATGTGCGTACGAGCGGAGATTGACGTACGTCGAGTCCGGGCGTCCGAGCGGGCGCCTGCACCCCGGCCCGAGCGGGTGCGCTAGTCGACCCGGTACTCGACGCGGAGCAGGGGCGGCGCGGCCGGAAGACCGTTGTGCGACTCCGCGGTGCGCGTGCCGGTACCGGTCACCACGAGCACGAGCGAATGGCCCGGGAGCCAGCCCGGACGGTCGACGACCTCCTGCAGCAGCGCCGCCAGGTCTGGCGTGCGCTGGGCCGCTCCCGCGTCCCCGATCGCCGTCCAGGCCGGCGGGCTCCACGGGACCGTGGCCGAGGTGGCCGGGCGGGCGCTCACGTCGCCGAGCGTGAGCGCGAAGGGCGCCGCGTCGTCCGCGGCCTCGGCGTGGATCGTGAGCGTGGCGAGCCCCGTGCTCACCTCGTCCACGCGCCACTGCACGCTGGCGGACACGATGGACGCGCCCTGCGGGATCCCGAGGCCCGCGAAGCGCAGGCCGACGGCCTGGGGCCTGCCGACGTCGACCGCCAGCTCGAGATCGCTGCTGGTGCGGTTGACGCTGCCCGTCGCGAGGTCCTCCTCCACGTCGTCGTCGCCGCCCGTCAGCACCGCGACCACCTCCTGCGTATCCGTCGTGGACACGCGGAGGAGCGGGCTCGGGGCCGACTCGTTGCCCGCCGCGTCGAGGGCGGACACCCGGAAGTCGTACGGGGTGGCCCTCGCCAGGCCCGTCTCGGCGTGGTTCGTCCCCGTGACGTCGACGGCGCCGCTCGGACCGTAGACCCGGTAGCCCGTCACGCCCACGTCGTCGCTCGAGGCGTCCCAGGCGAGGTCGATGCGGTTCGCGGTCTGTAGCGGCGAGCGCAGATTGCCGGGGGTGCTGGGGGCGGTCCGGTCCGGGGCGCCCCGATAGACCAGGTCCAGGCGGGCCGCCGCGGCCGGGAGGCCGTTGTACGACTCCGCCGTGCGCTTGCCGGTTCCGGTCACGACGAGCACGAGCGCGTGGCCCGGAGACCAGCCCGCACGATCCACGATCTCCTGTACCAGCGCCGACAGGTCGGGCGTGCGCTGCGCGGCTCCCGCCGCTCCGAGGGTCGTCCAGTCCGGCGGGCTCCACGCCGCCGAGGCCGACGTCACGGGGCGGCCGCTCACGTCGCCCGCCGCGACTGCGAAGGGCGCCGCGTCGTCGCTCGCCTCGCCGCGGAGGGTCAGCGCGATGGGTCCGGCGCCCAGCTCGTCCGCGCTGAACTGCACGCTCGCGGACAGGATCTGCGCGCCCTGCGGGATCGCGACGCCCGCGAAGCGCAGGCCGACGGCCTGGGGCCCGCCGACGTCGACCGCCAGCTCGAGATCGCTGCTGGTGCGGCTGACGATTCTCGTCGCGAGGTCCTCCTCCGCGTCGTCGTCGCCGCTCGCCACGCGGAGGGCGAGCGCGATCGGCACCTGCCCGAGCGTCGAGACCGCGAGCGGCGGGCTCGGCGCCGACTCGTTCCCGGCCGCGTCCAGCGCCGACACCCGGAAGGCGTACTCCGTGTCCAGAGCCAGCCCGGTGGCGGTGTAGGTCGTCCCCGAGACCTCGACGGGGCCGCTCGGGCCGTAGACGCGGTAGCCGACCACCTGCTCGTCGTCGCTCGAGGCGTCCCAGGCGAGCGCGATGCTCGTCTCGGTCTGCGTCGGCGAGCGGAGGCTCTGCGGCGTGGTGGGCGGCTCGACGTCCGGCGCGACCGCGCGGACGGCCAACACGGAGCTCGGCGCCGACTCGTTGCCCGCCGCGTCCAACGCCGACACCTGGAATCCATACGTCCGGCGCGGAGTCAGCCCCGTCTCCGTGTAGTGGGTCTCCGCCACGTCGACCGGGCCGGCGTGGCGATAGAGGCGATAGGCCACGACCCCGACGCCGTCCGTCGCGGCGTCCCAGGCCAGCTCGATGCTGGTGTCGGTCTGCGCCGGCGAGCGCAGGCTCTGCGGCGTGGTCGGCGCTTCGCGGTCCGGCGCGAGTGTGCGAACCACCAGCAGGAGACTCGGCGCCGACTCCTTGCCGGCTGCGTCGAGGGCCGCCACCTGGAAGGCGTAGGTCGTGTCCGGAGCCAGGTCCGTCAGGCTGTACGTGGTCCCCGGCACGTCGCGGGGGCCGCTCGGGAGGTAGAGGCGGTAGCCCGTGACTCCCGTGTCGTCGCTCGAGGCGTCCCAGGCCAGATCGATGCTCGTCTCCGTCTGCGCCGGCGAGCGCAGGTTCTGCGGCGTGGTCGGGGGCCCGTGGTCCGCCGCCCGCGTGCGGGCCACCAGCCTCAGGCTCGGGGCCGACTCCTCGCCGGCCGCATCGAGGGCGGCCACCTGGAAGGCGTAGACCGTGTCCGGAGCCAGGCCCGTCAGGCTGTACGTGGTTCCCTGCACGTCGCGGGGGCCGCTCGGGAGGTAGAGGCGGTAGAGCGTGTCCCCGGCGTCGCCCGTCGCGGCGCTCCAGACCAGGGCGATGCTCGTCTCCGTCTGCGCCGGCGAGCTCAGGTTCTGCGGCGTGATTGGTGACACGCGATCGCGCGGTCGGGTGCGGGCGCCGAGGACTGCGCTCGGCCTCGACTCGTGGCCCGCCGCGTCGAGGGCCGCCACCTGGAATGCGTAGGCCGTGTCCGGAGCCAGGCCCGTCAGGCTGTACGTGGTCCCCGGTACGTCGCGGGGGCCGGTCGGGAGGTAGAGGCGGTAGCCCGTGACCCCCGTGTCGTCGCTCGAGGCGTCCCAGGCCAGATCGATGCTCGTCTCCGTCTGCGCCGGCGAGCGCAGGTTCTGCGGCGCGGTCGGGGGCCCGCGATCCAGCGCCCGCGTGCGGGCCACCAGCAGCAGGCTCGGCGCCGACTCCTTGCCCGCCGCATCGAGGGCGGCCACCTGGAAGGCGTAGGCCCTGGCCGGGGCCAGGCCCGTCTCGGTGTGTGTCGTTCCCGGCACGTCGACGGGGCCGCCCGGGCGGTAGACGCGGTAGCTGGTGACGCCCACGTCGTCCGTCGCGGCGCTCCAGACCAGGGCGATGCTGGTCTCCGTCTGCGCCGGCGAGCTCAGGTCCTGCGGCGTGGTCGGGGGCAAGCGATCGCGCGGCCGGGTGCGGGCGCCGAGGATCGCACTCGGCCTCGACTCGTGGCCCGCCGCGTCGAGGGCTGACACCTGGAAGGCGTAGGCCGTGTCCGGAGCCAGGCCCGTCAGGCTGTACGTGGTCCCCGGCACGTCGCGGGGGCCGCTCGGGAGGTAGAGGCGGTAGCCCGTGACTCCCGTGTCGTCGCTCGAGGCGTCCCAGGCGAGATCGATGCTCGTCTCTGTCTGCGCCGGCGAGCGCAGGTGCTGCGGCGCGGTCGGGGGCCCACGGTCCGCCGCCCGCGTGCGGACCACCAGCACGCGGCTCGGCGCCGACTCCTTGCCCGCCGCATCGAGCGCGGCCACCTGGAAGGCGTAGGCCCTGGCCGGGGCCAGGCCCGTCTCGGTGTGCGCCGTTCCCGGCACGTCGACGGGGCCGCCCGGGCGATAGACGCGGTAGCTGGTGACGCCCACGTCGTCCGTCGCGGCGTTCCAGACCAGGGCGATGCTCGTCTCCGTCTGCGCCGGCGAGCGGAGGTCCTGCGGCGTGGTCGGGGGCAAGCGATCCGGGGCTGCGGTGCGAGCCCGGAGCAGCGGGCTCGGCCTCGACTCGTTGCCCGCCGCGTCGAAGGCGGCCAGCTGGAACGCATACTCCGTGTCCGGAGCCAGTCCGTTCGCGGTGTAGCTCGTGCCCGCCACGTCGAGGGGACCCTCCGGGCGGTAGAGCCGGTAGCCCGTCACCCCGAGGTTGTCTTGGGCGGGGTTCCAGGCCAGCTCGATGCTCGTCTCGGTCCGGGCCGGCGAGCGCAGGTTCTGCGGCGTGGTCGGTGGCTCGCGATCCGGCGCTACGGTGCGAACCCTGAGCACCGGGCTCGGCGGCGACTCGTGGCCCGCCGCGTCGAGGGCCGTCAGCCGGAACGCGTACTCCGTGTCCGGAGCCAGTCCGTTCGCGGTGTAGCTCGTCCCCGCCACGTCGAGGGGACCCTCCGGGCGGTAGAGCCGGTAGCCCGTCACCCCGAGGTTGTCGTAGGCGGGGTCCCAGGCCAGCTCGATACTCGTCTCGCTGCGATCCGGACTGTGCAGGTTCGCGGGCGTCTCGGGGGGCGCCAGGTCGACCAGCTCGACGATCTCCAGACGCGCCGCCGCGCCCGGGCTGCCGTCGTACGACTCCGCCGTGCGCGTGCCGGGGCCCGTCACCACGAGCGCGAGCGCGTTGCCCGGAGCCCAGCCCGGTCGATCCACGATCTCCTGCACCAGCGCCGACAGGTCCGGCGTGCGCTGCGCCGCTCCCGCCTCTCCTACCGCCCTCCACTCCGGCGGACTCCACGCCACCGAGGCCGACGTGGGCGGGCGGTCGCTGACGTCGCCCGACGCGGAGCGGAAGGGTGCCGCGTCGTCCGCGGCCTCGCCCCGGATGCTGAGCGCGGTGGTCCCCGCGCTCACCTCGTCCACCGTGAACTGCACGCTCGCGGACAGGATCTGCGCGCCCTGCGGGATCGCCACGCCGGCGAAGTGCAGACCGACGGCCTGGGGCCCGCCGACGTCGACCGCCAGCTCGAGATCGCTGCTCGTCAGGCTGACGCCCCCTGCGGCGAGGTCCTCCTCCGCATCCCCGCTCCCACTCGTGAGCGAGGTGCTCCGCGGGACGAGCGCCACCGACCCCGCCTCGACGAAGGAGGCGGTCACGGACGCATCGCCGGTCATCTGGATCACGGCGGGAATCGCCATGCCCCCGAGGTCGCCGCTCCAGAGCAGGAACTCCCAGCCGCTCGCGGGCAGCGGAGTCAGCGTCACGCTCTCTCCGTCGAGGTAGAACTCGCGGGGGGGAACGAGGCTCACCGATCCCGCTCCGAGCACGTCCACCGAGAGCCGGAGCTCGACGACGAAGGCGTCCACACTCTCGGCCGTTCCCCCCGCCGTGGTGACGGCGATGGGCCCCGAGCGCGCGGTCGCGGGCACGACGAGCTCGAGCTCGCTGCTCGAGGCCGCCGAGAACTCCGCGGGCACGCCCGCCACGGAGACGGCGACCACGGATCCGAAGTCGCCCGTCACCGAGACGAGGCTTCCCCGCGGGCCGCTGGCGGGCGCGAACGAGGTCACGACCGGGGGGCGCGGGGCGTCGTCGTCGCGGATGAGACCGGTCGCGGCGCCGTCCGCGATCACGGCAGCACTCGGGTTTTCGAGGAGCACGCGGAAGGTCTCGAACTCCTCCAGCTGCGTGTCCGCCAGCACGGGAACGCTGAGGCTCTGCGACGTCGTCGCTCCGGAGAAGACGACGCTCCCCGAGGTCGCCTGGTAGTCGGGGCCGGCCGCCGCCGTGACGTCCGCCGTCCGGTAGTCGACGCGAACCGGGGCGCCCGTGGCGGACAGGAGGTCGACGCGGAAGAGGGCCGCCGTGGCACCCGCGTCGCCCTCGACCACGGCCGCGTCGCGGATCCACAGGGAGGGCTCCCCCGAGTCGACGTAGATCTCGATGTCGTCGCTGGCTGCGAGCGCGCCGTCGTCCGCCCTGAGGCGCAGCACGTAGGATCCGGCTTCCGGGAAGCTCGCGGTCGTTGCCGCCGATCCGGGGTCGGCGACGACGGACTGCGTCTGCCCCGGACCCGACCGCTGGCTCCAGGCGATGCCGACGCCCCCCGCCGCCGGGTCGCCGTCGTCGCTGACGAGTGCGTCCAGCCGGGCGTCCTGCCCCAGCGGCACGAGCTGGTCGGGCCCCGCGTCGACGCAGGGCGCCTGATTCAGGACCGGCGTGCCCGGCGGCCACGGATCGCGCTCGAAGACGAAGGGGGCCTGCGGATCCAGCGTGACGGTGACTTCCAGGGGCGGCGCGTGCTGCTCGATCTGGATGCGCCACAGGTTCGCCACGCCCCAGGCGCTGTCGTACGCCCAGCTGTGGCCGTCGCCGTGAACGAAGAGGATGGGCCTGCCGAAGGCGAGCGCGGCCGCGTCGAAGCGGTCGAAGAAGAGGTTCCGGGCGCCGCCGCGCTGGGCGTGACCCAAGACGACTGCCGCGCGTACCTGTCTTCCCTTCTCCGCGAGCTGCTGCTCGACCCAGGCGGCGTTCTGCTGCATGCGCAGGTTCCACTCGTCGGCGTCGTGCAGCGTGCCGCCGACCAGGTTCAGGCCGAGGAAGAGCACGCGCTCGTGCACGAATGCGAAGTTCTCCGAGCGCTCCGCCTGCGCCTCGACGGGCGGCGTCCCGCAGTAGCGCTGTTCGAAATCGCTGAAGTACTTCTGCCACAGGATCCAGGCGGCGTCCGGATCCGCACAGTCGTTCCACTCGTTGTCGCCCGGGAGGACGAACGTGGGTACGGCGAGCTCGCTCAGGATGTCGAAGGCCAGCACGTAGGGCGGCTCGGGGCACGAGCTGGTCTGGGCCTTGATGTCGCCCACGTGCACGAAGAACCCGGCCGGGCTCATGGCGTTGTGGTCGGCGACGAAGCCGCGCAGGCGGTCCGCATCCGTGGCGGAGTAGGGGATGTCGCCGATCACCGAGAAGGTGACGGCCCCCCCCTGCGCCCAGCTCGCCGACGCTGCGCCCCACGCGAGCCACAGCGCGACCGCCCCGACGAGGATGCGGAGCGATGCGCCGGAGCGACGGCGGCGCGCGAGACGGCTCGGGGGGCAGAGCAGCATCAGGGCGTCCATCAAATCAGCTGCGGGCACGCGCTGGCAAGCACTGTGCGCGCGGTGCGTGCGCAACCCGTGCGCAAGTGGGTGGCCAAGTCGCTCGGCGCGCGGCGGAAGCCCGCAGCGGCTCAGGCCCTGCGAATTCGGCCCGCGGCGAGTCCGAGGAAGAGCGCCGCCAGCAGGACGCGTCCGGACGGGCCGAGGGAGGGCACTTTCGCCGGAGTCACAGGCGGGTCGAGCGTGTAGAAGACGTCGTTGAAGAAGAGCTCCGAGCGCAGCAACCAGGTCACGTCGCGAGTCATACCGCTCGGGGCCGACGCCTCCAGGGCGTAGAAGGCGTCGTTGAAGAACACCCGGGCCGAGATCGACCAGGTCACGCCGCCGGCCGCCCCCAGGAACGCCCGGTAGGGATTCCTCATGTCGACGCGCCCCGCGGCGTCCGCCTCGTCGATCTCGAGACCGTCGAGCGCCTCGAGGGTCGTGCTCAGCCGGAGGCGCGGGGGGCCGAGATCGCTGGCTCCGGAGAGCCTCGTGAGCGTCAGGTCGCCCCCCAGGTGATCCGCGAGGCCCAGGTCGAACGCCAGGCTGCCGAAGGGCGTCGAGAGCGCCCCGACGAACGACGCCCCGCTGGCGTCGCCGGTCGGCAGCGGCGCCGCCTGTCCGGACCCGAGCGAAGGTCCGGATGGGCTCCACTCGAGCCAGCCGGAGAGGTCGAGCGTCAGCGGAATCGCGCCGACCTGGAATGCGATTCCGGAGCCCGAGATCGAATGCGTCAGGGACCCGGGCGTGAAGAGCGGATCGACGACGCCGATCGCGCTGCCGGCGACGGCCGCGTCGAGGCCCTGGAAGGCGATGAAGGTGTCGCTCGACGGCGGGTTGATGCCGTCGTTTCCCTGGATGGTGATCTCCCAGAACAGGCCGGCTGCGCCGCTCAGCGCATAGGAGACCGGGCCCGGCTCGACGATCGCGGGCGACACGGCCAGGACGGCCTCGTAGGGATTCGTCATCTCGACGCGCCCCGGGGCGTCGCCCTCGTCGATCTCGAGGCTGTCGAGCGGCTCGGAGACGCCGCTCGCCCGGAGGCGCGGCGGTCCGAGGTCGCTCTGTCCGGAGAAGCGCCTCAGGGTCGTGTCGCCGCCCACGTGGTGGAGCAGGCTCCGGCCGAAGGGAAGGGCGCCGAAGGGAGTCGTCAGGGTTCCGCTGAAGAGCGCGGCCGCGAGGGGGCCGGTGTCCATCGCCGCGCTCTCGCCCGTCATGAGGGAGGGTCCGGAAGGGGGCCCCCAGCGGAGCGAAGCGGAGAGGTCCAGCGTCACGGGAAGCACCCCGAGCGTCCGAGCCAGCAGAGCCGGCTGGAGCCAATGCTCGAGCGTGCCCGGTGTGAAGATCGGATCGACGATGCCCGTCCTGTCGCCCAGCACCACGGCATCGTTGTCGCCACAGCAGAAGAAGAGCAGGGTGTCGCTGGCGCTGGTGGCGCCGTCGTCGGCGCTGATCTCGACCTGCCAGAAGAGGCCGGCCGCAGCGTCGAGGGAGTAGGCGACGCCCTCGGCGCGCGCCGTCGCCGTCAGGGACAGACCGAGCGCCAGGATGGGCACGAGACGGCGCAGGGCGGCCAACTTGGGGTGGAATAGACGCGACGCCAAGGGGCAGGAAGCTCCTTCCCGTCCAGCCAGAGCTCATCTGGGTCTATTTTGCCCCAATACCCCCGGGGGTCGTCAAGGCCGATTACGCGGCGCCGGCCTCATTTCTCGATCGCCCCGGTGCATCCGCGGCAGGGGCCCCGGGCAGGCCGGCAGCGGGACACCCTCCGCCCGGGAGCGCCGGCTCCCGGCGGGGGGCCGGCCGCGCGGATCAGCCTTCGGGCGGGCCCTGCGCGGCCTGCGAGGTGGACGAAGCGGGTCGGGCCGGGACCTCCCGCCGGTGGTAGTCGCCTGCGGAGAGCCACTTCTCGATCAGGCAGTAGAGCACGATGAAGAGGTAGCGGGAGCCCATTTCCTTGAGCCGCAGCTTCGACTGCCCGCCGCGGCGGCCGACCCAGTCGTTCGGCACGACGGCGTAGCGGTAGCCGCGCACGATCGCCTTGAGCGGGAGCTCGACGGTGAGGTTGAAGTGATGGGAGAGCAGGGGCTGCAGCCCCTCGATCACGTGCCGGCGGTAGAGCTTGAAGGCGTTCGTCACGTCGTTGTAGCGGAAGCCGAAGAGGAGCCGGATCGCCTGGTTCACGAGCCGGTTCACCACGCGCTTGGGGAGCGGGTAGTCGACGACGCGCGACGGGCGGCTCCAGCGCGTGCCGAAGACGCAGTCGGCGCCGCTCTCCTCCAGGGCCCGGAAGAAGCGCACGAGGTCGGCCGGGCGGTCGGAGGCGTCGGCCATCGCGATGGCGACGGCGTCACCGGTGAAGCGCTCGAGCCCCGAGCGCACCGCGAAGCCGAAGCCCGGCGGCTGCGCGTTCTCGAGCGGACGCAGGGCCGGAAGGCGCGCGGCCAGCGCGGCGAGGCGCTCGCGGGTGCGGTCGGTCGAGTGGTCGTCCACCACGAGGATCTCGTGGGCGATCCCGGCACGGGAGAGCTCGCCGGCGAGCTCCTGCACCGTGGCCTCGATGCAGGCCTCCTCGTCGTGCGCGGGGATCACGACCGAGAGCTTCCGGAGCACCCGACTACGGCTCCACGAAGAGGTCGCGCAGCCCGTCCTCCTCGGCGCGCAGCCAGCCGAGGATGTCGGCGGCGATCTCGCGCGGTCCGCGCCGGGGCTTCCAGTCGAAGGCCGCCGAGGCGCGGCGGTGGTCGCTCACGAAGTACGGAACGTCCACGGGATGTGTCGCGGGATCGGCGGCCGGGTCCGCGGCGTGGCCCGTGAGCTCGGCGCAGACGGAAGTCCACTCGCGCAGCGAGGTCGAGCCCGCCGCCCCCCCCCCGACGTTGAAGACCTCGCCGCGGTGGGTGTCGATCGCCGCCAGCTGGCGGAGCAGGAGGTCGAAGAGGTCCTCGGGGTGGAGCAGGTCGCGCACCTGCTTGCCGCGGCCGCCGAAGCCCGTATAACGCAGCGGGCGCCGGAAGTGGTGCCGCGCCACCCAGAGCGAGAAGACGCCCTGGTCCTCGCGGCCGAGCTGTCCGGGCCCCGCGATCACGCCGCAGCGGTCGATCAGCGCCGAGAGGCCCGCACCCGCGACGTACTCCTGCACCAGGAGCTCCGCGGCGAGCTTGCTCGCGCCGTAGAAGGAGCGCGCGCGGTCGGTGGGGAACGCCTCGGCCAGACCGTGGACCGAGACGCCGGGCAGCGGCTCGCGGGGCGCCTCGGCAGGCGCCTGGCGGGGCGAGCGGCCGGGCTCCAGCTCGAAGCGCGTCTCGCGCTCCTCGAGCGCGAGAGAGCGCAGCGGCTCGATCGAGTACACGCGCGAGCTGGAGAGGAAGATCAGGTGGCCCGCGCGCCGGCGGCAGAACTCGAGGCAGTGGAGCGCCCCGAGCAGGTTGGTCTCGAGGACGTAGCCGGGCGCGCCGTCGCTGCCGGCGCGGACGCTCGGCTCGGCGGCCGCGTCGATCACGAGGTCGAATCCGCCGGGCAGCGCCTCGAGGTCCGCGGGCTGCCGCACGTCTCCGTGGACGAAGTCGACGCCGTGCCGGCGCAGCAGGCCGAGCTTCCGCTCGCTGCCGCGGCGGCGCAGGCTGTCGAAGGCCACCACCCTCGCCGTCGGGTGCTCGCGCCGGAACGCGAGCGCGAGGCTCGAGCCCACGAAGCCGGCTCCGCCCGTGATCAGGATCCGCATCGAGTGCCTCGCAGCGCGAGGCCTGATCGTAACCGCTGGCCGGGCCGTTTCGAGCCCTGGGCCCGATCAGCGCGCGGCCGCCGGCGCGCCGTCGAGCCCGCGTCGGAAGCGCTTCGCGTAGCTCGCGGCGACGAGCTCCGCCTCGCGGACGCCGAGCTCGCGCGCGTAGGCGAGGACGAAATTGCGCACGTAGGGGCCCGGCGGCAGCGCCTCGAAGCGCTCCTCCTCGAGGGCCTCGAGGCTGCGGATCTGGGTCCTCTCCATCATCTGGCCGAGCTCGAGGCCGAGGGCCTCGCGGCAGGCGCGCAGGTACGCCCCGGGGCGCGAGACGTCGATGGGCGGCAGGCTGATCGGCGCGGACTCGAAGGCCTGCGGGGTTCCGCGCAGCATGTGGTCGACGATGCGCCGCACGCCCTTTGCGAAGTCGCAGGTGGGATGGAGCTGGAGCACGGGCTTGCGGTGGTGCACCGCGTCGGCCACGTGCTGATCGTGCTCGAGGTAGCCGAGGTTCTCGATCCGCGTCCCCAGGTGCTCGCGGCAGACGTGGACGATCTTCTTGCCGAGCTCGCGCTGGTCGTCGTTGCGGACCTGGTTCACGATCAGCTTGGGCGCGAACGAGACTGCGCGCTGGCGCAGGACCTTGCCCGCCTCGGGGTCGATCTCCATCACGCCGGCGATCAGGTCGAGAGGCGAACGCACGCGGCGCTTGATCCTCTCGTCGAGCACGCGCGAGAGCGCCGCGTTCACCGCGACGTTGCGCGCCACCGCGCGCAGCGAGCGGAAGAAGGCCGCCTTCAGGAAGTAGTAGGCGTTCTCGATCGAGGTCGGCTCGGGGACGACCACCACGATCCCCTGGCGCGCGGTCAGGAAGAAGTCGAGGACGTTGTAGTTGCTCCCCGCGGCGAGGTCGAGCAGCACGTGGTCCACCGGCAGGTAGCGCAGGTGGCGCAGGAACTTCTCCTTCTGGCTGTGGCGGGGATTCGCCATGCCGAGGAGCGCGTTGCTGCCGCTCACGATCCGCAGGTTCGGGACGGAGGTGGGCGAGAGGACGTCCGCCAGGCGCGGCACCTCGCCCGCGATGAACTCCGAGAGCGTGTGCGCGGGTCGCGAGATGCCGAAGACGGTGTCGACGTTGGCGCCGCCGAGGTCGGCATCGACCACGACCACGCGCTGCCCGCGTCCGGCGAGGGCCACGGCGAGGCTCGTCGTGACCATCGACTTGCCGACGCCGCCCTTGCCGCCGCCGACCGCCCAGATGCAGGGCCCGGCGCCGGAGGAGTCCTCGGGGACGACCACGGGGGCGTCCTCGTCGCGCTCGTCGTCCCGGGGGTCCCCCTGGGCCGCTTGCAGGGTCGCTTCGCGCTCGTCGTCCTTGGAGTCCACCATCATCCACCTCCCGGGTCGACGGTGAGTGCCGGCGAGGTCGCGAGAGGTGACGCGCGGCGAGGCGGGCCCGGACCTCCGGCCGGCAGCCCGCGCGCAGCTCGTCCGCTATCCCGGGCTCGCGCCGGGCGAAACGGGGCCGGCCAAAAGGGCCTCCGCCGCTACGGAGCGGCGGCCGCGTCGGACGGGTGGCGCCGCAGGGCCCGGGTCGCGGTGGGTGCGCCCGGCTCGATCTCGAGCGCGCGGCGGAAGTGCGCGAGGGCCTCGGCGCGGCGCCCGAGGGCCTCGAGCACGAGGCCGAGCTGCTGGTGGAGGGCGGCCGAATCCGGCCGGAGCTCGGCCGCGCGCCGGCACGGCGCTTCGGCGTCGGCCGGGCGGGAGAGCTCGAGGCGGACCTGGCAGAGGGCGGCCAGGGAATCGACGTGATCGGGATTCCGGCGCAACGCACGGCCGAAGGCGGCCTGCGCCCCCGCCAGGTCTCCGCGCTCCACGTGGGCCACCCCGAGGTTGTGGTACTCGGCGTAGCCGTGCGCGTCCGACGGCGGCCCCGACCCCGCGTTGCACGCGACGAGCAGGAGCGCCGCGGCGCCCGCCGGCGCTGCGGCGGCCCGTACGCCGCCCTCGTGCCCGCGCCGCGCGATCTCGACCAGGGCGTTGGCCGCGTAGATCGCGAGCAGCGGGAGCAGCGGGAGGCGGTAGCGCTCGGTCACGAAGAAGGCGACCACGAAGGCCCCCTGGAGCGCCATGGCCCCGAGCACGAGCGCGTGGCGCCTCGCGTCCCGCAGCGCGAGGCCGATTCCCACCAGGCCGAGGGGGATCAGCACGCCGCTCGGGTAGGCGAGCCCGCGCTTCCAGAGCAGCGCGGCGAGGACGGCCGAGTGGCGCCGATCGGCGTAGAGGTTCGCGTTGCGGGGGATCTCGGCGCCGTCGAAGAGCTCGGCGAGCTTGGTCGCCACGAGCCCGAGCCACTCGCGCGGCGCGCCCAGGACGTGGCGCAGCGTCTCGCGGACGAGGTAGGCGTTGGCGGCGGAGTAGGAGGTGACGCCGCGACGGGCCGGCTCCCTGCGGATGCGGTCGTAGACGGCGAGGTGGTCGGGGTGGTCGATGCGGTTGTGATGCCGGAGCTCCGCGTGGTTCCCGAGGTAGAGGTTGATCCCGGAGTTCGCGGCGAGCAGCACGAAGCGTCCCGAGGCGAGGCGGCGCGGGATCTCGCGCAGCGGAAGCGCGTCGCCGTCGCCCTCGTCCCAGCGCGCGTTGTGCAGCGTCACGGGCGCGAGCAGGAGCGCCACGGGGACGACCACGCCGAGGCTCGGGGCGAGCGCGCGCCGTCCGGCACCGGGAGCCGGGCCGGCCGCGGGGTCGCGACGCCCGGCGGCGAGCGCGATCCAGGCCAGCACGAACGGCACGAGCAGGAGGCCCGAGCCACGGTTCAGGACCCCGAGCCCGAGCGCCGTACCGGCCGCCCACCAGAAGCCGAGCCCGCCGCGGCGCGCCGCGACGAGCAGCCCGTAGAGGGTCAGCGCGAGCAGGAAGACGTCGAGGCTCGCCGAGAGCAGCTGCGCGTCGAAGTAGAGCAGGGTCCCGCAGGCGGCGCAGAGCGCGGCGGCGAGGAGCGGGACGGCGCGGCCCGCGAAGAGCTCCGCCGCGATCCCGAAGGCGAGGGCGCAGGTCGCGGTGCCGAGGACGGCCTGCACGACGAGCACCGCGACGGGCTGCGCGCCGAACAGGGCGTAGATCGAGCCCACGAACCAGGTGTAGAGCGGGGGGCGAAAGAAGGGTTCGGGCGGCGGCCAGGTGCCGCCGAGCCACCCGAGCGCCCAGGCGTGGTACTCGCGGCCGTCGATCGGCAGGTAGAAGCGGGGCGAGAAGGGGCCGCGCCAGGCCTCGTAGAGATGAACGAGGCGGAGCGCGAGCGCGCCCGCGAGCAGAGCGGCGAGCGGAGCGCCTGCCGGCCGCCTCCTCGCCGACCGGCGTCCCGCCGGTCTCACCGGGCCACGCGCAGACCGCGCTCGCGCCACGCGCTCCACGCCCGCTCCACCAGGAGACCGAGCCCGGTCAAGACCGCCACCACCCGCAGGGCGTCGCCCAGGAAGGGGAGGTGGGTGAGGACGACCAGGATCGCGAGGCCCGCGGCGAGCGCGGCGCCGAAGCCGGCGCGGCCGGCGCGCGGGCGCACCAGCGCCGAGCCCACGAGGAGCGCCACGACGACGAGAGCGACGTAGAGCGCGGCGAGCAGCGCCGCAGCCCCGATCAACGCGACCGGGATCCCGACGACCGTCGCGGCCGCGACGAGCAGCGCGAGCGGCGCCGCGACGAGCGTGCCGAGCCCGATGCCGACCGCGCGCACGAGGTCGCGCGGCCCCTCGGCCCGGACGGAGAGGATCCCGGGCGCGAGCAGGTGGAGGAGCATGCCGAGCACGAAGCCCGCGCCCACGTGCAGCAGCATCCAGGCGTAGATCTCGGGCCTGCGGAAGCGGTCGAGATCCGACTCGCGCGCCGTCTCGCGATGCGCCGTCCGGACCTCGCCCCGGACCTCCGCGCCGGGGCTGCGCTCGACTTCGCTCCCGTGCGGCAGGGTCGCCAGCACGTCGCCGCCGAGCCGCGCGCCGTCGAGCAGAACCACGCTGTCGGCGCGCGCGCGCAGGTGGCGGCCCAGCGTTCCTCGGGCCTCGACGCGCCCGGCGAAGAGCGCGTTCGCGTCGCGTCCGAGCTCGCCCTCGAGGAGCAGCTGATCGGCCACGATCGTCGCGTCGCGACCGACGCGGCCGCCCGGCTCGAGCGCGAAGATCTCCCCCGCCGCGTACAGGTCGCCCCGCACCTCGCCGCCGATCCTCGAGCTTTCGCCGGCGGCGAAGACCGACCCCTGCACCACTCCGCGCAGGTCGATCTCCCGGGCGACGGCGAAGAGGTTGCCGCGCACCTCGCCGCGCACGGTGAGCCGCTCGGTCAGCACGACGAGGTCGCCGTCGACGATCCCGTCGACGGTGACGCTGCGCGCGGAGGCGACGAGGGTGCCGTCGTGGACGCTGCCGGCGGCGACGGCCACGTCCTCGTGCTCGTGCAGCCCGAAGTGGGCCCGGCTCTCGACCGGTGCGGCGAGGATCGCGAGCGCGGCGAGCGCCTTCGCGTGCGGCCCGCCGAGGCGGCGGCGCAGCGCCGAGAGCGCGAAGCTCAGCAGCGCCGACACGCTCGCCATCGCGGCGATCGGGAGGGCGAGATCGAAGACCACGGGCGCCCGCTCGCGGGCCAGGAAGACGAGGTCGAGCGCCATGGCAGAGGCTCCTTTCCAGCCGAAACGCGCGGGTGAGAGGCGATCGAGCGGCCCGGGAAGGCCCGACTCGAGCAGCGCCAGCGCGGCCGCGGCCGCCGCGGCGAGCGCCAGCAGGGTGAGCGAGAGCGCGAGCGCGTGCGCGCGGCCGGGGGGCGCCTCCGGCGCCGCGCTCGGCAGCGGGGCCGCGGCCGCCGCGCCGCGATCGCGCAGCGCCTCGACCCGCAGGGCTTCGTCCTCGCGCAGCGCCAGCACGAAGGCGCGACAGCGGCGACAGCGGACGAGGTGGGCCTCGACGCGGCGGGTCTCCTCGCGGGCGAGCTCGCCGCCGACGTAGTGGGCGTAGGCCGCGTCCTCGAAGCAGCTCGCGGCGGATTCGTGCGTGGGCTCGGTCATGCGGCTCCCGGTGGCGCGGCTCAGAGCGGAGCGAGCGCTTCGTCGGAGATCGCGCGCTGCACCAGGCGTCCCTGCTCGTACACGGAGACCACGTCGACCCGGCCGTCGCGGTTCAGGTCCTCCTCGCGGCGAGCGAGCCGCGTCTCGCCGCCGCTCGTCTCGTAGGTCTCGAAGACGTCCGGCTTGCCCTCGTCCTGGCTGTCGCGCTGCACGCGCGTCACGACCTCGCGGCCGTCGACCACGGCGTAGCTCGTCCAGGTGTCCATCGAGCCGTTCAGGCTCAGGTCCTCCTCGCTCCGGGTGCGCCGCTTGTGCTCGTAGCTCACCACGCGGTCGATCGTTCCGTCGTCGTTCGCGTCCTCCAGGCGCTCGACGAGCTCGCCCGCGCGGTAGCGGAGGAAGAGGTCGCGCACGCCGTCCCGGTTGCGGTCCAGGGTGAGCTGCGCGAGGCGGGCGTCCTCGTAGCGCTCCCAGGCGTCGGAGCGCCCGTCGCCGTCCTCGTCGAGCACGCGCACGGCGAGGCGCCCCTCGGAGTAGGTCTTCCAGGCGTCGATCGCGCCGTCGTAGTCGAGGTCCTGCTCGGCGCGCAGCAGCGCCTCCGTCTTCGGGTCGGCGTAGCGCACCTCTTCGGGGCGGCCGTCGCGGTCCGCGTCGAGCGTGCGGCGCACGACCTCGAGCTCGCGGGCGTTCTGCCACTCGCCGGGCGGGATCGTGACGCGCTCCAGCGTGAAGAGGCCCTCGGGCAGGTCGCGGTCGGCCGGGGCCGCGCTCGCCTCGAGCCGGCTCGGATCCTCGGGGGCAGGCTCCGGCGCGGGCGGCGCCGGGCTCTTCGCCTGCTCTTCCACGGTCAGCTGCTCCTGTTTCTCGAGCTCGCCGCTGATCTCGGCCTCGAGCGCCGCGGCGCGCGCCACCTCGCGCTCCGCCGGGCTCCGGGTCGGGTCGTCCACCGCGGCCGCGGGGTCGTCGAGGGGCGCGTGGCCGGTGATGGCGCTGTAGATCAGCAGCCGACCCGGCCGGTCGGCGGCGCGGGTCGGCGCGGCCTGCGGCGCCGGCAGTCGCCCGGCGACCGGCGGCTCGCCCGCGCGGGCCGCGGCCGGCGCGGTCGCGTCGAGGAGCGTCGCGTCGCCGCGCGCGGCGCCCGAGGGAACGCCGCCGCCAGCGGCGCAGCCGAGGGCGCCGAGCGCGAGGGCGAGCGCCAGGTGCGAAGGGCGGCTGGCCGGCATGGGCTCCCAGGGGCGCGCCTCACTTTACAAAGAGAACCGGGCGGTTACAAATGCGGCCTCGTGCCCGGCCCCCGCTCGCCCGCCCGCGCTCTCGCGATCGCGAGCTGCCTGCTGCTCGCGGGCTGCCAGCTCCCGCACGCGCTGCGCCGCTCCGAACGGATGCTGCGCGACGGCTTCGACGCGGACGAGCGGGGCGGCTGGGTCGTGCTCACCGCCCCGGCGTCGTTGCTGCTCGCCGGCGGCAACGCGCTCGTCGGCGGCTTCGTCCCGTTCGGCCCCCCGCCCGAGCCGGAGTCCAAGTGGTTCCGCTCGTACGCCGGCGCGATGCTCCCGCGGGACCAGGTCGCCGTCGTGTGTCATCGCGAGCGCGCGACCAGCGTCGAGCGCATCCGGCGGCCGGAGGGCGAGTGGGTCGCCGGCCGGCATGCACCCTGGCACTTCCCGCTCTGCCTCGAGGTCCTTCCGGGTCGTTACGAGCTCGAGGTCCACTACTTCCGCCGGGACACGAACGACGCCTCCGCGCGCTTCGTCACGCTCCAGGCCGAGAGCACTGAACCGAGCGTCGTCGAGTGGCGTGCCGAGGCGGGCGGGATCTACGAGGTCTTCGCCGCGCTCGGGCCGCGCGCCCCCGCCGCGGGTCCGGCGCCGCGCCGCCACATCCCGTCCTCGCGCTCGCTCGGCACGAGCTGGTGGGAGCTCGAGACGAGCGCCTGGAGCGCGCGCATCGCGCGCCTCGCCTCGTGGGAGGCCGCGGCGCCCGAGGTCCAGGCGGCGCGCAGCGCGTGGGAGGCGTACGAGCGCGAGCGCGACGATTGAAGGCTGGCCCGGGCTCTTCGGCCCGAACCATCTCCACCAGCCTACGCCGCAGCTCCGGCGCGTACGGCGGGCGCCTCTTCGGCATCGTAGACCCCTCCTTCCCCAGCGTAGAGGTGTCCACGGAACGCCGGGGCAAATGCGCGCCAGAGATCAGAGGGCCTGCGCGGGACGCCTGCGCCAGACCGCGAGCCCTGCGAGACCCGTCATCACGAGTAGGCCCGTGCCGGGCTCGGGGATCGGACTCGCGACACGAAACCCGACGTCGTTGAATTCGCTCGCCGGGGGGCCGTAGAACGGGATCGACGCGGCGAGGTAGCCGGCGTCGTAGTCCCAGCCCCCGCCCCGGGCGCCCCGGTTCGAGCCGCCCACGATTTGCTTGGGCTCCGCTGAGCAGCGCGAGCCGTCCGAACCAAAGACGCGAATCGGGGAAAGCGATGAGCCTGCGCGTGCGGGGCGGAATGCGCGCATCGGGGGGCCCTTTCCGTACCGACTTGGGTGCTCTCCACCAGGGAGAGTCGACGGAACGCCCCTACTCGGACGGATGATGCCCGCTGATACGGACCATCTGCACCGCGCCATCCCCGTCGCGCTCCGCGGAGGCGCGCCAAGAGCCCGACCCTTACCCCGAGTGCCCCGGGAGCCGTTGACCGAGCGATGGCTCTCGGGTATCTACTGGGTATGAAATCAAATACCAAGTCGAGCATCACCCTTCCCCGAAACGAAGTGCGCTTGGTGGAGGAACTTCAGAAGCGGCTCAAGGCCAAAACCAAGGTCGAAGTGGTTCGGCGCGGCCTCTTGCTCCTCAAGGAGTCCACGGACCGGCTGGCCCTGCGGGCCCAGTATGAGGACGCAGCAAGGCGCGTGCGCGCCAGCGCCGAAGAAGAGCTCGAGGAGCTCGACCATCTTGCGGGGGAAGGTCTCCCGTGAAGGAGTCCATTGAACACGGGTGGCTCTATCTCGCCGACCTCAATCCTCGTCGGGGCACGGAGCCCGGCAAGACGCGCCCAGTCCTCGTGATTCAGTCGAATCTTCTGAACCGCACCGGACACCCCTCGACGTGGATCCTGCCATGCACCACTCGGCTGACGGGGGAGAGCGTGCTCCGAACCGTACTGCCCAGGGCGGTCGCCGGAAACACTGCCGCCTGCGAATTGATGATCGACCAGAGTCGATCCATCGACAATCGCCGATTCAGTAAGCGCCTCAAACGACTCCCCCCACTCTTGCTTCGAGAGGTGAAGGCGAAGCTGCGGCAAGCCGCAGACCTGTGAGGAGCGGCGCCGGGATCAGCGCGCGGCCAACACCGAGGCGCACGATTCCCGGGTAGGCGTCGTGTCCGCGGTCGAGGCCTTGGGCTACGCCGGACTTCCGGCCCCTCGGTACATCTCGCCGAACATGCGAGGCGTCCCCTCGGCGAGGAAGCGCTCGAGCGACGCGAGCCGGAAGCCGCCCTGCTGCACCAGCGCGTCGATCTTGCGATTCACGTTGCAGCCGCAGCCGATCACGTTCTGGATCGGGTTCCAGCGGTCCTGCCAGCGCGCCACCCTCGCGTCGTCGCTGCGGCCGTGCTCGATGAACAGCAGCTTCCCACCGGGCTTCAGCACGCGACGCATCTCGCGCAGCGCCAGGACGGGCTCGGCGATGGTGCAGAGCGTCCAGGTCATGCTCACGCAGTCGAAGCGTCCGCTCTCG
>CAZUYC010000007.1:0-46148 GCA_964624475.1 uncultured Spirochaetales bacterium | reverse complement strand
CGGCTTCGCCTCGCTGCGCGGCCGCGGCGCGGGCTGCCGCCCGCGAGGAGCCGGCAGGCAGGGCTCCGCTCGGCTTCGCCTCGCTGCGCGGCCGCTTCGCGGGCTGCCGCCCGCGAGGAGCCGGCAGGCAGGGCTCCGCTCGGCTTCGCCTCGCTGCGCGGCCGCTTCGCGGCCTTGCGGCTCCCTTGCGCGGCCTTGCTTCAGCGCTCGGGGGCTTCCTTGCGGGCGAGCAGCGGGGCGAGGAGGGTGAGGTCGGCGAGGAGGCAGACGACCATCAGCGCCGCGGTCACCAGTCCGAAGTTGCGGATCAGCGTGAAGTCCGAGACGCCGAGCACGGCGAAGCCGATGGCGATCGAGGCCGTGGTGGGGACCACCGCCGGGAGCACCTTGGCCAGCGTCGCGTCGAGAGCCTCGCGGGGCGCGCGCCCCTGCGCGCGTTCGTCGCGGTAGCCCGTGGCCAGGTGGATCGTGTCGTCCACCGCGATCCCGAGCGCCACCGATCCGATGCACACCGTGGCCGCGTCGAGCGGGAGGCCCGCGAGGCCCATGAAACCGTAGAAGACGACCATGGGCGCGGCGTTCGGCACGAGCGCCGCGAAGGTCGGCCAGGCGGAGCGGAAGACCGCGAAGAAGACGGCCGCGATCGCGACGAACGCGCTCGCGAAGCCGCGCAGCTGGCTCCAGGCGATCTCCTCCTCCGCCCGCCCGAACTCGTACATGATCCCGGTCACCCGCGCGTCGAAACCGGGCGCACCGTGCTCCCGCCACCAGCGCCGGACGCCTTCCGCCACCTCGAGGAGCTGCCGCGACCCGTTCACGTCGGCGCGCAGCAGCACGTTGGCGCTGGCACGGTCGTCGTGGATCACGTCGCGCAGCTGCTCCACGGAGCCGAGCAGGAGCAGGTACTGCTCGGCGAGTTCCAAGGTCTCGGGAAGCCCGGCGTCGGCGCGCCCGCTGAAGCCCGCGTGGAGCTGGCGCAGCGGATCCGCGACCGAGAGCGCCCGCCCGATCTCGGGCTGCGCCTCGAGGTGGGCGGCGAGCGCATCGATCGCGGCGAGCGCGCGCGGATCGGTCACCGGGGTCCCGTCGCGGGACTCGATCAGCACGTTCATCGGCGTGATCCCCGAGAGCCGGGCGCGGATGGCCTCGTAGGACTCGCGTACGTCGCTGCCGCGCGGGAACCAGAGGATGATGTCGGTCTCCACGCGCAGGCCCCGCATGCCGAGGCCGAAGACGAGCAGCGCGACCGCCCAGCCGGCGAGGACGGCGCGCCGGCGATCGAGCGCGAGGGCGAGCGCGAAGACCCGCGCCGGGCCGCGCAGCCAGGCGTCGAGGCCGCCGGAGGCCGCGGGGAGCGGCCAGAGCGCGAGCAGCGCGGGCGCGAGGGTCAGCGAGGCCGCCAGCACGCCCACGACCCCGATCGCGCCGAAGGTCGCGAGCTCTCGGATCGCGTCCACGCGCGTGGTCGCCATGGCGAGGAAGCCGATGGCGGTCGTGAGCCCCGAGAGCGCGGTCGGCCGCGCCACGTGCGCGACCGCGCGCTCGAGCGCCGCCGCGTCGGCGGCGCCGCGCGCCTCGGCGAGCACGTGGATCACGTAGGCGGTCCCCACCGCGAGCAGGATCGAGGGCAGCACGACGGTCGAGAGCGAGAGCGGGGTTCCGAACGCGCCCATCGCGCCGAAGGTCAGCCAGGTGCCGGCGCTCGACGCGGCGAGGCCGATCCCCACCGCGCGCAACCCGCCGAAGGCGACCCGGAGCACCAGGCCCACGAGGGCGAGCGTGAGCGGGACGAAGACGAGCAGCTCCGCCCCCGTGCGCGTATTCACCTTGGTGCGGAAGACCGGGACGCCGGAGACCCAGGCGCGCCGGCCCTCGAGGAGCCGGTCGACCTGCGCCACCGCGAGGTCGCGGGCGCCGTCGACGTCGTCGTCGAGGAGCACGTTCACGGCGAAGACGCGCTCGTCGCGCGAGACGAGGCTCCCCGGCGCGATGCGGTCGGCGCGCACGCGCGCGGCGAGCCGCTCGCGCCCCGCCGCGGTCGCGGGCGGACCGGCGGCCAGGACCGGCTCGAGATCCAGCGAGCCGTCGGGAGTCGCCGTGGCGATCGGCAGCGTGCTCAAACTGTCGACGCGCCGCACGCCCGGCAGCTTGGCCAGCGCAAGCGAGAGATCGAAGACCTCGCGCAGCGCCTCGGGGTCGAAGGGCACCTGCCCCTCCACGGCGACGGTCAGGAACTCGTCGCCGCCGTGGCGCTCGAGGCTCCGCTGGTAGAGCCGCCACTCGGGCGCGCCGCGGTCGAGGAAGCTCGAGGTGGTGGTGTCGATCTCGAGCCGGGCCACGCCGGGCGCGGCGAGCGCCGCCAGGACGCCCCAGGCCAGGAGCGCCGCGCGGGGGCGCCGCAGCGAGCCGCGCACGATCCGCTCGAGCCGATCAGGCCGCGCCGGGGGCCGCGCCGCTCCCTCCGCGCTCAAGGCCGCCGCGCCGCCACCAGGACGGCCTGCGGCGGGTCGCCGAAGGCGAGCTCCGCCCCGACGTCCGTGAAACCGGCGGCGGCGATCATCGCGGCGAGCTCGCCCGGGTCGAAGAAGCGGAAGCGGCCCTGCTCCTCCAGGTCGAGGAGCCGCGCCGCGTCGTTCAGGAAGCTGCGCGCGAGCGCGTCGAAGTGGCGCGCCGCCTCGCCGCCGAGCGCGGCGCGGGCCTCGCTCCCGGAGAGCTCGGCCAGGCCGTCGAGGAAGAGCTTCGAGATGTCGGCGTCGCGCCGGAGGTTCGAGAGCACGAGGCGCCCTCCCGGGCGCAGGATCCGCGCGAGCTCGCGCAGGAAGCGCTCGGGCTCGCGGAGGTAGCCGAGCACGAGCGAGGCCAGCGCGGCGTCGTAGCGGGCGTCGCCGAGCGGGATGCCGGCCGAAGCGTCGAGGTCGGCGACCACCCGCGCGACCCGCACGGCGGCCGCCGGCGCGACGGCCCGCATCCGCTCGCGCCCGCGCGCGAGCGCCTCCGGAACGTAGTCGAGGGCATCGACGCGCAGGCCCGGCGGGAGCCGGGGGCGGCGGGCGAGCAGCAGCGGGAAGTCGCCGGTCCCGCTGCCGAGGTCGGCGACGCGGGCGCCCGGCCCGAGCTCGAGCCGGCGGATCTGCGCCTCCATGAAGTTGCGGTAGGCGGCGGTCGCGGTCATGAGCTCGATCCCGATCCGCCGGTCGCGCCCGAGCAGGTAGTCGGCCCAGAAGGCGCGCAGGTCGGCGGGCGGGCGCGGCAGGCGCGCCCGCTCGGCGGCGCGCCTCCGCTCCAGCGCGGGCAGGTCGGGGAGCGCGCCGCGCAGGCGGCGGCCGAGCGCCATCTCGCTCACCTCCTCCGCGATCAGCATGAAGCTCTCGAGTGCCTCGCCGCTCGTGCGCAGCTGGTGGCCCGTCGGCACCTCGATCAGCCGGCGGCGCGAGGTGTCGCCGCAGGAGAGCGCCCCGCGCACGCGCTCGAGGTCCATCCAGGCGTCGTGGCGCCCGTGGATCCAGGTGATCGGGACGTCGATCGCCGCGAAGTCGCGCCGGGCCTCCTCGAGGAAGCCCAGTCCGTGCGCGATCGCGTCGAGCCCCGTGTGGTCCATGTCCGCCACGACCCCGACGAGCTCGTGGCGGCCGAAGCGCACGCCCCGGAGCAGCCCGTAGCCGTAGTCGACTCCGCCCGAGATCGTGCGCAGCGCCGACTGGAGATCGACCATGCCGACCGCGGCCACCCAGCCCCCGACGCGGCCCCTGCCCGCCTCGGCCACGGCGCGCCGCCCCTCCACGCAGGCGAGGCTCAGCGTCACGACGATCGAGGTCGCGGGCCGCAGCCGCGGCGT
This sequence comes from uncultured Spirochaetales bacterium, assembly GCA_964624475.1. GTDB lineage: Bacteria > Myxococcota_A > UBA9160 > UBA9160 > SMWR01 > CAZUYC01. Next base: position 42,313 of record CAZUYC010000007.1, on the reverse strand, counting down.
CGCCTCGAGGAAACCGAGCGTCGCCTGGATGTCGCGCACGGCCTGCGAGAAGGTGAAGTGCAGGTACTCGTCGCCGGGGGCGCGGCACTCCGCGTCGACGTGCGACTCGCCGCGCCGGTTGGTGCCGTCGAAGCGCACCACGACGAGCGGCTCGCCGGCGCGCTCGAAGGTCGCGAGCAGCGTCGCTGCGAGCGGCCAGAGCGTCTCCTTGGTGCGTCCCCACGCGGGCGGGATCACCACCGCGGGCGCGCCGCGCGGCTCGCCCACCGTGTCGACGATGGCGCGCAGGCGCTGCCCCTTCTCGTTCGCGTACTCGACGACCGGCACCGCCGGCTCGGGCGCGCGCAGGCCGAGGCGGAGCCAAGCCCGGGCGCGCGCCGTGCGCAGCGCCGCTCGAACGAGCTGGGCCTGGGCGCGCGCCCGGGCCGCGGCGGAGCGCTCCAGGATGCGGACGCGCCGCTCGATGGGGATGGGCGCGCCCGAGGCGACGCGCGAGAGCGAGAGCCCGAGCCGCGAGAAGCCCTCCCGTCGCGGCCCGCGGTGGCAGACGCGCGCGTGGACCTCCTCGCCCGGCCGGTCGCCGTCGAGGAAGCGCGCGACCACGTGCTCGGGCAGCGAGCTCGACTCCGCCGCGGCAACCTCGAGCCCGAGGCCGTGCAGGGAGCGGTCCAGCACGCGGCCGACGCAGCCGCGGCCCTGGCCGGCGCGCAGCTCGACGCGCGCAGGCGCGCCGGGCTCGGCCGCGGCCGGCGCGCGGTGCAGGTCGCGCCGCTCGGCCTGGAAGATCGCGTCGGGGAGCGCGATCTCGAGGCGCCCCGGCTCCGGGCTCGCAAGCGGGCTCGCGGCGAAGAAGTAGCGCGTGCCGTCGAGCTCGAAGTTCAGGAAGAGCTGCGCGCCCGCCGCGTGGTCGAAGTCGCGGATCGCGAGCCGCGCGCGATCGGACTCGACCCGCTCGACCGTCGCGGTGCGCGGGTCGTTGCGCCGGTTGATGCCGCTCGCGAGCGAGGTCCCGGCGCGGCGCAGGCGCTCGAGCAACTGTCGCACCGCCGCCGGGCCCGCGACCGTCTCGCGGTGCAGACGCCGCAGGCTCTCGGGCGTCACGCGGTCGAGCGGATGCAGCACAGGCGCTAGCGCCCCGCCCCCGACCTCGCCCGGTCCCGCTCGGGGCTCCCGGCTTCGAGGTTCCAGGTCGAGAAGAGCTCCTCCGGGATCTCGGGTCGCAGCTCGTAGCTCTCGGTCAGGACACGCGTCTCGGAGCGTCGCCCCGGCGTCGAGAAGGTCATCGCGAACGGGATCTCGCGCGTCCCGACCCGGCGGATGCTCGCCGGGTCGACCTCGAGCCGCTTCACGAGCCGACCCTGGCGGTGAAAATCGCTCCAGAGCAGCACGCCGCGCTCGACCTCGATGCACGCGTCGAGGCGCTCGTAGCTCGATTCGAAGCCCGGCCGCGGCCGGATCTCGACGCGCGCGCACGGCCGCCCTGCGTGCTCGCCCCAGCCGAGGCCGCGCGCCTCCCAGTCCCCGGCGCGCTTCGGCTCGACGTCCTCGTAGGAGAGGTCGGTGCCGAAGAAGGAATCCGCGCGCTGCGTGGCCGCGAGGTGGCGCGTCATGCGCGCGGCGGGCAGGTACACGTAGAGGTCGTCGGCGCGGTCCGCGTTCTCGAGCACTAGCACCGCGGTGCGGCGGATCTCGGGCGGCGCGAGGAAGCGCAAGAGCGCGCGGCCCGGCCCCTGGCTCCGCTTGCGCGTGAGCTGCAGGCGCCGGCTCGTCGCCGCGCCGCCGCGGGCGCGCGTCTCGAAAGCGAGCGTCTGGATGTAGTCTTCCGCGTAGAGGTTGTGGAAGGCCCGCTCGAGCAGCTGCTGCGCCGGCGGGGCCTCGGGCACCGCGTCCTCGGCGCCGGGTGCCGCCGGCGCCGAGGCGAGCAGCGCCAGGACGGCGAGGATCCCGGGGCGGCTCATCCGTCGCCCGGGAGCTGCACCTGGCGGATCTTGACCCCCGCCTCGCGCAGCAGCGCCAGCGCCGTCTCGCCGAGCGGATAGGCCGCGTTGTAGGCCACCTCCTCGATCCCGGCGTTGATGATCATCTTCGTGCACATGAGGCACGGCGAGAAGGTCGTGTAGAGCGTGCCGCTGCGCACCGAGACGCCGTGGAAGGCCGCCTGCGTGATCGCGTTCTCCTCGCCGTGCGAGCACAGGCACTCGTCCAGCCGGGTCCCGCCCTCGGCGAAGGCGTTGCAGCGCGGGCAGCCGCCCTCGTTGCAGTTGCGCGTTCCGCGCGGCGTGCCGTTGTAGCCGGTCGAGACGATGCGGCGGTCGCGCGTGATCACCGCCGCGACCTTGCGCTTCACGCAGTTGCTCCGCGACGCCACCACGCGCGCGATCGACATGAAGTACTCGTCCCAGCTCGGGCGCTCGAAGCCGAGGCTCCGCTCCAGCAGCTCCTGGAGCGCCGCGTGGAGCGCGGCCAGGCTGCCGTCGTTGCGGACGCGCAGGTCGGCCACCTCGCGCACCGCTAGGAGCTGCTGCGCCGCGGGGTCCCCGCTCGCGAGCTCCTGCCCCTCCAGGCGCCGCAGCTCCTCGAGCGTCTGCGGGTCGCCGGGGCGCGCGCGCTCGCGGATGCGCGCAAGCCGCGTCGCCTCGTCGGCCTCGACCCAGAGCAGCCGGAAGCGCCCCGTGCGGGCGCGCAGTGCATCGACCTCCGCCGGGTGGCGCACGGAGTCGATCGCGTAGTTGCGGTCCGGGGCCAGGCGGCGGGCGAGGCGCTCGGCCAGCGCCCCCGGACCCTCGGCCGCGCGCAGCTCGCGCCCGGTGGCGATCATCCGCTCGCGCGTCTCCGGGAGCCCGCGCGCACGGAGCTCGTCGCGGATCACGTCGGAGAGCGAGAGCGCGTAGAAGGAACGCGCCTCGAGGAAGCGGACGACCTCGCCCTTGCCGGCCCCGTTGAGGCCCGATACGCCGAGGATCATGCGCCCCTCCGCGGCCTCGCTTGAGTAGCACACGCAGCTCGCCTCTGGCAGCCTGCGCGCGTGCGCGTGCTCGTGACCGGATCGCGGGGCTTCGTGGGGGGGCACCTCGTGCCCCGGCTCGCCGCGCGGGGCTGGCTCGCGCTCGGGACGGATCGCGAGGAGCTCGACGTGACCGATCCCGAAGCCGTCGCCCGGGCGCTGGCGGCGGAGCGCCCGGAAGCGATCGTGCACCTCGCCGCCGTGAGCTCCGTGGGCGCGGCGAGCCGCGATCCGCGTCTCGCCTTCCGCGTGAACTTCGCCGGCGCGCGCAACCTGCTCGCGGCCGCGTCGCGCCACGCGCCCCGCGCGCGGGTGCTCCTCGTCGGCTCGGGGGAGGTCTACGGCTCGCTCGGGCCCGACGCCCCGCCCTGCGACGAGAGCACGGCGCTGCGTCCCACGTCGGTGTATGGGTGGACCAAGGCCGCGGCCGACCTGCTCGGCGGCGCGTGGGCCGCGCGGGGCCTCGACGTGGTGCGCGTGCGAGCCTTCAACCACAGCGGGCCGGGCCAGTCGGACGCCTTCGTGCTCGCGAGCTTTGCGCGCCAGCTCGCTGAGATCGAGAAAGGTGAGCAGGAGCCTGTAGTTCACGCAGGGAACCTCGAGTCGATCCGAGACTTCCTGGACGTCGGCGACGTGGTCGACGCCTACGCCGCCCTGCTCGACCGGCGCGCCCCGCCCGGCGTCTACAACGCCGCCAGCGGCGTGGGCCTGCGCATCGGGTCCCTGCTCGAGCGCCTGATCGAGATCATGGGCGTGCGGGCGCGCGTCGCCGTGGAGCCCTCGCGGCTGCGCCCCGCCGATCGGAGCGTCGGCGACGCGACGCGGCTGGCGCGCGCGACGGGATGGGCCCCGCGCATCCCGATCGACCGCATGCTCGCGAGGCTGGCCGACGACTGGCGCACGCGGGTCAGCGCGACGTGAAGAGCGCAACCCAGCGCTCGCCGGCGGCGTCGCTCGCGCTGCGCGCGTCGCGCGGCGCGAGACCGGCCCGGGCGAGCGCGCGCTCCACCTCGCCGCGTTCGGACTCGAGCAGACCCGAGAGCACCGCGAACCCGCCCGCGGCGGTGCGGCGCGCGATCGCGTCGGCGAGCGGAAGCAGCTCCGTGCGCAGCAGGTTCGCGACGACCAGCGCGAAGGGCCGCTCGCGCAGGGCCTCGAGGGGGCCCTGCACCACGTCGAGGCGCGCGTCGAGCGCGTTGCGCCGCGCGTTCGCGCGCGACGCGCGCGCGGCCTCCGGGTCGAGGTCGAGCGCGACGCCGCGCGCGGCGGGCGAGAGGCGCAGCGCCGCCAGCGCGAGCACTCCGGTGCCGCAGCCGACGTCGAGGATCCGCGCTTCCGGCGCGAGGCGCGGCGCGAGCCGGTCGATCCACTCGAGCGCGAGGCGCGTCGAAACGTGCGATCCCGTGCCGAAGGCCTGTCCGGGATCGATCACGAGCTCCGCCTGCCCGCGCTCCAGGGCCGCCGCGGCGAAGGAGGGCCGGATGCGCAGGCGCTCGGAGACGTCGATCGCCGACAGACCCGCCTTCCAGTCCTCGGCCCAGTTCTCGGGCGGGACGGGCTCGGGCCCGATCACGCGGGCCACGCTTCCGGCCCGCTCGCGCAGGGCCCGCGCGACCGCCTCGGCGCGGGCCCGCGGGGCGTAGATGGAGAGCGCGATGTCGCCCGCCTCCTCGCGCTCCTCGAGCCCCACGGCACCCGCCTCGTACGCCTCGGCCGCGAGCCGCTCGGCCGCCTCGCGATCGCGCGTGCGCACCTCGACGCGCGCGAAGCTCTGCGCCCCGCTCCTCGCACTCGCCTCGCTTCCCATGCCCGCCTGCTACCTCGGCCACGTCGCGGCCGGCCAGGCGCGCCTGCTCGTGGCGCGCCGTCCGATCGACGCGGTGATCGCCGACCCCGCGACGCCCGAGCCCCTGCGCGAGCGGCTCGCCCTCGCGCCCGAGGCGCGTGAGCTCGCGCGCGGCCTCGGGCTCGACGTCGGCGGCCAGTATACGAGCTACGTGGCCTGGCCTGGAGACCGGGTCGTGACCGCGATCGTCGCCTCGCGGCCCGGCGAGGTCGAGCCCGCGGGCTTCTGGTTCCCCATCCTCGGCTCCGTCCCCTACAAGGGCTTCTTCGACCCGGCGCGGGCGCGCGCGGAGGCGGACCGGCTGCGCGCCCGTGGCGACGACGTCTGCGAGGTCGCGGTGCCCGCCTACTCCACGCTCGGCTGGCTCGACGATCCGCTGACCGAGCCGATGCTGCGCGGAGGGCCCGGGCGCATCGTCGAGACGATCGTGCACGAGCTCGTCCACGCGACCGTCTTCCTCCCCGATGCCGCGGACTGGAACGAGGGCATCGCGACCTTCGTGGGGCAGGAGGCGAGCGTGGCGTGGTACGCCGCCCGGGGACGCGCGGCCGAGGCCGACCGCGAGCGCGCCCGGGTGGAGGACGACCGCCGCCTCGCGGCCGCCCAGCTCTCCCTGCGCCAGCAGGTGGCCGACCTCTACGCCCGCGAGCCCGCCGGCGCGGAGCGCGACGCCCGGCGCCGCGCGGCCGAAGAGCGCGCCCGGGAGGCGATCGCGGCCCTCCCCCTGACGACGCGGAGCGCCGCCGACGTGGCCGTGGCCGCGCGCCTGAACGACGCCTGCCTCGCCCTCGCGGGCACGTATTCGGCGGACCTCCCGCGCTACGCCGAGACCCTCGCGGCCTCGGGCGGCGACCTGCGCGCCTTCGTGGACCGGCTGCGCGAGGCCGCCGAGGCGCCGGACCCCCGCGCCGCGATGCTCCGGTGAGGGCCCGCCTGCGGCGGGCCCACGCCAAGCCCGATCGACGCTCGCCTGCGGCTCGCTGCGCGCGCCGGGCCCGATCGACTCCGCTCGCCGACGGCTCGCTGCGCGCGCCTTGCGGCGCTTGCGCCCGCTCAGGCCGGCGGGCGGAAGGGTCGAAGAGAGGTCGTGCGGAGCCGGTGGAGTTGAAGGTGGAGCGGAATTCCGGGCGCGGCCTCACGACCCCCGAGGCGGCGGCGATCGCCGGGCGCCTCCGGGCCAACGTCGAGCGCGCGCTTCGCGGCAAGCCCGAGGTGGTGCGGCGGACGGTCGAGGCGTTGCTCGCCGGGGGGCACCTCCTGCTCGAGGACGTGCCCGGGGTCGGCAAGACCACCCTGGCCCAGGCGGTCGCGCGCTCGATCGACGGGAGCTTCCGGCGCATCCAGTTCACGAGCGACCTGCTGCCGAGCGACGTCCTCGGCGCGTCGCTGCCCGAGGACGCGGGGCCGCACGGCGGGCGCCGGCTCGTCTTCCACCCCGGTCCGATCTTCGCGAGCGTGGTGCTCGCCGACGAGATCAACCGCGCCAGCCCGAAGGCGCAGTCGGCGCTGCTCGAGGCGATGGCCGAGGGCTTCGCGACCGTGGAGGGTACGACGCACGCGCTACCGCGCCCCTTCTTCGTGATCGCCACCCAGAATCCGCTCGAGCACCACGGCACGCATCCGCTGCCCGAGTCGCAGCTCGACCGCTTCCTGATGCGGCTCGCGATCGGCTACCCCGATCCCGAGGACGAGGCCGCCGTGCTGCGCGACGATCCGGCCGCCTCGGAGCTCCCGCGGCTCGCGCCCGTGCTCGACGCGGCCCAGCTCGAGGCGCTGCAGCGCGCCGCGGCGGGAGTCAAGTTCGCGGACTCACTCGTCGGCTACCTGCTCCAGATCGTGCACGAGACGCGGGCCCACGAGTCGGTCGAGGTAGGGGTCTCGCCGCGCGGGGCGATCGCCCTGCGGCGCGCCGCCCAGGCGCGTGCGCTCGTCGAGGGCCGCGACTTCTGCATCCCCGAGGACGTCCGCGACCTCGCCGTCGACGTGCTCGCGCACCGCATCCAGATCGACGCGCGCGCCGGGCGCGCCCCGGGCCGCGAGGAGGCTGCGTGGATCATCCGCGAGATCCTCGATCAGGTCCCCGTGCCGCTCTGAGGCGCCCGGGCCGGCTCGCCGCGACCCTCCGCCGCTGGCTCCGGCCGCCGCGGACGCTTCGTCCCACGCGCGCGGGCTGGGTCTTCGGCGCGATCACCTTCTCCGTGGGCTTTGCCGCGCTCAATACGGGCAACAACCTGCTCTATCTGGTGCTCTCGCTGATGCTGGCGTTCCTGGTCCTCTCCGGCGTGCTCTCCGAGTCGGCGCTGCGCGGGATCGCCGTGCGCCGGCGCCTCCCGGCCGAGCTCTACGACCGCGGGGTCTCCCGCGTGGGGCTCGAGATCGCGAACCACCAGCGCCGCATCCCGGCCTTCGCCGTGGTCGTGGAGGACCGGGTGTGCGAGCGCGGCGGGCGCGAGCGCGCCGCCGGGCGCGTCTTCGCCCTGCGCGTGGGGCCCGGCGAGCGCGAGCTGCGCAGCTACCGCTTCCGCCCGGGCGGGCGCGGCGAGATCCGTTTCGAGGGCTTCCAGGTCTACACCCGCTTCCCCTTCGGCCTCTTCAGCAAGGCGCTCCGCATCGAGTCGTCCGAGCCGGCGCTCGTCTACCCCGCGGTCGAGCTCCTCGGCGTCCCGCCGCAGCGGGGTTCCACCCGCGAGGTCGGCGAGCGGCCGGCGGGGCGCAGCGCCGCGGGCGCGGAGGTGAGCGGGCTGCGCGAGTTCAGGCCCGGCGACCCGGTCCGCCGCGTGCACTGGCCGTCGTCGCTGCGGCGCGATGGGCTGGTGGTGCGCGAGGTGCAGAGCCACCAGCGCGACGAGATCGAGGTGCGGCTGCGCACGGCGAGCCTGGGCGTGGGCGAGCTCTTCGAGCGCGCGGTCTCCTGGGCCGCCTCCGAGGTGGTGGCGTTCCTCGCCACGGGGAGCCGCGTCGCGCTGCGCACCGACCGCGAGCGGCTCGCGGGCCGCGACGGCGCGCAGCAGCGCAAGCACCTGCTCGCCTTCCTGGCGCGGGTCGAGCCGGATCCCTCGACTCCGCTCGCCTCCGGCTCGCCGCGCGCTTCGCCGTCCTCTGCAGGGGCCCGCACTCCGCTCGCCTCCGGCTCGCTGCGCGCTTCGCTTGCGGCGGAGGCTCCGCGATCCGACGCGGCTAGGCGCGAACGGGGCGCGGCATGAGCCGGGGGGTCTTCCGAGGCGTCGTCGCCGCGCCGCGTCCGGTCTCGGCGTGGGTACTCGTGCTCGTCGCGAGCGCGAGCCTCTGGATCACCGGACAGCTCGATCGCGCCGCGATCGCCGCGCAGGCGCTGGCGCTCGCGTTCTCGTTCCTGCGCCGCGCGCGCCCCCTCGCCTGGCAACAGAGCCCCGTCGGCCTCAACGTCGGGATGCTCGCCATCGTCGCGCAGACGATCGCGGTCGCGCTGCGCGGAGCGCCCTCGACCGTGGCGCTCGCCCATTTCGCGGCGCTCACGCAAGGCCTCCAGCTCCTCGACGCGCGGCCGCGCAGCACCGAGTACCTGCTCGTGGCGCTCGCCCTCTTCCAGGTGATCCTCGCCTCGAACCTGACCGACAGCGTCTTCTTCCCGCCGCTGCTCTTCGCCTTCCTGCTGGCGGCCGTCTGGACGCTCCTGGTCCACACCCTGCGCAGCGAGGCCATCGAAGCCGGCGACCCGGCGGCCGTGACGCGCGCACTCACGCCGGGCCTGCTGCGCACCACGCTCTTCGCGTCGGGCCTGTCGGTGGGGCTCGCCCTCGCGCTCTTCGTCGCGCTGCCCCGACTGCGCTCGAACGTGGTCTCCGGGCCGGGGATCGGCCGGGCGTTCGCGGCGGCCGGATTCTCGAGCCGCGTGGAGCTCGGCGAGCTCGGGCGCATCCGCGGCGACCCGGCAATCGCGATGCGCGTGGAGACGCTCGAGGGCCCGCTTCCGGCGCCGGCCGAGCGCTACTGGCGCGGGCTCGCCTTCGACCGCTTCGACGGGACCGCGTGGTCGATCACTCCGCCGGGGCGCCTGCCCGTGGCCGGGAGCCCCGAGGGCGGGATCGGCTTCGGACCGCGGCCGAAGGTCGTGAACCTGGTGCAGCGCGTCGTGCGCGAGCCGGCCCCGGCCGGCGTGCTCTTCGCGGCGGGCGACCCGCGCCAGCTCCAGGGCACGGTGCGCCGCGTCGAGCGAGACGCGAGCGGAGGTCTCTACGCCGTCGGTCAGGCGGACGAGCGCATCCGCTACACGATCGCGAGCTTCCTCCACCGCTGGCGCGACGAAGACCTCGCCCGCGACGTCGCCGCGCCCCCCGCGCGCACGGGATCCCGCTATCTCGGCCTCCCGATCCTCGGCGACCGCGTGGCGGAGCTGGCGCGCGAAATCACGGCGCCCGCGCGCACCGATGCGGAGCGCGTGCGCGCCATCGAGGCGCACCTGATTGCCCGCGGCCGCTACACGGACGCCGCGCCGGCGCTCGACCCCGCGCGCGGGTCGCCCGTCGAGGCCTTCCTGACCGAAGGCCTCGCGGGTCACTGCGAGTACTTCGCCTCGGGCATGGTGGTACTGGCCCGCAGCCTCGGGATTCCCGCTCGGCTCGTGAACGGATTCGCCGGAGGCCGCGAGAACCGGATCGGCGGTTTCGTCGAGGTGAGGCGCTCCGACGCCCATTCCTGGGTCGAGGTCCACTACGCGCGCGCCGGATGGGTGGCCTACGACCCGACGCCCCCCGATCGGCGCGCGCTCCAGGCGGCGTCGCTCTCGCTCCGGGAACGCGCGGCCGAGCTCGCGAGCGCGCTCGAGCTCTGGTGGTACCAACGCGTCGTGGGCTTCGACCGCTCCGACCAGATCGCGGCGCTGAAGCGCGCCTGGCTTGCCTGGCAGGGGTCGCGCGCGGAGGACGAGCCGGCGGAGCAGCGGCCGGCCCGGGCCTGGGCGACGGCGAAGCTCTCGATCGCGGGGTGGCGGAGCCCTGCGCTCGCCCTCGCGGCGCTCGGCGCCGCGGCCCTGCTCGTCCTGCGGCTGCGCCGGCGCGCGGAGGGCGAAGGCGTACCGCGCGCCTACCTCGAGGCGTTGCGGTTGCTCGCCCGGCGCGGGCTCGTGCGCGAGCCGGGAACGACCGCTCGTGCCTTCGCGCGCCTCGTCGCGCAGGAGCGGCCCGGCGCCGCGGCGCTGGCCTTCGCGAACCTGACCGAGTCCTATCTCGCGGAGCGCTTCGGCGAATGCGGCCCCTGCGCGGGCGACGCGGAGCTCGGCGCGCTGCGCCGGGAGCTGCGGCGCGGGGGAGCTCGCTGCGCGGCCGTTTCGCGCTCTGCCTAGCGACCGGGCGGCGACTCCTCGTCCGGGACGGCCTCGAGCAGCTTCCAGCCGTCGCCCGTGGTCTCGAAGGCCAGCTCCGCGGCCTCCTCCGCCGAGCGCGCCTCCACGTGCAGCGTGCGCGAGCGGGCTCCCCCGAGCTGGCTCACGCGCACCCGGTAGCGCCGCGTCGCGCGCGCCGGCTCGGCCTTGGAGGCCGGCGCGGGGCCAGCGGCCTCGCAGGCGAGCGTCGCCGCCGCCTCCTCGTCCGTCTCCGCCCCGGCGGCGAGGTCGGGGAGGATCGCCGTCAGGAAGGTGAAGTAGCCCTCGGGCGCGTTCGTGATGCGCAGGCCGAGCCCCCCCTGCGCCACGGCCACGAGTCGGGGCGGCACGACCTTGAGCCTCGCCACCTGCGCCTCGAGGCGCAGCGGCGCGCGCTGATCTGGGAGGCTGAGCTCCAGGGACACGGGCTCGCCCGGGCGCGGCTTGGCGTTCGTCTGCACGAAGATCCCGCTGGCCGAGAGGTCGAGGATCACGCCCGAGAAGCGCTGCCGTCCCACCACGAGCCGGCAGGCCAGGCGTCGCCTGGCGCGCTTTGCCCCACGAGCCATCGCATGCGCTCCCCCTCCCGCGGCTTTCGTCCGGCGGGGGGCCGTGCTTGAGCGGCGCCGCAAGCGCGCGAAGCGCGCGCACAGCGAGCCGCAGGCGGGCGGGGACGGTGTTCAGATGTTTCGAATTTTCAGATTCTCCCCGGGGCGCCCACGCAATGCCGCGGCTGGGAGGCGGGAGAATCTGAAAATTCGAAACATCTGAACACCGTCCCCCCTAGGGCGCGCCGAGGAGCTTGTGGGTCTGCGGGATCAGGCGGACGCGTTCGAGCGTGCGCGAGAGCCGCGCCAGCAGCGCGAGCAGGCGCTCGGCCGTCGGCGCCGCTTCGACCGGGCCGGTGGGCGTCACCGGCTGCACGACCAGCAGGACCCCGGGGTCGACGCCCGCGATGCGGCGCGCCATCTCGTCCAGCTCCTCGTCGCGCGAGGCCGGCGTCACGACCACCTTGATCACGACCTCGGGCGCCCCGAGGGCCACGCGCAGGAAGCGCTCGTGCTCGGCGTGGAAGGGAGCGTGCTCCCGGCCGCGTCCCGCGCCTGCCCGCCACACGTCGCTCGCGAGCTTCCAGTCCATCGAGACCACGTCGATCTCGCCCACGACCTGGGCCAGGGCCTCGGCCAGCGCTCCGTGGGTCTCGAGCAGCACGCGCGTTCCGCGCGCGCGGAGGGCCGCGGCGAGCCCCTTCACCGCCGCGGGCTGGAGCAGCGGCTCTCCGCCGGTGAGGCTCGCGAAGCGGTGCTCGCGCACGCCGAGCGCCTCGCAGGCCACGATCGCGCGCGAGAGCGCGATCGGGTTCGGCAGCACCTCGCTGCGCCCGGTACCGCGCTCGATCTCGATCCGGCAGCGGACCGCGCGGCGCCAGGTGTGCGGCGAGTCGCACCAGCGGCAGCGCAGGTCGCATTCGCCGAAGCGGACGAAGAGCGTCGTCTCGCCGACGTGCGGGCCTTCGCCCTGCATCGAGGAGAAGATCTCGACGAGGTTCGCCGTGCCCTCCGGCTGCGGCACGCGGACTATCCCTCGAGGATCGAGCGCCCCATCACGATCTCTCCGATCACCTCCTCGAGCCGCTCGGGGCGCGAGGCGAGGCCTTCGACGCGCGCGCGCGCCACGTGGTCGTCGTCGCGCAGCGCCTCGATCCAGGCGTGCTTCGCCGCGAGGTGGCCCAGCATGCCGCCGAGGTCGAGGCCGCGCCGGCCGCGCGCCTCGTCGCTGCCGAGCACGACGAGCTCCTCGCCCTCGCGATGCGCCAGCGAGAGGTCCGCGGCGAAGCGCTCGCGGGCGATCCGCGCGGCGAGGTGGAGGTCGAGCTGCGCCGGAAGGTCGACGACCACGAGCGTGTAGCCGCCGAAGTGCACCACCCGGAAGTCCCGCTGCACCACCCAGGCGAGCTCGGCGGGGAGCGGCGGGTGCGGCGCCCGGACCGCATCGCGCGCGAGGTCGCTCGGACGACCGCTGAGGAGCGCGTCGACCTCGCTGCGCCGCTCGCCGGGACGCGCGGCCAGCTCGTCCAGCCGGTGCCACCAGAAGCGCCCCCAGCGCTCGTAGTCGTGCTCGCTGAAGCGGCCGGTGTAGAGCTCGACGAGCTTGTCGGAGAAGCGGCTGCGCCGCGTCCGGTCGGCGAGCACCGCCGGGAGCGAGCTGCCGCTGCCGGGGGCGATCACCGCGTTCTCGGGCCCGATCGTCCGGCGCAGCGCCTCGAGGTCCTCGGGCGGCCAGACGTGGTGATCGAACCAGGTGAGCCGGCCCTGGTAGAGCGCGGCGGCCTGGAGCACGTCGCGCGCCGGCGAGGCGGTGAAGCCGACGAGGTAGATCGGCGCGTCGGAGCGCAGGTCGGTCGCGACGCCGCGGAAGAAGGTCATGAGATCGGACTGCGGGTAGACCCAGAAGCCCTCGACGAGGCGGATGTCGCGCGCGAGCACGACGGCGGCCGCGATCGAGTCGCGGTCGGCATGGGCGACGATCGCGGAGCGCCTGCGCGGCCGGCGGGGAAGCGGCGGCGCCTCCGGCTCCGGGGCCGCTTTCGCGAGGCGGGCCCGGCGGCGCGCCTCGCGCTCGCGGGTGGCGAGATCGTCTTCCGCGCCGCCCTCTTCCTCGGCCTCGGCCTCGGCCGCCCCTTCCTCGTCGTCTTCGTAGCCCGGGAGCGCCTCCTCGGGCTCCGCGACCTCCTCGTCGATCGGCGCGAGGGTCGCCTCGAGGTCGTCCTCGGCCTCGATCAGCACCTCGAGCTCGTCCGGCTCGGCGCGCGGCGGCGGGGGCGCCTCGCGCGCGTACGCGCCGCCTTCCTCGACCTCGTCCGCGTCCTCGCCCTCGGGCTCGCGAGCGACGCGCGGCGGCCCGCCCGAGCCCGGCCCGCCCGAGCCGCGGCGTCCGCGCCGGCGCCCGCGCCGGCGCCCGCGCCGGCGCGGTCCTTCGCCGCCCTCGATCCCGCCGGTCGGGCGCGCATCGTCGTCGAGGTCGAAGAGCGAGACCTCCTCGAAACGCGGCCGCGACGGCGGCTCGGGGCGCGCCTCGGATCGCGACTCCGGCAGCGGTTCGAACGCGGGCGCGCGCTCGGCGCGCTCGGAGGGGACCGGCGCCGCAGCGAGGCGCTCGAATGCGGGCGCGGGCGGCGGCGGCGGGGCGGGCGGGCGGGTGCGCGGCCGGGGCGCCTCGGCGCGCACGCTCCTCGGCACCTGCCTGGGCTCGAGCTGCGCCTCGCGCCCGCGGCCCGGGCGCACGTCGAAGACCTCGTGGTCGAGAGCGAGGAGCCCGAGGAGCTCGAGCGCGGCGGCGTCGAAGCTCTCGGCCGCGAGCAGGAGGCGCGGCGCTTCGAAGCGCAGCGGCGGCTCGACCCCCGCGAGCAGCGCCGGGAGCGCGGCGCGGACTGCGAGCGCCGCATCGAGGATCGCCGCGAGCCCCGGCAGCGCGAGGCGGGAGCGGACGCAGCCGAGCGTCGGGCGGCCCGCGGCGTCGACCCCGGCGAGGTCGAGGATCTCGGGATCCGAGCCGCCGAGCGGCCAGAGCGCGCAGCCGCGCAGGCCAGCCGCCTCGGCGAGGGCCGGAGCCAGCGCGGCGCGCAGCCCCTCCTCGCCGCCGAGCGCCCGCTTGTCGTTCAGGCGCTTGCGCAGCATCCCCTCCAGCCGGTCCATCGCAGCCGCCAGGCCCTCGGCGGAGAGCGGCGCGGCGGCGCGCTCGGGGAGGAGCGTCTCGAGCGTCACCCCCTCCGAGTCCGCACGCAGGGCCGCCGACACGCGGGCGAGCAGCACCAGCTCGACGCGCGCGCCGAAGCCGCGGACGGCCCCGCCGTGCTTCGCGGCGAGCCCCTCGAACGCGAGCAGCGCGCGCCCGAAGAGGTCCCGCTGGCGAGCGCTCTCGAGGCGCGCGGCCACGAGCCGCGGCGCGAGCGAGAACTCCAGGTCGTCCGCCTCCACTTCGACCGCTGCGCCCGGCTCCCCGAGCGACGGAGCCTCGAGGGCGCGGAAGTCGAAGGGCAGCGGGCCGACCAGGGCGAGGCGCCGGCGCGCCGGGATCGTCCACTGCGGGCAGAGCGCGATCGCCTGCTCGAGCTCACCGCTCGCGGCGAAGCGCTGCCCCACTGCGAGCGCGGCCAGGACGGCGTCGCCGCCGTGCAGCGGCGAGAAGGCGACGAGCACGCGCCCACCCTCGCCCGCACGGAAGAGCGCGGCGAAGCTCTCCGGCACGTCGTCCGCCGCGACGACCTCGAGCCCCTCGCCCGGCACCAGGCCGGAAGCGGCGATCCGCTCGCGCCAGCGCGCGGCGTCGATCCCGCCCCGGACCTCGCCGTCCCGATGGTTCCTGCGTCCCCGTCCGAAGCGACGTCTCATGCGATCGATCCCCGCTGCAACCCGGTTCGCGACGGGCGGCAGCCTTCGGTCGTTCAGATCTTCACCAGGCGCGAGCGCTCGTCGTCGCCCGCGCTCTCCTGGTCGAGTCGCTCGAGCACGGGTCCGAGCGTCACCTCGAGGATGGCGCGCGCGACCGGGGCCGAGCTCTCGGGTCCGCTTTCGAAGGCGCGTGCCGCCGCGAGCGCCGCCCGCGCATCGTCGTCGCGCCCGCCCCTCCAGAGCACGTAGGCCGTCTCCTGGAAGCAGCGCGCGGCGCGCGCGCCGTGCGGCCCCGCGTAGATCGACTCCACCGCCTGGTCGAGCGTGCGCGCCGTCTGCTCCCGGCGCACGGGCGCGGCGACGATGATCTGTCCCTTGACGCTCTCGAGCAGGCGTTCGGCGAGGCTCTGGAGGACCTCGCCCGGCGGCGGCCAGGGTCCGATCTCCCGGCTGCGGACGAGCTCGGCCGCGCGGCGCAGGCGCTCCGGCGTCGGCTCGACGCCGAGCGCCTCCGCGGCGATCTCGCCCGGCGTGCGCGCGCCTTCCGGGGGGGAGGCGATGTGCGAGCGCCACTCCGCGAAGCCGCGCGGGAGCGGCCGGTCCGCGGGCTGCTCCGCGGCCGCGCGCTCGGCGAGCGCGCACAGCGACTCCCGGGGCACCGGGACGGCGGGGAACTCGGGGTTGCGCGTGATCTCGCGCAGGAAGCGGCGCACCTGGCTACGCCCCGCCTGATAGACCTCGAGGCCGACCACGCCCCGCTCGGCGTCGAGCATGAGCTCGAACATGCGCGCGCCGCCGGCCGGATGCGGCTCCACGAGATAGGCCGCGCGCGTCCCGCGCGGATCGATCGGCGAGACGAGGGACGCGGCGAGCGTGTCCTCCAGCGGCGGCAGCTTCGCCACCATCGCGGCCGGCGCCTCGGGCGGGAGCTCCACGCCCCGCGAGCGCAGGCGGTGCATCACCCGGCGCAGCGCCTTGCGCGCGGGCTTCGGCAGCGCCTCCACCTCGACCCGCCGCAGCGCCGGGACACCCGCGGCCTCGTCCTCGGCCCACGCGGCGGCGAGCTCCTCGCCGTCCACCGGCTCGTTCGCGAGCAGCCACGCGAGCACGCGCGACCCGGCCTCGGAACCCAGGGCCTCGAGCAGCCGGGAGGGGTCGCCGTTGGCGGGGCGGATCGCGCGCGCGTGCTCGCGCAGCGCGGACGCCGCCCGCTCCAGCGCCTCGGCGAGGCCCAGGCCGCCGGCTCCGTTCACCGCGACGACTCCTTCCGCACCCAGTCGAGGTACTCAGCGCTGCCGCCCGCGGCGGCGAGCTCCACGACCTCGGGGAGCTCATAAGGATGGAGTTCGCGGACCCGCGCCGCCAGCGTCGCGCTCCGGTCCGCGCGGGTCTTCACGACCAGCAGGACCTCGCTCGCGTCCTCGACGCGGCCCTCCCAGCGGTAGAAGGAGCGCACTCCGGGCACCAGGTTGACGCAGGCCGCGAGCCGCTCCTCGACGAGGGCGCGCGCCAGACGCTCGGCCATCGCCGCATCCGGCGCCGTCAGCAGCACCACGCGCACCGCGGGATCAGGCGCCGTCACGGCGGCCCCCGAGGCGCGCGTGCGCCTCGATCGCGAAGCGGTCGGTCATGCCCGCGATGTAGTCGGCGAGGGCGCGCAGCTCGCCGTCCCGCGCGGCGCGCTCGCGCACGTGCGCCGGGAGCAGGCCCGGGTCCTTCCGGTAGGCGGCGAAGAGGTCGCCGAGGATGCACTCGGCCCGCCCGCTCGCCGCAAGGACGCGCGGGTGCTGGTAGAACTCGCGCCTGAGGTAGGCCTTGAGCTCGAGCGTCTGCTTCTCGGTCGGAGGCGAGAAGGCGACGAAGCGACCGGGCGTCCGGCGCACCTCGTCGACCGAGGCGGCTCCGCTCGCCTCGAGCCGCGCCGCCGTCGCGTGCACGAGGTCGGTCACCAGGCGGTTCGTCAGCGCCACGATCCCCTGCGCCACGAGCACCCGCTCGCGCGCCGCGCCGATCCGCTCGGACACCTCGGCGCGCGTCTCGCGCCAGAGCGCGAGCGCGTCGAGATCCTCGTGCCGCAGCAGGCCCGCGCGCAGACCGTCGTCGAGGTCGTGGTTGGTGTAGGCGATCTCGTCGGCGACGTCGGCCACCTGCGCCTCGAGGCTCGGCTGCGCGGTGGTCTCCGGCACCGGCAGCGGGTGCTCCCAGCGGCAGCCGTGCTTCAGGATCCCCTCGCGCGTCTCGTAGCAGAGGTTCAGGCCGCGGAAGGCGGGGTAGCGGTCCTCGAGCAGATCCACGACGCGCAGGCTCTGGCGGTTGTGGTCGAAGCCGCCGGCGCCCTGCATGAGACCGTCGAGGACGCGCTCGCCCGCGTGGCCGAACGGCGTGTGCCCGAGGTCGTGCGCGAGCACGACGGCCTCCGCGAGCTCCTCGTTCAGGCGCAGCACGCGGGCGATCGTGCGCGAGATCTGGCCGCCCTCGAGCGTGTGCGTCAGGCGGTTCCGGTAGTGATCGCCCTCGTGGTAGACGAAGACCTGCGTCTTGTACTCGAGGCGGCGGAAGGCGCGCGAGTGCACGATGCGGTCGCGGTCGCGCTGGAAGGCCGTGCGGTAGGCATGCTCCTCCTCGGGGAAGAGCCGGCCCCGCGACGCGCCGCTCCGGACGGCGAAGGGCGCGAGGCGCTCCGCTTCCTCGGCCTCGAAGGCCTCACGGGTGCGGATCAGGCTCGAGAGCTTCACGAGGATCCTGGTGTGCCGGCCGGTCGCGGGGCGGGCGGGATCGAAGGGGCGGGCGGAAGGTAGGGGACGCCCCGGGGGTGTCAAACCTCCCGCAGCGCATCCTCGCGGATCTGCGGCGGTTTCCGGATCGCTTCGGCTATGCTGGGCGGATCGTGCGCCTCCCGCGCCGGCTCCTGCTCGGCCCCGGCCCGTCGAACGTCCACCCGCGCGTCCTGGCCGCGCAGGCGAGCCCCCTGCTCGGACACCTCGACCCGGCCTTCCTCGAGGTCCTCGACGGCGTCCGGGAGCGCCTGCGTCCCCTCGCCGGCCGCATCTGGCGCATCGGCCTGATGGGCGAGAACGCGCGGATCGCGACCGTCGAGCGCCTGCTCTGCGCGCTGCGGCGCGAGATCGGCTGAAGGGTCTCCGTAGGAGCGGGGACGGTGTTCAGATGTTTCGAATATTCAGATTCTCTCGACCTCGGGGGGAATTGATGGGACCCCCCTGAGAATCTGAATATTCGAAACATCTGAACACCGTCCCCGCGGCTACCGCCCGGGCTACGCTGCGAGCTCCTCGCGGAAGAGCTGCTTCACCTTCTCCCAGGCGTCGTTCGCGGCCTTCTCCTGGTAGCTCGGGCGCTGGTCGCAGAAGAAGCCGTGGTCGGCGTCCGGGTAGACGACGACCTCGTGGCGCGTTCGGGCCCTGGCGAGCGCGTCGCGGATCGCCTCGACCTGGTCCACCGGGATGAAGGCGTCCTTGGCGCCGAAGAGGCAGAGCAGCTTGCCGCGGATCTTGCCGGTCCGGCCGATCGTCGAGGGGCCGCCCCCGGGTCCCTGCGACCCGGCGATGCCGCCGCCGTAGAAGCTCGCGGCCGCGCGCACGTCGGTCTCGCAGGCCGTGAGGTAGGTCATGTGGCCGCCGATGCAGAATCCCATCGCCCCGATGCGGTCGCCGCGCACGTCCTTGCGCGCGCGCAGGAAGGCGATCGCGGCGTTGGCGTCGGAGACCATCTCGCCGCTGCGCAGGGCGCCCAGCAACGGCATGCCCTTGGCGAAGCCCGCGTCGTCGTAGCCGAGCTCGATCCCGGGGCCCGTGCGGTGGAAGAAGTCGGGCGCGACCGCCACGTAGCCCTCGCGCGCCACCCGCTCCGTCACGTCGCGGATGTGCGGGTTCACGCCGAAGATCTCCATGTAGACGAGGACGGCGGGCCGCGGCGCGCCGTCCGCGGGCCTTGCCAGGTAGCCGCCCATCGAGGCTCCGGCGGCGAGGGGGATGCGCACGCGTTCGGTCTGGATCTGCACGGGGGTTCCTCCTTGGGTTTCAGGCGTGGAGCCGCGCCAGCGCCGGCGCCTCGGCGAGGACGAGCGCCTCGTGCGCGGCGAGCTCGGCGAGGCGCTCGCGCACCTGCGCGCGAGGCACGGCCGCGGCGGCGAGATCGACATACACGCGATGGTGACGAGCCTCGGCCTCGAGGAGTCCGGCGTAGAGGCGGGAGAGCGCGGGCTCCGCGAGCGCGGCGGCGAGCAGGCCGAAGCGCTCGCAGCTCCGCGCCTCGATCAGCGCGCAGCAGAGCAGCAGGTCGACGAGCCGTCCCGGCTCGCCGCGGCGGACGCGCTCGCGCAGGCGGCCTGCGTACGGCGCCGGGCGCTGCGGGCGCAGCCGCAGGCCCCGGGCCCGCAGCGCGGCGAGCACCTCCTCGAAGTGCGCGAGCTCCTCACGCGCCAGCTTGGCCAGCGGCTGCTGGAGGAAGTCGCGGTGCGGGTACGAGAAGAGCAGGCGCAGGGCCATGCCGGCCGCCTTCTTCTCGCAGTGGGCGTGGTCGAGGAGGATCTCGTCGAGCGAGCCGAGCGCGCGCGCGGTCCAGGCG
The DNA here is from genome assembly GCA_964624475.1 of uncultured Spirochaetales bacterium. Taxonomy (GTDB): domain Bacteria; phylum Myxococcota_A; class UBA9160; order UBA9160; family SMWR01; genus CAZUYC01. The sequence goes on along the minus strand of CAZUYC010000007.1, from coordinate 23,150 downwards.
GGGTCGGTCGGCGCGGCCAGGCTCAGCATGGCGCGCAAACGTAGGCCGCGAGGCCGCGCCGCACCAGCGGCCGCGTGCGGGCCCCGCGCGCGGCCGCCGCTCCGGTAGAATGCATCGCGATGGAGCACCGCCAGCTCGGCCGCAGCGGCCTGCGCGTCAGCGAGGTCTCGCTCGGCTCGTGGCTCACGCTCGGTTCGAGTGTCGACCGCGACGCCACGCGGGAGATCGTCCAGCGCGCCTTCGACCTCGGCATCGACACCTTCGACACCGCCGACGCCTACGCGAAGGGCGCCGGCGAGGAGGCGCTGGGCTTCGCCCTGCGCGGGATCCCGCGCCCCCACGTCGTGATCGCGACCAAGGCCTTCTTCCCGATGTCCGAGCGGCCGAACGACCGCGGGCTCTCGCGCAAACACCTCGTGGAGAGCGTCGAGGCCTCGCTCCGGCGCCTCGGCACCGACTACCTCGACCTCCACCAGTGCCACCGCATGGACCCGACCACGCCGATCGAGGAGACGGTCTGCGCCTACGAGGACCTGATCCGGCAGGGCAAGCTCCTCTACTGGGGAGTCTCCGAGTGGGGGCCGGCGGAGATCGTCGACGCCTGCCGGACCGCCGACGCGCGGCGCGCCTACCGTCCGCTCTCGAATCAGCCGCAGTATTCGATCCTGCGCCGGCAGATCGAGGCGAAGGTCCTCCCCACCTGCGAGCGCGAAGGCCTCGGGCAGATCGTCTGGAGCCCGCTCGCGCAGGGCGTGCTCACGGGCAAGTACTCGGGGGGCGCGCGCCCGTCGGGGACGCGGGCCGCCGACTCCTTCCGCAACCAGTTCATGGGCGCCTACCTCGAGCCGGAGGCCCTCGCCCGGGTGGACGCGCTCCGGCCGCTCGCCGCGGAGCTCGGCCTCTCCCTCGCGCAGCTCGCGCTCGCCTGGTGCCTGCGCTCGCCCGGCGTCGCCAGCGTGATCGTGGGCGCCACGCGCGTCGCGCAGCTCGAGGAGAACGCCAAGGCCTCGGGCGTGCGCATCCCCGCGGAGATCGCCGCCCGGATCGACGCGATCGCGCCGCCCCCGCGCGCCTGACCCGTGGCGCGGGATCCCGCCGAGCTGCTCTCGGCCGACGCGGTGGTGATCGGCACGGGGGCGGGGGGTGGCCCCGCGGCGGCGGTCCTCGCCGAGGCCGGGCTCGAGGTGATCGTGCTCGAGGCGGGGCCGCGCTTCGCCGCGGCCGACTTCGTCGCCGACGAGGCGATCTCGCGCACCCGGCTCGGCCGCGTCGCCGCGAGCGCCGACGGCCTCCAGAGCTTCTACGCGGGGGCGTGCGTCGGCGGGAGCACCGTCGTGAACGACGCGCTCTGCTGGCGCACCCCGTCCGAGGTCCTCGAGGCGTGGCGGAGCGAGCACGCCCTCGGAGCGGTCGCCGACGGGCTCGCGCCCTTCGTCGAGCGCGCCTGGCGCGACGTGCACGCGGAGCCCACGGACCGCGCGCACCTGAACCGCAACGCCCACGCCCTCGAGCGCGGCGCGCGCCGGCTCGGCTGGGCGGCCGAGGCCATGCCCCGCAGCGTGCGGGGCTGCGCCAATCTCGGCCGCTGCAACTTCGGCTGCCCGACCGGCGCCAAGCAGTCGAGCCTCGTCGCCTTCCTACCGCGCGCCGAGCGGGCCGGGGCCCGGGTGCTCCCGGGCGTCCGCGCCGAGCGCATCCGGGTCGAGGCGGGTCGCGCGCGCGGCGTCGAGGCGCGGCGCGTAGACCCGGCGACCGGCGCCGCCATCGGAGCGCTCCGGGTCGACGCGCCGCTCGTCGTCGTCGCGGCCGGCGTGCTCGAGACGGGGCCTCTGCTGCGGCGGAGCGGGCTCGGCGGCGAGCGCGCCGGCCGCGGCTTCCAGGTGCATTCGAGCGCCTACCTGACCGCGCGCTTCGCCGAGCCGATCCACGCCTACTTCGGGCCGACGATGGCCTACGCCGTCACGGAGTTCTCGGACGTGAACGGCCGCACGGGTCCCGGCTACATGCTCGAGAACACCCCGGCGCACCCGATGCAGACCGCCGCCGTGCTCCCCGGCTTCGGCGCGGAGCATGCGCGCCTGATGGCCGCCCTGCCCTACCTCGCGCACGCGGTCGTCGTGCTGCGCGACCGCACACGGGGCGCACTCGCGCCCGGCGCGGAAGGCGCGCCGGCGCGGATCGATTACGCGCTCGAGGCCGGCGACCTCGAGCGCCTGCGCCACGCCGTAGCCAACGGCGCGCGCCTCTACCTCGCCGCCGGCGCCGAGGAGGTGCAGCTTCCGCTGGAGGGCTTCGGCCCGGTGCGCTCCGAGCGCGACCTGGCCCGGCTCGCGGAGTTCCCGCTCGACCGCAGCCGCTGGACGCTCCTCTACGCGGTCCACCTCTTCGGCGGGGCCGCGATGCACGGCGAGCGCGCCCGCGGCGTGTGCGACCCCGAGGGCGCGTGCTGGGACGCTGCCGGCGTCTTCGTCGCCGACGCCGCGGCGCTCCCGGGCAACACCGGCGTGAACCCGCAGATCACCGTGATGGCCCACGCGCTGCGCGTCGCGGAGGCGGCGCTGGCGAGGCAAACGCCCGCAGGGGCCGGAGCTCCTGTGGAGCTCGGCCCGCAGCGAGCCGGAGGCGAGCGGAGTGCGGGCCCCCGCGAAGGCTCGCCCGCAGGGCGCGCGAGGCCGCGGTCGTGAGCGGGGACCGGGACGAGCTCGCCCGCCGGGCCGCGAGCGATCTCGCCGCGCTCGACCGCCGCGCCTTCCTGCGCCTGCTCGGAGCGGCCGCGGTCGCGGGGATGCTCCCGGCCGCCTGTTCGCGCGCACCGGCCGGCGCGCGCGCTCCGGCCGGGCTCCTCTTCCTCTCGCCCCGGGGCTGGGCGGTGCTCAACGCGGCCGCCGCGCGGATCGCGGGCCCGCGCGGCGCGGAGCTCGTGGCGGACGGCGCCGTGGACCCCGCGCTCCGCGCCGACCGCTTCCTCGCCGGAGCTCCCTCGCTCGCGGCGCCGCTCAGCCAGGCGCTCCTCGTGGTCGAGTTCGCGCCCTGGCCGCTCGTCGGGAAGCTCCGGCCCTTCACCGCCCTCGCGCCCGAGGCGCAGGACGCCGTCCTGGCGGAGCTCGCGGGCTCCCGCCTCGCGACGAAGCGGCAGATCTTCGGCGGAGTCCGCGCGCTGGCGCTGCTCGGCTTCTACGCCGCGCCCGAGGCCCGTGCCCTCACGGGCTACCCGGTTGGAGCGCCCGAGCCCGCGTTCGGCATCGCGGACGCCATGAGCTACCGGCTCGAGGACTAGCGCGGAGGTGTAGGATGGCGCCTGCCGGAGGCCGCATGTCCAAACCGCCGCGGATCGGTCGTTACCCGAACCCCTTCCTCGTCGCCGAGTGGCACCGCGAGCCTCCGGCCGGGACGCGCTGCGAGCCGCTGCGCCTCGAGACGCCCGATCGGGCCGTCGCCCACGGCTGGCTCTACGCGCGCGGCGGCGAGGACACGGTCGTCTGCCTGATGCATCCGCGCGCGAACTTCTCGCGGCATTACCTCGTCCCGGGCCTCGTCGAGGCGGGCTTCGCGGTGCTCTGCATCGACAGCCGCTGGCTCAACAACGACGCCACGCTGATCCACGAGGTGGTGCTCCTCGACGTCGCCACGGGCCTCGCCGCGGTGCGCGCCCGCTACGACCGCGTCGTGCTGTGCGGAAACTCCGGCGGCGGCTCGCTCTTCACCTTCTATCTGAGCCAGGCGCTGGCGAAGGAGGGCGAGCGCCTGCGCGACCTCGCGAGCGGCGACCCCTTCGACCTGAACGCGTTCGAGCTGCCCGCGGCCGACGCGATGGTCTACCTCGCTGCGCATCCGGGCGAGGGCCACTACCTGCTCCACGCGATCGACCCCTCGGTCGTGGACGACGACGACCCGGTCTCCTGCGACCCGGCCCTCGATCTCTACGATCCGCGCAACGGCTTCGCGGAGCCGCCGAAGGACACCCGCTACGCGCCGGCCTTCCTCTCCGCCTATCGCGCCGCGCAGCGCGCGCGCATCGAGCGCCTCGACGCCCAGGCGCGCCGCCGGATCGCGCTGCGCCGCGCGGCCCGCGCGCGCTGGCAGGCGACGGGGAGCGCCCTGGATCGCCGGAGCTCGATCGCGACCGACTTCCTCTTCGTCTACCGCACCGACGCCGACCCGCGCTTCGTCGACCTCTCGCTCGACCCCTCGCGGCGCGACTACGGCTCGCTCTGGGGCGTGCGGCCGGACTGGATCAACTACGGCGCCGTCGGCTTCGGGCGGGTCGCCTCGCCGGAGGCGTGGCTCTCGACCTGGTCGGGCCTCGCGTCGCGCGCGGAGATCGAGCGGACTGGCCCGCGCATGACCCTCCCGGCGCTGCTCGTGAGCTACGACGCCGACAACTGCATCTTCCCTTCGGACTGCGAGCGGATCGCCCGCTCGCTCGGCACGCGCGACTTGACGCGCGTCGAGATCCCGGGCGACCACTACGGCTTCCCGGTGGAGACCGGGCGCGAGGGCGCCAGTGCCGCGATCGTGGGCTGGCTGCGGCGCTAGCCGGCTCGATCGACTCCGCTCGCCTTCGGCTCGCTGCGCGCTTCGCTTGCCCGATCGACTCCGCTCGCCTTCGGCTCGCTGCGCGCTTCGCTTGCAGTTAGAGCCGCGGCCGGTGGCGCAGCCACAGGAGCGGCGGCAGCACGAACGCGAGCTCGAAGCCGATCCCGCAGCCGATCGGCGACGCCGCGGCGGCCTGCCGGATGCCCTGGGCGTCCTTCGGGAGCAGCAGGCCGGCGCGCTGCAGCTCGTTCGCCGCGTGCTGCACCTGGCTCACGTAGCTCCCGTGGTTCGGGTAGAGCTCGCGCTGCGTCGCCGCGTCGAAGGGGAAGACCGAGCCGCTCAGCGCGCAGGCGAGGTTCGCGAGCGGGATCAGGAAGCCCGGGAGGCCCGGGTTCGCCAGGTTGTTCGGCGCGTAGGTCGCGGTCGGAACGTCCATCGCCGGCACGCGCACGCCACCGAGGGCGTTGCCGAAGGCGTCGCGGTGGATGGTCGGCGGGGTCGCGTCGATCAGCACGCCCGGAGGCGGCTCGCTGCCGCGCTCGACCTGCTCGCGCATGCGCTCCCAGAGCGCGTTCAGCACGTGCGACACGTAGACCGGCCCGTCGGCCGTGCTGTTGATCGGGTTGCCGCAGAAGTCCTCGAGCGTGATCGGGTCGGGCCCGAGCAGGCCCGCCGGGACGACCTCGATCCCGAGGTGGACGGTGTTGTGCGCGCCGCCCGCGATCTCGAAGTAGCGGTAGGTCGAGGTGTCGGGCTGGCGCCCGCCGAAGCCGAAGAGGGTCAGGTCGGTCTCGGTGATGGTCTGGTAGACGGGCACGGGCAGATCGCTGCGCACACGCGTCTGCGGGAAGACGAGCCGCGGCGTGCACGGCGGGGGCGGCGGAATCGGTCCTCCGCACGCGGGTCGCGAGTTGATCGTCCGCGCGCTCACGGCCGACTGGACGAAGTAGCCGTCGTTCACGCCGGGCAGGTGGAAGGCGCTGGCGTAGGTGATGACCGAGCCGCCCTGCTGCGACTCGCCGGCGTGGAAGACGCGCTCCACCTCGAAGTCCTCCGGCAGCGGGCTCTCGGGGGCGTTGCTCTTCAGCAGGTTCGCGATCTGGCTCACCATCTCGTAGGCGAGCCCGTTCTCGGGCAGCGAGAGCGTCGCGTAGCGCGTGCCGCAGGTCGGCGGGAGGATGCCGAAGAGGCTGCAGCCTCCCACCAGGAAGCCGAGCGAGGTGGTGCTGTTCGTGATCCCGACGTAGGCGTAGCCCTCCCGCGCGTAGTGCTCCGCGGACTGGTCCCAGACCGGCGCCGCGTCGAAGCCCGCCGTCGAGTTCCACCACTCGATCACGACCGCGCCGTTGAACTTCGCGCGCTTCGCCGGCCGGCGCACGATCACGCGCGTCTTGTAGGGGACATCGGTCTGGATCGCGACGAGGTCCGTCGGGCCGAGCGGCGGGTTGTGCGCGTAGTTGAAGAGATCCGCGGACCCGGCGACGAAGTACTCCTCCTCGACGGTGGGCTGATCGAGGTCGGCGACGAGGCGGACGCCAGGGATGAACGCCGCGCCGAGCCCGGACGGCGCGGGCGTCACCGTCACCGGATCGGCAGGCCCCGCGAAGGCGGGCGCGCAGACGAGCGAGAGGGCGGCGACGACGAGTCCGGTCTTGCGGCGCATCGGGAGCTCCTCCTGCAGCAAGTGCTCGCTGTGTGCGAACGGCAAGCGCCCGCATTGTGCCCCAATGCGGTGCGCGCGGGGAAGAGCAAAGGCGGAGCGACCCCGCGGGAAGCCGGCCCGGACCCGCTAGCGGCGATGCTCCGCGGCCCGGTAGATCCGCGTCTCGGGCGCCTCCTCCCCGACGGGAGGGCTCGACGCCTCCAGCAGGCGCGCGGCGTCCTCGCGGTCGCCCGGCCCGAGCGCGCGGGTCGTCGTGCAGAACTCGACCAGGACTCCGTTCGGGTCGTTGGTGTAGATCGACCGGCACCAGCCGTGATCGACCTCCATCACGTCGTGCCCGTGCTCGAGCCAGCGGCGGCGGCGCGCCTCGAGATCGGCGAGGTCGCGCGCCGCGAAGGCGAGGTGGTTGGCCCAGTGCGGAAGCCCGAGCCCGTCGGAGATCGCCGGCGACCAGTCGTCGCGGAGCCCCGCGTCGTGGAAGTCCCAGAAGGCGATCATCTCGCCGCCGCCGGTGTCGTAGAAGAGGTGCTTGGCAAAGCCGCTCCGGCCGGCGCGCGCCACCTCGACCTTCGCGAGCTCGAAGCCCATCGCACCGGTGTAGAACGCGTGGGTCGCCTTCGCGTCCCGCGTCGCGATCGCCACGTGGTGGAACGCCATGCCCGTCTCCTCCTCCCCCCCTCCCTTGTATCATCCGGTCCGGCTCCTGCCAATCCGTTACCCTCCGGCGGCCGTGCCCAAGCGGATCCTGGTCGCCGCGGCGCTGCTCGCCGTCGTCCTCACCGCGTGGTGGCTCGGGCTCCACGAGTCGATCGATCGCGAGCGCCTGCGCGAGGCGGTGACCGCCGCCGGGCCCTGGGGTCCGATCCTCTTTCTGGCCCTCTTCTCCGTGTTCGAGGCCGTCGGCGTCCCGGGCCTCCTCTTCATCGGCGTGGCGATCGTCGTCTGGCCGCCGGGGCAGGCCTTCCTGCTGATCTGGGCCGGCTCGCTCGGCGCCGGCTGCGTGGGCTTCGCCTTCGCGCGCACGATCGGCCGGCGCTGGGTCGTGGCGCATCTGTCCGAGCGCTTCCGCCGCTTCGACGCCCGCCTCGCGACGAGCGGCCTGCGCTACGTGATCGCCGTTCGGCTGGTCTTCTACCTGGCGACGCCCGCGCACTGGCTGCTCGGCCTCTCCGGGGTTCCGTTTCGCACGGTCTTGTGGGGCAGCGCGATCGGCTTCCTCCCCGGCTCCGCCCTCTGGGCCTACGCCGGCGGGAGCTTCTTCGAGTGGATCGGCCGCCAGCCGCCACGCACCTGGGTCGCGGTCGGGACCGTCGTCGCCCTGCTCGTCGCCGCGCGAGTGGCCTGGCGCCGGCGCCGCAGGGCCGCTCCCGCCGGCGCCCGAAGCGACGCCCCCGGCGCTTGAGACCACCCGCCGATCACCCGCGATTTGACCGCCCGCGGGCGCCCGTGTATCTAGGGGCGACGACACGTCCGGGTGCCCACACGGGGTAAAAGGGAAGGCCGTTCGAATCGGCCGCGGTCCCGCCACTGTGATTGGGGAGCCGGCCCGCACCAGGCCACCGGGGCAAACCGAGGAGAAGCCCGGGAAGGCGCGGGCGCGGCGCTCACGGCGCGCGTCGGGAGCAAGGGCTCCGGCGACGCCGCGGAAACCCATCAGCCAGGAAACCTGCCCGGACGCGACGACGCGAGCCGCTCTTCGTGGATCGAGAGCCGCGCGACCCGACGTGTGCCGGAGGTCCCGGCCCATTTTCGCGCGAGCCCTCCCCCGCGAGAGCGGCGGAGGAGACCCATGCTCGCGCCTCCCGTCCGCCGCGAGGGCTCGGCGGATCCCAGCCACGCGATCGCCCTCGCGATCGCGCTCCTGTTGATTGCACCGGCCGCGGTGCGCGCCCAGGACCCGGCGCCGGCGTCCGACCCCGCGGACCCGACCGCACCGGCGCCGCCGCCCGCCCCGCCCGTGCGCCGCGTCGGCGAGGTCACGGCCAACGCCACGCGCGGCGAGCGCGAGGTGCTCGACGTCCCGGGCAACGTGACGGTGATCGACCGCGAGGAGATCGAGCGCAGCGGCGTGCGCAGCGTCCCGGAGCTGCTGCGCCGCGAGCCCGGGATCTTCGTCTACAACACCTCGACGAGTCCGACCGACACCGTCGTCGACGCGCGGGGCTTCAACAACGGGGGCGGAAACGGCGCGAGTCTGCTGGTGCTCGTCGACGGCCGCCGTGCGAACGAGCCCGACACGGGGAGCGTCGACTGGACGCTCCTACCGCTCGACATGGTCGAGAGCATCGAGATCGTGCGCGGGCCAGCCAGCGCACTCTACGGGGACGGAGCGGTCGGCGGCGTGCTCCACATCCGCACCCGACCGGTCGAGGGCCCGCCGCGCGCGGCCGTCCGGGGCCTCTACGGGCGCTACGACACCGCCGGCGGCAGCCTGCGCGCCGCCGGCAGCTTCGGGGACCTGACCGCAGGGCTGCTCGTCGACGGGCTCACCACGGACGCCTACCGCGGGCGCGCCGCCTTCGACAGCCAGGACGCGAAGCTGAGCGTCGAGGGGACGCTCTTCGAGCGCGTGGTCCTCGGCTCCTCGGGCCGCTACCACCATGACGACCGCGAGCTGCCCGGAGGGCTCACCGCGACCGAGATCGCCGAGCTCGGACGGCGCGCCGCCGCGCCCTTCGCCACCAAGGACCGCGCCAACGTCGACGCCTGGGCCTGGGACGGTTGGGCCGAGACCGCCCTCGCGGAGGGCATCGAGCTCCGGCTCCTCCCGTACTTCTTCACGCGGCACCAGTTCTCCCGCCAGTCCGGCACCTCGTTCGGCGGCTTCACGGCCGAGATCGATACGGACAAGGACCAGGGCGGCGTCGACCTCCAGATCACGGTCGAGCGCCCGCTCTTCGAGGTCCAGAGCCGGCTGATCGCGGGCGCCACCTACCTGCACGACGACGTTCACCGCACCAGCGAGTCGACGGGCCTCTTCGCGAGCAGCCAGCGCACGCGGGGCGAGCGCGACGTCGCCGGCGGCTTCCTCCAGGAGGAGCTCTGGCTGCGCAGGGACCTCCTGCTCTCCGCCGGCGTGCGCTACGACGCGGCCGACTACCAGCTGCGCCGCACCGACGCATTCGACACCCAGAAGGACAGCCCGCGGCTCCACGCCTGGAGCCCGAAGGCCTCCCTCACCTGGAGGTTCCTCCCGGCGGCCTCGGCCTACCTGGCCTACGCCCGGGCGTTCCGCATGCCGGACTTCGACGAGGACGTGCCGGTCTTCGGCCCCCTGCCCGATCTGGAGCCGCTGCGCAGCGACTCCTACGAGGTCGGCGCCAAGCTCGAGCTGGACCGCGCGAGCGCCGGGGTCTCGCTCTACTGGATGAGCGTCCACGACGAGATCCTGCTCGATCCCGAGACCTTCGCGAACCTGAACCTCGACCGCGTGCGCCATCGCGGCATCGAGCTCGCGGGGAGCTTCCGGCCGCTCTCGTGGCTCACGCTCACGGGCTCCTACACCTTCGACGACGTGGAGATCGTCGAGGACTCCGACCCGCAGCTCGAGGGCGCGCGGATCCCGATCACGCCGCGCAACCGGGGCACGCTAGGCGCCTTCGCCGAGCTGCCGCTCGGCCTCCCCTTCCTCGGGGTCGATCTCGGCCTGAACGCGAACCTCGTGGGCTCGCGGATCGTCGCGAACGACTTCCAGAGGGAGGTGTCGAAGCTCGATCCGTACCAGACCCTCGACCTCTGGGTGCGCCTGCGCCCGGAGCTCGGAGAGCACTACGCCGCGACCTTCTCGTTCGCGGTCCGCAACGCGACCGGGGAGCGTTACGACGGCTACGCCGCCTGCGGCTGCCTGCTACCCCTCCCTCCCGGGATCCCGCCGGGGGTCGCCTTCTATCCCGCGGCGACCCGCACCTACGAGGTCGGCGTGCTGATCGAGCTCGGACCGTGAGCTGCCTCGCCCGGCGCCTCGCCGCCACCGCGCTCCTCGTCGCGCCCGCCCTGATCGGTCGCGCCGAGCCGGAGGAGCGCGCCCGCGCCGGCGTCGAGGACGCCGTACCGCTCGGGCCGCGGGTGGACGAGCGCCTGGCGAGGATCCGCGAGCGCATCCAGGCCGCGCTGGTCTACCCGCCCCTGGCGCGCCTGCGGGCGCTCGAGGGAGTGGCGCAGGTGCGCTTCGCGATCGCCGTGGACGGCCGCCCGCAGGGCCTCTCGGTCGCGGGCTCGACGGGGCACGGGATCCTCGACCGCGCCGCCCTCGCCGCGGTCCAGGCCGCTGCGCCGCTGCCCTGGGTCTACGGGCTCCTCGAGGTGCCGGTGCGCTTCGAGCTCTCCGCGCGCAGGTAGAGGACGAGCTGCGCCTCGGGGTCGTCGGTCGCGGGCGTCTCGAAGCGGTGGGGGTCCGGCACGAAGCGCGAGCGCGAGAGCGCGGGCACGTTGTTCCAGTGGGTGTCGCGCACCGGGAGGCGGACCTCCTCCCACTCGCCGCGGCGCAGGAAGGGCGCGAGCTCGCGCAGGCTCTTCGGCCAGCGCCGCCGCGGCACGACGACGTCGGGCGCGAGCTCGCGGTCGGCGAGCAGGTTGTTGAGCGAGGTCCCGACGATCGCGCGCGCGCCCAGGTAGTACATGAAGGCCTGCTCCTCGTAGTTGGTCGCCACGACGAGCTCCCGCGGGCGCGGGAACGCGGCCAGGAGGTACGGGATCGCGAAGTCGAGGGGGCCCCGGTAGGGCGTGCGGATCTCGGCGAGCCTCCCGCGCAGCTCCGGCAGCGAGGGCAGGCGCAGGAGCCCGGTCAGGACGGCGATCGCGGTGGCGACGCCCGCCGCGGCGCGCCGGCGCGCGAGCGCAGGCCAGCGCGCCGGCAGGCCCTCGACGAGGGCGAAGGCGTCGAGCAGGAAGACGCCCAGCAGCAGCGGGCTCAGCACGACGAAGTAGCGCTCGAGGGCCAGCGGGTTCAGGCAGCCGAGCGCGAGGTAGCCCGCGCCGAAGCCGAGCAGCCGCGCGGCGACGCGCCGGCTGGCGGCGCTGCCGCAGCCGGTCCAGGCCACCGCGGCCCGGCACGCGAGCGCGGGCGCGAGCAGCTCGTGGCGCAGCAGGTGGCGCAGGATCCAGACGGCGTTCGCGGCCCACGCGGCCGGGCCCAGCCCGAGATCGCGCGCGAACGCCGCAGCGACGCGGAAGGTCTCGAAGAAGACGAGCCACGGCGCGACCAGGAGCGCCGACGCGGCGAACGGGACGAGGTCGACCCACGGCGCGCGCCGCCGCCAGACCGCGTGCGCGCGCTCGAGCCCGAGGAGTGCGGCGAACGCGAAGTAGGCGGAGTAGAAGACGTGGAAGAGCAGGAAGAGCAGGAGCGTCTGCTCCGCGGCGTAGCGCCGCGACGAGAGCGATCCGTACACGCTGCGGCGCAGCTGCGCGCGCGCGATCGCGCCGCCGAGCAGCACGAGGAGGGCGTAGTAGCGCGCCTCGCGCAGGTGCAGCAGCAGCGAGACGGAGGCCGCCGCGAGGCCGAAGAAGAGCGCGGCGAAGGGCAGCCGACGCCGGCGGTCCGAACCCACGGCCGGGAGCACCGCGGCGAGCCAGAGCCCGAGCCCGAGGGCGCCCGCGAGCGCGAAGGGGAGGCGCACCCGGGCGGTCTTCGCGAAGGGGTCGGCGGCGGCCTCGGCCCAGAGAAGACCGGGCACGGCGAAATAGAAGTGCCCCCAGGTGGTTCCGATATAGGCATCGAAGCGTTCCTTCACCCCGAGCGCGACGTCCGGGCCGAACTGATAGACGACGTTCCCGGGCGCGTGGACCTTCGGGTAGCCGTACTCCTGCACCCGAGTCCCGAACATCGCGGTGTCCGCCTCGTCGGACCAGAAGAGCGGGTGCCCGAGGTTGCCGAGCAGCATCGCCAGGAAGGCCGCGAGGGCCAGGACCACGAGTGCGATCGGCGTGCTTCTTCGCATGGGTCCTCTTCCCTACGACACACTCGGTGCGTCGTGGCCCCGGGCCGGCAGGCATGTTATTGAACCCCTGCCTCGGTCGTCCCCGGCGGGGCGGGAGGGGCCGGAGCTCCTGTGGAGCTCGGCCCGCCGCGCCTCCGAGGGGGCGCCGGGAGGGCAAGCGCCGAAGGCGCGCGCAGCGAGGCGGAGCCGAACAGAGGTCACCGGGAGGGGAGCTTGGCGCGAATCAAGCTGGCGATCGTCGGGGTGGGCAACTGCGCGAGCTCCCTGCTCCAGGGAATCGAGTTCTATCGCTCCGAGGCGTCGCGGCAGATCCCGGGGCTCCTGCACTGGGAGATCGGCGGCTACCGGCCGGGCGACCTCGAGGTCGCGTGCGCCTTCGACGTCGACGTGCGCAAGGTCGGCAAGGACATCGCCGAGGCGATCTTCGAGGCGCCGAACTGCACGGCGATCTTCCAGCGCGTCGTGCCCAAGACGGGCGTCCACGTGCGCATCGGGCCGGTCCTCGACGGCGTGGCGCCGCACATGGCCGAGTACCCGGAAGGACGCACCTTCCTCGTCTCCGACGAGCGCGAGCCCTCGCGCCAGGAGGTCGTGGAGGCGCTCGAGAAGTCCGGCGCCGAGGTGATGCTGAACTACCTCCCCGTCGGCTCCGAGCAGGCGGCGCGCTTCTACGCGGATTGCGCCGTCGAGGCGGGCGTCGCGCTCGTGAACTGCATGCCCGTCTTCATCGCCAGCGACCCCGCCTTCGCGCGCCGCTTCGCCGAGCGCGGGCTCCCGATCGTGGGCGACGACATCAAGTCGCAGCTCGGCGCGACGATCACGCACCGCACGCTCACCGACCTCTTCCGGCGCCGCGGCGTGAAGCTCGAGCGCACCTATCAGCTCAACACCGGCGGCAACACCGACTTCCTGAACATGCTCAACCGCAGCCGGCTGGCCTCGAAGAAGCTCTCGAAGACCGAGGCGGTGCAGTCGGTGGCCGCCGAGCGCCTCGCGGACGAAGACATCCACATCGGGCCGAGCGACTACGTACCGTGGCAGAACGACAACAAGGTCGGCTTCATCCGCATGGAGGGCCGCCTCTTCGGCGACGTGCCGATGCACCTCGAGCTGCGGCTCTCGGTGGAGGACTCGCCGAACTCCGCCGGCGTCGCCATCGACGCCGTGCGCTGCGCGAAGCTCGCGCTCGACCGCGGGCGCGGCGGCGTCCTCGAGTCGCCCTCGGCCTGCTTCATGAAGCATCCGCCGCTTCAGCTCACCGACGACGAGGCGCACCGGCGCACCGAGGAGTTCATCGCGGGCAGCCGCGAGTCCTGATCGAGGACTCCGCTCGGCTGCGCCTCGCTGCGCGCCGGTCCGAGGACGCTGCGTCGAATCGGTCTGGCCGTGCTTGTCTCCGCTCGGCTGCGCCTCGCTGCGCGCTTCGCTTGCTGGGGGCACCGCTCGGCTGCTCGCCGCTCGCTCGGCTGGGCCTCCTGCTACGGCCCTGCTCCCCCTGGGGACGGGTTCAAGCGAGAGCCCCGGAGCTTCGATAGGTCCCTGGCGCCCCCTGCTCGCCGCCTGCCGGCGGCCGGGCCAGGCGCGGGAGGACCTACGCGCATGCCCCTGGGTCAGATCCTGCTCGACCGCAACGTCGTCGACACGGAGCAGCTCGAGGCCGCCCGCAGCCGCCAGAAGGTCTCGGGGGGCTCACTCGCCGAGAGCCTCGTGGCGCTCGGCGCCGTCTCGCGCCACGAGCTCGACGCCATCCTCGCGGAGGTGCCGCCGCAGCCGGTGAGCCCCGCGGAGACGGGGCTCGACGGGCAGTTCCTGCTCCAGTTCCTGCTCAAGACCCTGTACGTCTTCGGCCGCGAGACCGCGCGGCAGCTGGCGGAGACGACCAAACTCCACGAGGACGCGATCGAGGCGGTCCTCCAGGGCGCCAAGGACAAGCGGCTGGTCGAGGTCCTCGGGCTCACGGTCGCGCGGCCCCAGGTCTACCGCTGGTCGCTGACCGACCTCGGGCGCAAGTGGGCCGTCGAGGCGCTCGAGCAGTGCCAGTACACCGGCCCGGCGCCCGTCCCGCTCGCCGACTACCAGGTCCAGGTCGTGAAGCAGTCGGTCGCGAACGAGCGCGTGACGCCCGACTCCCTCGAGCGCTCGCTCGGCCACCTGGTGCTCCCGCCCGGCACGGTCGGCCGCATGGGGCCCGCGGTGAACTCCGGCCGCGCGATCCTCTTCTACGGCGCGTCCGGCAACGGCAAGAGCTCCGTCGCGGAGGCGGTCGGGCGCTCCTTCACGCAGACCATCTTCGTCCCGCACGCGATCCAGGTGGACGGCCAGATCATCAAGATCTTCGACCCGACGGTGCACGAGCCCTGCGACGCAGCGGGGGGGGAGGCCGAGACGGCTGCCGCGGGCGCGGTCGATCCGCGCTGGGTGCGCTGCCGCCGGCCGGTGATCCTGACCGGCGGCGAGCTCACGCTCGAGATGCTGGACCTGACCTTCGATCCGGTGTCGAAGTACTACGAGGCGCCGGCCCACATCAAGGCGGTCGGGGGGCTCTTCATCCTCGACGACTTCGGGCGCCAGCGCGTGCGCCCCCAGGACCTGCTGAACCGCTGGATCCTGCCGCTCGAGCGCCGGGTCGACTTCCTGACCCTCCACACCGGCAAGAAGCTCCAGATGCCCTTCGACGAGCTCGTCGTCTTCTCGACCAACTTCCCGCCGAAGGAGCTGATGGACGAGGCCGGGCTGCGGCGGATCCCGTACAAGTTCCACATGGCGGCCCCGACGCGGGACGAGTACGAGACGATCTTCCTGCGCGTGTGCGACTCGCGGAACATCGAGGTGCCGCCCGAGATCCTGCCGTACCTCTTCGACACCTTCTATCCCGCCACCGGGACCCCGGTCTCGTGCGCCCACCCGCGCTTCCTGATGGACCACGTGGTCGCCCGCTGCCACTTCGCGGGCCGGACGCCGGAGCTCACGCTCGAGCTCCTCTGCGAGGCGCTCCAGAACCTGGTGGTCGACAGCGTGGTGCCGCTCAAGGAGGCCCCGCGGCGCGAGGCCCCGCGGCGCCGCCCGGCCCCCCGCCGGCCGCCGGACTAGCCGAGCGAGACGAGCTACAGGCTCACCCCAGCTCAGCCCGACGCTGTTGTCGACGGAGTCCGCCTCGGGCAGGTTCGAGGCCGTACCGCCCTGCGCGCGCTCAGATCGGGAGGTCGCCGGCGGCCGCCCGCACCGTCCCGTCCTTGGACCAGGCCTCGATCGCGCGCTGCGCGATCCGCCACTGGTGGACCTCGTCCGCCCCGTCCGCGAAGCGCGCCCAGCGCGCGTGCTGGGCCATCTGCGCGAGCGGGGTGTCCATCGAGTAGCCGAGGGCTCCGTGAACCTGGATCGCGCGGTCGAGGATGCGGTTCAGCGCGTTGGCCACGAAATGCTTGGCCATCGAGACCTCGCTCTTGAAGTCGTCGCCGCGATCGATCCGGTAGGCGGCGTGCAACACCATGAGCTTGCTCTGGTAGAGCTCCATGGTGGAGTCCGCGATCATCCACTGGATCCCCTGCTTCTCGGCCAGGAGCGAGCCGTGGGCGAAGCGCGAGAGCGCGCGCTCGATGGTCATGTCGAGGGCGATCTCCGCCTGCCCGATCCAGCGCATGCAATGGGCGAGCCGCGCCGGGCCGAGCCGATACTGACCGAGCTTGTGCCCCTGGCCGCGTCCGCCGAGCAGGTTCTCGGCCGGCACCTCGAGGCCCTCGATGCGGATCTCGCAGTGGTTGTGGCTCCCGCTCATGGTGCGGACGTCGCGCACCACCTCCCAGCCGGGCGACGGGATGTCGACGAGGAAGGCGGAGTTGCCCGCCTGCGGCAGCTCCGGGTGCTCCTCCGTGCGCGCGATCAGGATCGCGAATCCCGCGCCGCGCGCGCCCGAGATGAACCACTTGTGCCCGTGCACCACCCAGCGGCCGTTCTCGAACACCGCGCGGGTCTGGATCAGCGTCGGGTCCGAGCCGGCCACCTCCGGCTCGGTCATCGCGAAGCACGAGCGCACCCGCCCCTCGCAGAGCGGCCGCAGGTACTTCTCCTTCTGCTCCGGCGTCCCCCAGTGCAGCAGCGTGTGCATGTTGCCCTCGTCGGGCGCCTGGCAGTTCAGGGCGAAGGGGCCGAAGCGCGTCTTGCCGGCCTCGGCGGAGATGGCGGCCATGGCGACGTGGCCGAGCCCCATGCCGCCGTACTCCGCGGGCATGTGCGGCAGCCAGAGCCCCTGCTCCCGGGCCGCCTTGCGCATCTCGATCACGCCGCGCACGAGCGTCTCCCGATCGTCCTCGCGCTCCGCGATCTCGGCCTCGGCGGGCCGCACGACGACGTCGCAGAAGCGGCGCACTCGCTCCATCAGGAAGTGGATCTCCTCGGGAAAGGTGAAGTCGATGGCCATGGAACCTCCGGCGGGCCCGGAGTGTAGGCGATCGCCTATGCTGCAGGTGCGATGCGGCCGGCTCTGGGCCCGGCCCGGGGGGTGCGTGCGCGTCCGGCTCCTGATCCTTTGGGCGCTCGCGGTCCTCGGCGCCGGCGGCGCGCCGGCGCCCGGCGCGGCCGCCGCGGATCCGGCGGCCTGCCGCCCCGCCTGCCCACCGCCCCGCCTCGAGGCGCTCGAGCCCGCGCTCCACCTCGCCGTCCACCTCGCCTGGAGCGATCCGCATCGCGAGCTCGCCCGCGCGAGCGAGATCGCCCGGCGCCCGGCGGGCACCGGCAGCGCGTGGACGCCGGTCGCGAGCGTCCCCGCCGGGCGTCCCCCGCACGCGGACGACCGGGGATCCGCCGGCGCCGGGCTCGCCCCCGGCGACTACGAGTACCGCCTGCGCGCCCTCCACCGGCTCGCCTCGGGCGAGGCGTGGAGCGAGTGGAGCGAGCCCCGTTCCGTCGCCGTGCGCGCGGCCTGCGCGGAGGCGGGCGGCGAGATCGCCGGCCTCGCGCGCGTCGTGGCGGACGACCGCGACGGCGACGGGCGGCACACCGGGGAGGACCTCGAGCGGGCCCTCGGCGAGTGCTCGGCGCTCGGCGGCTGCGTCCTCGAGGCGCTCCCGGTCGTCTACGACGACGTCGCGATCCTGCTCTACGACGGATACACCCCGGCGTGTACGCCCGAGCGGACCGCCTGCCTGACCGTGGAGTTCCCGAGGGGCCTCGCGATCGAGGGGCACGGGAGCGCGACGGTGCTGCGCTCGCCGCTCTGGAGCTCACCCTACCAGCCGATGCCCGTGCTCGAGCTCTGGCGGCGCCCGGACCTGCGCATCCAGCTGCGCCATCTCGTCCTCGACGGGAGGAAGGACGATCAGGCCGCTCCGCATCCGGGGGTCAACGACGCCAACACCTGGTGGCACTACGGCTTCCAGACCTGGAACCAGTGGAGCGACCACGACCGCCGCAACCGCGGCGGCTGCATCCACGACGTCGGCGTGCGCGAGTTCATGAACCGGGGCATCGTCCTCGCGGACGTCGCGGGCTGGAGCCTGGAGCGCAACCGGATCGAGGGGATCGGCTGCGACGCGGTGCTGACCCCCTGCCGGCGGCTCGGGCTCAGCGAGGGCCCGAGCGAGCCCTTCGTCTCCGGCGGCTTCGGCATCCTGATCGGCTGGTACAGCGACGACGTCGCGATCCACGAGAACCAGATCCGGCGCGTCACCAAATACTCGCTCGGCATGAAGCACGGGGGCGACGGGGCCGTGCCGTCGATCCGCCGCCCGCGGGTCGTCCGGAACCAGATCGAGGACACCGGGTCGCTCGGGATCTTCCTCGGCGGCGTCTCCGAGGGGCTCTTCGAGAAGAACCGTATCGCCGCGACCCACGATCTCGATGGGCGCCCGGCGACGCGGACCTACAACGACACCTTCGGCATCTCCTGCAACGGCGCCGTGGAGCGCACCGCGTTCGTGGACACGCACCTCGAGTCGATGGCCGGAATGGCGGTCAACTGGCAGTGCAACGGTCTCGGCAACTACCTCGCGGGAACCCGCATCTCCGGGAGCTGCCGGGAGAAGGGGCCCCGGAGCTGCATCCCCGGCCAGCCGGGCCAGTGTTACCTGCAGCCCGACGTCCTCGTGTCCCACGGCTCCTCCGGGACGCTCGCACTCGTGGAGGGCGAGGTCGTGGACTCGGGCTGCGCCGCGCCCCTTGGCGCCGAGCTGCTCCAGCCCGAGCTCGAGCTCCTGATCCGCGGCGGACGCTACGCGGCCGGCCCCGCGGCGACGCGCCCCGTGCGCTTCCAGGCCGTCGACGTCGTCATCGAGGGCGATACCTCCTTCGAGGGGACCACGCTCGAGTTCGGCAACGCGGCGCGGGGCATCGTCGGCCCCGCGGTCTCGGTCACCGGCACCCGCGAGCCCTTCCGCATGGACCGCTCGGCGCAGGTGCTGGCCTGCCCCGCCGAGCCCACTCGCTGCGCGGAGCTCTGCGCGGGCGAGCCGCCGCCGCGCTGGTGCCCCGCAGCGAAGGCGCCCGCGGCGCGCTGAGCCCTGCGGCCCCGCGCGTCGAACGCCTCGCCCTCTGCGGCGAAGTTCACCGAAATGCCACACGCGACCGTGACACCTGGCGGGAAGGGTTGCGCACTCCTAGGGGGGGCTCGGAGGACTACCCAGATGCGCCGGTCCGTTCTGCTCGGGATCTTCTGCGGGGCCGCGCTCCTGGTCGGGAGCGCGAGCGCGGCGAGCGAGCCGCTGCGGATGGCCGTGACGGACATCTCGGGGCTCGAGATGCTCCAGGCCGAGTTCGGCAGGTTCCGCGACGTCCTGATCGAGGCCACCGGCCAGGAGGTCGCCTTCTACCCCGTGAGCAGCCGGACCGCGGCGGTCGAGGCGATGCGCGCCGCGCGCGTCGACTTCGTCCTGACCGGACCGGCCGAGTACGTGGTCTTCCGCAAGCTCGCCGGCGCGCGCCCCGTCGTCGGCTTCTCGCGGCCCGACTACTACTCGGCGATCGTCACCCTGGCCGAGAGCGGCATCCACAGCGTGGACCAGCTCAAGGGGCGCAAGATCGCCTTCGGGCCCGTGGGCTCGACCTCCGACCACCTGGCGCCCGCGCAGCTCCTCGCCGACGCCGGCCTCGACCCCCAGCGCGACGTGGTCCCGGTGCACATCGACCGCAACGTCGCCTGGGAGGCCCTCAAGCGCGGCGACGTCGCCGCCGTGGCGATCGGCTACCGCAAGCTCGTGATCGTGCGCGAGCGCGAGAAGGACCTCCCTCCCGGGGCGTTCCGCGTGATCGCCCGCGGCCCCGACCTGCCGAACGACGTGCTGGTGGCGGGCTCCCACGTCGCCCCCGAGAAGCTCGCGCTCGTGCGCCGCATCTTCGTCGACCACTCCGACGAGCTCGTCGCCGCGATCCTCGCCGGCCAGGAGAACCAGAAGTACCAGGGCATGAAGTTCGTCGCGAACGTGGACGACGGCGACTACGAGTACGTGCGGGCGATGTACCGGAGCATCGGCCGCCCGCAGCTCGCGGAATTCGTGGGCGAGTGATGGCCGCCGCGCTCGCGCAGGCGCCGGCGGGCGCGCGCGCCGACCTCGAGGTGCGCGGGCTCGCGAAGCGCTTCGGCGCCCAGGCGCCCGTCCTCGACGGGGTCGATCTGCGCGTACCCCACGGCCAGTCGCTGGCGCTGCTGGGGAGCAACGGGGCCGGCAAGTCGACGCTCTTGCGCTGCTGCCTGCGCCTGATCGAGCCCGACCAGGGCGAGGTCCACGTCCTCGGCCAGGACGTGCGGCGGCTCTCGCGCCGCGGGCTTCGCGCGCTGCGCTCGCGCGTCGGCTTCGTGTTCCAGCGTCACAATCTCGTGGCGCGCCTCTCGGCGCTCAGCAACGTGCTGCACGGCGCGCAGTCGCGCCGGCGCGGGCCGCGCGCCTGGTTCCAGGGGCTCGCGCCCCGCGCGCTCCGCGAGGAGGCCATGCACTGCCTCGAGCTCGTCGGCCTGCCCCACATGGCGGCGCAGCGCGCCGACCGCCTCTCCGGCGGCCAGTCGCAGCGGGTCGCGATCGCCCGCATGCTGATGCAGCGCCCCGAGTTCGTGATCGCCGACGAGCCGGTGGCGAGCCTCGATCCCGCCGCGGGCCAGGAGGTGATGCAGCTCCTCGTGCGCCGGCTGCGCGAGCGCGACCTGACGCTGCTCTTCATCTCCCACGACCTCCGCCACGCGGTCGAGTTCGCCGACCGCGTGATCGGCCTGCGCGCGGGCCGGATCGAGGTCGACGGCCCGGCGGCGGAGCAGGACCCGCGGAGGCTCGCCGAGATCTATGCGTGACGCCGTCCTCACGAACGGATCCCCCGCCGCGGCGGAGCGCGGGGCCGCTGCGACGGAGCGCGGGGCGGCAGCGCCGGCGCGTTTCCCGCGCCCGAGCCCGCTCGCGTTCCTGGCGTCGGTCGTCGCGCTGACCTTCCTCGTGATCGCGCTCGACGGGGTCGGCGTCGCCCCGGGCGAGTTCATCCGGGGCTTCCCGGGACTCGGGCGGATGCTCGCGCAGATGTTCCCCCCCGACCTCTCGCGGCTCGCTTCGGTGGGGCGGGCGCTACTCGAGACCTTCCAGATGGCGGTGGCGGGCACCGCCTTCGGCATCGTCCTGAGCCTCCCGCTCGCGATCCTCGCCACGCGCAGCCAGTCGCCGCATCCGCTCGTCTACTACGCGACGCGCGGCTTCATCTCCTTCGCGCGCTCGGTCCCCGATCTCATCTGGGCGCTCTTCTTCGTGATCGCGGTCGGCCTCGGCCCCTTCGCCGGCATGCTCGCGATCATGATCGATACCATCGGCTTCTGCGGGCGCTTCTTCGCCGAGGCGATGGAGGAGGTCGACCCGGGGCCGCAGGAGGCGCTCTCCTCGATCGGCGCCTCGCGCCTCGGCACGGTGGTGAGCGCGGTCCTGCCCGCCGCCTTCCCCTCGCTGATCAACACCTCGCTCTACAGCGTGGAGAAGGCCACGCGCGCGTCGGTGGTGCTCGGCCTGGTCGGCGCCGGCGGGATCGGGATCGAGCTCAAGGTCGCGATGGACATGTTCGCCTACGACCAGGCCTCGACCATCATCCTCTCGGTCTTCCTGCTCGTCCTCGCCGTCGAGCAGGTGAGCGCGCGGCTGCGCCGCAGGATCCTCTGAGCTTCCGAGCCTCCGAGCCCTCCGAGCCGGGACGCCGCCGGGAGCTGCCGCGGCGCCGGCTGAACCTCGCTACCTTCCGCGCCGTCGCCCGATCCGAGGGGGCCAGCCTGGACAAGAGCCGCGGCAAGCCCTGGCCGGTCGTCGTTGCGATCCTCGCGACCGCGCTCGGGTTCGCGCGGACGCCGCTCGGCGCGGCGACCGGGGTGCGGATGCCGATCTGTGCGATCGACATGGGGAGCAACAGCTTCAAGCGGATCGTCGGATCGTTCGCCGAGGGTCGCTACGCGCAGCAGAGCCTGGAGAAACGGACGCTCGGCGTCGGGGACGATCTCTCGCGCCACGGGAGGATCAGCGATCCCAAGCTCGCCGAGATCGAGGCGACCCTCACCGCGTTCGGGGCCTCCTGCGCGCGCGACGGCGCCGGGAGCGTGGTCGCGATCGGGACCGCGGCCTTCCGGAAGGCCCCGAACGGGCCCCGGGTCGTCGAGATCGCGGC
Source organism: uncultured Spirochaetales bacterium (assembly GCA_964624475.1). Classification (GTDB taxonomy): domain Bacteria; phylum Myxococcota_A; class UBA9160; order UBA9160; family SMWR01; genus CAZUYC01. The sequence goes on along the minus strand of CAZUYC010000007.1, from coordinate 1,400 downwards.
GAAGCTCGGCATCCCGATGGAGATCGCGAGCGAGCAGCGCGAATCCGAGCTCGCCTACCTCGTCGGATCCCTCGGCGAGGACGGGTACGCCGTCGTCGACAACGGGAGCCGGAGTGTCGAGCTGGCCGCGAAGCCGGCGGGCGGAAAGGTCCGCTACTCGGTCTTCGACCTCGGCTACCGGGTCGCGTACGAGACCTTCTTCGCGCGCGCCGCGAGCGCGGAGGCCGCCGTCTCGGCCTTCCGGGCGCGGCTCGAGCAGGAGGCCGCCAAGGCCCCCTTCATGAAGGGCGGCAAGAAGCTCGTTGGAGTCGAGTTCGAGGAGATGGCGGCGCTGCTCTTCGGCCAGACCGACGTCGAGGGACGGGTCTTCGGGCTCGAGGAGCTGAAGGCGAAGCTGCGGGAGATCACGACCTCGTCGGCCGAGGGCTACCGGGCGCTTCAGGAGCAGCAGGACATCGACCGGGCCCTCCCCCGGCTCGTGGTCGCGGCCGTCCTGACCGAGCACTTCGGCTACCCCGGGCTCGAGCTCACGGCGCGGGAGCTCGGCGTCGGGCTCATCATCGAAGCGGGCCTGCAGGGACACTGACCGCCGCGGCGAGGCGGGGCACGGCGCGGCCGCGGGACCGCTCGGGCTCGCGCGGTGTCCGGCCGAAAACCGTAGGCGAAGCCTCGCGTTCTCGAGCCGAGGTTGCGGAGGTCCCCGTGCTCCGTCAGACGCTTGCCCTGCTGGCGATCGGCTTCGGCTTCTTCCACGGCTGGAAGAATCTCTCCCGGGCGGCCCAGGAGACCGTGGTGTTGCGCACGAGCACGCTGCACCACCAGGACCGTTTCGCCACGCTCTGGGTGGCGGACGACCCTCCCCACGTCTGGATCCGGGCCGAGGACCGGCGCCGCCGCTGGCTCGGCGCCGTGCAGGCGAACCCCGACGTGGAGCTGCGGCGCGGCGGAGAGACCCTCCACTACCGCGCCACGCCCTACGACACCGCCGGGGCCCGCGCCTACGTCGACGCGATGTTCCGCGCGAAGTACGGCTTCGCCGACCGGGCGCGCGAGCTCTTCGGCGAGCGCGACCCGCTTCCGATCCGGCTCGACCCCCGCTGAGGGCCGGAGCGCCTGGCTCGAGCTTCTGCATCCTCTGACCTGGGTGACCCTCCTCTCCGAGATGACGCGCTGGGAGCGGATCAGTTCGGCCATCGAGTGAAGGGCCGACCGGGCCTGAGGTGTACGGCCGCATCACGCGGCGCCTCCCGCGATGCGCAGATCGCCCGACGCGAAGCGCTCGGGCGGCCCCGTGCCGAGCTCGAAGATGAGCCCGTCCGGGGCGCGCCCGCGGATGCGCAGCCCCCGGGCGCCGTGGAGCGCCCGCTGGTGGTGCTGCGCGCAGAGCGTGATGCGGTTGC
>CAZUYC010000006.1:0-1518 GCA_964624475.1 uncultured Spirochaetales bacterium | reverse complement strand
GGCTGCGTGCGTCGGCTAGGGGGGAGCCGCGTTCGCCGGTCAGTGAACATCCTTGCAAGCCCGAGGGCTGTGATTCTGGCGGGGGGATTCCCCGACCGCCCGTGGCACGCCCGCGTGGCGACCCCCACGCTGCTGCTTCCCCTCGTGGGCTCGACGCTCCTCGAGCGCCAGCGTCGCTGGCTCCACGCTCATGGCATTGCCGAGGTCGCGGTGCTGGCGGCCGGGAGGCCCGCCGCTGCGTCGGAGCGTCGCTTCGAGTGCGCGGCGCAGGACCTGGATCTGCGCTGGACCCTCGAGCCGGTCTGGCCGGGCGCCGCGGCTGCGCTCCGAAGCCTGCGGGGCTTCCTGGGGCAGCGCGGCTTCGTTCTCCTGCCCCAGAACCTGCTGCCCGCGGGGCTCGACCTTGGCGATCTGATCGCGGAGCCGTGGAACGGACGCACCCGCGTCCGGCTCTTCGTGCGCGCGCGGGAAGCGATCTCGCGCCGCGCCGTGGGCCTCGACCGCCGGGGGTTCGTGGTGCGTCCGGGCTCGCGGATTCAGCGCCGGTCGGCGGAGTCCCTCGAGGTCTACTACTGCCATCCCGAGGTCCTCGATTGGCTGACGGCCCTCGGGCCTCTGGACCCCGAGCAGGACTTCGTCTCCACGGTGCTCGACGCGGGCCTGCGCGTGGAGGCTCGGCCGGCGCGGGGGCCCGCCATGTTCCTCGAGGATCCGGCGGACTACCTCGCGGCCACGAGTCTCCTGCTGCGTCGCGGCGAGGTTGGCGAGCAGGATCGCCTGATCGACGAAAACATCTGGGCGCGGGGCAGCGCCGAGATCGCCGCCTCCGCCCAGATCCAGGGACCCGCGCTCCTCGACGAGGCCGTGGTGATCGGCGAGCGCGCCCGCGTCATCGGCCCGGCCTACCTGGGCGCCAAGGTAAGAATTGGCGACGACGCAACGGTGTGTGAATCCGCCCTCTGGGAGGCCAGCGAGGTCGGAGAGAGCGCGCTCGTCGAGGCCTCGATCGTGGCGCGCGGGCAGAAGGTCGCTCCCGGCGAGTCGCTCGTCTCGCGTCTCCGGCACGACCAAGACGCGGAGATCGATCGCGTCGCCTGGTCGCCTCCCGCCCGCGCGCGCGTTCTCGGGAGACGCGAGGCCTACGAGACCGCGAAGCGCGCCTTCGACGCGGCCTTCGCGGCGCTCGGCCTCCTGCTCTGCGCCCCTCTCTTCGCGGCGATCGCGCTGGCCCTCCGTCTCGGCTCCCGCGGTCCCCTCTTCTACCGCGAGACCCGCTGCGGCCGTTTCGGGCGCGAGTTCCGCATCCTCAAGTTCCGCACGATGACGGTCGGGGCGCCGCTCGAGCAGGCCTCCCTGCGCGGGGTCAACGGCTCCGACGGGCCGATGTTCAAGCTGGAACACGACCCTCGCGTCACCGCCGTGGGTCGCTTCCTGCGCCGCTGGAGCCTCGACGAGCTGCCGCAGCTATTCAACGTGGTGCGCGGCGAGATGAGTCTCGTGGGGCCGCGGCCGCTCAAG
>CAZUYC010000005.1:0-51645 GCA_964624475.1 uncultured Spirochaetales bacterium | reverse complement strand
ATCCCAACCGCGGCGGCGACCCGATCCTGTGGCAGCACCTGTTCTGGTTCTTCGGCCACCCCGAGGTGTACGTGGTGCTGCTGCCCGCGCTCGGCATCACGGCCGAGATCATCACGGTGTTCTCGCGCAAGAAGCTGTTCGGCTACAAGACCGTGCTCAACACCGCGATCGCCACCGGCGTGCTCTCCTTCACCGTCTGGGCGCACCACCAGTTCATCGCCGGCATCGATCCGCGCATGGCGAACATCTTCACGATCACGACGCTGCTGATCTCGGTCCCGATCGCGGAGATGATGTTCGTCTACATCGCGACGCTCTACGGCGGGTCGATCACGTTCACGACGCCGATGCTCTGGGCCCTCTCCTTCATCGCGACCTTCCTGCTCGGCGGCGTGACCGGCATCTTCCTCGGGGCGAGCGGCGCCGACATCTACCTGCACGATACCTATTTCGTGCTGGCCCACTTCCACTACACGTTCTTCCCGATCGCGATCATCGGGACCTACGCGGGGGTCACCTACTGGTACCCGAAGATGTTCGGGCGCATGCTGAACGAGACCCTGGGCAAGATCCACTTCTGGGGCACCTTCATCACCTTCAACTGCATCTTCATCCCGCTCTTCTACACCGGCATGGCGGGCGACCACCGCCGCATCTATAGCTACGAGCTCTTCCCCGAGCTGTGGACGCCCGACCTCCAGGCCGTGCGGGCCTTCGCCACGATGGCGACGGTGGTGATGCTCGCCTTCCAGCCGATCTTCATCTTCAACTTCTTCTGGAGCCTGCGCCGCGGCCCGAAGGCCGGCCAGAACCCGTGGAAGGCGAACACGCTCGAGTGGCAGGCGCCCTCGCCGCCGCCGCACGGCAACTTCGCGGAGCTGCCGCGCGTGTACCGGGGGCCCTACGAGTACAGCCACCCGGACCGCAAGGAAGACTACTGGCCGCAGAACGCGCCGGCCTAGGGGGACGAGCGACCATGTCCGCCGCGAGACCGATCGCCACCACCCGCAGCGCCGCGGGGATCCCGACCGGACGGCTGGCCGTCTGGTGGGTGATCGCCTCCGAGGTGGTGATCTTCGGGGGGCTGCTCGCCTCCTACATCATGCACCGCCTCGCCCACGACGCCTGGGCGGCCCAGGCCGCCCACACGAACATGTGGATCGGCGCCTTCAACACCCTGGTGCTGCTCACGTCGAGCCTCTGCGCGGTGCTCGGGCACAAGGCGGCGGAGTCCGGCGACGGCCCGAAGGCCGCGCGCTTCATCTATCTCACGATGCTCGGAGGCGCGACCTTCATCGCGGTCAAGGCCCTCGAATGGACCAGCGAGATCAGCCACGGCTTCACGATCACCTCGAGTACCTTCTGGTCGTTCTACTACACGGCCGCGGGCCTCCACGCGCTGCACGTGATCGCCGGGGTGGTGATCATGGCCTTCGTCGCGGCCGACGCGCGCCGGAACCTCGAGCTCCATCGGGTGGAGCTGATCGGGATCTACTGGCACTTCGTCGACATCGTCTGGATCTTCCTCTTCCCATTGCTCTACATCGCCAAGTAGGACGGGACCATGGCCGAGCACGCGCATCCGTCTCCCGAAGTCGAGCACGCGGAACACGCCGCGCATGCGCACCCGAACTACCTGAGGGTGTACCTCCTGCTCGTGGCGCTGCTCTGCGTCAGCGTCATCGGGCCGATGTTCGGGATCCGGGTCGTCACCATCATCACGGCCTTCGGCGTCGCGGCCTACAAGGCCTATCTCGTCGCCAAGAACTTCATGCACATCAACGTCGAGAAGCCCTTCATCTCCTACCTCGTGCTCACGGTCGTGGTCTTCATGTTGCTCTTTTTCGCCGGCACGGCCCCGGACGTGATGAAGGCCGAGGGGACGCAGTGGGTGAAGCCCTCGTGGCTGGACGGCAGCGCCCACGCGGCTCCGGCCGCCGGCGCTTCGGAGCACGCGCCCGCGCACTGAGGGCGAGCCGGTCGGGAGGGCCGGCTGCGGGAGCCAGGAGGCTCCACCAGAGGAAGTCGAATGCCCGCCGCCCCCCGTAGCGGACGCCTCCGTCTCGCCGCCGAGTCCGAGCGCACCCCGCTCGTGCCGAGCGCCGTGATGGGCATGCTGATCTTCGTCTTCGTGGAGCTGATGATCTTCGCGGGACTCCTCTCGGCCTTCTCGATCGTGCGCGCCGGCTCCGTCGTCTGGCCCCCGCCCGGCCAGCCGCGGCTCCCGATCCAGGCCACGGCCTTCAACACCGGCGTGCTCGTCGCGAGCGGCGTCGCGCTCTTCCTGGCCCAGCGCACCTTCTTCCGCGACCGGGCCGCCGCCCGCCGGCCCCTGCTCCTCGCGATGCTGCTCGGCGCCTTCTTCGTCCTCTTCCAGAGCTTCGAGTGGGTGCGCCTCGTCGCCCAGGGCCTGACGCTCACCTCGAGCACGCTCGGGAGCTTCTTCTACCTGATCGTGGGCCTGCACGCGCTGCACGCAGTCGCGGCGCTCGCGGTCCTCGTCTACACCTGGCGCCGCCTCGAGCGCGGCTGGCTGGTCCAGGACCAGCTGGCGGCCGCGCAGGTCTTCTGGTACTTCGTCGTGGGCCTCTGGCCCATCCTCTACGGGGTGGTCTACCTGTGACTCGTGCGGACCTCCGGTCCCGGCTCTCGGGCGCCCTCGTCGCGGCGCTCCTCCTCGCGCCGCGCGCGGCGCTCGCCTGCCCGGTGTGCACGGGCGGACAGAAGGCGGAGGTGGGAAGGGCCTTCCTCCTCGGCAGCGTGACGCTCTCGATCCTGCCCCTGCTGGCGATCGGCGCGGGCGTGTGGTGGCTGCGGCGCCGCGCGCGGACGATTGCGGAAAGCTCTGCTAGCGCCGCGGCGCACGCCTCGCGTTCCTAGCCCGCAGCACCGTTTCGCTTCCGTTCCCCGACGTCATACACTCCATGGTGTCTATCGCGCGACCGGCGCCGTTTCCAGGCCTTTTGCCGATCCGAGGACGCGCGGCGCGAAGAATCGGTTCTCGCGCGGACGCTCTGGATCGTAAGTTGCTGAAACCATTGGAGAAAGTGGCCAGGATTCGGGGTGCCGGCGCACCGGGGGGGCGCCCCCCCGACCGTATCGATCGGAGCCAACCGTGCGGCGTGCGAGGGCCGCGGCGATCCCCTCGAAAAACGCCGCAGGAACACGGAGGTCCGTTGGCGACCCTGCGGGGCATGCCACTCGCATGCGCCAAGTGTGTCGCGCGTTCGCGGCCTCGCGCGCATCGAGAGGGAACGCGAGCCCATCTCGCCGCTGCACGACCACGGCTGGACAACGAGCGTCCGCTGTGTCACCCTTGTGTATGCAAATGCACCTTCCCAACGGACGGCGTCGTGCGGCGAACACTCAAGAAATCGAACCTGCATTTCCACCGCGCAGTCAAGCGGCTGCCGCTCGGTGTCTCGTCCAACTTCCGCTTCTGGGGCGAGGGGCGGACGATCTACGCCCAGCGCGGGAAGGGCGCCCGTCTCTGGGACATCGACGGTAACGAATACATCGATTATCGCCTGGGCTACGGCCCGGCGATCCTCGGCTACGCGGACCCGCGCGTGGACGCCGCCGCGCGCGAGGGGATCGAGATCGGCGGCGTCTTCGCCCTCGGCACCGAGCGCGAGCTCGCCGTGGCGGAGCGCATCGCCCGGATGGTGCCCGCCGCCGAGCTGATCCGCTTCTCCAACTCCGGCACCGAGGCCCTGATGAGCGCCCTGCGCGTGGCGCGCGCGCACAGCGGGCGCGACTCCTACGTCATGGTCGAGGGCGGCTATCACGGGCTCTCCGACGCCTTCCAGTGGGGGATCGAGGACCTCGAGGAAGGCGGCGGGATGATCCGGCCCTACGGCGAGGGCGTGCCCAGCCTCCTCCGCCAGCTCTTCCACCTCGTGCCGCTCAACGACGCGAACCGGCTCGAGGACGTGCTGCGGCAGCACGGCGACGAGATCGGGGCGTTCCTGATCGAGCCCATCCTGGGCAACTGCTGCTCCATCTCGGCCGACCCCCAGTACATGCGCGACGTGCGGGAGCTGTGCGACCGCTACGGCGTGGTCATGATCATCGACGAGGTGAAGACGGGCTTCCGCGTCGCACGCGGCGGCGTGCAGGAGCTGATCGGCGTGCGGGCGGACGTCTGCACCTTCGCGAAGGCCATGGCGAACGGCTATCCGATCTCCGTCGTCGCCGGCCGCGAGGACATCATGCGCCGCATCGGCCACGGGGTGGTCCACGGCGGCACCTATACCGCGCACTCGGTGGCGCTCGCCGCGGCGGAGAAGACGCTCGAGATCCTCGAGGAGACGGACGCGCTGGAGCGCGTCGCCGACTACGGCAAGCGCATGCAGGAGGGCTTCAGCGGCATCCTCTCCCGCCGCGGCCTCCCGCACTGCTTCACGGGTCACCCCGCGATGGGCGGACTGATCTTCGCCGAGACGCCGCCCAAGAACTACCGCGAATGGGCGACGAGCGACTACACCCTCTACAACGCCCTGGCGCAGCGCCTGCTCGACCGCGGCATCCTCTGCGAGCCGGATTCGCGCGAGCCCTGGTTCGTCTCCGCCGCCCACGACGACGAGTGCCTGGCGCGCACCCTCGAGGCCTTCGAGAGCGCCGCGGACGAGACACTCCGCGCCCTGCGCCGCAGCCGCAAGGGCGCGACCGCGCCCACGCTCCCACCCCCGCCGCCCACGGGCTAGGGGCCGACTCGAGAGCCGGCCTCAACGCAGCGAGCCGCAAGCGAAGCGCGCAGCGAGCCGAAGGCGAGCGGAGGCCGCCTGTCGGGCCGGCGAGCGAAGTTCATCGCAAGCGAAGCGCGCAGCGAGCCGAAGGCGAGCGAAGTTCATCGAACCAGCGCCTCCACGCCGCGCTTATAGAGGCTCCTGGCGATGATGATGCGCTGGATCTCGGAGGAGCCCTCCCAGATCCTCTCCACGCGCAGCTCGCGGAAGAAACGCTCCGCGACGTTCTCGCGCATGTAGCCGCGCCCCCCGAAGATCTGGACCGCGCGGTCCGCGACGCGGTTCGCCATCTCGGAGGCGTAGAGCTTCGCCATCGAGGCCTTGGTGTGCACGCGCCGGAGGTCCTCCTCGCCGCGAGCCTCGTCCATCGCCCGCGCGGTCGCGTAGGTCACGAGCCGCGCCGCCCAGAGCTCCGTCAGGGAGTCGGCGAACATCTGCTGGATCAGCTGGTACTCGGCGATCGGCTCGCCGAACTGCACGCGCCCCTGCGCGAACTCGCTGGCCTCGGCGATCAGCCTGCGGGCCGCGCCGAGGCAGCGCGCCGCGATCATCGTCCGCTCGTGCAGGAACCACTCCTTGGAGATCGCGAGGCCTTCGCCGACGCCGCCGAAGCGGTTCTCGTCGGGGACGCGCACGTTGCGAAAGGCCAGCTTCGGGTGGCCGTCGATCAGGTTGTGGGAGTACTTGGGGTGTTCGATCGCCTCGACTCCGGGCGCGTCGAGATCCACGAAGAAGAGGGTATTGCCCTCGCCGATCTCGGAGTCGGTGGCGCACTGCACGACCGCGAAGTCGGAGACGTCGCCGGAGGTGACGTGCCACTTCTCTCCGTCGATCCGCCACTGGTCGCCGTCGCGCACGGCGGTCGTGGCCATGCGGCTCGCGTCCGAGCCCGCGCCCGCCTCCGTGACGGCATAGCAGGCGGCGCGCTCGCCTTCGGCCGCGGGGCGCACCCAGCGCTCGACCTGCGCGGGCGAGGCGCGGCGCAGCACGATCGCGGGGGCGAAGACGATCCAGCCGAGGCCGTTCGTGACCGCGCCGATCTCCTCGTTGATCACGATCTGCGCCTCCCAGCTGTAGCCGGTCCCGCCCACCGAGCGCGGCAGGCTCGAAGCAACGATGCCGAGCGCCTTCGCCTTGGCCTGGAGCTCCGCGCGCCGCTTCGGATCGAGGCGCCCGTCCGCGAGCTCCACCTCGACCTCGAGCGGCTGGAGCTCCGTGACGACGAAGTGGCGGACGACCTGGCGCAGATCCTCGAGCTCGGGGGAGAGGGCGAAGTCCATGGATCCTCCTCGAAGGAGCGTGCAGGGCTCAGGGGGCGGAGCGGGCTCCGGTCTTCGGCACGATCAACGCATCGACTACGACGGCGCGATCGGGAAGTGCGATCAGCGGATTCACGTCGACCGCCTCGATCCGGTCGCCGAGGTCCTCCGCCAGGGCCGCGAGGCCGAGCGCCGCGCGCACCACCGCGTCTTCGTCCGCCGGCGCGCGACCGCGCGCGCCGCGCAGGAGCGGCGCACCCCGGAGCTTTGCCAGCGCGGCGCGAACCTCCGCCGCGCTCGTCGGCAAGAGGAGCCAGCGGACGTCCGCGAGGATCTCGACGTGGATACCGCCGCTGCCGACGGTCAGCATCGGCCCGAAGTGCGGGTCGGCGACGATCCCGAGCAGCAGCTCGACCCCGGGCGGGACCTGCTCCTGCACGAGCACCCGGCGCCCGAGTCGGGCCTCGAGGTCGCGGTAGGCGGCGACGAGGTCGTCCCCGTCCCGGAGGTCGAGCCGGACGCCCCGGCGCTCGGTCTTGTGGAGCAGGCCCGCGGCCGTCTTGAGCACCACCGGGTAGCCGATCTTCTCGGCCGCGCGCAGCGCCTCCTCGAGGCTCTCGGCCGCCATCTCCCGCGTGGTCGTGAGCCCATAGGCACGGAGGCAACGCTTGCTCGCGTGCTCGTCGAGCGCGTCCCCGCGCGCCTCGAGCTCCCGGCGCAGCAGGGAGAGCTCCGCAGGCCGCGGCACCTCGCGCGCCACGGGCCCACGCGTCGCGCGCTCGCGCTGGAAGCGCGCGTAGTCGAGCACGTGGCGGACCGCCCGCAATCCCGTCTCCGTCCCGAGCAGCACGGGGATCCCCATCCGGCGCAGGGTCGAGGCCTGGGCCTCGCTCGTGGTCGCGCTCGCGTGGGTGAGCCAGGCCAGGGGCTTCGTGAGCTCGTCCTGGACCTTGGCGGCGATCTTCGGATAGCTCGAGCGCGGATCGTCGATCGGGTAGAGGTCGACGGCGAAGAGGTTGAGCCCCGTCGCGGGGTCGGCATCGAGCGCCCGGAGGCACTCCGCGTAGATCTCCTCGGAGGCGTTGCCCGTGCCCCAGGCGTCGAGCGGGTTCACCGGCTCGAGCCCCGGCTCGAGCAGCTCGGCGAGCCTCGCCTGCGTCGCCGCGCCGATCGCCGCGAACTCCACGCCTTCGGCCGCGGCCAGGTCGGCGAGGAGCGCGCGCTGCCCGCCGGAGTCGAGCAGCGCCGAGACCTTCGCCGTAGGCGGGCGCATGCCGGTGGCGAAGAGCTCGAGCGTATCCATGAGCTCGTCGATCGACGTGACGCGCCGCACGCCGAAATGGGCGAAGAGCGCATCGTGGGCCGCATCCTCGCCGGCGAGCGCGCCGCTGTGGGCCCGCGCGAACTCGGCGCCGCGCCGGCTTCGGCCGGTCTTCAGCACCACCACGGGGACGTCGCGCCGGGCGGCCTCGGCCAGCGCAGCCCGGAAGCCCGCCGGGTCGCGCACCGCCTCCAGGAAGAGGCCGATCGCGCGCGTCTGTGGATCGCCGAGCGCGAAGTGCATGTAGTCGGCCGCGGTGGTCACCATCTCGTTGCCGGGCGAGACGATGGTGTTCCAGGCGACACCGCGGCGGTTCTGCAGCAGCGCGTCCCAGACCGACCCGCTGTGGGTGACGAGCGTGACGTGGCCGGCGGGCGTCGCGGGATTCACGTCGTAGCCGGACACCGCGAGGCGCTCCGCGAGCGAGACGAACCCCATGCAGTTCGGGCCGCAGACCACCATTCCGTGTTCCCGCGCGACCCTGGCGAGGCGATCCTGGAGCGAGGGTCCGCCTTCGGCCGGGTCGGACCAGGCGCTCGCGAAGACGACGGCGGCCGGGATCCCGCACGCGGCGGCCTCGGCGAGCGCCCCCTCCAGGCGTGCGTTCGGCACGGCCAGCAGCGCGCAGTCCGGGCGCTCGGGCAGCTCGCGCAGCGACGGGTAGCAGGGCCGGCCGTAGAGCTCCGTGTAGCGGGGGTTCACCGGAAAGATCGCGCCCCCGTATCCGAAGCGCTGGAGGTTCCGGCAGAGCTTGCCTCCGAAGCGATCTCCCTGGCTGGCGCCGACCACGGCGACCGAGCGCGCGCGCAGGAGCGGCGTCAGATCCTGGCGCGGGGCGCGCGCATCCCGATCGGTCACAGAGCCCTCCCGCGCCTCATTCCGGGCCTCGCGACGCCCGCTCAGTGCAGCGGGCGACGCTTGGTCGGATCGACGAACGGGATCGCGGCCGTGCGCCCGGGCAGCACGCCGTGGGAGCTCTCGACCTCGAGGCGCGTCCCGGGCGCCCCGAGCTCCGTCGGCACCCACACGTAGCCGATGTTCTTCTCGAGCCCGGGCGACCACACGGCGTCGGTCACGTGGCCGACGCGGCGGGCGCCCTGGCGCACCGGCCAGTACTCCGCGCACTCGGCGCGCAGCTCCGGGGCCTCGATCTCGATGCCGACGAGCCGGCGCTTCACCCCTTCGCGGCGGATCTGTGCCAGGGCGGCCTTGCCGAGGTAGTCGGCGGCCTGCTCCTCGACGAGCCGCTCCATGCCCATGATCTCGTAGGGGTTGTTCTCGAGCGTTATGTCGGAGCCGTAGTTGAAGATGCCGGCCTCGATGCGGCGCGCCTCCGACGGCGCGATCGGTCGGATCTCGAAGGGCTTGCCCGCCTCCATCACGCGCTCCCAGAGGTCGTCGCCCCGCGTCGGGTCGCGCAGGTAGATCTCGTAGCCGACCACCGCCGTCCAGCCCGTGCGGCTGATCAGCACGGGAATCCCGTCGAGGTCGGCCTCGCGACAGTGGTAGTACTTGAGGTTCTGGATCTCGTCGCCGAAGAGGCGCTCGAGCGTCTCCTTCGAGCGCGGACCCTGCACCTGGATCGGATGGACGGGCGGATGGGAGATCGTGACGCGCTGGCCCGAGTGCGCCGCGACGCCGAGGGCGAAGAGACCCGCGTCGCTGTCGGCGAGCGCCATCCACCAGCGATCCGCCTCGACGCGAAGGCAGACCGGGTCGTTCACGATCCCGCCGTCCTGGGAGATCACCGGCATGTACTTGCACTGCCCCACGGCGCACCGGGTGAGGTCGCGGCAGGTCAGCGTATCGATGAACTCGGAGGCGTCGGGTCCGCTGACCTCGACGATCCGCTCGCAGCCGACGTCCCAGACCGTGACGCCGTTCACGAGCGCCCAGTACTCGACGTTCGGCTCGTCGTAGTAGGCCGGGAGATACGTGTGATTGTAGATGTCGTAACCGGTACAGCCGTAGCGCCGGGTCGCCTCGAAGAACGGGGACTTCCGGTACCAGGGGCCGAAGTAGAGATTGGCGCTCTGAGCGAGCATCTCCGGATTCTTCCGGGTCACGCACTCCTCCTTCGCGATCGACTCGGCCGACGCTGCCGAAACCAGCGGATCATTCTATCATCTTCGATTCGTTGGCGTCCCCACCCGAGGCGAGGGCGATGAAGGCCACGAGGCTCGTGCTCTTCGGCGCGGCGTTGGCGGCGGCGGCGGGGCTCGGGCGCCTCTCGGCGCCGCGCCCGGAGCGCGAGGACCCGGCGACGCTCGACTCCTTCCGCCGAGCCCTCGAGGACCGCGACTGGCTCACCCGCTCCTACCGGTTCCACTCCTTCCTCCAACGCCTCGAACCCGAGGAGCTGCCGGAGGCCCTGGAGGCGCTGGAGCGCCGCCGGCCATGGCTCGGCCAGGACGAGGTGCGCGCGTTCATGCTGGCCTGGAGCCGCTTCGACCCTCCCGCCGCCTTCGAGCGTGCGCTCTCCTGGCCGGGGCGCTCGCAGCGGACGGCGACCGGCGCGGCCATCTACGCCTGGGCGTTTCGCGATCCCGAAGCGGCCCGGCGGGCCCTCGATGGGATGGAGGACGCGCAGCTCAGGGACTTCCTGCGCACGCGCCTCGTGGCGGGATGGACCCGGGGCGAGCACAAGGAGAGCGCCAACCGCTACATCGCCTCGCTCCCCGACGGCGCCCAGCGCGACAGCTTCGCCGGGATGCTGGCCCGGGAGCTCAACGAGGAGGGAGCCGAGGCCGTGATGCGTTGGGCCGACGGCACGCCCGAGGTCGTTCCGAGCTACAAGGAGACCGTCTTCCGCAAGGCCTGCGCCGCCCTCGCCGCGACGGACCCCGAGGCCGCGGTGCGCTTCGCCTCGGCCCACGCGGGTCGCAGCTACGCGGCCGGCTCGACGGCCGTGATCGCGGGACGCTGGGCGAACCTCGACCCGCAGGCCGCCCTCGGGTGGCTGGCGGGGACCCCGAGCGGCGCCGAGCGCGACGGCGCGGTCGCCGACGCGTTCGGGCAGTGGCTGAAGCTCTCGAGCGCGCAGGCGGAGGAGTGGCTGCGCTCCGCGACGCCGGCCGCCGAGCTCGATCCGGCCGTGCGCGTGCTCGTGCGCCGCGCCAACCAGGAGGGCTCGCCCGAAGAGGCCGTCGGCTGGGCGAAGCGCATCCAGGCTGCGGAGCTGCGCGACGAGGTCATCGTCGCGCTGGGACGCGCCTGGCTGCGCCGGGAGCCGCGCGCCGCGGGGTCCTGGCTGGCGCGGAGCGGTCTTCCCGAGCCCGTGCAAGCCGCGATTCGCGAGCCACGCGGCACGGCCGCAACCAACGAAGACGAGGTCAACGACGGCCGATGAGCTGCCCGTCGCCGCCGAACCCCGTGCGCCACACGTCCCGGCGCATCCGGATCGCAATACTGCCGTTCCTCCTCGTCGCGATCGGCGTCGCCTGCAACCGATCCGAAGATCCGCTGGCCGGGATCCGCGACCTCCACGCGCAGGGGCGCTTCGCAGGCACCGTCGATCCCCTGCGCAAGCTCATCGACGAGGATCCCGCGCGGTCCGAGGCGCATCTCCTGCTCGGCGTGGCGCTGCTGCGCACCGGAGAGGCGGGCCTCGCGGTGTGGCCCTTGCGCAAGGCCGCGGAGTCGCCGGAGCACGCCGTCGAGGCGGGCATCCTGCTCACGCGGGCGATGCTCGAGACCCGCTCGTCTCCGGACGCCGTGACGACGATCGATCGGGTCCTCGCGATCGCCCCCGAGAACGTCGACGCGCTCGAGCTCCGCGCCGAAGCCCATCTCGGGACCGGAAGCCCGCTGAAGGCGCTCGACGACATCGACCGCGTGCTCCTGCTCGATCCGAACAACCTCGGCGTGCTGGTGCCCCGGGTGCTGGCGCTGATTGCCGTCGAGCGCATCGACGAGGCGGAGAAGGCGCTCGAGACCGCCCGCGAGCAGCTCGGCGCCGCCGGCGACGAGATCGCCCCGGCCGCGCGGGCCAGGCTCTGCATCGCGCGCGGCCTCTTCGCCTTCGAGAAGGGGGAAGCCGAGGCGGCCGACGCCCAGTACGAGGCCTGCCTCGAGGAGTTTCCCACCGATCCGCTCGCGGTGAGCGAGGTGGTCGGCTACTTCGATCGGACCGATCGGTCCGAGCGCGCCACGGAGATCCTGCGCGGCGCGCTCGAGCGCTCCGGGAATGCCGCCGCTTTTCGCGTGGCGCTCGCGCGGCGGATGGGCGCGCAGGGAGACGCCGAGGGGGAGCTGCGGCTCCTGCGCGAGGAGGCCGAGGAGCGCCCCTCGGCGGCCTCGTGGTTCGTGGTCGCCGACTACCACGTGCAGCGCGACGAGTTCGACGCCGCCCTGGAGGCCTTCGAGCGGGCGCTGGCGGCGGGCCCGGAGCCCTCGCCGATGCTGCGCTTCGCGTACGCCGACACGCTCGTGCAGGCGGAGCGGTTCGAGGAGGCGATGGCGGTGGCGGAGGGGATCGAGCAGCAAGCCCTCCGCGAGCTGATCCGCGGCCGCGTGCTGCTCGGCCAGGGCGACGCGAAGGGCGCCCTCGCCGCCTTCGAGGCGGGGATCCGTGTGTGGCCGAACAACCCGGCATCTCGCTACCTGGCCGGCCAGGCGGCCGAGCGCGCCGGGGACTTCGAGCGCGCCAGCTCCGAGTACCGCGAGTCGATCCGGGCCGGTGCAGGCCAGACGAAGGCGGGGCTGGCGGTGGCGGAGATCTACGCGGTCCGGGGCGATCATGCGGGTGCCCTCGACGCGCTGCGCCGCTACGTGCAGACTCATCCCGACGATCCAGAGGGCTACCTCGTCTCGATCCGCATCGCCCATGGCGCCGGCCAGCACGCGATCGCGACCGAGGGTCTGACGCGGCTCGCGGCGCTTCCGGGTCAGGCCGCGCGGGCCAGGGCGGAGGAGGCCGCGCTGCTCGCCGCCGACCAGGGGGCGTCGCAGGCGGTGCAGGCGATCGAGCGTTCGGGGCTGGATCTCACGGATCCCGCGAGCGCGCCGGCGCTGCGCGCGCTCCTGGCGCAGCTCGCGGCGCTCGGGGACCACTCGGGCGCGCAGCGGCGCCTCGCCGCGGCGCTCGCGGCCCACCCCGAAGCGGCGGTCTTCCACGAGCTGCGCGGACGCGCTCTGCGCTCCGCAGGCCGGCCCCCCGAGGTCGCGCGGGAAGCCTTCGAGCGCGCTCTCGAGCTCGATCCGGGGCACGCGCCGGCCCTCCTGGGTCTCGCCGAGCTCTCGGCCCAGGCCGGCGCGCGCGAGGCCGCCCTGGCGCTCTACGACCGGGCCGCCGAGGCGGACCCCGACGATCCCGCGCCCGCCCATGCCGCCGCGCGCCTGCTCCTCGACACCCAGGAGAGTCAGGAGGCGGAGCGCCGTCTCGAGGAGCTCCTCGAACGCCATCCGCGCGAGGCCGACGCCGCCCACGAGCTCGCGCGCCTCCTCGCCGAGCGCGGCGAGCTGGACCACGCGCTCGAGCTCGCCGAGCGCGCAGCCTGGTTCCACGCGCCGGGCGCGGACGAGACGCTCGCGCGGGTCCGCGGCCTGCGTGACCAGGGCTCGGAGCAGCAGCCGACTCGAACCGGTCCCTAGCCACCAGAGCGCTACTGCGGCTATCGCGGCGAGAGCGGGGCGGCCGGTCGCGCCGCTGCGCGCCGCCCCGCGACGCCCGGCGGAGCGCGGAGGATCGACTGCCTGGCGGCCTCGGGGAGGTCGCTCTGCGCGAGCCAGGCGCGCAAGGCCTCCGGATCCTGCCGACGCCAGGCCCGGCCGGCCAGGAGCGTGCTCCTCCGGCGCTGCGTCTCGTCCTGGATGCGCGCCGCCCAGGCGATGGCCGACGCGGGCGATGCCTGCGAGAGGGAGCGAACCAGCTCGGCGACTGCGGAGTCGAGCTCGGGGTCGGGGGTCCGCGAGGAGAGCCAGGCCTCCGCCTCCTCGGGGGCCTTGCCCAACCAGATGCCGAATGTCGCCGCAACGGCTTCGCCGATCTCGCTGGCCCGTTCCCCCTCGGAGGGCAGGCTCCGAAGCCACTCGAAGAGCGCGGGGGGATCGTGGTACTCCGCCCACCTACGCGCGATCACGTCGAGCGACCCAGTGCTGTAGGGGAGCGTCCGGTGCGCCTCGAACCACTGGGCCGCGCGCCGCGGGTCTTCGCGTGCGAGGACGGCCGATGCATGGTAGAAGGCTCCTCGCTTGAAGTCGTTGGGAGCGTCCTCCGGCACCGCCTCCGCCCAGCGCATCACCGCCTCGGCCCCGTCCCGCATGGTCTCCGCGGCGAGGAGGAAGGCGAGCCGGCTCCGCTGCCGCGCTTCCGGGATGGCCGCGATGTACTCGCTCGCGCCCGTCCGATCCTGACTGTGGAGCCATCCCTCGAGAAGCGAGCGCCGCAGGCGCACCTTCTGTTCCGGAGCCTCCACCGCCTCGAGCTCGCGGAGCGCCGCGCGCGGGTCGCGGAGGCCCCAGGCATAGATCGCCTCCTCCATCAGGGTGTCGGACCACTGCGTCGGCCAGGCGCGGGCCCAAGCGAAGGCGCCCGGGGCGTCGAAGCGCGACCAGGCGAGCAGGAATAGACGGGCCTCTTCGCGGGTCACTGCGATGCTGTTCTGCTCCAGGACCTCGAGGGCGGCGGGGAGCTCCTGCGGGCCGAGCCCCTCGAGGAAGGCGCTCATGCGGTAGGACCGCGAGAGCTCGTCGCGCTCGGCCAGGGCATCCCTGAAGGAGTCGACCGTGGCGAACCCCGGCGCCGCGCCGTCCGAGGCCCCGAGCCGGCCGAGGGCGAAGGCCCCGGCGACGCTGAGGATCCACAGGATCGCGAGCACCGCCTTCATCCAGCCACTCCCCGCAGCCCGATCCGTCAGGAGAATGAAATCCAACGGCACTTCAGGCAGATAGCCGCCCGAAAAGCAAAGTATAATGGATGCGGATCGATCGAGGTTCCCGGTGTGTTCGGATGACCTGAGCGGATGATCGTTTGCGACCCCCCCCGACCACTCTCCGTGGCGGCGGCGCACTCCTCGTCGCGGCCCTGCTCCTGGCGATGCCCGCACTCGCTCAGCAGCCGACCGAGCCGGGCGGGGAAGAGACCGAGGCGCCCAGCGCCGACGAGGCGCCTCCCGAAGAGCCGCCCCCCGCGCCCGCCCCGCCCAAGTTCAGCGACATCGAGGTGATCACCATCCGGGGCAGGCACCACGACGACCTGCTCCAGGATACCAGCGTCTCGGTCACGAGCTTCGACACCAAGGAGCTCGGGGATCTTCGCATCCAGAACATCGCCGACCTCGCCGAGTACACGCCGAACCTCGACATCAACACGCGCTCCGCGGCGTCGAACCCGACGCTCTTCATTCGCGGCATCGGCCTCAAGGACTACAACGCGAACGCGGCGGGTGCGGTCGCCATCTACCAGGACGGCATCAACATCAACGCGCCGGCGATCCAGCTCTTCCAGCTCTTCGACGTCGGGTCGATCGAGGTGCTGCGGGGGCCGCAGGGGAGCGGGAGCGGCCGCAACGCCACGGCGGGCGCCATCAAGGTCAACTCGGTCGAGCCCGACGGCCAGTGGGGCGGGAGCGCCAGCTTCACCTACGGGAACTACAACACGATCCAGGCCGAGGGAACGCTGAGCCTGCCCCTGATCGAGGACATGCTCTCGGCGAGGTTCGCCTTCACCGCGAACTTCCGCGACGGGATCACGGACAACGAGTGCGCGGACTGGGATCCCACGGCGCACGTGAACCTCCAGACGGGGAGTCCCTTCCATGTGGTCACCCAGGACACGATCCAGGACACGTACGCGGTGTTGGACCCCAGCGACGCGCGGGTCAACGTCCACCTTGGACCGGCCGCTCGCAGGCCCAATCCGCCCTTCGGCAATCAACAGGGGAGCAGATACCTCTTCGAGCCGAGTCTGCTGGATGATCCGAACACGCCGGTGAACGAGATCCTGCGGTTCTTCGACCAGAACGGCATCGCGGTCGGGAGGCGGGTGGACAACCAACGGCTCGTTGGGATCCAGGACGATTACTTCACCCAGGAGGCGGAGAAAGGCATCCGGGTCGACGGCGTGTGCGTCCTCAACCCGCCCGGTCTCGTGGTCACGCCGCAAGGCATCGACCCGTTGGGCGCAGAGGGGGACCCTCGCCCGTCCTTTTCCGCCGATCAGGTGAACCAGTTCCAACGCAATAACGTTCCGAGCCTGGAGGACTTCCAGGGCCTGAAGAGCCGCGTCAACAACGTCGACGACTGGGCGGGCCGGGGCATCCTGCGCTTCCAGCCGCTCGCGGACATGGACTTCGTCCTGAACGCGCACGGCGGCCGCAACCGCAGCGACTCCCGCCACCTCCAGATGGTGGGAGCCAATTCCTTTGCGTTGGGAGGCTTCTACGCAGACAACGCGAACAGCTTCAGCGAGGAGAGTGCGGCCAGGCTGACCGGCCTCGAGGAGCTCACGACCGTCCCCGGGCTGGCCCTCGCCGCGAACGATCGACGCGAAGGAGGGGAGACCGGAGGGGATCCCTTCAGCGGCTGGTACAACCAGGACGGCAGCGAGTTCCTCGACGCCTGGGGCACGGGCCTGCGGGGGACCTGGGACCTCGGTTCGATCGTCGTCACGTCGCTCGGGGGCTACGAGTGGTACGATCGCTTCATCGAAGACGAAGGCGACGCGAACCCCGGCATCGTCTTCCCGGCCGACTACTCCGACAGCGCCTGGCAGGTGAGCCAGGAGCTCCGCGCGCAGGGCGAGGGCGAGCGCTACCGCTGGGGCGCGGGCCTCTTCTTCCTCCAGGAGACGCTCTCTGCGACGAACCTCTTCCCCAGCACGCTGAACTACCGGATCGAGCAGAACTTCGACCAGAAGCTCTGGAGCCTCGCGCCCTATCTGGGCGGGCGCTACGAGCTCACCGAGGAGCTCGCGCTCGAGACGGGCATCCGTTACAACGTCGAGCACAAGGACTTCACGCTCGCGAGCACCGTGGCAGCGGCAACCGGCGTCCAGACCCCAGCGATCCAAGAGCAGACGGAGAGGGAGACGTGGTCGGGCGTGACGGGCGACTTGACCCTCAGCTATACGCCGTTCTGGAACGTGCTCGACGCGATCCGGAACGACAACCTGAACCTCTACGCCAAGTACGGACGCGCGATGAAGGCGGGCCACTTCAACGCGGGATTGACCGTCCGGGCCAGCGCGGGCGACGTCGAGCAGAGGATCGACCCGGTGGAGCCGGAGTTCATCCACGCCGCCGAGCTGGGGTTAAAGTCCGGCTGGCTCGACAACCGCCTGGTCGTGAACGTGGCCGGCTTCCGATACTGGTACAAGGACCTCCAGGTCTTCGACATCGCGAACGAGAGGGGCGAGCTGCCGCTGCAGAAGCTCCTCAACAGCGACGCCCGGGTCTGGGGGGCGGAGGTCGAGTTCCAGGCCCGGCCGCTCCCGGGCCTCTCCATCCAGGGAGGCTTCGGATGGCTCTACGGGCACTTCAAAGACTTCACCGTCAACAAGGCCACCGTGCAACCGCGGGGCTCGGGGCCCTTGACGACCTTCGACTACGACGGGAACCCGCTGATCGCGGCCCCCAGCTACAGCGTCTCGACGGTCGTCGAGTACGAGATCCCGCTCGGCGCCATCGGGTCGCTGATCCCCCAGTACGATTTCTCTTGGCGCTCGAAGGTCTACCTCGACCCGCAGGCCCTCGACCCGATCTCGCAGCCGGCGTACTGGATCCACAACGCGCGGCTCACCTACCGCACGCCCGACGGGCGCATCGAGGTGGCGGGCTGGGTGGAGAACTTCCTGAACCAGTTCTACCTGGAAGACACCTTCGACCTGACGCGCCAGTTCAGCACGATCCTCGAGGTATGGGCCGATCCCCGGACCTACGGGCTGACCGTCACGTACCGATGGTGAGCCCTGGGGCTTTCGGGAGCCCCTACTCAGGCGAGTAGCCGAGAGCGCGGAGCTGCTCCAGTTCGTCCGCCTCGAGCTCCACCGGGGGCGCGCCCTGCCAGGGCGCCGGCGGCCGCTTCAGGTACTCCTCCGCGAGGGCGGTGAGCCTCGCCAGGACCTCGGGCTCTTCCGCGCCGATGTCGACCTGCTCGCGCGGGTCCGGCGAGCGGTCGTAGAGCTCGCCTCGACCCGCCGCGGCGCGATGGACCAGTCGATAGCGCCCCTCGGCGACGGCCACCATGGGGCGGGGCGGCTCTCGCGTCCGACCCCAGGTCTGATCGATGTGTGCGAAGCGGGGACCGTCTCGCGCCGGACCGGGTTCGCCGCGCGCGGCCGCCAGGATCTCCGGCACCCGCGAGCGTCCGTCCACGCCCTCGAGGGGCGGGAGCCCGAGGAGCTCCAGCAGCGTCGGCCAGACGTCGACGTTCTCCGTCGGGGCCTCCACGACGATTCCCGGCTCGAGCCGGAACGGGAGGCTCAGCACGAAGGGCGTCGTCGTCACCTCGCCGTAGACGTCGCGCGCGTGGCCCTCGCGGCCGTGCTCGCCGAAGGCCTCGCCGTGGTCGGCCGCCACGACGATCAGCGTCCTTTCCCTGAGCCCGCGCCCGTCGATCTCCCGGATCAGGCGGGCCAGCACGCGGTCGACCCAGCGGATCGAGTTGTCGTAGAGGTCCGAGTAGGTGGTGCCGAAGAGCGCCGTCTCCTCGTCGTACACGTACTGGTGGACGTCCATCAGGTGGAGGTAGAGGAACCAGCGCTCCTCGCCGTGGGTGCGCAGGAACTCGATCGCCGAGCTCACCAGGTCCTGGTCGGTGCCCGCCACCCCCACGGTGGGCTTCTCGCGCCGCACGCTCGCGGGGATGGGGCTCGCCCGGGGGCTCAAGTAGACCTCGAAGCCCTGCGAGAAGCCGAAGGCCGGGCCCACCCAGCCGTTGCGCCAGATGGCGAAGGTGCGGAATCCCGCGTCGCGCAGGATCTCCGCCGGCATGCGCGCGTCCAGGGAGAGGGCCTCCGGCGAGCGCGTGACGCCCGTCCGCACCGGGTACAGCCCCGTCCAGAGGGAGGCCATCGAGCACTTCGTCCACGAGGACTGCGACATCTGCTGGGCGAAGCGGATCCCCGTCGCGGCCAGGCCGTCGATGGTGGGGCTCGTCTCGCGCTCGTAGCCGTAGCTCGAGAGGCGATCGGCGCGCAGCGTGTCGATCAGCACGAAGAGGAGGTTCAGGTCGGGCCGCTCGCGGAGCCTCGCGAGCTCAGCCGGCGCGCCCGCCGGGCGCGCGTCCCGGCGCACCTCGACCTGCGAGGCGACGGCGGCCAGGACCATGAGGGTGGCACAGACGAGGTAGAACCGGCGCGACGCGAGCAGGCGGCTCCACACGCCGCGATTCTAGCCCATCGGGAAAGCCGGGTTTCGGCCGCCGACCCTCAGCGCCTGCGTCCGCGGTAGAGGATTCCGAGCAGCGAGAGGCCGGCCACGAGCATCATCCACTTCCCGGGCTCCGGGACGAAGCGGAGCCGCAGGATTCCGATGCCGCCCGTGTACTGGTCGGTGGAGCCCGTCTGCGTCCAGCGGGTGAGGACGGGCGTAACGAGCTGGATCGTCCCCTTGCCCAAGTCCGTGCGGTTGTCGTAGCCCTTCCTCTTCTCGACGGTTACGTGGGGCTTGTCGAGCCCCGAGACGGTGACGTACCCGGTGGTCCACGGGAAGCGGTAGCCCTTCACCATGACGCTCACCGCCAGATAGTTCATCGTGTTGACGTACATACCGTTGTATTTGGCCTGGTAGCCCTTGGTCACCAGCCCGTTCGAGGTGTACGCGCTCCTTCCCACCGAGTCATAGCGCCAGTCGTTGCCGCCCAGTAAGCAAGCCGTATTGTTCGTGTAGTAGCACACCCTCGTGGTCAGCTTGCCCAGGAGTCGCATGACTCCGCCGAACTTGTTCCCTCCGGGCGTGGCCTTCACCCTGACCCGGCCCACCGTCATTGTCCCTCCCCCTTTGTACTTGAGATCGATCTTGGTTACCGCTCCGCTCGAGCCGAAGAATCCGCCCCCGGCGAAAAAGGCGCCGGCGTCGTTGCGCAGCGTGGCGTAGGTGTAGCTATAGAGGTAGGGAGGGATGTTGTTGAACTCACCGGAAGTGGTCCGCCGCAGCCCGAAGCCCGTGGGACCGGGGGTCTTGACCGGCGCCGTGGGGGCCTTCTTCAGCTGGAATCCGGCGGGATTGGTGCTGCCCGTCAGCGTGACGATCTGCTCCCCGGTCAGCGGGGCGCCCTTCATGACGATGCCCCGCTTCGTGTCGTTCGAGGTCAGGAACATCGTCGCGAACATGCTGCCCACGGTGTAGTACGCCGTGCAGGAGGTCATGTTGGGGGAACCCATCGTGCCGGTAGTGAAGAAGTTGGGGTTGCGGTAGTGGACGTTCTTCGCCTTTCCCGTCGTGGCGGTGGCACCCTTGGCCGGACGCATCGTGGCGCCGAAATACCCGATGGGGATGCAGAAGTTTCCCAGCGGCTCGAACACCTTGTACCCGCCCATGCCCTTGCCCCCGCCCACGGGCGTGGACGCGAACGGGCAGCGGGGCTGGCCGGGGTTGCACTGGACCCCCTGCGGCATCCCGAAGACCGAGAAGAGCCCCGCCCCCATCGGCGTCTGGTTGGCGGTCAGGTTGTCGTTGCCGAACGACTCGACGACCAGCGAGCCCTCGTACTGCTGGTTCTCCGCGTGGGAGGTGGTCGCCGTTCCCATCGCCGCGAAAAGGGCCGCTAACAGAGTCACCGAGCGCCGTACAGCTAACATGGCATCGCCCTCCATGGGACAGGAGATCGCCCACCTTTATCATCTCGCCAAGGGAGGGGCCGAGTCAAGCCCTGCCTGCGACGCGGCGTTCTCGGTCTCAACACCATGGAATCCATGATCTTTTCGAATCGCACCCGACGGTCTCGCGGCCCGGGCGCCGGGGGGCTCCTGCTGCTGGCCGCGCTCGCGGCCTGCGGCGGGGACGACGCGGGGCCGCAGGCGCCGCCTCGCGCCGCCGCCGGGAGGCCCGGCTCGCTCGAGGAGTGGGAGGCGCAGCGCGCCCGGTTCGACCAGACAGTCTGGGCCGACGAGAGGCTCGCGCAGGAGCACGAGCGCACGATCGTCGCCCTCTGGGACGCGCTCCTCGCCGCCGGGAAGCGGGGTGACGAGCCCGCGAAGCGCGCGGCCCTCGCGGGCGTGGCCTTCGACGAGCTCAAGATCGGGACGGCGCGCCCGGTCGAGGAGCTCGAGCTCGGGATCGAGCGCCACGACTTCGGCCCTCCGCAGCGGACCCTCGCGCCCCCCGACTGGGCGCAGCTCCTGGGCGAGCTCGAGAGCGCGGGCTACCGGCTGGTGCAGTCCGACTGGCACCACGCGCGCTTCACCCCGCCGGCCGGCGCGAGCCCCGCCCGCTCGCAGATCTCGCTGAACCTGCACGTCGTCGACGCGGCGCGCGACCGGCGCATCGCCGTCGAGGGCGAGCTCGGCGTCGAGTGGTCCGGGCGCCGCGATGCGGAGGGCCGCCCGCTCGCCGCGAAGATCGATGCCACGGGCCTGCGCATGCTGACGCGCTCCGGCCCGGCGCCCTTCGAGCCGCTCTTCGGCTACGAGTGGCCCGTACCCGGCGGCCTCTCGAGGCTCCATCCGGTCCTCGTCTACGACCTCGACGAGGACGGCCTCTCCGAGATCGTGGCACTCGGCGCCGCGCGCGTGCTCTGGAACCGCGGCGGGGGCCGCTTCGAGGACGCCCCCCTCGTCGACCACCCCTACGTGTTCGCGGAGACCGGCGTGATCGCCGATCTCGACGGTGACGGCCACCCGGACCTACTGGCGCCCCGCGTCCGCGGCGACCTCGTGCTCTACCGGGGCGACGGCAAGGGGCGTTTCCCCGAAGAGCCGAGGAGCACGCCGCGCTTCGAGGAGCCCTTGCGGGCGCCCTCCGCCCTGAGCGTGGGCGACGTCGACGGGGACGGCGACCTCGACGCCTGGCTGGCGCAGTACGAGCCCGCCTACCGGGGCGGGCAGATGCCGACGCCTTTCTACGACGCGAACGACGGGCACCCCTCCTACCTGCTGCGCAACGACGGCGCCGGCGGCTTCGAGCCGGCGACCGAGGCCGCGGGCCTCGCCCCGAAGCGCTTCCGGCGCACCTACGCCACGAGCTTCGTCGACCTCGACGAGGACGGCGACCTGGATCTCCTCGTGGTGAGCGACTACTCGGGGATCGACCTCCACCACAACGACGGCCGCGGGCACTTCAGCGACGCCAACTCGACGCTGCGGGGAGACCGCCACCTCTTCGGGATGTCGGCCTCCTTCGCCGACTTCGACCTCGACGGGCGCCTCGACTTCTTCGTGGCGGGGATGGCCTCCACCACGGCGCGTCGCCTCGAGGCGCTGGGCCTCGGGCGCCCCGACCGGCCCGAGATGCAGGAGATGCGCATGCGGATGGCCTTCGGGAACCGCATGTACCTGGCCGGGGACGACGGCTGGCGCGAGCCTGGCTTCCGGGAGCAGGTGGCGCGCACCGGCTGGACCTGGGGGACCACAGCCCTCGACTTCGACAACGACGGCGACCCCGACCTCTTCGCCGCGAACGGGCATGCGAGCGGCGAGAGCACGACGGACTACTGCTCGACCTTCTGGACGCACGACATCTACGACGGCGCCTCGGAGGCGGACCCCGAGCTCGGGCGCCTCTTCGCGGAGATCGGCGGCCCGGTGGCGGAGGGCCGGGAGTCCTGGGACGGCTACCAGAAGAAGCAGCTCCTGATGAACCGCGCGGGGAAGGGCTTCGTGAACGTCGCCTTCCTGCTCGGCGTGGCCGACGAGTGGGACGGCCGCTCGGCGCTCTCCGACGACCTGGACCTGGACGGCAAGGTGGACCTCGTCGTCGTGGAGGACCACGGCGCGCGGGGCCAGAGGCTGCACGTCTACCGCAACCGGCTCGAGACCGGGAACGCCTGGATCGGCGTGCGCCTGCGCGAGGAGGGCGGGGGGATCTCTCCGGTGGGAGCCTCGGTGGTGGTGCGCACGCCGGAGCAGGTGCACGTGGGCCGCATCGTGACGGGCGAGACGCTGATGGGCCAGCACCCGGCTGCGCTGCATTTCGGGCTCGGCCGCAGCGCGCGGGTCCTTTCGATCGAGGTGCGCTGGGTCGGCGGGAGCTCGCGCGTGATCCGCGATCCGGAGCTCGGGCGCTACCACCTCGTCGTCCCGGATCGCGGCGGGCAGGCCGCGTCTACCTCGAAGGGCGCGCTGGAGGCCCCGTAGGGATACGAGTGCCCCCGCGCTCCGTCCTTGGCCCCTCGTGCCAAAGTGTACACTTGGAGTGTACACATGAAGCGGAAAGTGTCCATCGTCGAGGCGAGGCGCGCCCTGGGTCGCCTGGCCGAGGAGGTCCGCAGGACCGGACAGCCGGTGGTGCTGACCCGCCGGGGGAGTGTCGTCGCCCACATCGCCCCCGCTCCCGCCGCCCCCGCGGCCGGCCGGCGGCGGCGCGACGCCTTCGCCGAGCTGCGCGGGACGGTCCAGCTCCGCTCCAGCGTAGAGGAGCTGCAAGCGGCGATTCGCGCGCTGCGCGCCGAGGCCGGACGCAATCTCGAGCGCCGGGCCGCGGCTCTCGTCGCGGGGCGGAAGCGCCGCCGTGCGTGAGACGAGTCTGCGTTCCGCCGCTACCAGGGAGGCGACGAGGTCGAGGCGGGACCGACGGGCCAAGGCTCCGGGCCTCGCCTTCCCGCCGCGCGGCGGGCGTCGGCGACCATGCGCTGAAGCTGAAGGAAGTGCTGGAACTTCTCTTCGACGGAGAGCGACGCGAGCGAGCGACGTCGCCGTTCCTTCTGCGCGAAGACGGCTTGGGCGAGTTCCTCGGGGGTAGCGCAGGCTAGCCTGGCGAGCGGATTCGGTTCCATGCGGCAGCGAGACCGTAGCGTTCGAGGATAGCATCGAGCCGACCGCCGTCGAACGCCCCGGTGGAAGCGAGCAGCGCAGCGCGCTCGCGATCCTTGGGTCGGTCCGTCTGGAGCATGATCGCGAGCAGATGCTCCGGGCGCAGGACGCGGGTGATCGTTGCGCCGAAGGTCTTGTCCTCGGCCTGCTCCACCGCCTCCGTCACGAGGGCGTTGTACGCGGGGATGAACTGCACCGGGATGCCGGCGATCCGGACGTGCTCCGCGCCGATTTCGTCGCCGCGGGCGCGGAGGAAGTCGTAGATGGGAGCGAGGCTCACGAGCCGGCCGGACTCGGCGAGGAGACAGAACACGTCGAGGTCGAAGGTCACCACCGGCTCGGTGTGGAAGAGCAGCGCCATTGCGCCTCCAATCGCGTAGCGGCGGACGATGCCACGAGCCTCGAGCTCGTTCAGTACACGCAGCGTGGCTTCCACGGAGCGCAGTATCGCGGCGCGCCCGTCCTGCAACAAGCGACCTGGCGGGGGCATCCAAGGGCAGGGCCGCGGTAGTCCGCCGTGCGCGAGCTCAGCGGAGGCCGGCCTGGAGGCTCGGCGCGAGCTCGGCCGCGCCCGCGCCCTGACGCACGGTGTAGGCGCGGTCCGCCGCCAGGCCGCGCAGGGTCTCCTCGTCGCCGTTCGGCCAGACGATGCGCAGGTCGGCCGAGCGCGCCCGGCCGAGGCCCAGGTGCTGCTGCTTCGGGTTCATCGAGAGGTAGCCCGAGCCGCCCTGCACCCAGCGCCGCACGCGCAGGCCGTCTGCGGTCGTCGCCACGATCCGCGCGCCGATGGCGTCGCGGTTGGAGCCGCGCGCGGGGTCGCCGACGAGCCGGACCTTCAGCCAGTGGAGCGCGCGCACTTCCGCGTTGTTGCGGAAGAGCCTGGCCTTCGCGTGGAAGTTGTTCACGGCGATGTCGAGGTCGCCGTCGCCTTCGAAGTCGAGGTAGCTGGTGCTGCGCGAGTTGCCCACGAAATCGGCGCCGCTGCGCGCGGAGGCGTTCCGCAGCCTGCCCCCTTCGTTCTCGAAGAAGATCTTCGACTCCCCGCCCCAGCCGATCAAGTACTCGCCTTCGTCCACGCCCGCGGGCTTGCGCCGGTACACCATCGCGAAGGCGTGGAAGTCGTTGTCGCCGTTCACCAGGTAGAGGTCGTCGTCGCCGTCGTGGTCGAAGTCGAAGAACTCGGCGTCCCAGGCCCAGCCCGTCGAGGTCGGCCCGCGCTCCACGTCCGTGGAGGGCTCGTAGGCGACGAGCCGATCCTCCTCGACCCGCGACATGTAGAGCACGTCGGATTCCTTGACGCGCATGTTCGCCATCGCGCGCAGGTCGAAATGCAGGGGCGTGTTCACGTCGGGGAAGATGTACTTGTCGTCCTTCACCAGCATCGCGATGTTGGAGATGTAGATGTCCGGGTGGTCGTCGTCGTTCAGATCCGCGACCCCCACGTTCATGGAGTGGAAGGCCTTCGTGATGCCGAGCGCCGGGGCTCTGTCCTCGAAGCGGCCTCCACCCAGGTTGCGCAGGAAGGCGTTGCGCCCGTAGTCGTTGGCCACGATCAGGTCCTGGCGCCCGTCGCGGTCGAAGTCGACGTGGGAGACGGCCTGCGTCCAGCCCGTGTCGTCCGCGCCGCTCCCCTTGGTGACGTCGGCGAAGCGCAGGCCGCCCAGGTTGCGGAAGAGCCGGTTCGGGAGCGCGCCGCGGTTGTTCCGGTCGAAGCTGGGGATCGCGCCGTGCAGGTAGTCGCCGAAGTAACCCAGGTAGAGGTCGAGGAGCCCGTCGCCGTCGAAGTCGAACGCGGTGGCCGGCCCGCCGACGAGCCCCTTGCCGCCGAGCCCGGAGGCCGCCGAGACGTCCTCGAAACGCCCCCCGCCGGCGTTCCGGTACAGGCGATGGTCGTCGTCCACGTAGGTGATCAGGATGTCCTGGAGGCCGTCGTTGTCGAAGTCGACGATCAGGGGCTGGCGGGGCTCGCCGTGCGATCCGTCCGGGCGCAGCAGCGCGATCCCGGCCGCCTTCGTCTGGTCGGCGAAGCCCCCGCGCCCGTCGTTCAAGAGGAGCGCGTTTCCCCCGCCGCCGACGAAGAGCAGGTCCACGTCCGAGTCGCCGTCGACGTCCTCGGCCGCGACGCCGCCTCCCGAGAAGGTGGGGGGGGTCTTGAGGAGGGTATGCCGGAACTCGCCGAGCCAGCGCGAGGAGCGGTGCTCGAAGCCGACCCCCGCCGCGTCCGTCACTTCGCTGAAGTACGCGGCCGCGGGGGGCGCGGCGCCGCCGCGGGCGGAGGCGATCCGGCTCGCCGCCGGCGGGCGCGCCGGGGCGGCGTGATGCCGCCGCGCGCGCTCCCGGATCGCCTCGGCGGCCCGGGCGAGGTCCGGGGGGTGGAGGCGGACGCTCTCGGTGTCCCCCTTGGCGATGCCTCCCGCCACGCGCAGCAGCAGCACCCCGTACTGCGAGATCCCCTCGGCGAGGATCTCCGCCGCGAACGGATCCGGGAGCGGCGCCTCCGGCGGCGCCGCATGGGCCGCGCGGGCGAGCGATGGCCAGTGGACCCCGAAATCGCGCAGCGAGTCGCAGTCGTAGGCCTCGAGGCTCACCCGCTCGTCGCCGGAGAGCTTCGGGAAGACGTGCACGTCCTCGTACTCGTCGATCTCGTGGGGGACGAGGCGCTGGAGCGCGGCGTTGGCGTCGGCGGCGCGGACCAGCGGATGACCCGCCGCGCGGGCCTCGCGCTCGGATTCGCGCAGCAGGGCGGCGCTCCACTCGTCGACCCGCGCCGTGAAGGTTGCGACGAGCGCCTTCCGCTCGTCCGCCGGGCGCGGGAGCGGTGCGCGCGCGTAGAAGCGGGCCGTGTTGGCCAGGAAGAGCGCGCGCGTGTCGCGGGACTCGAGGCCGTTGTAGGCGCGGTAGGCCGCCGTCTTGCGCGCCACGAGGTCGTCGAGGAGGGCGAGCGCCTGCGCGCGCGCGTCGGGCGCGGCGGCGAGCCTCGGGCCACCGTTTGCGTCCGTGGGCGGCGCCTCGGGCACGAGCCGGGCCCAGGCGGCGCGCATCCGCTCCGCGCCGATCCGGGGCTCGCTGCGTTCGCGGGCGTCGCGGTCGGCGAGCAGCAGCGCGGCGAGCGCCAGCGTGTCGACCGCGTCCTCGAGCCGAAGGGTCGCCTCGGGCGAGAGGGTCAGCAGGAGCTCGCCCCCGCCGAAGAGCGAGTCCTGCTGGACGGCGAGGATCGCCCGGAGCGAATAGGCGATGTCGCCGTACTGCCGGGCGCGCACGGGGTCGAGCTCGATGGACTCCGCTCGCCTGGGCCGAGCTCCACTGGAGCTCCGGCCCGCTGCGCGCTCCGCTTGCGCGAGCGGACCGGCGCCCGGGAAGGTGACGCGCAGCGCTCCGTCGGCGGAGCGCTCCCGCGCGAAGAGCCGCGCGGCCTCGGCCTCCAGGTGCTCGGACCCGACGGCGGCGCGGCCGGCGGCCGCGGCGCTCGCCGAGGCCCGCGACCAGAGCCGGCGCACGAGCCGCTTCTGCTGCTCGATGTTCGCGGAGCGCCCGTCATCGCCGAGCGGCGTGCCGTAGAGGAAGTCCTCGAAGCGGCTCGCCGTGGAGTGGCACTTGGCGTCGTGGCCGGATTCCAGGCGCTCGAGGGCCGCGAGGATGGGTGCGGCGGAGGGGCCGACCTCGGAGCGCGGGGCCGGCGGCGCCGGCTCCGCGGCCCGGGCCGCGCCTCCGTCTCCGGCCCACCAGAGGCCCACGGCGACCGCCAGGGCGAGGCGGGGGGCTCGGGAGGGAGGAGGTCGCTTCGAGGGGCCAGAGCAGCGTCGCATCCGGTGCTCCGCGCGCGCCGGGCAGGATCGACCGGCTCGCTCCCGAGGATAGAGGAGATCCGCTTCTCGTCGCTAAGCTCGGGGACGTGCAGGCAGGTTCCCGAAAAATACCGGGTTCGTCCTCGTCCAGCCCACCGCGCTGCCGGCTGCGCGGCTCCCGCCCGCGCGCCCGACACCGCCTCGCGTTCGCTGCCGCCGCCCTGCTCCTCGGGCCGGCGGCCGCCCGGGCCGAGGAGCCTCCGGTCCTGAACGTCTACAACTGGGCCGACTACATCGGCCGGACGACGCTCGAGGACTTCGAGGCGGAGACCGGGATCCGCGTCAACTACGACACCTACGAGTCGAGCGAGGTCGTGGAGGCGAAGCTCCTGGCGGGATCGACCGGCTACGACGTCGTCGGCCACGGCGGGCAGTACTCGGCGCGCCTGATCCCCCTCGGGATCTTCCTGCCGCTGGATCGCAGCCGGCTACCCAATTGGAAGCACCTCGATCCCCGCGTGCTCGAGGTGCTCTCGGAGTACGATCCGGGGAACGTGTACGCCGCGCCGTACATGTGGGGCTCGACCGGCTTCGCCTACAACGTCGACATGGTGCGCGAGCGGATCCCGGACGCCCCGCTCGGGAGCGGCGCCATGATCTTCGACCCGCGGCTCATGGCGAAGCTCGCCGACTGCGGCGTCTCGTTCCTCGATTCGCCGACCGACGTGATCCCGATGGCGCTCGTCTACCTCGGGCACGACGCCAACTCGACCGATCCGGAGCACCTGCGCGCCTCCGAGGCGCTGCTCCAGGCGGTACGTCCGTACGTCAAGTACTTCAGCTCCGCGCGCATCCTGAACGACATGCCGAACCGGGAGGTCTGCGTCGCGATGAGCTGGTCCGGGGACTACGCGACGGCCCGGGCCCGCGCCGCCGAGGCGGGGATCGAGATCGACCTCGCCTACACGGTCCCGCAGGAGGGATCGGTCTTCTGGTTCGATGGGCTCTTCATCCCGGCCGATGCGCCGCATCCCGGCAACGCCCATCGCTTCATCGACTTCCTGCTGCGCCCGGACGTGATCGCCGCGATCACCAACGAGACCCGCTACGCGAACGCCGTGCCGGCGGCGCGGCCCTTCACGGAGCCGGAGATCCTGGCGGACCCGGCGATCTACCCGACCGAGGGTGTGATCCGCCTGCTCCAGCTGACCCGGAACCTTCCCCCCAAGACCGAACGGCTGCGCACCCGCGCCTTCGCCCGGGTGAAGGCGGGCATGTGACGCGGGCGGGAGCGTGACCGAAGGGACCCAGGCCCGAGACCTCCCGGCGAACGCCCCCTGGCTCGACCCGGGGGCCCCGGCGTTCGTGCGCATCGAGGGGCTCACGAAGCGCTTCGGCGACTTCGTGGCCGTCGATCGGGTCGACCTCCAGATCTACAAGGGCGAGCTCTTCTCGATCCTCGGCGCCTCGGGTTGCGGCAAGACCACGCTGCTGCGCATGCTGGCGGGGCTCGAGCGGCCCTCCGCCGGCCGGATCGTGATCGACGGGGTGGACGTCACGGACGTGCCCCCCTACGAGCGGCCGGTCAACATGATGTTCCAGTCCTACGCGCTCTTCCCGCACATGACGGTCGAGCAGAACGTCGCCTACGGCCTGCGCAAGGAGGGCGTGCCGGCGCGCGAGGTTCGGGAGCGCGTGGCCGAGATGCTGAACCTCGTCCGGCTCACGCCGCACGCGCGCTCGAAGCCCGCCCAGATCTCGGGCGGGCAGTCGCAGCGGGTCGCGCTCGCGCGCGCGCTGATCAAGCGCCCCAAGGTGCTGCTGCTCGACGAGCCCCTCGCCGCGCTCGACAAGAAGCTGCGCGAGCATACCCAGTTCGAGCTCGCGAACGTCCAGGACCGGCTCGGGGTCACCTTCATCGTCGTGACCCACGACCAGGAGGAGGCGATGACGCTCTCCACGCGCATCGCCGTGATGGACGAGGGCCGCTTCGTGCAGATCGGTACGCCCGGCGAGATCTACGAGAACCCGCGCAACCGCTTCGTCGCCGACTTCGTGGGCAACATCAACCTGCTCGAGGGCGTGGTCGAGGCCTGCGCCGAGGGCGAGGCGCAGGTCCGCTGCGACGAGATCGGCGAGCCGATCCGGGTCCGCTTCGAGGGCGAGCTCGCGCCGGGCGCGCGGGTGTGCGTGGCGCTGCGCCCGGAGAAGATCCTGATCTCCAAGGAGCCGCCGCCCGGGAACGACCGGCCGACGATCCCCGGCGTGGTCTTCGACCTGGCGTACTTCGGCAACCTCTCGCTCTACCGCGTGCGGACCGCCGGCGGGAAGATCGTCGAGGTGAGCGCCCAGAACCGGCGGCGCGAGGCCCGCCGCTACCTCGAGTGGGACGACCAGGTGCATCTCTCCTGGGACAAGGGCAGCGCGCTGCTGCTCAAGGAGTGAGTGCGGGCGCCTCCCGGCCGCCACCCCGATGTCGCAGACCAGACCGCCCACTCCCGCCTGGCAGCGCTTCGGCCTCGCCATCCCCTACGCGTGGCTGCTGCTCTTCTTCCTGGCGCCCTTCCTGATCGTGCTCAAGATCAGCGTGGCCGACCCGATCGTCGCCCAGCCTCCCTTCACGCCGCTCTTCGACGCCGCGCGGCCCGGCGCAAAGCTCTACCTGACGGCCGAGAACTACCGCTTCGTGCTGGCGGACCGCCTCTACCTCCTCACCTACCTGAACTCGGTCAAGCTCGCGGCGGTCTCGACGCTGCTCTGCCTGCTGATCGGCTACCCGATGGCCTACGGCATCGCCAGAGCAAAGCCCGACACGCGAAACACGCTGCTGCTCCTCGTGATCCTCCCCTTCTGGACCTCCTTCCTGCTGCGCGTCTACGCCTGGATGGGGATCCTGAACTCGCACGGGACGCTCAACAACGTGCTGCTCTGGGCGGGCCTGATCGATCGGCCGCTCGAGATCCTCTACACGAACACGGCCGTCTTCCTGGGCATGGCCTACTCCTACCTGCCCTTCATGATCCTGCCGCTCTACGCGAACCTGGCGCGCCTCGACCAGGACCTCCTCGACGCCGCGGCGGACCTCGGCGCGCGCCCCCGCCAGGTCTTCCGGGACGTGACGCTGCCGCTCTCTCTCCCCGGGGTGATCGCCGGTTGCCTGCTCGTCTTCATCCCGGCGATCGGCGAGTTCGTGATCCCGGCGCTCCTCGGCGGCGACGACACACTGATGATCGGGCGCGTCGTCTACGACGAGTTCTTCCTGAACCGCGACTGGCCGGTCGCCTCCGCGGTCGCGGTGCTGCTGCTGCTGCTGCTGCTGGTGCCGATCGCGATCTTCCAGCGCTACGAGGCGCAGGGCGAGCCGCGCGCATGAAGGAGCGTTCCACCTTCGTGCTGGTGGCGATGGGCTTCGGCTTCGCCTTCCTCTACCTGCCGATCGCGCTCGTCGTCCTCTACTCGTTCAACGACTCGCGCCTGGTCACCGTCTGGGGCGGCTTCTCGCTGCGCTGGTACGGGGAGCTCCTGCGCAGCGGCGACGTCCTCGAGGCGGCGTGGCTCAGCGTCCGCATCGCCGCCGCGAGCGCAACCGGCGCGACCGTGCTCGGCACGCTCGCGGGCTTCGCACTGGCGCGCATGGGGCGCTTCCGCGGGCGCGTGCTCTTCACCGCGATGATCGCCGCGCCGCTCGTGATCCCGGAGGTGATCACCGGCCTCTCGCTGCTGCTCCTCTTCGTGAGCCTCCAGCAGCAGATCGGCTGGCCCTCCGCGCGCGGCGCGACCACGATCGCGATCTCGCACGTGACCTTCTCGACCGCCTACGTGGCCGTGATCGTGCGCTCGCGCCTCGCCGGCATGGACACCTCGCTCGAGGAGGCGGCGATGGACCTGGGAGGGCGCCCGCTGCGGGTGCTCTTCGACATCACGCTCCCGGTGATCTCGCCCGCGATCGTCTCGGGCTGGCTGCTCGCCTTCACGCTCTCCGTCGACGACCTCGTGAT
The DNA here is from genome assembly GCA_964624475.1 of uncultured Spirochaetales bacterium. GTDB lineage: Bacteria > Myxococcota_A > UBA9160 > UBA9160 > SMWR01 > CAZUYC01. The sequence goes on along the minus strand of CAZUYC010000005.1, from coordinate 20,627 downwards.
CTCGAGCTTCGTCTCGGGGCCCGGAGCGACGACGCTCCCGATGCTGATCTTCTCCAAGGTCCGGCTCGGCGTCACGCCGGACGTGAACGCGCTGGCGACGATCGTGATCGGGATCGTGGCGATCGGGGTCGGCGTCGCGGGCTTCATCCTGCGGCGCAGGAATGCGGAGCCCGCCCTATAATCTCCTTCGGGTGGTGCAGCTGACGAGCGCTGCGCGCTCGCAGCGGACCACCCGGGAAGCGAGACCAACCGAGAGCGGGGTTCGGGACGAAGGGAATGACCGCGATCGGGCACTGGGTGGATGGCAAGCCGTGGCCGGGGCGCGGGGCGCGCGTCGGGCCGGTGTACGAGCCCGCTTCGGGGAAGGTGGCCGCGCAGGTCGCGCTGGCGAGCGCCGAGGACGTCGGCTTCGCCGTGCGCTCGGCCCGCGCAGCCTTCGCCGGCTGGCGCTCCGTCCCGCTCTCGCGGCGGGCGCGCGTGCTCTTCGCCTTCCGAGCGCTCCTGGAGGAGCATCGCGAGGAGCTCGCGCAAGTGATCACCCGCGAGCACGGCAAGGTGCTCGCGGATGCCCGGGGCGAGGTGGCGCGCGGCCAGGAGGTGGTCGAGTTCGCCTGCGGGATCCCGCAGCTGCTCCGGGGCAGCCACTCGGAGAACGTCTCCGACCAGGTCGACGTCCACTCGCTGCGGCAGCCGCTCGGCGTGGCCGCGGCCATCACGCCGTTCAACTTCCCGGTGATGGTGCCGCTCTGGATGTTCCCGCTCGCCGTGGCCTGCGGGAACACCTGCGTCCTCAAGCCCTCCGAGCGCGACCCCGGGGCGTCGCTGTTGCTCGCCCGGCTCTTCGCGCAGGCGGGCCTGCCGGAGGGGGTGCTGAACGTCGTGCAGGGGGACCGCGAGGCCGTGGACGCGCTGCTCGCGCACCCCGAGGTCGACGCGGTGAGCTTCGTGGGCTCGACTCCCGTCGCGCGCCACGTCTACGCGACCGCCGCCGCGGGCGGGAAGCGCGTCCAGGCCCTCGGCGGCGCGAAGAACCACATGGTCGTGCTGTCCGACGCGGACCTCGAGGCGGCGGCCGATGCGGCCATCGGCGCGGGCTACGGCTCCGCCGGCGAGCGCTGCATGGCCGTCTCGGTGGTGGTGGCGGTCGAGCCCACGGGCGACGCGCTCGTGGCGAGGATCCTCGAGCGGGCGCGCGCGTTGCGCGTCGGCGACGGCGCGGAGCCCGGCGTCGAGATGGGTCCGCTGGTCACGCGGGAGCACCGGGACCGGGTCGCGGGCTACGTCGCGCGCGGCGTCGCCGAGGGCGCGGAGCTCGTGCTGGACGGGCGCGGCCTCGTGGTTGATGCGCGCCCCGAGGGCTTCTTCCTGGGCCCCTGCCTCTTCGACCGCGTGCGCCCCGAGATGGCGATCTACCGCGACGAGATCTTCGGCCCGGTGCTCTGCGTCGTGCGCTGCGCGAGCGCGGAGGAGGCGCTCGCGCTGGTGAACGCCAACCCGCACGGCAACGGCGTCGCGCTCTTCACGCGCGACGGGGGAGCGGCCCGCCGCTTCGAGCTCGAGGTGCGCGTGGGCATGGTCGGGATCAACGTCGCGATCCCCGTCCCCGTCGCCTACTACTCCTTCGGCGGCTGGGGGCAATCTCTCTTCGGGGACACCCACGTGCACGGGCCCGAGGGCGTCCACTTCTACACGCGCGGCAAGGTCGTGACGAGCCGCTGGAGCGAGCCCCGGCGCCGCCGCCCGGACCTCGGCTTCCCGGGCGCGGGCTAGATGGCGCAGCCCTCCCCCATCGAGCCCGTTCACGAGGCCCAGCCGGCCGAGGCGAACCCCCGCGCCCGCGAGCTCCTGCGGCGGATCGAGGAGCTCGAGGCGCTCGAGGAGTCGGCCTTCGGGCGCTTCACGCGCTGGGACTGGCTGGCCTGCGCGCTGGTCGCGTTGGTCCTGCCGGCCGCGGCGCTGCTCTGGTTCGGCCGATGAGCGGGCCGCGATGACGCCCCGGAGCGCGGCGAGCGCGCCGGCCCTGCCGCCCGCCGATTCCGTTGCTGAGTCGAGCGCCTTCGGGCGCATGCCGCTCCTGCCGGGCGAGCGGGAGTACGGCAGCGCCGGTGCGCACGCCACCTGCTTCGCCTTCGCGATCGCGACCTGGTGCTTCCTGGTCGGCGGCTACACCGCGCAGCTCGTGGGAGCGGTGCAGGGCGTCGTGTGCCTGCTGGCCGGCAACCTGATCGGCGTCTTCCTCACCACGATGCCCCTCTCGCTCGGCTGCCAGCGCTACGGCCTCGAGCAGATCGATTTCTGCAAGCCGGCCTTCGGTCAGCGCGGCGCCCGGGTGATCCTGGTCTTCTACCTGATCAACATGATCGGCTGGTCGGGCTTGATCCTCGTGATGTTCGGCAACGGCCTCCGGAACATCGCGGAGGCGCTCGGCTACCAGCCCGGCGGCTGGATCGTCAGCGCGGGGGTGGCCCTCGGCCTCGGACTCTCCTACTGGATCGTGACCCGCGGCGTGCACCTGCTCAACGTGTCGAACGCGATCATCACGCCGTGCCTCGTGGTCCTGATCGGCTACATCGTCTGGGTGCTCTTCCGCGAGCACGGCTGGCAGGCGATCGCCTCCGCCCCGCCGCTCGACCCCGGGCCGCGGCCGTGGCTCAACTACCTGATCGCCTTCGAGCTCGGGGTCGCGAACGGGATCTCGTGGTGGGGCGGCATCGGCTTCATCGCGCGCAACACGCGCACGCCGCGCATCTCCGTCTACCCCCAGATCCTCCAGCTCGGCCTCTCCGGCGGCGTGGTCGCGTGCGTCGCCCTCTTCTCGGCGCTGGTGGTCCAGTCCGAGGATCCGACCGAGTGGATGGTGCCGATCGGAGGCGTCGGGATGGGCGTCGTCGCGCTCGTCTTCGTGGTGCTCGCGAACGTCACCTCGGTCGCCGTCTCCTTCTACGCGAGCGGGCTCGCGCTGCGTCACGTGCCGGCCTTCCGGGCGCTCTCGTGGCAGCGCGTGATCGGCATGCTCCTCGTCCTCTGCCTGCCCTTCGTCTTCTGGCCCGAGGAGCTCTACGGCCAGGGCGACGCCTTCCTGGCCTACAACGGCACGATGTACGCGCCGATCTCGGGCATCCTCTTCGCGGACTACTTCCTCGTGCGCCGCCAGCGGCTCTGCCTCTGGTCGATCTTCGACGACCACCCGAGCCGAAGCTACCACTACTCGCGGGGGTTCCACTGGCCCGCGCTCGCCTGCGTGGTGCTGGGGCAGGTCGTCTACCTCTCGCTCTTCAATCCGATCACCTCGCAGACCCACCCGCTCTTCCAGCTCCTGCCCGCCTCGCTTGCGGCATGCATCGTGCCCGCCGTCCTCTACGCCATCGCGACGCGCATCTGGGCGCCGCCCGTCCCGGTAGCCGCGACGGCGGCCGTCGCCCCGCGCCAGCTCGTCGTTCCGAACATCTGAGCGTCTGAGCGGGGACGGTGTTCAGATGTTTCGAATTGTCAGATTCTCCGGACCGAGCCCCAAGAGTTCCTCGCGGTGAAGGAGAATCTGACAATTCGAAACATCTGAACACCGTCCCCGCTTCCGGCGAGCGGAGTTCATCGGGCCAGGCGCGGGCCCTCGTTGAACCAGACCTCGAGCGAGGGGCCCGTCTCGACCGCCGTCACGTCCCAGGCGCGGTTGATCGCGGCGACGACGTCGAGGCGGCCGTCCTCGTCGAGATCCACGACCGTGAGGCCCGTGTGCCGGGGGTGGTTGGTCTCGATGGCCCAGGGGATCCACTCCGCTCCGCGGCGCTCGAACCACACCACCGAGTCGACGCGAGCCTCGCCCCGTGCCACCGGGAGCTGCACCTGCGGCAGGAAGCCGCAGGCCACGACGTCGAGGTCGCCGTCGCCGTCGAGGTCGGCGGCCTCCGCGGCGTGGGCGCCGTAGAGCGCCCCGATCCTCCGGTCGACGAAGCCCTCGGTTCCGCGGTTCTCGAGCCATTCCACGCCGTGCCAGGGCTTGAAGGCGACGCCGTCGTCGAGGGTATCGCCGTGGGCGAGCAGGAAGTCCACGTCGGAGTCGCCATCGAGATCCGCCGCGGAGAGATGGCTCGTGCCCCAGTTCGGATGCGGGGCGCGCCATAGCACGCGCTCCTCGAAACCGGTGGCTCGGGCATGGAATGCCGACACGAGCTCGTGATGCTGCGAGAAGGCGACGGCGAAGCCCAACCCCGAGCCGGGCTCCGCGAACGGCACCACGGAGACGGCGCCCGCGCGCTGGCTCACCTGCTCGGGGCGGAAGTGGAGCCTTCCGCCCGGGGGGGTCTCGTTGTGCAGCACGAAGATCCCGCCGCTGCGCATCCAGCCGAAGGCGCCCGCGACGACGTCTAGATCCCCGTCGCCGTCGAGGTCGATGGGCACCGCGTCGGCGACGCGCCCGACCTGCGCGAGGATCGCCTCGAGCTCGAAGGTCCCGTCGCCTCCGTTGCGCGCTACCACCACCCGCCCCACGGGATCGTCGCTCGGCATCGGGTTCCCGAGGTCGCTCACGACGAGGTCGGTGCGGCCGTCGCCATCGAGGTCGCCGGGCCGGCTCCGCACCGGATGCCCGGCGTCGCCGATCCAGAGCGGCCCGCGGCGGAGCGAGAAGAGGTGGAGGCTCCCGTTCGCCATGTGGGGAGCCACGATCCGCGGCGCGAGGCCCGGCAGCAGCGACGGCTCCACCCGCTCGACCGTGGCGACGCCGGGGCCTCCCTTCGGCCCGAGCAGGACCCTGCGACGCCGGAAGCGCAGCGGCCCGGGCTCGTCGCGCGTCAGCGATTTCTCGAAGGGAAGGCTCTCAGGAGCGCGCGCCTCGTACCAGGCGACGACCTCATCGACCGAGAAGCTCTCGGAAGCCCTCCGCTCGCCTTGCGCCGGCAGGTAGCCGACGAGGAAGGCCATCTGCTCGATCTGCCTCCGCCACGCGGAGCGCGGCAGCAGATCGGGAGTCGGAAAGGCGTGACAGGAGCTACACGCGGCGCGGACCTGCTCCTCGCCCGGCGCCTCGGGCGCGCGCCGCCAGAGCGACAGCGCGACCGCCGCGAGCAGCGCGAGCGACCCCGAGCCGAGGACGAGCGCGCGTCGAGTCATCCCCCCACCGAGAGCTTCGAGCTCCGTCCGGACGCTAGCGGGCCGCGGGCTAGAAGAATACTCTTCGCGCGGTGGGCCGCCGCGAGATCACCCGGCGCGACTTCCTGAACGGGACCCGTGTCGCGGTCGCCGGCGCCGCCCTCTCGCCGTGGCTCGAGCTCTTCGGCGCGCCGGCCCCGGCGTTCGCCGCGGACGAGGGGTTCCCGCCCGCCCGGACGGGCCTGCGCGGGAGCCACGACGGCTCGTGGGAGGTCGCGCACGCGCTCGTCTCGGGCCGCCGCTTCGAGGCGAAGGCCTCCGCCCAGCGCGAGAGCGTCGACCTCGTGGTGGTCGGGGCCGGGATCAGCGGCCTCGCCGCGGCCTGGTTCTACCGCAAGGCTCGGCCCGGCGCGCGGATCCTGATCCTCGACAACCACGACGACTTCGGGGGTCACGCGAAGCGCAACGAGTTCGAGGCGGCCGGCCGCACGCTGATCGGCTACGGCGGGACCGAGTCGATCGACGGACCCGCGTCCTACAGCGCGGTGGCCAAGGGGCTTCTCCGCGAGCTCGGGATCGAGCCCGCGGTCTTCCACCAGGCCTTCGACCGGAGCGTATACGAGTCGCTCGGTCTCTCGGTGGGGGTCTTCTTCGACCGCGAGAGCTTCGGCGTCGACCGGCTGGTCGCGGGCTACGGGAGCCTTCCCTGGCCGGAGTTCGCGGCGCGCGCACCGCTCTCCGCGCGCGCCCGCGCGGACCTCGTGCGCCTGCACACGGAATCCCGCGACTACCTGCCGGGGCTCTCGCGCGACCAGAAGGTCGCGTTGCTCGAGAAGACGAGCTACGAGGATTTCCTGCTCCACCACGCGCGCGTCGACCCCGATCTCCTGCGCCTCTATCGCGGGATGTCGCTCGAGTACCTGGCTCTCGGCGCCGACTCGATCCCGGCCTACTGGATGAGCCAGGAGCCCTTCCTGCCGGGGCTCGAGGGTACGCTCGTCGAGCGCGCGCGACCGGAGGAGCCGTACATCTTCCACTTCCCCGACGGGAACGCCTCGATCGCGCGGCGGCTCGTCTGGTCGCTCGTTCCTGCGGCCGTACCGGCGCAGACCGCCGAAGCGGTGCTCCTGGCGAGACCCAGCTATCGGCTGCTCGACGCCGAGGGAGCCCCCGTGCGGATCCGGCTCTCGAGCACCGCCGTCGGCGCGCGCAACGCGCCGGGTGGCGCGGGCGTCGACGTGACCTACGTGCGTGACGGGGTGGTCGCCTCCGTGCGCGCGCGCGAGTGCGTGCTGGCCTGCTGGAACTCGGTGATCCCCTACCTCTGCCCGGAGCTCCCGGACCGGCAGAAGCGCGGCCTCGCCTACGGCGTGAAGGCGCCGCTCGTCTACGTGAACGTGCTCCTGCGCCGCTGGCGGGCCTTCGTCGACGTGGGTGTCCAGGAGATCTACGCGCCGAACGCACCGTACTCCTTCGCACGGCTCGACTTCCCGGTTTCCATCGATGGCTACCGCGCGCCCCGCTCGCCGGACGAGCCGATCCTGGTGCATCTCGTCCACGTCCCCCACCACCCGGAAACCCCCGGAGCCGAGCAGTGGCGGGCGGGGAGACGGGAGCTGCTCGCGACCTCGTTCGCGACCTACGAGGCCAGGCTGCGCGAGCAGCTCGGCCGGATGCTCGGTCCGGGCTTCGATGGAGACGCAGAGATCCTCGCAATCACGCTGAACCGCTGGCCCCACGGCTACGCCTACCAGCCGAACACGCTCTGGGACCCGGCGTGGGCCGACGAGGCCGAGCGACCCTGGGTGATCGGCCGCCAGCGCTTCGGCCGCATCGCGATCGCCAACTCGGACGCCGCGGCCTCCGCGTACACGGACGCCGCGATCGACCAGGCGCACCGTGCGGTCGGAGAGCTGCTCGGTGGCTGAACCCGGAGAGAATCGGAGGAGGAGCCAGATGCGGGCAGGATTCGTGCGAAGCCTCGTCGCGGCCGCCGCGCTCGGGGTCGCGGGCGTCGCGGCCGCCCAGGGAGGCGCGGAGGCGGGCGCGGGGGCGCCCGGCCCCGGGGCGGGCTTCGCGGGTGTGGGCGAGGCACGCTGGCTCGAGCGCCACGCCAGCGAGCTCGGCCTCGACGAGAAGACGCTGGCCTCGGTGCGCGCGATCGGCGAGGAGGCGCGCAGCGCCGCGAGCCGGCGCATGGACGAGCTCCGCGCGGAAGGGCGACGGCTCTCCGAGAAGCTCGTCGAGGAGGTTCCGGACGAGGCGGCGCTCACCAAGCAGGTCGAGCTGGTCGGCCGCGTGTGGACCCAGGCGCTCGAGGAGCGCATTCGCACGAGCGTCGAGCTGCGCAAGCTCCTCACCCCGGAGCAGCGCAAGAAGGCCGCCGAGCTGCGTCGTCAGCGGCCCCCCGGGCTAGCGGGCTCCCGTCGCCCATGATCGCGGCCCCGGTGGCTACGCGCTCTCGCCGCTCGCGCGCTCCGGGCCGCCGCGTTCGGGCAGGACGCAGAAGGCTCCCTCGGAGAAGCCCGCCGGCTGCACGCCGAAGACCCGATTGAAACGGGAGCGGTAGTGCTCCCACGCGATCGCCGCGGCGAGCTCGACGAGCTGCGCCTCGTCGAAGCGCCCACGGCTCTTGACAGAGTGTACCGTATTCAGTACACTGCGTCATGGCTGGGAGGGTGAAGAAAGTCCGTCCTGCGGTTTTCTTCGCCACGGCGACGGGTCGAGAGCCTGTTCGCGAGTGGTTGAGGGGCTTGCCGGAGGAAGACCGGAAGACCATCGGCGGCGACATTCAGGCTCTCGAGTTCGGGGAACCAATGGGGCTGCCTTTGGTCGACGGCTTCGGCGACGGGTTGTGGGAGGTTCGGGTACGCCTTTCGAGCCGACGAATTGCTCGCGTGTTCTTCATGCTCGATGGATCAGAAATGGTGCTGCTGCACGGGTTCATGAAGAAGAGCCAGAAGACACCCGACAAGGAAGTGAAGCTCGCGCGGCAGAGGCAACGAGACTGGGAGAATGACAATGACTAGGAAGAAGAATCGACACCGTGGGAGTACATTTGAAAGCTTCTTGAAGGAGGAGGGTATCCTCGCGGAGGTTCAGGAGCGCGCGATCCGGCGGATGCTCGCCCGCGAGCTCGCGCGCAAGATGCGAGACGAGGAATTGACGAAGACGGCGATGGCCGAGAGATTGGAGACCAGTCGCTCGCGTCTGGAGGTGCTCCTCGATCCCGAGGACCACACGAATCTCGGCATCGCCACGCTCGCGAAGGCGGCCGAGGTGCTTGGCAAGCAGCTGGTCCTGGAGCTCCGGAAGGCATAAAGACCGTCCCCGCTCTCCGACGCGCTCTCGTCTCTCCCCCTCCGGACCTCAGCGTTCGGGCAGGACGCAGAAGGCTCCCTCGGAGAAGCCCGCCGGCTGCACGCCGAAGACCCGATTGAAGCGGGAGCGGTAGTGCTCCCACGCGATCGCCGCGGCGAGCTCGACGAGCTGCGCCTCGTCGAAGCGCTCGCGAAGCCGCAGGCGCAGCTCCTCCGGCACGTCGGAGGGCGTCCTGGCCATCGCCACCGCGAGGTCCAGCACGAGGCGTTCGGTCGGGTCGAAGGCCCCGCTCGACTCGTAGCGGGAGAGCTCGAGGAGCTGCTCCTCGGAGACGCCGAATGCCCTGCCGACGGCAGAGCCGATGTCGAGTCAGAAGGGGCAGCCGACGAGCGCGCTGGTCTTGATCTGCGCCAGCACCTTCAGGCGCGATTCGACGCGGCCGCTCAGCATGAGCGCCGTCTCGTAGGCGCCGACGGCGAGCAGGAGCGCCGGCCGGCGCCGGAGCAGGCGGGGCACCTCGAGCGGCCGCTTCGCCCTCCCCATCACGCCCCCGTACGCCCTGAGTCGAGCGATGAGTCCCATCCACCCCTCCCTAGCCTAGGGTGCTCGGCGCCATCCTTCGGGCGCGAGGCACCGAGCCCGGAATGTACGGCAGCCGCCTCGGCAGCGTGTAACCTCGAGCTGGCACGCGCACGAAGCGACGGAGGACGGCATGCGGGCGGCAAGGGACTCGTGGGCGATCGTGCTCGGACTCGCCGCGTTCGGCAACCTCGCCAATGGCGCCTGGATGCTCGCCGACCCCGTGCACTGGTACGAGAATCTCCCGGCGGGCGTGCCCGACTTCGGCCCGCTGAACGAGCACTTCGTGCGCGACATCGGCTGCGCCTTCGTGGTCCAGGGGGTGGCGCTCGCGGTCGCCGCGTTCCGGCCCGCCTGGCGTGTCGCGGCGTGCGGCGCCGTGGCCCTCTTCTACGTGCTGCACGCGCTCGTCCACGTCGTCGACACGCTGCGCGGGCTCGTGGGTCCGGAGCACTGGACGATCGACCTCGGCGGGGTCTACCTGCCGGCGCTGATCATGGTCGCCGTGACCCTCCTCGTGGCGCGGCGCCCTGCCCCTTGAGCGTTCTTCGCCATGCGGCGCCGGCGGCGGGCCTCGTGCTCGCAGCGCTTCCGTTCGCGCACTACGTGCACCTGGGTGGCCCGGGTGCGCCCCATGCGGATCACGCCCCGCGCCATGGCGGTGAGCTCGTCATGACGGGTGATCACCACGTGGAGCTGGTCCGCCGCCGCGGGCGCGTCGAGACCTTCGTGAGCGACGCCTGGCGCCGCCCGCTGCGTCCCCGCGCCGGCTGGGTCGTCTTCGATGGATCGCTGCGTGCGCCGCTGCGCTGGCAGGACCGCCGCCTGATCGCCGACGACGTGCCCGAGGCACGCGAGGTAGCGACCGTGGTCGTCCTGCGCGACGGCACGCGGCTCGCCGTCGACTTCGATCTCCCCCTGAAGCTCGGCTCGCGCTAGCCCGCATGTCTCACCAGGGCGCTACTGCGGCAACGCATCTGCCCGCCCTGGCACGAGATCGCTCCCTGCGGGTGCTCGACGTAGCGTCGGCTACGCCTCCGCTTCCCTCGGTCGCGATCTCGTGCCAGGACAGGCATCTACGCCGCCAAGCTCAGCGCCCTGGTGAGACATGCGGGCTAGTGGACGAAGGTTCGCCAGAGCGCGCCGCGCAGGCGCGGCGTCTTGCGGCCGGCGAGCTCGGCCGCGTCGAGCGACTGGCCGATGCGCAGGAGCCCCCCGACTGCGATCCAGCGCAGGGGCTCGGGCTCCCAGCTCGGGAAGGGCGGCCCGACGAACGGGAGCCGCACGCGCTCGCTCTCGCGCGCGAGGATCAGGTCGGCCAGGGTGCGCCCGGCGAGGTTCGAGGCCGCCACGCCCTCGCCGACGTAGCCGCCCGCCCAGGCGAGGCCCTTGCTCCGATCGACCCCGACGGAGGGGCGCCAGTCCCGGGGGACCCCGAGCGCGCCGCCCCAGCGGTGCGTGACCTCGAAGTCGCGCACGATCGGGAAGAAGGACTCGAGCGTGCGCTGCACCCGCGTGAAGAAGGCGAAGCCGGGCTCGAAGCGATCGCGGATCCCCGAGCCGTAGAAGTAGGGGCCGCGCGTCCCGAAGGCGATCCGGTCGTCCGCGGTGCGCTGGCCGTAGACGACGATGCGCCGCGGATCGCCGAAGGTCTCGCGGTGTGCCAGGCCGATCTCCTTCCACGCCGCCTCCGGAAGCGGCTCGGTCGCGATCATCATCGAGTGCATCGGCACGAGCCGCCGCACCTGGCCCGCGATGGTCCTCGAGTAGGCCTCGGTGGCGCACACCACGGTGTCGGCCCGCAGCCGCCCTCCGCGCGTCCGCACGCAGCGGGGCTCGAGGGCGAGCGCCGGCGTCTGCTCGTGGATCGCCACGCCGCGGCGTTCCACCGCCTCCGCGAGCCCCCGCGCGAGCCGCGCGGGGTGGATCGCCGCGCAGTGCGCGAGGAAGAGTCCGCCCAGGTTGCGCTGGGCGCGCACGCGGGCCGAGCACTCCTCCGGCGGGAGCCAGCGCACGTCGCGCTCGCCGAAGCCGAGCGAACGCCAGTGCAGGACGTCGCGCAGGATCTGCTCGCGGTGCGCCTCGACCGTGGCCAGGCAGACGTAGCCGCCCTTCGCGTAGTGGCAGTCGATCCCCTCCTGCGCGCAGACGCGCCCGACCTCGTCGACTGCGTCGAAGAGGGCCCGCTGGAGGCGCTGCGCGGCGTCGCGTCGCGCCGGATCGGCGAGGAGCCGCTCGCTTCCGGCGAGGGTCCCGAGGCACCAGCCTCCGTTGCGCCCGGAGGCGCCGAACCCCGCGATCTCCGCCTCTACGATCGCCACGCGGAGGCCGGGCGAGAGCATCTTCAGGTAGTACGCCGTCCAGAGGCCCGTGTAACCGGCCCCCACGATGGCGACGTCGACCTGCTCGTCGCGTTCGAGCGGAGGCCGCGGCTCCAGGGAGCCCGGGGTGGTGTCGTGCCAGAAGCTCAGTGTGCGGTATTCGTCCGGCGTCATCGCCATCGCGTCCGGTCCGTGTTGCGTTCCTCCCATTATTGCACCGATCAGCGGGTCTGCGCAGCTCGGAACGCATTCGAAGCGCTAGCGACCCCGGGGGGAAAGCGCTACTCGTCGCCGTCCACGCAGCCGCGTGTCACGACGTGCATCACCGGCACATCGCGAGCTATCCTATCGGCCCAACCCACCATTGGGAGGATCCAATGTTCGAGACGAGGTCACGGCCATGGCGTTCGGGACGCTCTCCACCCCGGTTTCACGCTTCGATGATCGCGATCGCCTCGCCGCGCTCGTGGCGAAGCAGCCTGTGGGCACCGCGCTGCTGCGCGAGTTCTACAACGACCCGCTGATCTTCGCGCACGACATCGCGCGCATCCACCTGCGGCACTGGCTCTGCGTGGGCCACGAAAGCCGCATCCCGAAGCCCGGAGACTGGTTCCTCTTCGATATCGCGGGCGAGTCGCTCATCGTCGTCCGCGGGCGCGACGGCGAGGTCCGCGCGCTCGTGAACGTGTGCCGCCATCGCGGCTCGCACGTCTGCACCGAGCGCGAGGGCAGCGCGCGCGCCTTCGTCTGCCCCTATCACGCCTGGACCTACGATCTCGAGGGGCGCCTACGCGCGGCGCGGCACATGGGCGAGGGCTTCGACCCGGCGCAGCATTCCCTCGAGCGGGTCCACGCGCGCGTGCTCGAGGGCCTCGTCTTCGTATGCTTCGCCCCCGACCCGCCGCGGCTCGACGACGTGGAGCGAACCCTGCACGCCTCGCTCGGACGCCACGGCTGGGCGAAGGCGAAGGTCGCGCACCGCGCCGTCTACACCGCGGAGGCCAACTGGAAGCTCGTCAGCGAGAACTACCAGGAGTGCTACCACTGCCGCCCGGCGCACCCGGAGTTCGCGCGCTTCCACGCCACCGAGGAGCCCGAGGAGAAGGTCCGGGAGCTGCGGGCCGAAGCTCGCCGCCGCTGGAACGCGATGGGGATCGAGATCCCGACCGTCACGACGTGGCCCGGCGGGAGCGCTCCGGATCAGGAGGGCGTGAACTGCTTCCACGATGCCACCTATCCCGGCGCGGTCACGGGCAGCGAGGATGGCGCCCCGGTGGCGCCGCTGATGGGGGACTTTGCGGAGTACGACGGCGGCTTCTCCTACGTCGAGGTCGGACCCTCGAGCTTCTTCCTCGCCTACTCGGACTACGGTGTCATGTACCTCTTCATCCCGCGCGAGGTGCAGAAGACCGACATGGAGGTGGTCTGGCTGGTGCGGGAGGACGCGCGCGAGGGGGTCGACTACGACCTGGCGCGGCTCACCTGGATGTGGGACGTGACGAGCATCGCCGACAAGAAGATCATCGACTACAACCAGAAGGGCGTGAACTCGCGCTACTACCGCCCCGGCCCCTACGCGCCCATGGAGGCGCAGGCGCGCTCGCTCAGCGAGTGGTACGTAGCGCAGATCCGCCCGGACGCAGAGATGGATCGCTGAGCCGCATGGGTACCTTCGCGGTCACGCGCCGGAACCGGGTGCGCCGGCTCCCCGAGAAGGCGCGCTACGACGAGTCCGCGGTCCATGCCGTGCTCGACGCGGGCCTCGTCGCGCACGTGGGGTTCGTCGACGCGGGGCAGCCGCTCGTGATCCCGATGCTCTACGGGCGCGATGGGGGACGGCTCTTCCTGCACGGCGCGAACAAGGCGCGCATCGCGAAGCTCCTCGGCTCGGGCGCGCCCGTGTGCGCCAACGTGACGCTCCTCGACGGGATCGTGGCCGCGCGCTCCGCCTTCAACTCCTCGATGAACTACCGCTCGGCGGTGGTGTTCGGGACCGGTCGGACGCTCGAGGACGAAGGCGAGCGTCTGCACGCCCTGCGCGTGATCTCGGAACACGTGCTGCCGGGGCGCTGGGCCGAGCTGCGGCCGCCCACGCCGCGCGAGCTCGCGATGACGGCGGTGGTGGAGCTGCACCTGGAGTCCGCCTCGGCGAAGATCGCCGAGGGTCCGCCGCAGGACGAGGCCGAGGACTATGCGCTTCCGGTCTGGGCGGGGGTCGTGCCGATCGCCACGACGCTCGGCCGCCCCCTGGACGACGGGCGGCTGCTCGCGGGCGTCGGGCTCTCTGCGGCCGTCGCCGCGCTCGAAGGGCGTCGGCTCTGACGACACCGCTGGCTCGCCCCAGCGCATCGCACGGAAAGCCTCACAACTCCGGGGACTTGGCCTGAGCGACCGCGTGATCGGCCGGCGGCTCGGGGTCACTGACAAGACCACTGCCCAAGCGATCCGACGTCTTGAGACCATCGCGCCGCCGCGCTCGCAGCGTTGCCGCAAGTTTAGGTGCTGGGGTCGGCACTCCGCGTACACGAATTGCTCCCTCAGGCTCCCTGCGTGAACCGCCCGCAACGTCCTCAGCGTGAACGTCCGTTCCCGCCTTGATCCTGCGACCGAGCGAGCGCGCACAAGAGAGCCCCCCACGGCGCGGTATGCCTCTCGCAGCGCCCACCGGGAGTGGCTCCGATACACTTCCTGCCGCTCCCACCGCCGAGCGCGGACGAAGTCGCGCGCGTGCTGGCCGGCACGACGCGCCGCATCACGAGACTGCTCGAGTCGCGCGCCGAGAGCGACGACACACTCGCCCGAGACGAACCCTTGCTCGCTACGCTCGCCGCCGATCGCTCCGCACCCGAATCGCGACCGGCCCCCACGCCGGCGAGCGACGACGCATGGGCGACCGCGTCGAGCCGATGGACTCTGACGCCGACCCCGAAGCCTCGCCGCGTGCTGGCCGGACCCGAGGCGAATGGACCGAACGCCGAGACGATCCAAGAGCTCGCCGGAATGCGGCCACTCGTCCCGGAGGCGCGCCGCCGCGCCGAAGGTCCTGTCGGCAAGAGAGAGAGGAAGCTTCGGGGCGCACACCCGCAGCGATCAACAGCTCGCGGCTCTCCCATGGCGACTGGACCCAGACGGGCGCACGTCAGGGCCGCCCGAAGTCGGTATAGTGGCGACCGGCGACTTCAGGCTTCAAAGTAGGTCGTAGGAGGGACAGGCTAGAGATGGCGCTGATGCTCGCAAGCAAGCCGCTCAGGACCGCCTCCGCCACGTCGAGGACGCACGCGCGATCGCACCCGGACGCAGCGTGGCCTTCTCCCGGCCTGTGGAGCGGGCTCGGCGGAGCCTCCCTCGTGCACGAGGGTCGGAGCGAGCCTCGCCGCCCGTTTCCTGCTCCCGCCCTGTCAGCTCCTCCGGCTCCGCGCCTCTCCGATCGCGCGCGGGAGGCCATGCGAGTGCGGCACTTCAGCCCGCGCACCGAGGAGGCCTACCTGGGCTGGATGCGCCGCTATCACGAATTCCACGGCCGCCGCGATCCTGCCGCGCTCGGCCCGGAGCACCTCACGGCCTTCCTGAATGCGCTCGCGACCCGGCGCCACGTCGCAGCCTCGACTCAGAATCAGGCGCTCGCGGCGTTGCTCTTCCTCTATCGGGACGTTCTCGGCATCCAGCTCCCCTGGCTCGACGACCTCGTGCACGCCAAGACGCCCGCGCGGCTTCCGGTCGTGCTCACGCGTGACGAGGTGCGCGCCGTGCTCGCTCACATGGCGGGCGAGCCGCGCCTCATGGCGACCCTGCTCTACGGCGGTGGCCTGCGCCTGCTCGAATGTTGCCGCCTGCGCGTGAAGGACGTCGACTTCGGCCGCAACCAGATCACCGTCCGGCGCGGCAAGGGCGAGAAGGACCGTGCGACTATGCTGCCCGTCTCGATCAAGCCCGAACTTGCCGCGCATCTCGAGCGCGTAAGGGCCCAACACGAGCGCGATCTCACTGCTGGCGCGGGCTGGGTCGAGCTCCCCGGCGCGCTCGCGAAGAAGCTCCCCTCCGCCGGGCGCGAATGGCCCTGGCAGTGGGTCTTTCCCGCCACACGACACTACGTCGAGCGCGAGACGGGCCAGAGACGCCGCCACCACCTGCACGAGACCGTGGTCCAGCACGCCGTCCGCCGGGCGGTCCTCGCGTCCGGCATCCCGAAGCGCGCTACCTGCCACACCTTTCGCCATTCCTTCGCGACCCACCTTCTCGAGGACGGCAGCGACATCCGCACGGTCCAGGAGCTGCTCGGCCACAAGGACGTCGCTACGACGATGATCTACACCCACGTCCTGAACCGCGGCCCCGCCGGCGTCCAGTCACCGGCCGACCGCCTCCTCGAAGGGAGATGATGCGCACCTCGGCTCCTCTCGGCACGATCCTGACGTCACCTCTCCGCGAGGGTGACGACGACAGCGTCTGGGCTGCGTCGGGTCTTAGGCAGATCCGTCCAACGAGGAGCCTCGCTTGGCGCTCGTCGCGCGGCATCTCCTGGACTCACGGCGCTTTGCGTCGCCTGCACAGTCCCTTCCCAACCACAATAGGCAGACCGCCTCGCCGCGCTCGCGGTGTTTATACAGGTCTGTCCAATACACGTTAGGCGCACCTGACGCGTGATGAGGGCGACAACAATGCGATGGTGTGAAAGCCCCGGCCAATGACATGGGAAGCCTCATGAACGTGGAAAAGGCTCGGCTTCTCTCCCTCATCGAATTCTCTCAGCAGTCCGCGCGGCTGCGGGGCAAGCCAGTCGCTACCGTTGCCGCACACGGTCTCTTCGCACTCTACGAGCACGAGATCCAAGGACTGCCGGGCATCCGACTTAACGTCAACGGCCCCGAGAGCGAGGACGAGATTTGGCTTGCCGTTGAGCGGCTGCACGAGATGAGGCCACCGGATATTGCCAGCGCGGTACTGCGACCCTGGGTGCAGATGACGCAGGGGCCAACGGAAGAGCCGCGGCTGCGCGAGGCCACGGACGGCGCAAGCCTGATTGCAGAGGGCACACATTGTTCATCGGCAAGTTCACCGGAGCAAGGCAAACCGATCATCGCCCCCGAGACGACGGTCATGCTCTCCGACTACGACAGGTGTGCCCTCGTCCAGGCCCAGTTCGCCACCTACCTCGACACGAAGTGGCGCCCCTGGGCCGAGGAAGAGAAACTCCGGCGCAAGACCATCCGCCTTTACTCCCAGCTCTTCACGCTCAAGCAGCAGCTCGAGGGCGGCATCGTCGAAGCGCAACTCGAACTCGCCTGGGGCGTGGGGCTCGGCATCTGGAGATCCAATGGCGCCACCGTGAGCTATCCCCTGGTAGGACGGCTGGCCGAAGTGTCGCTCAACCCTGTGACGGCCGAAGTGGAAATCCGACCTCGGGATGTCGATGCTCGCATCGAGCTCGACTGGTACGCATCCGTCGACAACCCCGGCGTTGCCGACCTGGAGAAAGCGGCGAAGGAGTTCTTCGGGAAGGCTACGACGACCTTTTCTCCGTACGACCGCGGAACCTTCGAGCCCTTGCTTCGCACGGCGGCTACCAACCTTGACGCGAACGGCATCTATTGGCCGAACGAAGTGTCGGCTGACGACCGGACGCTGCCCAAGTCCGACGACAAGCTCAAAGTCACGGACACGTGGGTGCTCTTTGCGCGTCCGCGCACCAACAGCCTGTTTCTGCAGGACCTGGAAAAGCTGAAGAAACGCGCCGAAGAGGCCGAGTCCTACCCGCCCGCAGTGGCTGCGGTCGTGACCGACCCAGACACATCAAACCCGGTCGTCGAACTGCCCATTTTCCGTGGTGTCTCCGCCTCATACCAATCACAGGGCAGCACGAGCGGCAAGAAGGCGCGTGACCTCTACTTCCCCAAGGCCTTTAACGACGAGCAGGTCCGCATCATCCAGCTGTTGGATGACTCCGATGGCGTCGTCGTGCAGGGTCCGCCTGGCACGGGCAAGACACACACCATCGCCAACGTCATCTGTCACTACCTGGCGGAGGGCAAGCGGGTGCTCGTGACCTCCATGAAGGATCCGGCATTGGCGGTGCTGCAGGACCAGCTTCCCGAGGAAATCCGTCCGCTCGCCATTTCGCTGCTGACGAGCGAACAGGAAGGGATGAAGCAGTTCGAGCACGCCATCCAGAAGATTGCCTCCGAGGTGCAGGGCCTCGACCGCGCCGGCACCGCGAGAGCCATCAACCATCTTGCGGAGTCCATTGATGCCCTCCACGGCAAGCTTGCGAGCATTGACGGCAAGATTGGTGAATGGGCGAAGCGGAACCTCGCCAAGGTCACGCTGGAAACCGAGGAGATCGACCCTCAAGACGCGGCGCGAGAGGTGGTCAGGAACGTCGACCAGTTTGAGTGGATTCCCGACACGCTTGGAATCACTCCCGAGTTCGCCCCGCAGTTCTTGGACGCGGATGTTGTGCGGCTACGGGAGGCAAGGCGTGCGCTAGGCGAAGACATCGACTACCTCGATGCGTCGCTGCCGCAACTCGTGGAGTTTCCCGACTCCAAGGCACTGCTCGAAGTCCACCAGGATCTGTCCCAGTTCGAAAAGCTGAAACAGGGCGTGGAGAACGGCGACGTTCCGGCGCTCGCCGATTCGAGCCAGGAGACGCTCGCTCTCGCTCAGAAACTCCTCACGGACATCGAAGCCCTCCAGCGCCTACGCGATGAAGTCGTGCAGGCGCATCGACCCTGGACCGTCGCCATGCGCGAACGTCTGCGGCGCGGCGGGGACGACAACCTGGTGCCGATTCTGGAAGCCCTCGGCGCCGAGCTTGAGCAGGCTGTCGACCGGCGCAAGACGTTTCTTGAGCGGCCGGTTGCCACGCCTGCGGGCATCGAGATTGATACCGAGATCGTGGAGGCTGTGAGCAATCTCGCCGAGGGCAAGAGGCCCTTTGGTCTGAAAGGACTGTTCGGCAGGGCCGCCCAGAAGAAGCAGCTGGACAGCATTCGCGTTCTCGGCAATCCCCCTGCCAACGCCGAGAGTTGGAAGCATGTCGGCGAGCATCTGGGGCTGTTGAAATGCTTGCGCGAGCTGGCCTTGCGCTGGAACGCTCTTGCCCCCGAGCTTCAACTTGAAGCCGTACCGAGGGACCAGCCGGAAAGCGGCCTGGCCGCCGCCCAAGGCTACGCCCTTTACCTCAAGGTGAAGGGCGTAGTGAAGGCGGAAGGAGAACTCTGCGCCGCTGCTTCTCTCGTTTTCCCCAACTGGGCTCATGTCCGCGAGTTGGCGGATGACACGCAGCGACTCGCTGAGCTGGAGAAGGCACTGCGGCACCACCTCACCAAGAACCGACTCGCCAACGTCTGGGCTCACAAGGAGCGCTTTCAGAAAGTACTGGAAGGCCGGACTGGCCGCGTCATAGAGGACATTCGCCGGTTTCTCGCGGAGACGCTGGGCAACCCTGAGATTGAAGACGCCCGGATGCAGGCTGAGTGGACGGCGCGGATGGCGGAGCTATCTCGCGTACTGGGCCTGGGCACGCATCTCGCCGCCCTGCGTGAGGGTTGCGGCAAGGTTGAGGCCTCGGGGGCGCCTAAGTACGCGGCGTCACTCAAGCGACCGCTTGAGAGCACGGCGGATGGCCTTCTACCGGACAACTGGCGCACCGCTTGGCGCCTGAGGCGCCTGGCCACCTACCTCGAATCGATTGACGCACAAGAAGTGCTGAAGAGGTTGGCGAAGGATCGCCACGAAGTGGAGAGCGATTTGTCGCGCGCCTATCGCGATATCGTAGTGAAGCGGACGTGGCTGAAACTCGCGGAGAATGCTTCGCCCAGCATTCGGGCCGCTCTGCAGGCGTATCTCAACGCCATTCAGAAAATCGGCAAGGGCACTGGCAAGCGCGCGGTGCGCTATCGGCAAGATGCGCGTATGGCAGCATCGCAGGCGAACCCCGCAGTACCGTGCTGGATCATGCCGCACTACCGCGTGTCCGAATCGCTGCCTGCAGAATTGGGCTGCTTCGACCTCGTCGTCATCGACGAAGCGTCGCAATCGGACCTACCGGCATTGCCTTCCTTGTTACGGGCGAAGAAAGTGCTCATCGTCGGCGACGACAAGCAAGTCTCCCCCGAAGGCGTCGGTCTCGAGGAGGAGAAGATTCGCAGCCTCATGAGTCGCTTCCTCGGCGATCAGGTGGAAACCTATCGCCCGCAGATGTCGCCGGAGCGCTCCATCTATGACCTGTTCAAAGTAGTCTTTGCCAAAAGCGCGGTGATGTTGAAGGAGCATTTCCGCTGTGTCGGCCCCATCATCGAGTACTCCAAGCGCGAGTTCTACAATCACGAGCTCCGGCCACTGCGCATGCCCAAAGCATCCGAGCGGCTCGACCCGCCCCTCATCGACGTGGTGGTGGAAGACGGCTACCGCAGTGGCGACGTCAATCTGCCAGAGGCGCGATTCATCGTCGATGAAATCAAGGCCATTGTGTCTGACCCAAACATGGGCGGGCGCTCCATCGGGGTCGTCTCGCTGCTCGCCGACAAACAGGCTCTGTTGATATGGGAGCGGCTGACCGACGAACTCGGGCCGGAAGTAATGCAGCGCCATCGCATCGCTTGTGGCGATGCACGTACGTTCCAGGGCAAAGAGCGGGACATCATGTTTCTCTCGATGGTGTCGGCGCCCAACGAGGTCGGTGCGCCGCTCTCCCGCGATACTTTCGCCCAGCGTTTCAACGTGGCGGCTTCGCGCGCGAGGGACCGAATGTACCTGGTGCGCTCGGTGGCACTGGAGCATCTGCGCGAAGCGGACCGGTTGCGGCGCAGTCTCATCGCGCACTTCGCGACACCCTTCGCTCAGGATGAGCTCCGCGTGGAGGATCTGCGCACACTTTGCGAGTCCCCTTTCGAACGCGACATGTACGACGAACTAACGCAGCGTGGCTACTGGATCACCCCACACGGGCGGGTCGGCCAATATCGCATTGATATGGTGGTTGAGGGACACAACGACGCGCGGCTGGCGGTCGAATGCGACGGCGACAAGTACCACGGCGCGGACAAGTGGGCCGACGACATGCAGCGCCAGCGCGTCCTGGAGCGCGCCGGTTGGGTGTTCTGGCGGTGTTTCGCCTCCGCCTTCATCCGGCGGCGCAAGGACATCCTGGACGACCTCATGAAGACGTTAGCTGAACGCGGTATCGAACCGATTGGGGCCGAAGGCGCGCCGAGGAGCGTGCATACGGAGCACCGCGTCGTGGCTGAGCCGGTGGTTGGGCAGGGCACCGTTGTACCTGTTGAGATTATCGAGAGTGCTCAGGCATCGATTCCTGAG
>CAZUYC010000004.1:0-95884 GCA_964624475.1 uncultured Spirochaetales bacterium | reverse complement strand
CGAGAGCGGCAACATCCTGATCGCGATCCGCGCGAACGGGGAGATCTGGATGGACCGCCGCCCGGTCGACCTGCGCGAGGTGCGCCCGATCGTCGAGCGCCTGCACGTCGAGCGGCCCGACGACAGCGTGGTCGTGATCGGCGACAAGCAGGCGCCGGCCGGGATCCTGGCCCAGGTGATGGACGAGGTGAAGCAGGGCGGGATCGAGGAAGTGACCGTCGGAGCGGCCAACGCCGCGGGCAGGTAGCCCGGACACCCGGCGTTCGCGCGTTCGTCACCGGATCGCCCCGATCTCCTCCCAGGAACGTCGAAGCTCCCTCCCGGGCTCCCAATACAGTTAGGGCAGTCCTCCGGATGATATGAACACGAACTCGATCTCCTCCCCCCGGTCGCTGCCGGCGGGCCTCACGACGATCATCCGCATCCTGCTCGCAGCGGTCCTCCTCGGCGCGGCGGAAGGACGCGTCGCACACGCTGCGGATCCCGGGGAGGGGACGATCCTCGGTCAGGTCTTCGACGGAAAGACGGGCACCCCCGTCGCGGGCGCGACGGTCGTCGTGATCTGGCCCGCGCCCCCCGACGGTAGCGAGCCCCGGCAGGAGGTCCGGGAGACCGGAGCGGACGGAACCTTCGAGTTCGGGTTCGTTCCGGCCGGGACCTACAGCCTCGGCTTCCGCAAGTCGGGCTACCTCGATTCCAAGCTTACGGATCTCTCGGTGCAGCCCGGCCAGGCGAAACGCGCGGACTTCCCGCTTCCCCCGCTGCCCCGCGAGAAGGCAGCCGACACGAGCTCCGACATCGAGGAGTTCCTGGTCGTGGGCTCCGAGGTGGCCATGGAGTCCCTCCAGCTCCGGGTCGATTCCGACCAGCTGCTGAACGTGCTCAGCGCGGAAGAACTCGCCAAATTCGCTGCGACCGACGTCGCCGAAGGGCTCAAGCGCGTCGCGGGCGTCAACGTGGTGGAGGGCCAGTTCGCGGTGATCCGGGGGCTCGAGGATCGCTACAGCAGCACGACCTTCAACTCGGCCCCCGTCCCGAGCCCCGACCCCGACCGCCAGTCCATGCAGCTCGACCTCTTCCCGTCCGAGGTCGTGAGCAACCTGGTGGTCGCGAAGACCTTCGCGCCGGGCCTGCCCAGCAACTCCTCCGGCGGCTCGATCGACGTCGTGACGACCGAGTACCCCGAGGACTTCGAGCTGGCGCTGAAGGCCAAGGCCGGCTTCAACACGAACGCGATCGACCGCTTCCTCGCGTTCGAGGACGAATCCCCCATCGGCAAGGAGACCCAGGGCACCAGCACCATCGAGCAGGAGTACGGCGGCGTGGTCGGCGGGCGCACGGAGTTCGCCGGGCACGAGCTCCGCTACAAGGCGCTCCTCAACTGGGAGGTCGACTACGACACGGCCGAGGGGTTCCAGGAGGCGCGCGAGCCGCGGCCGTGCAACAACTCGGCCCAGCAGTGTCTGCCCGGCCAGCCGGTCACGATCCCGGGAGGTCTCACGTCGGGACAGCTCGGGCTCAGCGGCGGGCGCTTCGACCTGACCACCAGCGAGCGCTCGGTGCAGAGCACCGGGTATCTCGGCCTCGGGTTCGACCTGGACCAGGCGGGCAACCACCGGATCGACACCTCGACCTTCTACACGCGGAAGGAGCAGGAGACGGTGCAGCTCAAGGAACACGGCTTCCTGCCGGGCTTCCACTACAGCGTCTTCGCCAACTCTGGAGGGGAGATTCAGCCCGGTCTCTGGTTGCCGCTGGGAGGAGGAAACGCCACGAACAGCGCGGTCTTCCGGGGGTCGCGTGAGTCGGCGAACGACGGCCCCGGCAGGGGCCCGCTCTGGTTCACCGACTTCTACGAGAGCAAGTCGTTCGACCGCGAGCGCGACCTGCTGGTCGCGCAGGTCAACGGGGAGCACTGGATCGACTCGCTGCCGGGCCTGCACGTCGGCTGGGCGGCGAACTATGCGCACACCACGCAGGAGGAGAAGGCTCGCGGCCTGCGATACTTCTACGAACCGGACGACGTGGAGCAGCCGGCGACGGGCCCCTCCACGTCCGCCGCGCTGGGGCCCGGGGTGTTCGCCGCGAGCAGTCGCCCCTTCTACAACGACGTCGACGTCGACGAGAACCAGGGCTTCGGCCGCATGGACGCGGACTACACCAGGGCCGTCTCCGAGGCCGTGACGCTCGCGCTGACCAGCGGCGGCTGGTACGAGCACGCCACGCGGGGCGTCGACTCGAGCTTCCTCGAGAGCCCCACGTGGACGGGCGGCGGGTCGTCGAACATCGCGCTCAGGGGCGCCACGCAGCGAGAGCTCGGTCGGCTATCGTTCACCCGGCTCAACCTGCTGCCGAACGGCCAGCCCAACGGGATGCGCAAGCAGGAGACCGACGCCACCCGCGAGATCTGGGCGTGGAACCTGGGCTCCAAGGCCACGCTCTTCGAGAAGTGGGACCTGCTGGGCGGCTTCCGCCTCGAGAAGATCTTCATCGACTCGCGCAACGACGCGTTCACGGGCACGAACAGCCCCTACGGGGGGCCGGAGACCTTTCCGACCCGCTTCCTGCTCTTCGATCACCTCGACAACCCCGCCCGGGGTGAAACCGTGGCCGGAACCACGTTCAATTCCGACCTCCTCGGGATCAACGTCCCGACCACCCCGTGCCCGACTGCGGCAAATCCGGGCAAGACCTGCGTCGATCTGACCAACCGGGCGCAGATCGAGTCGCTGATCAACGGCGAGATCGACGAACTCGAGTTCCTCCCGACCGCCGGCTTCGCCGTACGACTGCTCGAGGGGCTCTCGCTGAAGGGCGCCTGGTCGAAGACGGTGGCGCGGCCCTCCTTCC
Source organism: uncultured Spirochaetales bacterium (assembly GCA_964624475.1). Classification (GTDB taxonomy): domain Bacteria; phylum Myxococcota_A; class UBA9160; order UBA9160; family SMWR01; genus CAZUYC01. The sequence goes on along the minus strand of CAZUYC010000004.1, from coordinate 93,034 downwards.
GGGAGATGGGCTACTACGTTTCCGTCGAGCCCGCTTCGGACGACCTGATCGTCGGCAACCCCCAGCTGAAGCTCTCCCCGGTCGAGAGCTTCGACCTGCGCACGGAGTACATCTTCGGCGACTTCGCGGACCTCATCGCCGTGAGCGGCTTCTACAAGACCATCCAGGATCCCATCGAGAGCATCGTGATCCGCAACCCGCTCAACTTCGAGCAGGCGTCGAGCGCCCTCTTCCGGACCTTCTTCAACAACCCGAACGAGGCGACGGTCTGGGGCATCGAGGTCGAGGCCCGCAAGAACCTCGTCTTCCTCGACGACCTGCTCGGCTCCCACTGGGCCGAGTACTTCACCGCCGGCGCCAACTACACCTACATCCACGCCCGGGTGGACCGGATCGACGCCGAGCTGGCGCGCGCGCAGCCGTTTTTCGGGGTCACGCCCGGGGGCTCGGCCGAGTTCACGAGCCTGGACGAGAGCCGGCGCCTCTTCGGCCAGCCCGAGTGGATCGTCAACGCCGACATCACCTTCGAGCAACCCGATTGGGGGACCAGGGCCACCCTCGCCTGGTACGCGATCAGCGACGTGCTCGACGCCGCCGGCAGCGTCTTCATCGGGCCGAACGGCGTCACCCAGTCCTACGTTCCCGACCGCTACGTCGACAGCTACGGCCAGCTCGACCTGATCGTGAGCCAGGAGATCTGGCACGGCCTCACCTTGAGCGTGCAGCTCAAGAACCTGACCGACAGCACGCGCCGGATCGTCTACGATCCCTACCAGACCTCCGAGAGGATCGCCGAGCGCTCCGTCAAGGAAGGACGGGACTTCAAGCTGCAGCTCAAGTACGCGTTCTAGCCGGCCACCGCGCCGCCCATCGCAGCACCGCGGCGCCTGCGTGAACCTCCCGTGAATCCGTTGAAGATCGGGTGAAGGTGCGCCCCGGCGCCAGCGCGGGCACGGGGCGCGCCGAGACCACGGTTCGCCGTCGACCTTCGTCACCCAAGCTTCGCGACGGGATGTCCGCAAACCGCCGGTGCATGGCCGCAGATCGGAAGACCTTTCTCGCGCCGCTGCGTAGGCTCGCCACGTCGCCGCTGGCCTGATCTCGGCGACGCGAGACCACCAACAACCCAGAGGGGTGAGACGACAACGATGCAGAAGAAGCTCACTGCTACGCTCGCCTTCGCACTCGTCGCCGTCGCCGGGAACGCGCGCGCCCAGGACTGCGGGGCGTCCGATCCGGAGACGGTCGTCGGCGCCGACATCGTGGCGGACACGACCTGGAGTGGCGAGATCATCCTCCAGCAGCCGATCTTCGTGAAGAGCGGCGCCACCCTCACCATCACCCCCGGCACGATCATCCGCGGTCAGCCGCGCACCGGTCCGGTGATCCCGGGGGTCATCGCCGGCAGCCCGGGCGCCCTGGTCGTCACCCAGTCGGGTCGCATCCGCGCCGAGGGCGCTTCCAACCTCCCGATCGTCATGACGACCGCCGCGGTCGACAACGTGAACAACGTGACGCTGCTGCCTCCGGGCGACAACATCGCCGACGACGACAACAGCGACGGCTTCGAGGATGCCTGGGTCCCCGGCGACGCGTTCCTCGATGACGACTGCGAGCAGCACCCGCTCTCGCCGCTCAACCCGGCGGGCACCGCCAACGTGGCCCTCTGGGGCGGCCTCGTCGTGCTCGGCAGGGCTCCGATCAACGTCGGCAACTGCGCGGGTCTCGGCGTGGGCCTGAACATCGTCGAGGGCCTCACCGTCCCCGGCTTCCCGGTCGCGGATGCGGCCTACGGCGGCGTCGAGGCGCACGACAACTCGGGCTCGCTCCGCTACGTCTCGGTCCGCCACGCGGGCGACGAGATCGGCAACAGCAACGAGCTCAACGGCGTGACCCTGGGGGGCGTCGGAGACGGCACGGTCTTCGAGTTCGTCGAGGTCTATGCGAACTTCGACGACGGCATCGAGTGGTTCGGCGGCACGGTGAACGGCCGGAACCTCATGGTCGCGTACGCCGGCGACGACACCTTCGACCTCGACCAGGGCTACACCGGAGCCAACCAGTTCCTGTTCGGCCTGATGCCCTACTTCAACGAGAACAGCGGCGCGCTCTACGGCAGCGCGTCGGGCGACAGGGCCGGCGAGTGGGACGGCGACGACTTCAACGAGGTCTGCTCGAACGTGAACCTCGTCGGGCCCCCGTCGACGGTCCTGCCGCCCAACCCGGCTCCCTGGCCGCTCTCGGGCGCCGCCGTCTACAACCTGACGGCGATCGGCTCCACGCCGGACGGACCGAACCCCTCCGTCTCCCCGGCAGCCGCCAATCAAGGCGTCATGATGCGCAACGGCTACGCGGGCCAGATGCTGAACAGCATCGTCGTCAACACCGGGACGGCTCGCGGCTTCGAAATCCCGAATCCGCCCGGCGACGGAGGTGCACCGGGCTACCAGACCTGCCAGAACGTGACGGCGGGCATCGCCTCCGTGCTCTCGTCGACCTGGCAGAACGTCGGCGCGCTGAGCCTTCCGTGCGAGGACGTGGCGATCGCCAACGGCGACGCCGAGGCGCTCGCCCTCGGCGCCCCCCCGGTGGTCAGCGCCAACTGCTACGCCGCTACGCCCGCCCAGTTCAGCGGTCTGGTGAACGAGAACGGCGCGTTCGTGCCGACGGGGCTGGCTGGCAAGCTCGACGCGAGCCTGCTGGGCTCGCCGATCGACCCGCGTCCGATCAACTCCCCGAGCCCGAACTGCCGCCTGGGTGGCCCCATGCCGGTGTTCTTCGGGCTGGACCCGGCGGCGACCTACCGCGGGGCCTTCGCGAGCACCGCGCCGGCCGTGCCGGGGATCTGGACGACCGGCTGGACGGCTCTCAGCATGGCGGGCCTGCTCTCGAACTGAATCGGGGCCGCCTCGGGCAGCGACCCGAGCGCGCACGCAAACCTGGACGAGAGAACTCCGGGAAGGAAAAGGACCCCACATCATGAGAACGAGACCGCTGATCACCTCGATCGCGACGATCGTGGTTTGGCTGGCAGGCTCGGCGCAGGCCGAGACGATCGCCGGCTGGGACTTCTCCCAGTACATCGGCGACGGGCGCATGATCACGAGCGGCGCCCTGATCCCCTCGAATACGCTGGGAGCGAACTACTCGAGCCGGGCCGCCGCCCCCGGCGCGGGACCGCCGGCCGCAGTCTTCGGGACCGCCTACTTCGACGGGAGCTTCGGCTCGACGTCCGTCGATCCGACCTCGGCGAATCCGGCGCTCGTCCCGAGCGCGGCCCTGACCGGAGGGTCGCTCGCCTCGAACCGGAGCGCTCCGGAGGCCCCCGGCTACGTTCCCTTCGACGCGCGGACGGCGCTGCAGAGCGCGGGGCAGCCGTTCTTCAGTCTGATCGGGGTCACCGCTCCCCAGTCGGCGCTGGCCGTCTTCTCGGCCGACCTCGGCGTCGCGCCCCCGCCCAGCAACCACTGGGAGCTGAGCCTCGGCGGCAGGACCTTCTCCGGCAGCTCGGCCGTGGACGTCGAGTTCTCGACGGACGGCATCAGCTACAGCCCGATGACGACGTTCAATCTCACGACCACCGACACGCGCTTCAGCGCACCCCTGACGGCTGCCGTCACGGACACGGCCTTCGTGCGCGTGAGCCTGGACCCCTCGGTCGGGCAGCCGATCATCGACAACGTGGCGATCGTGCTGCTTCCCGAGCCGAGCTCTACCATCCAGGCCGCTACCGGTCTCTTGTTCCTCGGAAGCTGCCACATCGTTGGACGCCGCCGCCGCTCTTGACTTCTGCAGCTGCCGGGGAACCGTGAGCCGCCACCCCAACGGGTGGCGGCTCTACTTTCTGCTAGAGGACGATCGATGCGCAGGCTCTTCTGGCTGCTGGCCCTCGCGCTGGGGGTCGCCGTCCCGCTCCGCGGAGAAGCTCGCGAACCCACGCCCGGGGATCTTCCCGCACACGATGTGGCCGATCGCGATGCGCCCGTGGTGACGCCGGAGAACCTCCTCGCGAGCGAACGCTTCTGGCCGTATCAGGTCGCGCTGGTCGAGCGCTGGAAGCCGGAGGCACGGGAGAGGCCGCTCGACGCGGGCGCCCGCGGGGTCCTGGTCCGCGTCGAGGAGTCCGGGCGGGCACGGATCGACTTCGGGCGCGACGGGCAGCACGTGGTCCCCGTGGGCGTCACGGACCTCCTCGAGCGCGCCAATCGCATCCGGCGGGGCGAGGAAGGCAAGATGGGTCCGAACTTCGCCGTCGCGATCGGGTCGAAGCTGCTCGATCCCCGGGCGGAGCGTATGGCTGCCTTCGGCCTGCCCGCGACGATGCAGCGGCCGGGCTTCCTGTGCGTCTTCGCCGACCCGGGGGCGGCGAGCTTCGTCGAGCTCGCGGCCGCGCTCGCCCCGCTCCGGGACCGCCACGGGGTGCTCACCGTCCTCTTCCCGGAGGGCCAGCATCCCGACGAGAAGCTCGCCGAGCGCCTGCGCTCGCTCGGGTGGCCCGTGCCTTTCCTGTTCGACTTCCTGGCCGAGTCCTACACCCAGACCCTGCTCTCCGCCAAGGCTCCGCTCCCCGCCGTGCTGCTGCAGACGAACGAGGGCCGGTTGCTCTTCCAGGGCCGATGGACCCCGGAGGTCGCCGGGGAGCTTCGCGCCGCGATCGATCACGCCTTCGCACCGGCCGGGACGACCGCGTCCACCGGCGATTAGGAATCCCCCCGCGGGCGCCGTCACCGATTCGCCACAAGAATCCCACACGGGCGCCATCGGCTCGCAACGAAGGAGTGGTTCCCTCGCAGGAATCCAGCAAGGTGCAGGGGGTCGGATCGGCGTGGCGGGCCCGAAGCGGATCCTCGTCGTCGATTCGGATCCCGACTCGCTCCGGCACGCCGGCGAGAGCGTCGGCCTGCGCGTCCTCTGCACCGGCGCGGCGACGGCCGACGCGGCGCTGCGCGCCCTCGCCGCGGAGCGCTTCGACCTGGTGCTGATCGAGCTCTACCTGCGCGACCTCTCGGGCCTGGGCCTCCTGCGCATGATCCGCGAGAACCCCGCGACCGCGCGCACGCCCGTCTTCGTGGTGAGCGCGCAGGCGAGCGAGATCGACCGCGTGCTCGCCTTCGAGGCCGGCGCCGACGACTTCCTCGCCAAGCCCTACTACGCCCCGGAGCTCGCCGTGCGCGTGCGCGCGCTGCTGCGCGCCTTCGACGAGGCCGCGGGGCCCGCTCGGGACGACGGCGCCCGCGCCAGCGGAGTCCTGATCGACTCGGGCGCCGGACGCGTCGAGGTGCAGGGCCGGCGGATCGCGCTCACGCCGACGGAGTTCCGGGTCCTCGCGGCGATCGTCGCCGAGAAGGGGCGCGTCGTGCGCCGCCGCGACCTGATCGAGCGGCTGCGCGGGCCGGGCGCGGGCCAGAGCGAGCGCGCCGTCGATGCGCACGTGAAGAGCATCCGCCGCAAGCTCGGCAGCGCGCGCGCGATCCTCGAGACCGTGCGCGGCGTCGGCTACCGCTTCTCGGATCCGAATCCCGACCCGCGCGAGCGCCGGCCGTAGCCAGCCCGCGTTTCTCACCAGGGCGTGACCTTGGCGACGCATCGGCCCGCCCTGGTGAGAAACGCGGCCAGGGCGCGCTCAGGCGGCCGCGCCCGGCCGGCCCGCGCCGAGCGCCGCGGCCACCGCGTCGGCGACGCGCGGCGCCGCTGCGGTCTCGAGCGCCGCCGTCGTGATGCGGATCGCGGGTGCGCTGCGGATGCGGAAGCGCTCGCCGGCCGCCACCGCGAAGCCCTGGGCGAGCAGGCGCTGTGCGACCGCGCCCTCCTCGGGGACGGGGACCCAGACGTTCAGGCCCGAGCGCGCGTGAGCCGCCACTCCGCGGGCGGCGAGCGCGCGCAGCAAAGCGTCGCGCCGCCGCGCGTAGGTCCGGGTGGCGCGCCGCACCACCGCCCGCGCCGCCGGGTCGGTGGCGAGCTCGAGGGTCAGGCGCTGGAGCAGGAAGCTCACCCAGCGGAGCCCCATCTGCTGACGCCCTTCGACCCGCGCCAGCGTCGCGGCGTCGCCGCACAGGAACGCGACGCGGAGGTCGGGGCCGAGCGCCTTCGCGACGGAGCGGACCACGGCCCAGCGCTCGCGCCGCGCTGCGCAGAGCGTCCGCGCCGGCGCTCCCGCCACGGCGCCGGCGTGATCGTCCTCGATCACGAGCGCGCGCGGGTGCCGGCGCAGCACCGCGCGCAGCGCCTTCGCTCTCGGCAGCGAGAGCGCGGCGCCCGTCGGGTTCTGCGCGCGGGGCGTCAGCACGAAGGCCTCGGCTCCGGCCGCCAGCGCCGCCGCCAGGCTCTCCGGCAGCGGCCCCTCGTCGTCGAGCTGCACCGGGAGCGGCTCGAGGCCGCGCGCCGCGCACAGGTCGAGGACGCCCGTGAAGCCCGGGTCCTCGACCGCGATGCGGTCGCCCGGGCGCAGCTGCGCCTCGAGCACGCGCTCGATCCCGTCGAGGGCGCCCGACACCACCGCGATGCGTCCGGGCGGGATCCCGTCCGCTCCGAGCTCGCGGGCGACGCGGCGCAGGAGCTCCGGCACCGGGTTCGGCGCCCCGTAGAGATGGTGCTTCGCCGGGGTCCGGCGCAGCGCCGGACCGAGCTGGGGGAGGAGCGCCGGGTCGGGGTTCCCGCTCGCGAGGTCGCGGACCCCCTTCGGCACGGGCGCGGCGATGCGCGTGCGCAGCGGCGGTTCGCCGGCGACACGGGTCCCGCGGCGCCCGGCCGCGAGCAGCACGCCGCGCCCGCGCAGGCCCCGGTAGGCCGCCGCCACCGTGGTCGGGCTCACGCCGAGCGCCCGGGCGAGCGCGCGGACCGTCGGGAGCCGCGCCCCGGGGGCGAGGCGCCCCTCGCCCACGGCCCGCTCGACGCTGCGCGCGATCTCGACGGCGCCCGATCCCGTGATGGCCGTGATGGCCGTGATGGCCGTGATATACTTACGATCTAGAACGTTCACCTTATTGTATTGTTACAAAATAAGCGCCCGCCCGCCAGGCCTCGCACGCGCGGCCCGGCGCGGGGCCGCGGGAGGAGGAAGCGATGGCCGCCGCGCCGCCTGGATCCGGGACCCGAGGCGAGGGCTTCGCCCCGACCGCGCGGACGCGCGTGCGGCGCCGGGCCGAGCGCGGCCGCTACGACCGCGAGACCGTGCACGCGATCCTCGACGAGGGGCTCGTCTGCCACGTGGCCTTCGTGGCCGAGGGGCAGCCGTTCGCGATCCCGACCGCCTACGCCCGCGACGGCGAGACGCTCTACCTGCACGGCTCGCCGGCCAGCCGGATGCTGCAGAGCCTCGCCGGCGGCATTCCGGTCTGCGTCAGCGTGACGCTGGTCGACGGTCTCGTGCTCGCGCGCTCCGCCTTCCACCACTCGATGAACTACCGATCGGTCGTGGTGCTCGGGCGCGCGCAGCTCGTCGAGGAGGCGGAGGCGCGGCTACGCGCGATGCGCGCCCTCGTCGAGCACGTGGCGCCCGGTCGCTGGCGCGACACGCGCCGGCCGAGCGCGAAGGAGCTGGCGCAGACCTGCGTTCTCGCGCTCCCGCTCGTCGAGGCCTCGGCCAAGGTCCGGAGCGGTCCGCCGCTCGACGCGGAGGAGGACCACGCCCTGCCCTATTGGGCCGGCGTGATCCCGCTGCACCTCGTTCCCGAAGCAGCGCTCCCCGACCCGCGGCTCGCGCCCGGGATCGCGACGCCGGCCTACGCCGGGAGCTACCGGCGACCCGGCCCGGCCGGAGCCGAGAGGAGCGCGTGAAACGCGCAGGCGCAGGCAAAGCCGGCGCAGGCCATGGGATCAGAGTTCACCGAGGGGTCGCACGAAGGTGTAGTCGACGGGGCCGAGCACGAAGTACTCCCAGCTCTCGCGGATCGCCTGCATCCGCCCAGCCGGCGCGACGAGCGGAACCGAAACCACGAACGCGCCGAAACCCACCACCGTCGCGCAGGCGCCGAGCACGCGGATGGGGAAGACGTCGACCACCTTGGCGACCGTGTCCTGCCAGGTGCTCGCGGTGGGCTCCGGCGCCAGGTCCTCCGATCCCTCGGCGGCTTGCGCCGCGCTGGCCGCGGGCGGCGCCTCCTCGGCGAGCGCCGGATGGACGGAGAGAACCGGGAGGCTCAGCAGGAGCGCAGCGGCGCGGCGGACGTGCCGCCCGAAGGCGTTCAACTCAGGCACCCCTCGTGGCCCGTTCGACGCTCGATTCGGCGCTCGATCGGGGCTTGCCCGCCCGCGACGACCACGGGCGCCCTCGGGAGCGGAACCCTTACCCGATCCCGGAGGCGGCCGCTACCCGATCGCGGCGTCGGAGCTGACCTCCGAACCCCGGAGGGTATCGGAGTCAAGGTCGCAACCCGAAAGGGAAATCTCCGGGTAGACTCCCCGTCGGAACGCCGTCGCCCCGGCCCGGCCAGGGAGCGGACCGGCGCTGGAGAACACCCTGCGCTTCCCCTTGTTGCTCCTGTGCTTCTTCCTCTCGGGGCTCGCCGCGCTGCTCTACGAGACGGCCTGGGCCCGGGAGTTCGAGTTCGTCTTCGGCACCTCGGAGCTCGCGGTCGTGAGCGTGCTCGCGGCGTACATGGCGGGCCTCGCCGCCGGCTCCACCGTCGCGGGCCGCTTCGTCACGCGCGTCCGCCGTCCCGTCCTCTGGTACGGCCTCCTCGAGCTCGGGATCGCGGCGAGCGCGCTGGCCGTGCCGTGGGGGATCCGTGGCGCGACCTGGCTCCAGACGGCGGCGATGGGCGGGCGCAGCGTCCCACCCGACGCCGCCGAGGTCTCCGCCGCGCTCTTCTACGTGCTGGCGGCGTTCGTCGTCCTCGTGGTCCCGACGGGCCTGATGGGGGCCACGCTGCCGCTGCTGGCGCGACACGCCGTGCGGCGGGACGAGGAGGTCGGCAGCCGCGTCGGCACTCTCTACGCGACGAACACGCTGGGCGCCGTGGTGGGGACCGTCGCCACGGCCTTCGTGCTGCTCCCCGAGCTGGGCCTGCGATCGACCGTGTACGTCGGCGCGGCGACGAACGCCCTCGTCTTCGCTGCCGCCGCGCTCCTGTTCCGCGCGCCGGCGGGGCCCGTCACCCCGCTGCCGCCGCCGGGCGCGCGCCGGCTCCCCCCCCTCCGCTTCCACTGGGTGTTGCCGATGACGGCGCTCTCGGGCGCCGTCTCGTTCACCTACGAGGTGCTGTGGACGCGCCTCGTCGGCCAGCTGGTCGGAGGCACGATCCAGGGCTTCGCGACGATGCTCGGCTCCTTCCTGCTCGGCATCGCGATCGGGAGCGCCGTCGCCGCCCGCATCGCGCGCAGCCCCGCGCGCGCGGCGCGCGGCTTCGCGCTCGCGCAGCTCGGAACGGCCGCGCTCTCGCTGCTCGCCTTCGCGGGCGTGGACCGCGTTCCCGAGCTCGCCACGGCTCTCGGTGCCGGGCACGCCGGAGCCCTCGCCGGAAACGGGCTGATCGCCGCGCTGGTGCTCCTCCCGGGCTCGCTCTGCATCGGCGCGGTCTTCCCGTTCGCCGTGCGCCTGCTCGCGCGCGACGAGACGGAGGCGGGGCCCGCCGCCGCGCGCGTCTACGCCTGGAACACGATCGGCTCGATCGCGGGAGCGCTGGCCAGCGGCTTCCTGCTCCTCCCCGCGCTGCGCTTCGAAGGCACCATCGGCCTCGCGGCCGCCACCAACCTCGCCCTGGCGCTCGCGGCGGCGCTGGCCATGCGACCGGCCGCGAAGGCGGTCGCCGGGCTCGCCACGGCGGGCCTGGCCCTGATCCTCGTGATCCGAGCGCAGCCCCCCTGGACCCTCCTGCGACACAGCGCGATGTTGATGACCGCGGGAAGCTGGAGCGGCGAGGTCCTGCACTACGGCGTCGGGCGCTCCTCCACCGTCCTGCTGCTGGAACAGCCCGGCGGCTTCCGGCTCACGACCAACGGGCTGCCCGAATCGGTCATCCCTCTTCGCGGTCCCGCGCCCTCGGATGCGGAGCCCGCCCGCTGGCTCGGGATGCTGCCGGTGCTCCTGCGTCCGGATCTGCGCGACCTGCTGGTGATCGGTTTCGGGGGCGGGCTCACCGTCGAGGCCGTACCCTCGAGCGTGCGGGAAGTCACCGTCATCGAGCTCGAGGACGAGGTGCTGCGCGCCCACGAGTCGCTCGCGGGCCGGCGCGACGGCTCCCCCCTCCGCGATCCCCGCGTGCGGACGGTCGTGAACGACGCGCGGGGAGCCCTCCAGCTGACGGACGCCCGCTTCGGCGCCATCGTCTCGCAGCCCTCCCATCCCTGGACGGCGGGCGCGTCGCACCTCTACACGCGCGAGTTCTTCTCGCTCGTCGCGCGGCACCTCGAGCCGGGCGGGGTCTTCGTCCAGTGGATCGGGCTCGCCTTCGTCGACGAGCCCCTGCTGCGGAGCCTGGTGGCGACGCTGCTCGAGGTCTTCCCCCACGTCTCGCTCTTCGTGCCGCTGCGGGGCGCGGTGCTCTTCGCGGCCTCCGACGCCCCGCTCGATCCGCTGGCCACGGCGGGGCGGGCGCTCGCCGGCGCGCCCGCCGACTACGCGCGCTTCGGGTTGCACCTGCCCGAGGACGTGGCCGCGACCTGGGGACTGGCGACCGAGGATGCGCGCGACTTCGCCGGCGCCTCCGCCCCGCTCACGGACGACGAGAATCCGCTCGCGACCCGCTCGGCCCGAATCGGCCGCAAGGCCCTCTCGTTCCGCAGGGGAGACCCGCTCTTCTCGAAATACGAGCCGCTCTCCGGCGACGGGCTCGACCCGGTCCACCTGATCTCGCGGATGGTGGCCCTCGGAGCTCGCGAGCGCGCGCTGCGCTTCGCGGAGTCGGTTCCGGACCCGACGACGCGGCGCGTCGCGCTCGGCTGGGCGCGGATCGACGGCGCTCCGCAGAACGCCGCCGCGACCTTCCGCAGGGTCCTCGCGGAGGACCCGACGCAGGAATCCGCGCGCTTCGGGCTGCTGCGCGTCATGCGCAGGCGGATCGAGGCGGGGGATCCGGCAGCGCTCGAGCTGGCCTCGCCGCTCGCGGGCACCGCGGCCGCGGTGGTGAGGGGCTGGCGGCACGCGGCGCTCGGCGAGTGGGAGGAGCTGCGCGCGCTCGACCCCAGCCTGGCCGGAGCGGGCCCGCGCGATCTGGCCAGGATCGAGGCGCTGCGCCTGCGGGTCCGCTGGCGGACGGAGAGCCCGGATCCCGCCCTGCGCGCCGAGGGCTCCGCGCTCGCCGCGGAGATGCTCCAGAGCACCAGGCACCCGCAAGACCTGATCCTCGCGGCCGAGGCGCTGGTGGCGGTCGATCGTCCGAGCGACGCGCTCGCGCTGATCGACCGGGTGAGCCGCGCTCCCCGCGGGATCGAGGTGAAGCGAGCGGCGATCGCGGTCCTCGAAGAGGTGCGCCCGGGCGTCGACGAGGAGGAGTGGAAGAGCGTCCGACGGCGCCTCGAGCGAGCCCGCCGCTGAGGGACCCCACGGCGGAGGACCCGCGTGTCGGAGCGACCCCTTCTAGCCCTCGTCGCGGGGCGGAGGATCGGGCGCGGGAGCTCCGGGTTCGCCGAGCCCCGGCACGACGCGGCGCAGGAAGCCCCGCGCGAAGACGACCCACACGACGAACGGGATTCCGTCGTTGATCAGCAAGAACGGGACGATCTTCGCGAGCGCCCGACGGCCGCGCCCGAGCGCGGCGTACGCGGCGTCGACGAGGACGAAGAGCAGCATGTGAAAGGCGGCGATCAGGGCGATCCCCACGAGCGCCCCGAGGACGCGACGCCGCCAGCCCATCCCCGGCGTGATCGCCATCAGCACGACGAACGACACGAGGCTCACGAAGCGAGGCGACGCGGGCCCCCCGCGCCGGTGGCGCAGCCCCATCGCGTCGTAGACCGGATCGAGGATCGCGAGGAGGAGCTGCGCGTAGAAGCTCTGTCCGGAGTCGAGCCACCACCACGACAGGGGCACGGTCAGCGCGAAGAAGAGCAGCAGGAGGAGCAGGAGATGCCGCGTCGGCACCCGCGTGCCCAGCGGGCGAGTCGCTCGGCTCAGAGCTTCTTGCCCCCTTGGCTCCCGCCGCGGGTGTGTCCCCCGCCGGGGGTCGGCGGCGCCTCGAGCCGGGTATGCTAACCGGATGAGAGGAGCGAACGCTACCCGATTCGGCGAACGCCTGGGATCGCTCTGGTCGGTCCCCACCTACCGCTTCGCGTTCCTCTTCCTCGCGCTGCTCACGGGTTTCTCCGCGATCTACCCCGCGCTGCGGCTCCGCTTCGGGGACCACTTCACGGCCGCCGAGGCCTTCACGGCCAAACTCGTCTACTGGACCATGAGCCTCTTCTTGTCCGAGGTCGGGTTCTCGAAGCCCAACGTCGTGTCCTTCGGGCGCTTCCCCGTCTCGATCATCGACGAGTGCACCGGGGTCTACGAGGCGGTGCTGCTGGCCGCGGCCCTGCTCGCCTTCCCGACCGGCTGGGGCCGGATCGCACTCGGCTTCCTGATCGGCTTCCCGATGATCTACGCGATGAACCTCGCGAGAATCGCCATGCTCCTCGTCGTCGGGCGCGACTATCCACACCTCTTCGAGTTCATGCACATCTACTTCTGGCAGGTGACGATGATCGCGATGGTCGCGTCGACGTGGCTGGTGTGGGTGCGCTGGGCGGTGCGGGCAGGCGAGACTCCGCGCCCCGCGACCGAGGGGCCGGGGGAGTGACCCAGGATCCGCCGGACCTCCACTCAGCCGCCCGCCTGCATCTGCTGCTCGATGTGCTGGAGCCAGATGTCCGCCTCCTCGCGCGTCTCCGCGTGCTCGCGCGCGCGGGCGAACCAGCTCTGCGCCTCCTGCGGCCGCTTCTGGCTGAAGAAGGTGATGCCCATCAGGATCTGCGCGTCGCCGGGGCTCGGGAGCCCCCCCTTCTCGAGGGCGCGGCGAACGGCGCTCTCCGCGTCGTCCCACTCCTCGCGCTGGAGGTGGACCTGCGCGAGGCGGATCGAGAGCTTGCCGTCGGGGGCGAGCTCGGCGGCCCGCCGGAGCGGCTCCAGGGCCTTGTCGAAGTCGCGCGCCTGGATCCACGCCGTGCTGAGGAGCTCGAACGAGTTCGAATCCTCCTCGATCCTCTTCTCCGCGAACGCCCGCTCCAGCAGCTGCGCGGCAGGATGGGGCAGATCCCGGGCCAGCATGAGCTGGGCGAGGCGGCGCACCTCTTCGTCCTCCGTCAGCATGCCCTGGCGATCGGCGAGCTGGAGGAAGACGAGCGCCTTCTCGTAGTCGCCCTGCGCGCCGTAGAGGGTCGACATCTGCACCCAGTAGATCTTCTTCGGATAGCGCCGCACGAGCTCGAGCATGATGGGCTCGGCCTCGGCGTAGAGCTGGCGCGTGAGCCGGATCGCGAGCAGGAGCTGGAGCGCCCCCTCCTGCGGCGGATCGCCGAGATCCACGGCCCTGCGCGCCGGCTCGAGGGCCGCGTCGAGATCCTCCATCTGGTAGTAGGCGAGCGCCAACAGGTAGTAGGCCGTCGGGGTCGGCGCCTCGGTCACCGCGAACCACTGCTTCAGGTGGTCCACCGCCTCGGCCCACTTCTCCTCGCCGAGGAAGAGCCCGGCGATCTGGTAGCGCACCTGCGCCTGGTCTTCGGGCGAGAGCGCGTCCTCCGCGAGCGCGTGCTGGAGATGCTCGCGAGCCGCCTGCGGGTCGCGCCTTCCGTTGGCGACCAGCGCGTGGATCTGATGGTACTTGGCGCGCTCGAAGCCGTTCAGGCCCCGGACCCGGAGCTTTCCGAGCTCCGCCTCCGCCTCGGCGTAGCGCTCCGCCTGGATGTGCTCCATCGCCTTGTTGAGCCGCTTGCCGGTGCGCTCCCGGACCGTCTGCGTCTTGCCCGACTTCTCGGCGTCCTTCCTGCCCCAGCGGCGCTCCGGCTTCTCCTCCTCCTGCTCCTGCGCGCCGGCGGGGGCGCCTGCCTGGGCCTCCGCCTCGCCGCCGTAGCCCTGGGCCAGAGCCGCTCCGCTCGGGGCGAGGAGCGAGAGCGCCACGCAGGCGGCGAGCGCGGGGAGAGCGCGGCACACGCCTCAACTCTCCATCTCGAAGTCGAGACGGATCTTCACGCCGGGCCGCTCGACGGGCTTCCCGTCCACGATCTTGGGGTTGTACTTCCACCTGCGCACGGCCTGGACCGCGGCGCGGTCGAAGACGGTCCCCGGCTCGGAGGCCACCACCTCCGCGTCCTTCACCGTGCCGGCCGTGCTGATCGTGAACTCGACCACCACCCAGCCCTCGATGCTCCGCTGGCGCGCCTGCATCGGATAGTCGGGCTCGATGCGCACGAGGGGCACCACGTCGCGGTCGGCGCCGCCGGAGCCGCCGAACTTGCCCATCTGCTGGGCCTGGGCCTCGACGAGGGTCGCGATCGCCGAGACGGCGTCCCCGCCCGCGTTCGGGTCGAGGCTGGTCTTCGCGAGCGCGAGCTGCGGCGCCGGCGGGGCCTGCTCGGCCTTCACGCGCTCGGCCTTCTCCGTCCTCTTCTTCTCGACCTCCGTGTCCTGGCGCAGCCGCGTGAACTCGATCTTCACGGCCTCCGTGACCTCCGCGATCTCCCCGCGCTGCGAGATCAGCGCGTGCAGGAAGCCGAAGAGCGTCGTGGAGATGGCGACCGCTCCGACGACCGCGAGCGGGAACCGGAAACGCGTGGGCTGCGCCGCCGCCAAGCGGGCGCGCCTACTTGCCGCCCGGAGGAGCCGCCCCGAGGGCGACGTCCTTGATCCCGCCGGCCTTCACCTCGTCCATCACCTGGCCCACGATCCCGGCCTTCGCTGCCTTGTCGGCGATCACGACCACCGTGTCCTCGGGTCGCTCGATGTGCAGGCGCTCGACCAGCGGCCGCACCTCGCGGATGTCGACCTGCTTCCGATCCATCCAGATCTCGCCGTTGGGCCGGACCGCGATCAGGATGTTCCCGGTCTCGGCGTTCTCCGCCATCTCGGCCTGCTCGCGCGTCACGGTGACGCCGGGCTCCTTCACGAAGGAGGTGGTGATGATGAAGAAGATCAGCAGGTTCAAGACGAAGTCGAGCATCGGCGCGAGATCGATGCCGTGCTCCTCACCCTCCGTGCTGTGGCGCTGCGAGCGCATGGCACCCCGTCACCTCGACCGGGACGAGCCGAACGTGATGTTGTCGACGCCCCCCTGCTTCACCTGGTCCACGACCTGCACCAGCAGCCCCGCTTCGGCATTCTCGTCGGCGACGACCATCACCCCCCACTCGGGCTTGATCGCGTGCAGGCGCTCGACGTTGGCGCGCACCGCCCGGATGTCGACGGGGCGCTGATCGACGAAGATCTCGCCGCCCGGCTGGATGTTGACCATGATGCTGCCCGTGTCCTTCCCCGACGCCGGGCCGCTCTTTGCGCCGGGGCGGTTCACCAGGAGCGAGAGCTCCTTGGTGAATACGGCCGTGATGATGAAGAAGATCAGCAGGTTCATCACGAAGTCGAGCATCGGCGCGAGGTCGATCCCCGTCGACTCCTCGGTGTCGAAGTGCCGGCGCAGCCGCATCTAGAACGTGAACCTGTCGGCGAGGAGCTCGGTCTCCCGCCGGGCTCTCGACTGGAAGTAGAAGACCGGGTAGAGCCCCGTGATGCTGACGGCGAGTCCCGTCATGGTGCAGAACATCGCGTGGGAGACGCCGCTCGCCATCGAGCGCGCGTCCGCCGACCCGCGCAGGGCCATGGAGTCGAAGACCTCGAGCATGCCGCCCACGGTCCCGATCAGCCCGAGGAGCGGGGAGAGCGGCACGAGCACGCGCAGCAGAGGGAAGTTGGCGGTCATGCCGGCGTTCAGGCGCGAGATCATCGCGCGGCGGATGTTGCGCGCCAGCCACGAGTCGTGCTCGCTCCGCGCCCGCCACTGCTGGAGCATCGCCTCGGCCTCGCGCGGCAGGACGCGGGAGAAGTACCAGTAGCGCTCGAGCACGAGCGTCCACAGAATGACGCCGCAGATGAAGATCCAGATCACGAAGGGACCGCCCCCGTCGATGAGATCCCGGACGGCAGTGACGGGATAGAGCAGGCTCTCCCCGACGCCCTCAAGCATGCCGCGACCCTCCGCCCTGGCCGCCGCGCTCGCGCTCGAGCATCTCCGCGAGCAGGCCCGTGCTCTGCTCGTCGAGGATCTGCACCACCGAGCGCGACATCGACGCGAGCCCCGCGTTCATGAAGAGCAGCGGGATGGCGATTCCGAGGCCGAGCACGGTCGCGATCATGGCCGTTCCGATGCCGTGCGCCATGAGCCGCGGATCGCTCGAGCCCGATTCGGTGATGCTCTGGAAGGTGATGATCATGCCGACCACGGTGCCGACGAGCCCGAGCAGCGGGCCGGCCGCCACGGCGAGGCGCAGGAAGGCCTGGAAGCGCTCGAGCAGCGGCACCTCGCGCAGCACGGCCTCCGAGATGCGCAGCTCGACCACCTCCGCTTCCTCCTCGGCCTGCGCGGCGTCGCCCCGGAAGGTCGTGAGCACGCGCCCGAGCGGGTTGTCGTTGCTCGGGCGATCGAGGTTGCGGAGCTGCCGGCTCACCCCGAGGCGCACCCGCAGCAGGTAGAAGAACTGGTAGAGGGCGCACAGGACGCCGGCCGCGCCGACGAAGAGGATCACGTAGTTCACGAGCTCGCCCTGCTCGACACGCTCGACCCAGCCCGGCCGCTGCACGTAGAGCGAGAGCAGCACGCCGCGCGACGGGTCGACCGCCGCCCCGACGTAGCCGCTCTGCGTCTGCTGCACCTCCTCGGCGATCTCGGTGAGCCACCCGGGAGGCTGGCGGGGCAGCAGCGAGAGCACCTTCACGCTCGGCAGGTACGAGAGGTAGTTGCCGTCGGACATGGCGATGAACGGGCCGATCCGGACCACCTCGGCCGGCGCGCGGGATCCGTCGGCTCCCACGATGTCCGTCCGGAAGCGCGCCACCCGTCCCGACTCGGTCATCTCGCGCAGCATCTCGTACCAGAGCTGCTCCAGCTTCGTGATCGAGGGCAGCTCCTTGGCCTTCGAGAGGTCCGTGAAGAACTCGTCGCGGCCGGGATACTGGGCGCTGAGCATCGACTGGAAGACGACGCCCGAGACGTCCCCCGAGACCTGGCGCACGACGCCGAAGAGCTCGCCGAGGCTGCCGAGCCGGCTGTCGAGCAGGTTCTGGATCTCGGTCGTCTGGAGCTCGTTCTGGTCGTAGTGCGTGGAGAGCGCCGTGCTGCGCGCCTCCGCGGCATCGCGGGCACGCACCGCGTCCGCGACCAGCCGGGCCTGCTCGTCGCGCTGGGCCAGGAACTGGCGCTCGCGCTCCGCGTTCGCCTTGGTCTGGAGCGCGCGGACGTTCTTGGTCTGATCGAGCAGCTCGTCGAGGCTCCCGGCGGCGGCGCTGGCGCCCTGGGCGAAGGTCGCCTGCGCGGCCAGGGCCACCACGAGCAGGAAACGCATGCGCGGGATCACGACTTCTCCTCCTTCGGAGCGTGCACCGGCACCACGAGCAGGTCGGGAGCGGAGATCTTCTTGGCGATGTCGAGGCCGTGCTTGAAGGCCTGCCGGTAGTCGTCGTCCACGACCCAGCTCTTGCTGTCGGCATCCCAGTAGCCGGTCTCGTTGGCGTCGAGAGTCTGGTACATGAGGCTCACGCGCCCGATGCGCAGGAACTGGACGGTCCGCGCGTCGGCGTCGTCGCCGAGCCGGCCGTCGTAGGCGTCGACCGTGCGGCCGTACTCCATCTCGATCTGGTAGGCCTCGACGACCCGGCGATACTTCTCGGAGAGGGTGACGTCGGCGCGCGCCATCACGCCCTCGAGCGTCGCGACCCGCTTGCGCCGCTCCTCGATCAGGAAGGGCACGTCGAGCTCGACGAAGTTCTTGAGGGCGTCGAGCATCTTCTGGGTGAGCGGCAGCACCTCGCGCGCCGTCGTCTCGACCTCCGCGAGCTGCGTCTGGATGGACGCGATGTCGGCGACCTGCGACTGGATCTGGATCTCGAGCTGCTCGGAGTAGGCCTCGATGCTCTCCCTCTCGCCGAGGGCCGTCCGGTACTGCGCCAGGAGCTTCTGCGTCTCGTCGTCGATCTCGCTGATGCGCTCCTGCGCGGCCGCCGCGTCCTTGTCGGCGCCGGCCTGCTCGGCCACGGCGAGATCGAGGACCTCGCCCGGCGGCTTTACGGGCGGCGCGGGCGGCGGCGCGGCGGGCGCCTGCTGGGCCGACGCCGGGGCCCAGGGTCCGAGCGAGAGGAGGAGTAGGGCGACGGCGAGCGTCGAGCCCCGGGGCGAGGAGGGGGGTCTCGTCATGTTCGATCCTCTGAAAAGGCGATGCAATCCAGCTGGTTAGGATAAGGCTGCTCCGCGAAGCGCGTCAAGCAGGAACGGGGGCGGATTATACCTTCCAGCCCTCGACTGACAATCGTAACCGGAGGAACGCTGGCCCAGGCGGCTCCGGATGGGCTTCGAGGGCCGTCGTCGCTACACCCGGACCGGCTGCCCCGAGTCCAGCACCGAGGCCGCGACGAGCTCCTCGAGGGTGCGCGTATCCCACCAGGAGAGCTGGAGCTGCTTCGCGCGCCGGAAGTAGAGCTGGATGTCGTACTCGACGGTGAAGCCGACGCCGCCCCAGACCTGCTGGCACATCGCCGTGATGTCGCGGAAGGTCTGGCAGGCGAAGAGCTTCGCCATCGGCGCGAGGCGCGAGACGTCCTTGCCGACCGAGCGCGCCCAGGCCGCCTCGTAGACCAGCGTCTTGCCGCCGTCGACGAGCGTCGCCCCGTCGGCGAGGTAGTGCGAGATGGCCTGGAAGGCGGCGAGCGGCTTGTCGAACTGCTTGCGCACCTTCGCGTACTCGACCGTGATCTCGAGCGCCCGCTCGGCGCCGCCCATCGCCTGGGCCGCGACGAGGACGATGGCGTCGTGCATGACCCGCTCGAAGGTCGCCCAGCCGGAGCCGGCGGCGCCGATCCGGGCGCTCTCGGGGACGCGGACGCCGGAGAGCTCGACCGCGAACTGCGTGTCGGAGCCGAGCGTCCGCTGCTGGCGGAGCTTCACGCCCTGCGCGTTCGGATCGACGAGGAAGAGGTCGATGTCCCGTTCCCGGGGCCCCGTGCGGGCCAGCACGATCATGCGCGTCGCCGCGCTCGCGAAGGGGACGTGCCGCTTCCCGCCCGAGAGGCGATACCCGTTGCCGTCGCGCGCGGCCGCGAGCTGGACGCCGATCGGCCCGAAGCCGCGCTCGGGCTCGAGCCAGGCGGGGGTCAGGAGCGCGCTCCCGTCGCAGAGCCTCGGCAGCCACTCGCGCTGCTGCGCCTCGCTCCCGGCCGCCTGGAGGAGGCCCCCGCCGACGATCGAGCTCGGCAGGTGCGGGGAGGGCGCGAGGGCGCGCCCGAGCTCCTCGTAGACGATCGCGGCCTCGAGCAGCGTCTGGGCGGCGCCGCCGTAGGGCTCGGGGATCAGCACGCCGAGCACGCCCACCTCGGCGAGCTGCTTCCAGAGCTCCGGCGGGTAGCCCTGCGGGTCGTCCTCCATCTTGCGCACGACCTCGAGCGGCGCGTGCTCGCGCAGCACGCCGCGCACCATCTCGCGCAGGACCTGCTGCTCCGGCGTGAAATCCAGATCCATCCCGTTCTCCTTCGCTCGCCTCCGGCTCGCTGCGCGCGCCCTCCGGGCGCTTGCTGCCTCGAACGCCGCTCGCTTCGCTCGCTGCGCGGCGGCTCCGCCGTCTTGCTGGGCGCTTGCGGAGCCGACGCAGCGGGCCGTCGCTCAGGGCTTCCAGGTCTCTCCCGAGCGGCGCCAGGGGTTGTCGTCGGGGCCCGTCGGGAGCGCCACGCGGGCGGTGCAGGCGGTCATCACCTGTCCCTCGACGCTCACGGCGACGTCGACCGTCGCCCAGCCGCAGCCGGAGGCGTCCGTCTCGGTGCCCTTCACCTCGCCGCGGAAGACCATGCGGTCGCCGGCGAAGACCGAGCCGCGCATGAGGAACTTCATGCGCCCCGGGCGCCCGCACGGGCCCGTCCAGTCGGTGAGGTAGCGCTCGAACCAGTGGGCGAGGTTCGGAGTGTTCAGGAAGATGTCGCGCACGCCGTTGCGCTTCTGCGCGAAGTCGCGGTCGTGATGCATCGGGCGCCAGTCGCGCGTCGCGAGCGCCCCGAGCACCACGGTCGTGGTCGTGACGTCGTAGCCGAGCTCGGGAAGGTGCTGCCCTGCGGCCACCCGGTCGAGCGTGAGATTCGCGGCACCGCTCACTTCTGCGCAGGGGCCCGCGCTTTGCTCGGCTGCGCCTCGCTGCGCGGCGGCTGCGCCGCCTTGCGACTCCCTCCGATACCCGAAGCCCGTGATCTTCTCCAGGGCGAGGCGCTCGCCCTTCTGGTTCTCGTAGACCACCTCGATCGTCCAGAAGCGGCCGCGGCCGAGCTTGGTCGTCTTGGGCTCGGAGACCGCCCGCAGCACCTGATGGCTGCGCACGCGGTCGCCGGGGCGGACCGGCTGGAGGAAGACCAGCTCGTCGTCGGTCATGATCGCCTCGGGGAGTCCCAGCTTCTCCTTCAGGTCGAAGTGGACCTTGAGCGCGAGCCCCTCCCCTTCGCGATCGGGCGAGTAACGGTGCGGCCGGCACCAGGTCGAGATCGTCGAGGGCGGCGCGATCCACCCCCCGGTGAGCTCGCGCGCGGTCTTCTCGTCCCAGAAGAGCGGGTTTCCGTTCTCGACGGAGGAGCAGGCGGTCAGCACGTAGCCGCGCTCGACCTCGAACTCGCTCTCCTCGGAGTAGCGTGTCTCTCCGATCCAGCCCGCGACCTCGGCGGGAAGCTCGGACATCTCGAACTCCTCCCGCGGCGTGGCGCCCCGCGCCCGCCGCATCCCTCGGGCTCCGGCCTCCCTACGCGACCGCGTTCTCGCGCCGCAGCGCCCGGACCTCGTCGTCCGAGAAGCCGGCGCCGCGCAGGATCTCCTCGGCGTCGCTGTGCGCGGAGGGCAGCGCCGCATGCTCCGACTCCTCGCGATCCCCGCCCGCGAAGACGGGGCCCACCTGCCGGAAGCGGCCGTGCGCGGGGTGCGTCGCCTCGCAGAAGACCCCGCGCTCGGCGAAGTGCGCGTCCA
This sequence comes from uncultured Spirochaetales bacterium, assembly GCA_964624475.1. Taxonomy (GTDB): domain Bacteria; phylum Myxococcota_A; class UBA9160; order UBA9160; family SMWR01; genus CAZUYC01. The sequence continues at coordinate 71,933 of CAZUYC010000004.1, read as the reverse complement.
GGACGAGCTCCGCCACCGAGTAGACGGGGGCCACACAGGTGTCGGCCGGGGCGAGATCGCGCACCCAGGCGTCGCGGTCGCGAGTCGCGAAGACGCGCCGGAAGTCGGAGCGCATCGCGTCCTGCACCGCGTCGTCCTCCTGGTACGGGATCCAGCGCTCGAGGCCGAGGGCCTTGCACAGGTTCGCGAAGAAGGGCGCCTCGATCGCGCCCACGGCGAGCCACTTCCCGTCGCGCGCCGGGTAGCACTCGTACCAGGCGTAGCGGCCGGTGAGCACGTCGTGGCCCGGGCCCGGCCGCTCGCCCGTCGCCAGGTACTGGTCGATCCAGAGCGAGGTGGTGAAGAGCACGCCGTCCGCGACGGAGACGTCGAGGTACTCGCCCTCCCCGCTCGCGGCCCGGCGCAGCAGCGCGGCCAGGATCGCGATCGCCGCCTGCATGCCTCCCGCCGCGATGTCCGCCAGGGTCGCGCCGGGGAGCGGCGGGCCTCCGTCCGCGCGCGGGGTGGAGCAGGCGAGGAAGCCGCCGAGCGCGAGGTAGTTCAGGTCGTGCCCCGCCCACTGCGAGTATGGCCCCGACTGTCCGTAGCCGCTGGTCGAGCAGAAGACGATCCGGGGGTTGCGCGCGCGCAGGTCTTCGAAGCCGACGCCGAGGCGCCGCATCACGCCCGGCCGGAAGCTCTCCAGCACCACGTCGGCGCCCTCCGCGAGGCGCAGGAAGGCTTCGCGACCGGCGGGCGACTTCATGTCGATCCGGATCCGCTGCATGCCCCGGTTCGCGCCGTAGGAGTGGAACGGCGGCTCGCGCTGCACGCCGCTCCTCGGCGGCGCGCCGACCTTGATGACCAGGGCGCCGTAGTCGGCGAGGATGCGCGCGCAGCGCGCCGCGGGCCCGACCGTCGAGAGGTCGAGCACGCGCACGCCGTCGAGGTGGGGGGCTCTCGCCATCGGGGCTCCGGACGAGCGCCTCGCTAGAAGTTCTTGGGCAGGCCGAGCCCGCGCCGCGCGATGATGTTCTTCTGGATCTCCGAGGCCCCGCCGCCGATCGTCTCGACCACCGTCGCCCGGTAGGCGGAGTCGAAGCGGCCGCCGGCCGGCGCGCCCTCCTCGCCGAGGCAGAGCTGGCTCGCGGCGCCCCCGATGTCGAGCGCGGCGTTCGCCGCGCGCTGCGAGAGCTGCGTCGCGTAGAGCTTGTACTGAGACGCCTGGACCGTCGGCGGCTTCGCGCCCGGCTTGCACGAGGTCACGAAGCGCAGCCCCAGCATGCGCGCCACCTCGTGCTGCGTCGCGAGCTGGGCGATCTTCTGGCGCACCACGGGATCCTCGCGGAGCGGCTGGCCATCGATCACCGCCGTCCGCACGTACTCGCAGAGCAGCTCGAAGCGGGCCTGGATCGGCGAGTAGGTGAACATCGTGAAGCGCTCGAGGTCGAGCGCCTCCGAGATGTAGCGGAAGCCGTGGCCCTCCTGGCCCACCATGTACCCGTCGGCGACGAAGACGTCGTCGAAGAAGACCTGGTTGGTCTGGTCGCCGCCGATGCAGGGCATCGACTGCACCTCGAGCCCCGGCTGGTCCATCGGGATCAGGAAGAGGCTGATCCCGTCGTGCTTCGCGACGTTCGGGTTGGTGCGCGCCCCGACCCAGTACCAGTCCGCGAAGTGCGCGGAGGTGGTCCAGATCTTCTGGCCGTGGAGCTTCCAGCCGCCCGCGACCTTCTCGGCGCGCAGCTGCATGTTGGCGGCGTCGGAGCCGGCCTGCGGCTCGCTGTAGCCGACGGCGAACTCGATCTCGCCGCGCAGGATTTTCGGCAGGAACTCGCGCTTGAGCTTCTCGCTCCCGTGCCGGATCAGGGTCTTGCCGATGATGCCGACGCCCTTGCCGATCTGCGGCGCCCCGTGGTAGGCGAGCGCCTCGTTCAGCACGTACTCGTAGATGCCGTCGCCGTCCTGGCCGCCGAGCTCCCTGGGCCAGGTGATGCCGAGCCAGCCCCGCGCCGCGAGCTTGCCCATGAAGGCGCGCTTGGCCGGCGTGTCCACGAGCTGGCTGAAGTTCTCCTTCCAGGGCTGCATGACCTCGTCGGAGTGGCTCTCCGCGAGGAAGCGTTCCACCTCGACCGCGAAGGCCTGCTCGGCTGCGCCGAACTCGAAGTTCATGGGGGATCCCCCGTTGGGCGAGAGGCGATACTATCCGAAACGTAGCGTATTGTAAATAGGGACCGCTCACCCCCCGGGGGGGGAGTGCGGCGGGCCGCCTTCCGGGCGGAGACGGGCCCTCTAGAATGGGCCGCAGGCGGGGACAACGATGAAGCTCGGCGAGATCCGGAATCCGGAGCGCGAGGCCTTCGGCAAGCCCCTCGACGGGGTGCGGGTGCTCGCCCTCGAGCAGATGCAGGCGCTCCCCTACGCGACGCAGCTGATGGCCCACCTCGGGGCCGAGGTCGTGAAGGTCGAGCCGCCCGGCCGCGGCGACTCCGGCCGCGCCTCGCAGCCCGCCATCACCGACGCCGACGGCCGCCGCGTCGGCGCGACCTTCCTGCGCAACAACCTCTCGAAGCAGAGCGTCGCGATCGACGTCGGGCAGGACGCCGGACGCGAGCTGATCCAGCGCCTCGTGCCCCACTTCGACGTCGTCGCCGAGAACTACCGCGCCGGCGCCCTCGCGAAGCGCGGCCTCGGCTACGCCGACCTCGCCCCGCTGCGACCCGGTCTGGTGTACGTCTCGATCTCCGGCTTCGGCCAGGACGAGGCGAGCCCCTACGTCGACTGGCCCGCCTACGCGCCGATCGGCGAGGCGATGGGCGGCCTCTACGAGCCGAACCGCGAAGAGGGTCGCCCACCGCCGGTCGTGGTGGCCGGCGCCCTCGGCGACAACGCCTCCGCGCTCTTCGCCGTGATCGGAACGCTCGCCGCCCTGCGCCAGCGCGACCGCACGGGGGAGGGCCAGCACGTCGACGTCGCGATCTACGACGCGATGATCGCGATCAACGACATGCTTCCCTTCCTGTGGTCGATGGGCCTCCCACCCGTCTGGTGCACGCCGCGCCACTTCGCGCTGGTGGCCTCGTTTCGCGCCCGCGACGGCTGGTTCGTCGTCGCCTGCTTCCGGGAGCACCAGTTCGAGCGGCTCGCGCGCAGCGTCGGCCACCCCGAGTGGTGCGCCGATCCGCGCTTCGCCACGCGCGAGGGCTGGGCCGCGCACCGCGAGTCCGTGATCCGCCCGGCCGTCGAGGCCTGGGCGCGCGAGAAGGGCAAGCTCGAGGCCGCGCGCGAGCTCTGCGCGCAGGGCGTCGCCGCGGGGCCCAGCAACGACGGGGCCGACCTGCGCGCCGACCCCCACGTCGCCCTGCGCGACATGCTGATCGAGGTGCCGCGCCCCGACGCGGGGTCCGACCTGCTCGTGGTCGGGAACCCGGTGAAGCTCTCGCGCGTGGCCGAGGGGCCCGCCGCGTCCTTCCCGCGCCTCGGCGAGCACACCGATCGGGTGCTCCGATCCACGCTCGGCCTCGATGCCGAGGAGCTCGCGCAGCTCCGAGCCCGCGGCGTGATCGGCTAACCCTTGCCCGCCCCGAGCCCTGGAGGCCCCCCATCGCCCGTGCCCCGGGCGAGCGGGGCGACGACGCGCCGATGCCCTGGGTGCACGGAGCGAGCGTCCGCTCGGCAGCGCGCCGAGGGCCGGCGTCGCGAAGTCGGGGCCTATCCCAGGTAGTACTCCGACATGTGCGTGTACTCCATCGGCTCGAAGTCGAGGAAGCGCTGGCAGCTCGTCAGCATGCGCTCCACGCGGGCGCGCAGCTCGTCGTCGCTGCGGGCGGCGTAGAAGACCTTCGGCTCGCTGAGCGCCCCGATCGGAAAGGTCTCCTCGACGATCGCGGCCCAGCCCGGCGCGCCGGGCGTGAGCGGGCGCACGATCTCGTTGCGCACGTAGCCGGTGGTCGACTGCGTCTCGAGGGCGACGGCGCGGTGCGGTCCGTGCCAGATGCGGATGAACTCGTCCTGGTCGAGGCCCGGCTTGCGCGCGATGCAGGTCACCTGGTTCGCGCCGGGCGTGCGCCGGCCGCGCGGCGCCTCGTGGACGAGCGGCCGCGACTCGACGACGAGGTAGCCGGCGAGCCGCCGCGCGTGCGGCCGGAGCGCCGCCTCGCAGGCCGCGCGCTCGTCGGAGTCCTGCATCCACCACGACAGCATGGCGCGGATCGGGGGGTCGCTGCGGCGGAGCGGCGTCCCGGCCGCCACCTCCTCGTCCTGCACGTGCAGCCAGAGCTCGCGTGCGCCCGCTGCGCGGAGCGCCGGGGCCGCCTTCTCGACGAGCGCCTGGCGCAGCGTCGAGCCCGCGAGCTCGCTGTCGTGGAAGAGCAGGTAGCAGAGCTTCTCCATCGCGCCTCGCGAAGTCCGCCTCCGGATCGAAGCCCACCCGAAGGCTCGTGGCGCAGCCGAGAACACGCTGCGGCGACGACGGCGAGGGCGAGGGCGAGGCCCGTTGCGCGCTGCCGCTCCACGTCGGCCTCCCCGGGGCGCTCCGGAGCCAGGGTTGCTCCCAGGGCTCATGATACCCTAGGCGCGGATCGCTGGGCCGCGCAGACCGGAGGGAGCTGCGGCATGGTCGAGGCAGGGGCCGGCGCGCGAAGTCGGGTCGGGAGCGGCTGGCTCGCCGGTGCACTCCTGGCGCTCGCCGCGGACGCGGTCCGGGCCGACGTCTTCGTGGTCGACACCCCCCTCGACAGCGCGGGCGGGAGCTGTCCCGCGGACCCGGCGGCGCTCCCGGCCGGCGCGGGCGACTGCTCGCTCCGCGATGCGATTGCGGCGGCCAACGGGTCGGTCGGCGACGATCTCATCGTCTTCGCGCCCGCGGTCTTCGGCCAGGCCGCGAACAAGGTGATCACGCTCGCGAGCCCGCTCCCGAACCTCGCCGAGGACGTCGAGATCAACGCTCTCTCCCCACCGCTCCTCACCCAGCGCGCGCAGGGCATCGTCGTGCGCGCCGGGGCCGGCGTGGGCGAGCTCTTCACCGTCTCCGGCGGGGCGCCGCAGCTCGACGACCTCGGCCTCGAGGACGCGGGCCTCGTGATCGACCCGGGCGCGCGGCTCGTCTTCGCACAGACGGTGGACGCGAGCTTCGCCGAGACGATCGCCGGGGCGGGCTCGCTCGAGAAGCGCGGCGCCGCCCGGCTCGTGCTCACGGGCACGAATACCTACACCGGGGACACCCTGGTCGAGGAGGGCGCCCTCCAGGGAGACACCCTGAGCATCCCGCGCAACGTGAGCGACGACGCCCTGCTCGTCTTCGACCAGGAAGCCACGGATCCCGAGGAGTTCCTCGGCGCGATCAGCGGCGTGGGGAGCCTCCAGAAGATCGGCGCCGGGACGCTCTTCCTGCGCACGGCCAACAGCTACGGCGGCGGCACCACCGTGAGCGAGGGGACGCTCGCCGGCTTCGCCGGGAGCGGCGCGACTCCCGGCAGCCTCCAGGGCGACATCCAGGACGACGCGATCCTCGTCTTCGAGCAGGAGGTCGGCGCCGACGGGACCTTCTCCGGCTCGATCCGCGGCAGCGGACGCGTGGAGAAGACCGGCCCGGGCCTGCTCGTGCTGACCGGGTCGAACGGCTACAGCGGCGGGACCACGATCTCGGCGGGCCGTCTCCAGGGCGACGCCGACGCGATCGGGGGCGACGTCGCGATCGCGAGCGGCGCAGAGCTGCGCTTCGACGAGGCCGGGTCGGGCACGCATTCGGGCAGCATCACGGGCGGCGGCGGGCTCGCGAGCGGCGCCTTCTCCGTGGAGAAGGCCGGCGCGGGAACTCTGACGCTGGCCGGGATCAACAGCTACGCCGGCGGCACGCTCGTGAGCGGCGGCACGCTGATCGGCGACACGCAGAGCCTCCAGGGCGATATCCACCTCGACGCCGGCACGGCGCTCGTCTTCGATCAGTCCTTCGCCGGGGCCTTCACGAGCCTCCTCTTCGGCGACGGGGCGCTCGAGAAGCGGGGGACTGGGACCGTTGCGCTGACGCGCGATCTCAGCCTCGGGCTCCCGCCCTTCGGCGGCTCGACCACGGTCGCCGGAGGCCACCTCGAGGTCGGTCGTCCGGGCGACGGGACCGCGGCGCGCCTGCCCGGCGACGTGTCGGTCCTCGCGGGCGGCTCGCTCGGCGGGATCGGGACCATCGGCGGCCGCGCGACGGTGAGCTCCGGCGGGGCGATCTCGCCCGGGAACTCGATCGGCGCGCTCCGCGTCGGCAGCGCGACCTTCCGCAGCGGCTCCTTCCTGGAGGTCGAGGTCACCCCGACGCCCAGCGCCGATCGCCTCGACGTCGCGGGAGACGCGCTGATCGAGAGCGGAGCGCAGGTGCGCGTGATCCCGGGGCCGGGGGCCTATCCGGCGCCCGGCCTCGGGGTTCCGGTCGTGATCCTCGACGCGGGTGCCAGGAGCGGGCTCTTCGATCCGATCCCGAGCGACGCCTTCGCCTTCCTGAACGCATTCCTCGACCAGAGTGGCAACCAGGTCGCGCTCACCGTCGAGTCGAACGGCAAGACGCTCGTCGATTTCGCCGGGACGCCGAACCAGAACGCCGTCGCCGCGGCCCTCGAGCGGGCGCAGGCCGGCGCGGATCCCGATCTCAACGCCGTTTTCGCGCAGCTCAACACCCTGGGGGCCGCCGACGTGCCGGACGCCCTCGACGCCATGGCCGGCGAGCAGCTCACGCAGTTCGCGACCGCTCGGCTGGCCGTGGGCCAGCGCTTCCACGAGCAGATCCAGGAGCGGATCGGAAGATCGGCGGGGCGCGAGAGCGAGGCGCTCTTCGCCGGCCTGCGCGGGGGGAGCCGCGCCCTGGCCGGAAGCCCGTGGCTGCTCGCCCCGCTCTCGCCCTCGGGCCTCGGGGGAGCTGCGCGCGGCGGCGCCCTCGCCGCAGCGCTCGCGATGCAGGACCAGCCTCTCGCCGTCGCTCCCGGCTCCGAGCCGCGCGGCCTCGGCGCCTGGATCGACGGCTACGGGATCTTCGGCCGCGTCTCCGGGACCTCGGGCAGCGACGACTTCGACACGACCGTCTGGGGTGTCTCCGCGGGCCTCGACCTCCGCCCCGCCCCGGGATGGATCGCGGGCCTGGCGGGCGGCTGGGCCAAGAGCCGCCTCGACTTCGCGTCCCTCGATGGGCGGCCCGAGGTCGATACGGCCCAGGGCGCCGCCTACCTCGGCTACACCTCGTCGCGCGTGGAAGCCGGCGCGGCCTTCCGCTATGCATGGAACCGCATGTCGGCCGACCGCGGCATCGCCTTCGCACCGCCCTCGACGCTGGCGCGCAGCGCCGACTCCGATTTCGACGGAAGCGATCTCGGCGGGCGCATCGGAGCGGCGCTCCACCTCGTCGAGGTCGCGGGCGTCTCCGTGCAGCCCCTCGCGTCCTTCACCTACACCCACCTCCAGCAGGACGCCTTCGACGAGTCGGGGGCCGGCTCGCTCGACCTCTCGGCCGAGGAGGAGGAGATCGATTCGGCCGCGAGCCGCCTCGGCGCGCGCCTGCACGCGGTCGTGCACCTCGACGACGCGACCTGGATGCGCCCCGAGCTGCGCGTCGCCTGGCTCCACGAGTTCGGAGATCGCGAGCGCAAGCTCGAAGCGCGCATCGGCGGGGTCCCGGGGGCTACGCTGACGGTGCGCGGAGCGGAGCTCCCGCGAGACGTCGCGGAAGTCGGCGTGGCCTGGACGGTCGCGGCCTCCGAGCGCCTGCACTTCTTCGCCGGCTACGACCTCGCCGTGAATCCCGACCTGCTCCAGCACTCCGCTGCGCTGGGGCTCGAGCTGCTCTGGTGAGCGCGCGGCGCGCGAGGGCGCTGCTGCTCGCCCCGATCGCTTTCGGGCTGCTCGTCGCGACGGCCGCGCAGGCCCAGCTCGACAGCATGCGTCGCTGGCTCGGGCTCGAGCACGCGACCGAGGCGTTCACGGGCGACCTCGACGGCATGGTCGAGCGGCGGCGGGTCCGCATCCTGGTCGTCCCGAGCCGCACCTTCTACTTCGTCGACAAGGGCACGCAGCGCGGCTTCTCCTACGACCTCGGCCAGGCCTTCGGGAAGGAGCTCAACGAGAAGCTCGGCCGCCGCCTGCTCCAGGTCGAGGTGGTGTACGTGCCGGTCCGCCCCGACGAGCTGCTGCCGGCGCTGATGAACGGCAAGGGGGACATCGCCGCCGCCAACCTCACGATCACGCCCGAGCGCCTGCAGTGGGCCGACTTCTCGGAGCCGCTCTGGACCGGCGTCTCGGAGATCGTGGTCACCGGCCCGGGCTCGCCGCCCGTGCGCGGCGTCGACGACCTCTCGGGCAAGCAGGTCTTCGTTCGGCTCTCGAGCAGCTACTTCCAGAGCCTCTGGCACCTGAACGAGGAGTTCGGCCGGCGGGGCCTGCCTCCGCTGCGCGTCAAGCCCTCGCCCGAGGGCCTCGAGGACGAGGACATCCTCGAGATGGTGAGCGCCGGGATCGTCCCGCTGGCGGTGGTGGACAGCCACAAGGCCGAGTTCTGGGCGCAGATCCTGCCGAACCTCGTCCTGCATCGCGACGTGGCCGTGCGCACCGGCGCCGAGATCGCCTGGGCCTTCCGCAAGGGGAGCCCGCAGCTCGCGCAGGCGCTCGCGGAGTTCGCGAAGCGGCACGGGAAGGGCACCGCGTTCGGCAACCAGAAGTTCAAGGAGTACCTGAAGAGCACGAAGTACGTGAAGAACGCCACGACGCAGGAGGAGTACGCGAAGCTGCTGCGCACGATCCACTTCTTCCAGAAGTACGGCTCGCTCTACGACTTCGACTGGTTGATGCTCGCGGCGCAAGGCTACCAGGAGTCCCGCCTCGACCAGAACGTGAAGAGCAAGGTCGGCGCGGTCGGCGTGATGCAGGTCATGCCGTCGACCGGCAAGGAGATGAAGGTCGGCGACGTCGGCCAGACGGAGGAGAACATCCACGCGGGGACCAAGTACCTGCGCTACGTCCTCGACCGCTACTTCGCGGACGCCGAGCTCGACGGCCTGAACCGCCAGCTCTTCGCCTTCGCCTCCTACAACGCCGGTCCGGCGCGGGTCGCGAAGCTGCGCAAGGAGGCCGCGAAGCGCGGGCTCGATCCGAACCTCTGGTTCAACCACGTGGAGCTCGTCGCGGCGGAGAAGGTCGGCCAGGAGACCGTCCGCTACGTGGCCAACATCTACAAGTACTACGTCGCCTATCGGCTGGTGGTGGACGCCCAGGCCGAGCGCGAGCGCGCGAAGCAGGACGCACGCGAGGGCGGCTAGGAGGCCGACTCGAGAGTCGGCCGACTCGCAGCCAGCGCAAGCGGAGCGCGCAGCGAGCCGAAGGCGAGCGAAGGCAGGCCCCTGCGGGGCCTGCGAGCGGAGCTCATCGCTGCAAGGAGGCCGGAGGCCTCAGCGCAGCGAGCCGAAGGCGAGCGGAGTTCATCGCTGCAAGGAGGCCGGAGGCCTCAGCGCAGCGAGCCGAAGGCGAGCGGAGTTCATCGGACTAGGAAGCCGACGCGAACGTCAGGATCACGGCCTGCGCGGGCGCGAGGCGCCCGGCGAAGGGTCCGCCTTCGCCCACCCCGTCGCTCGCCACCTCGACGAGGAGCTCGTCGGGCAGCGCCAGATCGCGCGCCTGATCGGCGAAGTTCACGCAGACCGTGCGCGCGTCGCTGCCGCGCCGACGGCGGTAGACGAGCACCCCGTCGGGCGCCGGGAGGAGCTCGAAGTCCCCGAGCGCGAGCGCCGGCGAAGCGCGGCGTGCCCGGAGCAGGCGCCGGTAGAGCTGGAGGATCGAGCCCGGGTCGGCGCGCAGCGCCTCGGCGCTTCGTGCGGCCGGCTCGGGCGGCCACGGGAGCCACGCCTCGGCGCCGGCCCAGCCGTGGGGCGGCGCCGCTTCCCACGGGATCGGCGCGCGGCAGCCGTCGCGCCCGCCGGGATCCCTGCGGAGCGCGGCCGGGACCTGCGCGTCCTCGAGGCCGAGCTCCTCGCCGGCGTAGAGACAGGGCGTCCCGCGCAGCGTGAGCAGCAGCAGCGCCGCGGCCCGCGCGCGCGCCTCGCTCCCGTAGCGCGTGCGGTGGCGCGCGTTGTCGTGGTTCGAGAGCACCCAGGTCGGCCAGGCGCCGCGCGGGTCGTGCTGCGCCACGGCATCGGCGATGCGCTCGCGCCAGGCGCCCGCCTGCCACGGCGCGTAGAGCGGCGGGAAGTTGAACGCGAGCTGGAGTCCGTCGCCCTCGCCGTAGTAGCGCGCCACGCGCTCCGTCCACGGGAGCGCGACCTCGCCCAGCAAGAGCCGCTCGCCGGGGAACTCCGCCAGCACGCGGCGGATGCCGCGGATCAGCTCGTGCGTGCGGGGATCGTCGATCTGCGCGCAGGCGGGGAGGAGCACCCGCTCCGCCGGGAGGTCCGGCAGCTCCGGGTCCTTGCCGAGGCAGTTCACGACGTCGATGCGGAACCCGTCCACGCCGCGCGCGAGCCAGAAGCGCAGCGTCTCGTGCATCGCGGCCACGACCTCCGGGTTCGCCCAGTCGAGATCGGGCTGCTCGGGCAGGAAGAGGTGCAGGTACCACTGGCGGCTCGCCGCGTCGAAGGTCCAGGCCGGACCGCCGAAAGCCGCGCGCCAGTTGTTGGGCGGGCGGCCCTCCGCTCCGTCGCGCCAGAGGTACCAGTCGCGCCGGCGCGAAGCCCGCGACGCGCGCGCCTCGACGAACCAGGGATGCAGGTCGCTCGTGTGGTTGGGCACCCAGTCGACGAGGACGCGGAGCCCGCGCGCGTGTGCGGCAGACAAGAGGCGATCGAAGTCCGCGAGCGATCCGAAGACCGGGTCGACGCCGCAATGGTCGCGGACGTCGTAGCCGAAGTCCTTCATCGGCGAGGGGTAGAAGGGCGAGATCCAGAGTGAATCGACCCCGAGCCAGACGAGGTGATCGAGCCGGCGGCGGATCCCTGCGAGGTCGCCCACGCCATCGCCGTTCGCGTCGGCGAAGCTGCGCGGGTAGATCTGGTAGAGGACCGCCGGCTTCCACCACGGCTCGGCCCCTCCCTGGCTCTCCATCGTTCGTCTCCCGCACTCCCGGACGGCGCGCGAGGACGATATCGTGTGCGCCACGCCCCGTGAACCACCTGCGCCGGCATTGGCTCCTCGAGGACGGCGTCGTCTTCCTGAACCACGGCTCCTTCGGCGCGTGCCCGCGCCCCGTGCTCGAGGCACAGGCCCGGCTGCGCGAGCAGATGGAGCGCGAGCCGGTGCGCTTCTTCACCCGCGAGGCGCCGGCGCTGCTGCAGGCGGCGCGCGAGGCCCTCGGCGCCTTCATCGGCGCCGACCCGGACGACCTCGCCTTCGTGCCGAACGCCAGCTCCGCCCTGAACGCCGTGCTCCGCTCCTTCCCGCTCGCGCCGGGCGACGAGATCCTCGTCTGCGACCACGAGTACAACGCCACCCGGAACACCGCCGAGCACGCCGCCCGGGAGCGCGGCGCGCGCGTCGTCGTGGCGCGCATCCCCTTCCCGCTGGGCGAGGGGGCCGGGCCCGAGCGCGTCGTCGAGGCCGTGCTCGAGCGCGTCGGGCCGCGGACGCGGCTCGCGGTCCTCGACCACGTGACGAGCCCGACCGGCCTCGTCTTCCCGATCGAGCGCCTCGCCCGGGAGCTCGGCGAGCGCCGCGTCGAGCTCCTGGTCGACGGAGCGCACGCACCCGGCATGCTCGACCTCGACCTGCGCGCGCTCGGGGCCGCGTATTACGCGGGCAACTGCCACAAGTGGCTGTGCGCGCCCAAGGGCGCCGGCTTCCTCTTCGTCCGCCGCGACCGCCAGGCGGGCGTCCGCCCGGCCGTGATCAGCCACGGCGCGAACGCCCCGGTGCCGCCGGGCAACCCGCGCTTCCGCGCCGAGTTCGACTGGACGGGCACCGACGACCCGACGCCCGCCCTCTGCGTCCCCGACGCGCTGCGCTTCCTCGCCACGCTCGTGCCGGGCGGCTGGCCCGAGATCCGCGAGCGCAACCGCGGGCTCGCCCTCGAGGCGCGGCGGATCGTGGCCCGCGCGCTCGGGACGCCTCTCCCCTGCCCCGATGCGATGCTCGGAAGCCTCGCGGCGCTCCCCGTGCCGGACACGACTCGCTTCCCCCCGATCGTCGCGACCTCCGCGCTCGCCAGGGATCCGCTCCACGACGAGCTCCGCGCCCGGGGCATCCAGGCGCCGGTGGTGAGCTGCCCCGCGCACCCGGGCCGTCTCCTCCGCGTGTCGGCCGCGCTCTACAACGAGCGCGCCGACTACGAGCGCCTCGCACAGGCGCTCGGCGAGCTGCTCCGGTGAGCTTCACCCGCAAGCAAGCCCGACGGGGGACCGCCTCCGCTCGCACCGGATCTCGAGCGCGGAGCTAGCGCTCTTGCCCGGCCCTGCTGCCGAGCAGCCGGAGCGTCGCCCGTACGCCGATCCCGAGCAGCGGTGCGTGGGGCAGCCACGCCGGCTTGCGCAGGGAGAACGCGTCGCGAAGCAGCTCCGGGCGCTCGCCGAGCGCGTGGTCGGCGAGGAGCGTTCCGAGCGCCGTGCCCAGCGCGACGCCGGTCCCGTTGCAGCCGGCCCACGCGAAGAGGCCGTCCGCGACGCGCCCGAAGAAGCATCCCTGGTTCATCGTCACCCCGAGCACGCCGGTCCAGGTGTGCTCGATCTCGACGTCCGAGAGCGACGGCCAGCGCCGTGCGATCGATCTTCGGTGGAAGACGCGCGCTCTTTCGAACTCGCTCGCGCCGACGCGAAGCGACGGCGCGTAGACCTGATGGTTCCGAACGAGGAGGCGCGCGCTCTGCGTCGAGCGGAGCGTCGTTCCCATCCGGTCCTCCGAGACGAGGCCCCATTCGGCCGACCCGCCCAACGCGGCGCGCTCCTCCGGCCGGAGCTCGCGCGTGAGGCTCGCGAAGGTGTGGAGCGGAAAGATGCGGTGGCCGAGGAGCCCGAGCGAGGGCGCGAGGCCGTTCAGCGCCGCGATCACGACCGGAGCGAGCAGCGATCCCGATCGGGTGCGCAGCTCCCAGCCGACCCCACCTCGCATCTCGACGACCGGCGACTCCTCGAAGAGATCCACGTTCGCGGGGAGGGCCTTCGCGAGGCCCCGAACCAGCGCCGCGGGCTGGAGCAGGATGGTCGACGCAACGTGCACGCCGCGCGCGTAGTGGCGCGTCCCGATCGCGCGCTCGAGGGCCTCGCGCTCGAGGACCGCGTGCGGCTCGTGGCTCGCCTCGAGCACCGAGATCAACGCCTCGAGGCTTCGGAGGCTGTGCGACTCGACGGCAGCGTGGATCCGCCCGCGCTCGCTCCACTCGCACTCGATTCCGTGCTCGCGCACGAGCGCGCCGAGCTGCTGCATTCCGAAGCGGCAGAGCCGCTTCGCCCGCAGGACCTCCTCTTGCGACGCAGCGGGGTCGCGGTGGGCGAGGTCCCCCACGAAGCCCGAGTTCCGCCCCGAGGCGCCGAAGCCCGCTCGCTGCGCCTCGAGCACGACGACTCGCGCGTCCGGTCGGAGCTCCGCGAGCCGCCGCGCGGCGGCGAGGCCGGAGAGGCCGGCCCCGACGACGGCGAAATCCGCGAGCGCCTCGCCCTCGAGGCGCCGCGCGGGGTCCGGCGCCGGGATCAGCTGCCACCAGCCGCAGCGATCGTCGTCCCGAGGCAGGCGAGCGGCGCGGAACGCGAGCCCCACGGTCGCAACCCTACCTCAGCTCGTGGCACGCCCACGACCGCCAAGAGCTCGCCGAGGAGCTGCCGCTCGAACCCCGCCTCCCACTCAGGTCGCCGGCTGCGAGTAGAATTGGCGCGCCCAGCGGCGGAAGTCGGCGAGGTAGACGTCCGCTTCGCAGAGTACCGGGCGCGCGCGGTGCACCTTGTGCGACCAGATCGGGAAGTCCTGCTGCACGCCGGTGGTGAGCGCCTGCATGAACTCCTCGCCGGCGAGATCGACCCAGTTGCGGGTCGCGGTGAGCAGCCAGCGCGAGTGGACGCGGCGCTCCTCGATCGGCGTGGTCGAGGAGTACATGAGAAGGCCCGCATCCGCGACCCCGAGGCTGCGCACCGAGGAGAGGCCGAGGCCCCAGGAGTCGCGCACGAGCGAGGTCTGGAAGGTGCCGAAGGGCGTCTGGCGCTCGCTGTGGCTCACGATCTGGTAGTGGCGCCCATCCTCCGAGAAGCGGATCTCCGAGGGCGGAGTCTCGAGCATGCCGTGCACGAACTGGAAGTGGACCGGGTCGTTGTTGTTCTCGTGGGTGTCCTGCACGTGCGCCGGGATCTCGAGCTCGAAGGTGCGCGGCTCGGACCACTCCGGGTCGCCGATCTCCGGGAGCGCCGGGAAGTCCCACTCGGGCGGCTTCCCCTCGGCGTGGTACCAGGCGAAGATCATCCCGTTCTTCTCCTGCACGTCCCAGGAGCGCACGCGCGCGAGCGAGGGGACGCGCTCGCAGTACGGGATGTGCACGCACTCCCCGCTCGTGCCGTCGTATTGCCAGCCGTGGAAGGGGCAGCGGAGGGTCTCCCCCAGGACACGCCCGCCGTGCCCGAGGTGGGCGCCGAGGTGCGCGCAGAAGGCGTCGAGGACCCGCGCGTGACCGGAGCGGGTGCGGAAGAGCACCATGTCCTCGCCGAAATAGTGGATCGGCCGCACGTCTCCTTCGCGCAGCGCGTGGCTCCACGCGACGGCGAACCAGCCGTTCGGGATCGGAAGTGCTGCGTCCTCGGTCTCGCGTCGGGCCATGCTTCCATCCTTCCGCCCGGGCTCCCGGGCGACCGGTCCAGCCTATCGGATCGCGCCTTCGCGCGGCAAGCTCGGCCCCGGTCAGCCGCGGAAGAAGACGAAGGTCACGGCGACGAAGAGCGGGACCAGGACTGCGCACGACCAGGCCATGTAGCCGAGGAAGCCCGGCATGCGCACGCCGGCGGACTCCGCGATCGACTTCACCATGAAGTTCGGACCGTTCCCGATGTAGCTGTTGGCGCCCATGAAGACCGCGCCGCAGGAGATCGCGGTCAGGTAGAGCGCGCCCTCGGGGTAGGCGAGGAGCCCGCCGAGAGCGTCCGCGCGCAGCCCCGCGCCGGGGTTCGCGTCGTTCACCACCCCCACCGCGAGCGCCGTGAAGGCGAGGTAGGTGGGGGCATTGTCGAGGAAGCTCGAGAGGATCCCCGCGGCCCAGAAGAACTCCCCGGCGGAGTCGACGCCGAGCTCGCCGCCGCGCGACTCGAGCAGACGCAGCGCGGGAATCATCGTGACGAAGATCCCGGCGAAGACCACCGCCACCTCGACGATCGGCTCCCAGGCGAAGCCGTTCGCCACCCGGGTCGCGCGCGGCGTCGTCGCCAGCGAGAGCGCCGCGAGGATCAGCATCCCGGCGACCTGGAGCCCGCGGAGCAGGTGCTCGTTCGGGCCCGGGTGGCTCCTGCCGAAGGAGCCGATCGCGAAGATCAGCGCGAGCAGCCCGGCGAGCCACAGCAGGTTCTGCCCCCCCTCGATCCGCAGCGGCTCGGGCACCCGCTGCACCTCCTCGAGCTGGGACCCGGGGCGCTCGCGCTCCTCGCGGTCGAGCACGATCTGGTCGAGCACGTTGAAGATCGCGAGCAGCGCCGCGTTCACGAGCAGCCAGGGCCCGAAGAGGCGGAAGGTCCAGAGGAAGGGGACGCCGCGCAGGAAGCCCAGGAAGAGCGGAGGGTCGCCGAGCGGCGTCAGCATGCCTCCGCCGTTCGAGACGATGAAGATGAAGAAGACGACGATGTGGACCTTGCGCTCCCGCGCCGCGTTGGCCCGCAGCAGCGGCCGGATCAGGAGCATCGAGGCTCCGGTGGTGCCGATGAAGCTCGCGAGGACCGCGCCGAGCGCGAGGACGCCCGTGTTCACGATCGGGGTCCCGGCGAGCGAGCCGCGCAGGTGGATGCCGCCGCTGATCACGAAGAGCGCCCCGAGCAGCGCGATGAAGGCGACGTACTCCTCTGCGCTGTGGAGGAGCCAGTGGGCCCCGTGCTGCGTCTCCACTCCGAGCAGGTACACGAGCACCGGGAGGCTCGCGAGGGCGGCCACGCCGAGCTTGTTGCGCTGGCTCTCCCAGAAGCGCCCCGCGAAGAGGGGGACGAGCGCGATCGCCAGCAGGTAGGCCGCGAAGGGCAGCACGCTCCAGGCGGGGGGGACGGCGTCGTGCACGCGCTGGGCGCTCCTCCAGGGGCGGCAAGATAGCGGCTCTGCTAGGCTCGCCGGCGCCTCGACCCCCCGGGCAGATCGATGTCGCCACGGAGGGTCCGCATGCCGCCCAGCTACTTCCTGCGCAAGCCGCTCGCCCACCTGATCGCCGAGGCGCAGGGCGCCGAGGGCACGCTCCGCCGCGTCCTCGGGCCGCTCGACCTCGTGATGCTCGGGATCGGCGCGATCATCGGAACCGGCATCTTCGTGCTCACGGGTGTCGCCGCGGTCGATCACGCCGGGCCGGCCGTGGTGCTCTCGTTCGCGGTCGCGGGCCTCGCGAGCGCCCTCGCGGCGCTCTGCTACGCGGAGTTCGCGACGACGATCCCGATCTCCGGGAGCGCCTACACCTACTCCTACGCGTCGCTCGGGGAGCTCGTCGCCTGGGTCATCGGCTGGGACCTGATCCTCGAGTACGGCGTCGCCTCCGCGGCCGTGGCGAGCGGCTGGTCGGGCTACTTCCGCGTGATGCTGGAGGGCATCGGGCTCCCGATCCCGACCGCGCTCGCGCACGCACCCGGGACGGCCGAGGGCGCCCTCATCAACCTGCCGGCGCTCGTGATCCTGCTCGCGGTCACGGGGGTCCTCGTGATCGGGATCCGCGAGAGCGCCACGGCGAACTCGCTGATCGTGGCGCTCAAGCTCCTCGTGATCTTCTTCGTGATCGGAGCCGGCGCAGGCTACGTACAGCCGGCCAACTGGCAGCCCTTCGCGCCCTTCGGCTGGAGCGGGATCATGTCCGGCGGCGCGATCGTCTTCTTCGCCTACATCGGCTTCGACGCGGTCACCACTGCGGCCGAGGAGTCGCGCCGGCCCGAGCGCGACATGCCGATCGGGATCCTGGGCTCCCTCGGCGTCTGCACGGTGCTCTACCTCATCGTCGCCGCCGTCGTGACGGGCATGGTCCCGCTCGACCAGATCGACAAGACGGCTCCGCTGGCGACGGCCTTCCGCCAGCACGGGCGCGACTTCGCCGCGGGGCTGATCTCGGTCGGAGCGATCGTGGGGCTCACGAGCGTGCTGCTCGTCCTGCTGCTCGGCCAGTCGCGGATCTTCTTCGCGATGTCGCGCGACGGGCTGCTTCCGCCGCTCTTCAGCCGGGTCCACCCGCGCTTCCACACGCCCCACCTCTCGACCATCCTGGTCGGCGCCGCGGTAGCTCTCCTCGCCGCCTTCTTCCCGCTCGGGCTCATCGTCGAGCTCGTGAGCATCGGGACGCTCTTCGCCTTCGTGCTCGTCTCGATCGGCGTCGTCGTGCTGCGCCGGATCGCCCCCGACCAGCACCGCCCCTTCCGCTGCCCGTGGGCGGACCTCGACCTGCGGCGCGGGAAGCTCCCGTGGATTCCGATGGCGTCGATCGGAGCCTGCGGCTACCTGATGGCGAGCCTGCCGCTCGCGACGTGGATCCGCTTCGTGGTCTGGCTCGTGATCGGCTTCGCGATCTACGGCCTCTACGGAATCCACCACAGCCGTGTCGGACGCGCGCACCGGGCGGCGCAGGCCTGATCCCGGGTCGGCCCGCGGCGGCGCGGACCGCAGCGAGGCGGCGGGGCCTACTCCGTCGGCGGCTTGGCGCCGGGCCGCATCGGGCTGCCCATGCGTCCCATCGGGGCTCCCATCCCGCCCACGGACATCATCTCCTTGCGCTGCGCGACGAGCTCGTTCAAGACGGCCGCGATCGCATCCACCTTGACCTCGCCCGTTGCGGCGTTCATCCTGGCGACCAGCTCGTCGAGCTTCCGCTGGTTCTCGCGCATCTGCTCCCCCCTCGGGCGCACCGGACGCGCCGGAGCCTGCGGCTGCTCCTCGGCCCGCGCGATCGACGCCCCGGCGCAGGCGAGCGCGAGCGCAACGGCGAGACGACTCCCCCTCGACATCAGGATCCCCTCCCCTCTCATGCCCCGATCCCCGAGAAAGCGGCCGGAGCCCGCGCTCGGCACGCGCTCGGCCTCCTTTTCCCGGCGCCTGCCGGGCCGCGGGAGGAAACTAGCCGCCCCGCGCCGATGGCGCTGCTCTCGCGCCGCCCCCGGTGTGGGATACTGGCGCAGCAGCGGCTCCGCGGGGCATTTCGCCGCGCGACCAGGGAGGGCCATGGCCCGATCGGCCTGTGCGATCGCCCTCCCCCGTCCCCTCGCTCGGAGCGCCCGGCGCCGCGGCGCTGCTCGCCGCGCTCCTCGCCATCGGCCTCGCCGGCGCGCGCCGCCGCGAACCGCCTTGGTATCCTCGGCCGCGGATTCCGAGGTAGGAGGACCCATGCAGGACGGATGGCACCGGGGCCGCGTCGCGATCGTGACGGGCGCGGCCTCGGGAATCGGACGGGCGACGGCGAGCCTGCTCGCCGCGCAGGGCGCGCGGGTATGCGTCGCGGACCTCGATCGCGAGGGGGCGTCGCGCGCCGCGAAGGAGATCGGAGAGCGCGGCGGCGAGGCCTTCGCCTGCGGCGTCGACGTGTCGGAGCCGGATCCCAACGAGGCGATGGTGCGGGAGACACTCGCGCGCTACGGCCGCCTCGACGTCGCGCACCTGAACGCGGGAATCGCGCTCGGCTCGGCGATCCGCGGCGGCGACGTCGAGACCTGGGACCGTGTCGTCGCCGTGAACCTGCGCGGCGTCTTCCTGGGGCTGCGCGCCGTGGTCGAGCCCATGGCGACGGCCGGACGCGGCGCGATCGTGTGCACGGCCTCGGTGGCGGGCCTGCGCGGGGGTACGAACATGCCCTCCTACTACGCATCGAAGCACGGCGTGGTCGGGCTCGTGAAGGCCGCGGCGCTCGAGTTCGCCCCGCTCGGGATCCGCGTGAACGCGGTCTGCCCGGGGGTGATCGACACGCCGATCCTGGGGCCCGCCCACGGCGTCCCGGCGATCACCCAGGGGATCCTCGCGCGCGGCCATCCCATCGGGCGGGTCGGCCAGGCGGACGAGGTGGCGCGGGTCGTCTCGTTCCTGGCCAGCGACCTCGCATCCTTCGTGACCGGAGCCACCTACACCGTGGACGGCGGGATGAGCGCGGGGATCGGCGGCCTCGATCGAGAGGAGGACCTCGCGGTGATGGCGAAGATCTACGAGAACCTCTCCTCGGCGGGCGGAGACGTCTCGGGGCCCCATGGCGGGCGCTGACGAGGGCGAGCTCGGTCCCCGCCGGCGGCGCGCGCGAAATCGCGTGCCGGCGGGTCGCCTGGAGCGCCTCGGGCGCATCGGCTGGATGGCCGGCGAGGTCGCCCTCGGCGGCGTGGCCGAGCGGGCGCGACGGCTGGCGGGGGGCGACGCGGGCGCCGGGAGCGTCTTCCTCTCCGGCGGGAGCGCGCGCCGCCTCGCCCGGCGGCTCTCGCGCATGCGCGGCGCCGCCATGAAGCTCGGGCAGCTCCTCTCGCTCGAGGGCGACGATTTCCTGCCGCCCGAGGTATCCGGGGCCCTGGCCCTGCTCCGGGCCGACGCCGATGCGATGCCCGATCCGCAGCTCCGCGCCGTGCTGCGCGAGGAGTACGGCGCGGACTGGGAGGCGCGCTTCACCCGCTTCGACTCCGAGCCGATCGCCGCGGCGTCGATCGGCCAGGTGCACGAGGCCACGCTCGCCGACGGCCGCGAGCTGGCGCTCAAGATCCAGTATCCCGGGGTCGCCCGCTCGATCTCGAGCGACGTCGACAACCTCGTCGCCGCGCTGCGGCTCACGCGCCTCTTGCCGCGCGCTCTCGATCTCGCGACGCTCGCCGAGGAGGCGAAGCGCCAGCTCCACGAGGAGGCCGACTACGCCGGCGAGGCCGAGCGCCTGCGGCGCTACGGAGCGCTCCTCGCGGACGACCCGGCCTTCGTCGTGCCGCGCGTGCACGACGAACTCACCACGGCCCGCATCCTCGCCATGGACCGCCTGCACGGCCTCCCGCTCGAGGACCTCTGCGGGGCCGGGCACCCGCAGGCGCGCCGCGACGCCGTCGCGGAGGAACTCTACCGCCTGCTCTTCCGCGAGCTCTTCGAGTTCGGCTTCGTGCAAACCGACCCGAACTTCGCCAACTATCTCTGGCTCCCGGAGCCGGAGCGGCTCGGCCTCGTCGATCTCGGCGCCGGTCGCGAGGTGCCCGGGCGCCTCCAGGATCTCTACGCCCGCCTCTTCCAGGACGGGATCGACGGCGACCGCGCCGGCGTCCGCGCGGCCTCGCTCGCGATCGGGCTCTTCGAGGCCGGCGAGCGCGCGGATCGGGTCGAGGGGCTCGTCGACATGATGATGCTCGCCTGCGAGGCCTTCGCGGGCGACGAGCCGCACGACTTCGCCGGCTCCGGGCACCCCGCGCGCATGCGCGAGCTCGCTACCGACCTCGCGCTCGGAAAGGGTTTCTGGCGCCCGCCGCCGATCGATTCGCTCTACCTGCACCGCAAGCTCGGCGGCACCTACCTGCTCGCCGCCCGCCTGCGCGCGCGCGTCGATCTGCGCGCGCTGATCCTCCCCTTCCTCCGGCGCCGCCTCGAACGCGCGGCCTAGCCCAAGTTCCGCAGTTGGCGGGTCGGTTTTCAGCGTTTCCGGGCACTTGAGAGCTCAGGTCGGCACTACATTTCGCGCATCGAGGGGGGCTGCGGAGGCGTTCCGGGAGGCGGAGGCCGAGGCGATCGAGCAGCAGCCCCTGGGCCTTGTCGGCCCCGGCATCGGAACTAGCCCGAAGCGTTCCCCGCCGGGCCGGGGACTGGCGGCGGTCGTGTGCGCACGTGGATGTCGCGCTGCGGGAACGCGATCTCGATCCCGGCGTCGCGGAAGGACCGGTCGATCGCCAGGTGGAGCGCGTGGCGGATCGGGGTCATGTGGGCGGCATCGGGGCTGAAGGCGCAGAGCTCGAGGTCGAGCGTGCTCTCGCCGAATCCCGCGAACCAGGCCTCGGGCCGGGGCTCGCGCAGCACGTGCTCGTTCCGGAGCGCGACCTCGCGCAGGAGCCCGAGCGCCCGCTCGACGTCGGTGCCGTAGGCGACGCCGACCCGCACCTCGAGGCGCAGCACCGTGTCGGAGAGCGACCAGTTCACGAGCCGGCTGGTGACGAACTCCTTGTTGGGGACGACGTGCTCCTTGCGGTCTCCGCTCGTGATCCAGGTGGCGCGGATGCGGATCCGCGTCACCGTACCGGAGACGTCTCCGATCGTGACCGTGTCGCCGACGCGGATCGGCCGCTCGAAGAGCAGGATCAGGCCCGAGACGAAGTTCGCGAAGATCTCCTGGAGGCCGAAGCCGAGGCCGATGCCGACCGCCGCCACGAGCCACTGGACGCTCGACCAGCCTATGCCGAGGGCGTCGCAGGCGAGCGCCGCGCCGCCGACTGCGACCCCGTACTTGGCGATCGTCGCGTACGCGTAGCGCTCTCCGGGGCCGAGACCGACGCGCCGGAAGAGCACGAGCTCGAGCAGCCCTGGCAGGTTGCGCACCAGGAGCAGCGTCAGCGCCGCCACGACCGCCGCCGCGAGCAGATCCGCGAGCGTGACCGGCACCACGCGCTGCTCGGTCGTCGTCCGCGCCTCGCCGGCGGCGGTCGTCGACGCGAGCGTCACGGTCTCGGTGGTGTTCCAGAGCGCGACCTCGCGCAGGATCCCCGCCGCGGGGAGCACTTCGGCCCAGATCAGCCAGAGGCCGAGCAGACCCGCGACGAGCGCCGTGCCCTGGAGCAGCCGACTCGTCTGCGCGTCCACGTCGGCGAGGTCGAGCGGAGCCTCCTGCGCCGTCGTCTCCTCGGCATCGGCTCCGTCCGCGCGCTGCGCCGCCCGCGCGGCCTCGCACTCGCGCGCGCGCAGGGTCGCGAGCCGCCGGCGTGCGACGAGCGACCAGCGGTCCGAGAGCCGGAGCAGGACCACGAGCGCAAGAAGGAAGCAGAGCGTCCAGTGGTAGCGGGCGGCGAGCCGCAGCGCCGTCCAGTAGTAGCCGCCGAGAGCGGCGGCGCCGAGGAGCGCGGGCACGGCGACGGCGCCGGCGTGCAGGATCCGCCAGCGCGCACCGGCACGGGCGCCGGCGATCGCCGCGATCGGCCCGTCCGCTCGACTCCGTTCGCCGGTGGCCGGCCGTGCGCCGCCCGCGCCGCGGAGCCAGCGCTGGGTGAAGGCCGCGAGAACGCCCATCAGCAGCACGAACGCGATGTTCCCGACGGACTCCTTCCAGGCATCCTCGCCGCGCAGCTCGAAGACCTGGACGATCAGCACCGCGGGAACCGCGAAGGCGGCGAGCCCGCCGAGATCGCGCCGCAGGCGGACCACCGCGGCCTCGGGCCAGCCGAAGTGCGCCTCGGCGATCCCGCCCCGGCGCAGCAGCTGGCGCGGGAGCTCGAGCGTGGCCCAGACCAGGGCCGCGGCGACGACCGCGCCGCCCACACAGCGCACGAACAGGGTCGCCGCGGGCGAGACCTCGACCCGCCAGCCGAGGTACCCGGCGAGGCCGGGGAGCCACGGCACGAGCAGGAGCGTCAGGCAGAACGCCTCCGCGGTCGTTGCGTAGCGCGCGCAGCTCGCGGGACGCGCCTCGTCGCCGAGGGCGCCGATCCTCGCGCGCACCCGACCGCCGAGGCCGGCATAGAGCAGGACGCCGAGGGCGAGGGCCGCGTTCAGGAGGGGTGCCGTCCGCAGCGCGTCCGCGAGCGCGCGGCCGAGCTGCCCCCAGAGGCGCGGATCGCCGAGCCAGCTGAGCGCATCCCGGGCGTCGGCGACGATCCCGGGGCGCACCAGCGAGCCGCTCGGGATCCAGAGGATGCGCTCGTCGATGAATTGCAGCAGCGACTCCGTCTTCTCGATCAGCTCCTGCTGCTTGGCGTCGAAGTCCACGAGGTTCTGGAAGTAGGTCTCGTGGTCCGCGATCAGCGCGTCCAGGTACTTGCGCTTGGTCTCGAGGAGGTCGCGCAGGAGCGACTCGATCGCCGCGCGTTCCGCGGCTCCTACGTCGGCTCCGATGCCGACCATGGTGCGGGCGACCTGCGCGTCGACGTCGGCGAGCTCGCGCCGCTGCTCGCGCAGATCGATCTGCCGCACCTGTGCCGCCTGGATCAGATCCCGGCGCATGCGGATGAAGCGGCGGTACTTGCGGACGTCCGGCGCATCGGCACGCTGCTTGCGCAGCAGGAACCCCACCGACCCCGTGAGCCCGGCCGCCTCGATCTTCCGGACGATGCGGGCGCGGTCCGCCTCGACCCGCGCCACGGCCTCCTCGGCGTTCGCGAGCTTGCGGCTCACGTCGTCGATCTGCCCGACGAGCCCGCTGGCGCCCGTCCGCTCCTCGGCGAGCCGCGCGTTCTGCTCCGCGAGCTGCCTCACGATGCCCTGGGCGGCCGGAGCGAGCGCAGCCGCCTCCTCGAGGACCCCGCGCGCGCGCTCCGCCGCGCGCTCGGCCTCGAGCTGCTGCCGGGCGCTCAGCGCGCCGCGGAACGCCAGGGCGCGCTCCTGCTCGGCCGCGATGCGAAGCTGGGCCCGATCGAGCCGCTTCGCGAGCAGGGCGCCGCGCGCCTCGTAGCTCGCGAGCTCCTGCTCGTGGGCTTCGATCTCGCGCAGGGTCGCCTCGCGCCGTGCCTTCGCGAGCCCGCGCCGGGCTTCGGCGAGCCGCGGGTCCTCGCCCGTGACGGCGGCCGGCTCCTCGCCGAGCAGCCGGAGGCGTTCCTTCGCCGCGGCGAGGAGCTCGGGAGCCTGGCGGCGGCGCTCGGAGCGACGCTCCGCCTCCGCTTCGAGATCGACCGCCTCGCGGCGCGCGAGGGCGAGGTCCTGCTCGGCGCCGAGAAGCGATGCCTCGAGCTCGGGCAGCGTCGCGCGCGGTGGGACCCGGGTGGGCAGGCGCGAGCGGAGCGCGTCGATCTCGACTTCGATCGCGCGCAGACGCGCCGGCGCGCCCTGCCGCGCCTGCGAAGACTCGGCGGAGCGCGCGGTCCACTCGTCAGCGCGGGCGGAGAGCTCGCCCGCCTCCTGCTCGATCTGCGCCAGCTTCGCGCGGAGCTCCTCGGACCCCGGCTCCTCGGCCGCGGCGCCCCGCGAAGGCTGCGGCGAGGGCAGCTGCTGCGGTCGCGCGGGTCCCGCCGCGACGAGCACGGCCCAGGCGAGCGCCCACGGAAGCACGGTCCGCGCGCTCACACGGGCTCCCCGGCGCGAACGCTTCGCGGCGTGGCTGCGGCGTCCATCGACTCGACCCCCCTTCGCGTCGATCGGCCGTTCGATTCTAACGAAGGCGGCGCGAGCGGCGCCGCGGTCGCGGGCGAGTGCCGTGGTACGCTCGGGCCATGCTCGGGGCCCGCGCCGAAGCCCCCGCGGCGAACGTCGAAGCAGACGGCGGCGGGTGTCCTCCGCCCCGCGACTGGACGCTACGGGTCTTCGAGGCTTCGCCCGTGGCGCCGGTGTGGACGGGCCTCGCGCTGGTCGCGGGCTACTCCCTCGTGGCGCTCTTCTTCCGCGCGCTCTCCGCCGCTCTGGCTCCGCCAGACGGCTTTGCACCGATGCCCTGGATCTGGGAGCTCGTGGCGGGGCTCGTCGTCGTGCTGCCGCTCACGCTCAACGCCTACGCATTCCGGGGCGCGCTCGGCGACCTGCGCGATCTCCGCGCGAGCCTCGAACTCTCCGAGTCCGAGCTCGCGAGGCTCCGCGTGGAGACGACCTCGGCGCCGGCGTCGTGGCTCGCCCTCGCGAGCGGTGCGAGCGTCGCCGTCATGCTGCTCGCGGTGCTCTTCGACCCGTTGATCTGGGGCCACGGCCCGCGACCCGGCCCGCGCGATCCGCAGCTCTGGTGGGCCCTGCTCCACAACGCGGCCGGCGCCTACGCCTTCGGGCGCATGCTCGCGCTGGAGGCGGCGCTCACCCGCGGCTATGCGCGCCTCGCGAAGCACGTACGCGTCGACCTCCTCGATCCGGGGGCCCTCGCCCCCCTCGCGCGCAAGGGGCAGCGCAGCGCGCTGCTCTGGATCCTCCTCTCCTCGTCGATCTCGCTCTTCTGGCTCGGGGAATGGCCGGCGGCGATCAACGGACTCGTGCTCGCGCTCGTCCTCGGCGTCGTCGCGACCGCCTTCGCGCTGCCGCTCTCGCGCGTTCGCCCCCGGATCGCCGCTGCCAAACGGGCCGAGATCCTGCGCGTGAACCGGGCGCTCGAGCAGGAGCGGGAGGTGCTGCTGGCGGGGCGCGCGGCGGCGGGCGGGCGCGTCGCGGAGCTCCTGGCCTGGCGCGCCCTGGTCGAGGGCGTGCGCGAGTGGCCGGTAGGCCTGCCGACGCTGCTGCGCTCGGGGCTCTTCGTGCTGCTCGGGATCGGCTCCTGGCTCGGCGGCGCGGTGGTCGAGCGGCTCCTCGAGGCGCTCCTCCCGCGCTAGCGCCGAGACCGGTACGATGGGGCGCCGATGCCGCGCAGACGCGAGCGACCCGAGCGATCCGAAGAGCGCCCGCGGACCTTCCGCAAGTCGCGGCCGCCGGCGGGCGCGCGCCCCGGGACCCTGGCCGTGCCCGCCGGCTCTCCGCCGCCGCGGGTCCACGTGATGAGCTACGCGCCGGACGGGGTGCACGAGCGGGACGTGGAGGACGTCGAGGAGCTCGCGCGATTCGTCGACCCGCAGCAGACCGCCTGGATCGACGTCCGGGGTCTCGGCGACGAGCGGGTGCTGCAGCGGATCGGCGAGATCTTCGCCCTGCACCCGCTCGCGCTCGCGGACGCGGTGAACGTCCCGGGGCGCGCGAAATCGGAGCTCTACCCCGATCATCAGCTCGTGATCGCGCGTCTGCCGATCGTCGACGGCCGGGGCGCCATCGACGTCCCGCAGGTCGCGTTCCTGATCGGCCGCCGGCACCTGTTGAGCTTCCAGGAGCGCTCCTTCGGGTTCTTCGATCCGGTGCGCCAGCGGCTGCGCGAGGGCGTGGGCGCGATCCGCACGGCGGGGCCGGCCTACCTCGCGTACGCGCTGATCGACACGCTCGTCGACCGCTACTACCCGATCGTCGAGTCCCTGACGCACGAGCTCGAGGATCTCGAAGAGAATGCGGTCAGTGGCGTGCCGGACCCGGAGCTCCTGGAGCGCATCCACGCGAACCGCCGGCGCCTGGTCGTGCTGCGCCGGGTCGGGCGCCCGCAGCGCGAGGCGGTGCTCGAGCTCGCCACCACCGACTCGCCCTTCGTGAGCCCGGAGGTGCGCACCTACCTGCGCGACACGCTCGACCACATCGCGCAGGTGATCGAGCTCGCCGATTCCGCCCACGAGCTGTCGGTGGGTCTGCTGGAGATCTACCGCTCCAGAGTCGTACAGCGCACGAACGAGATCATGAAGATGCTGACGATGATCGGGAGCATCTTCATCCCTCTCACCTTCGTCGTGGGCGTCTACGGCATGAACTTCGACTACATGCCGGAGCTCCGCTGGAGCTGGGGCTACCCGCTCACGCTCGCCGGCATGGGCGGCCTCGCCGTGGGAATGCTCCTCTACTTCCGCCGCCGGGGCTGGATCGGACGCGGCCGCCGGCGTTAGCGTTGCGTCGCCGTCCGCGCGGAGCGAGGAGGCGCGCACGGCGGGGCCCGAGGTCGTCCTGCTCCACGTCTCCCGCTCGCCTTCCGAGGAGGCCACCCCGCGCCTTCGAGCCGAGGCGTGGGCGCGCCGCGCCGCCATCCACGCGCTCGTCGGGCTCGGCGGAGTCGCGGCGCTCTCCTGGGAGGTGCTCTGGCAGATCCGCGCCTCGCTGGCCTTCGGCGCCTCCGCGCCGGCCACCGCGATCACGCTCGCCGCCACCATGGGGGGGATGGCGGCGGGATCGTTCCTCGCGGGGCGCTGGCTGCGCGGCCGGCGGCTCGCGTGGCCGCTGCGCAGCTACGGGGCGCTCGAGCTCGCGATCGGAATCGCCGGGATCTGCATGCCCGCGGGCTTCCGCCTGCTCGAACGGGCCGACGTGCTGCTCTACGCGCAGGCGCCGGGCCTCGCACCGCTCGGGCGCGCACTCGGCGTCGCCCTCCTGATCGGGCCCGCCACGGTCGCGATGGGTGCGTCGATCCCCGTCTTCGCGCGCGTCTGCGGGGCGCACGGCACTTCGCTCGCGGCCCTTTACGGCATCAATACCCTGGGCGCGGCGGCGGGCGTGCTGCTGAACGCCTTCGTCCTCGTGCCGTGGCTCGGTCTGGCCGCGAGCGGCTGGCTCGTCGCGTCGCAGAACGCCGTGGTCTTCGCCGCGACGCGGGCGCTGGAGCGCTGGCCGCAGGCGGCGCCGGCGCCGCCGCCCGAGGCGCCCGCGCGCCTCCCACCGGCCGGCGCCCGCGCGCTGGTCTTCGCCACCGGCTTCGCCACCTTCGCCCTCGAGGTGGCGTGGTTCCGCGGGCTGCGGGGCGCATTCCAGAGCAGCACCGACAGCTTCGCGATCATGCTCTTCGCGGTGCTCCTCGCTCTCGGCGCCGGCGCCCGGCTCGTACCGTGGCTCCGCCGGCTCGGGACGCCGCCCGGCATGCTCCTCTCCGCCGCGGCGGTCGCGATCCTGCTGGCCACGCCGTTCGTCGAACGCATGGACCTCCTGGTCGCCGGAACGGAGGGCTACGCGGACCGCATTGCGCGGCGCTCGCTGCTGGCGCTCGCGACGCTCGGCGCGCCCATGCTCCTGCTCGGAACCGTGCTCCCCTGGCTGCTCGAGGAGTACCGCCGGCGCGGCGGAGCCGGCTGGCTCTACGCCACCAACACCCTCGGCTCGGTGCTGGGATCGCTGCTCTCCACCTGGGTCTTCCTCCCGACGCTCGGCTTCGCCCGCACGGCGTGGGTCATCGGGGCGGGAGTCGCGCTGCTCGCGGCGGCGCTGCGCTCCCGCGGGTGGGGGATCGGGCTATTCGCCGGGGCCGCGGCGCTCGCGGTGGCCGTGCTCGGGACGCAGCACCTCGGGCGCGAACGCATCCTCGGCACCTCCGCGTGGGCACCGCTCGAGGTGATCGCCTTCGAGGAGGGGGCCGAGGCCAGCGCCGCGGTGGTGGAAGGCCAGGTGAGCGAAGGCAGGGGAACCGCTCGCGCGCTCGTGATCGACGGATTCGTCGCAACGGCCGAGGACATGCCCAGCACGAGCTACATGGCCTGGATGGGGCGGCTCCCGATGCTGCTCCACGCCGACCCGAAGCGCGCTCTCGTGATCTGCTTCGGAACCGGCCAGACGGCCCACGCGCTGCGCCAGGAGCAGCCCGAGCGGCTCGACGTGGTGGAGCTCAACCCCGCCGTGCTGCGCATGGCTCCGCTCTTCCACTCGAACCAGGGCGTCCTCGACGACGCGCGAGTGCGCGCCATCGTGATGGACGGCCGCGCCTGGCTGAGGCGCAGCCGCGAGCTCTACGACGTGGTGACGCTCGAGCCGATGCCGCCCCACTTCGCTGGAGTGAACTCCCTCTACTCGCGGGAGTTCTACGAGATCGTGGCCGCCCGCCTGGCCCCGGGAGGGGTCGTGGCGCAGTGGGTCCCGTTCCACCTCCTGCCGCCCTTCCACGCGGCCTCGGTCGCCGCCACCTTCCAGTCGGCCTTTCCCGACGCCCTGCTGTGGCACGGGCCCGGGAGCGCCATCCTGCTCGGGCGCCGCGAGCCGGGCGCGCCCGCGCTCGGGTGGGAATGGCCGGGGCTCCTGCGCACGGCCGCGGGCCGCCCCGAGTCGACCCCGCAGGTCGGCGAGCGCGTGCTCCTCGATTCCACGCAGCTCGCGCGCTGGGCAAAGCGCGGCGCCATCATCACCGACGACAACCAGCTGCTCGCCTACGGCTCGATCCATCGCCAGCTCTGGTCGCTCGGGCAGGACCTCCGGCGCTCGAACCGCCTCGCGATCCGCGAGGCGCGGCGCGGCGAGCGGCCGGGCGCTCGCGTGAGGCGCGCGGGCGGGAACGCGAGCGGGGACGGCCCGCCCGACTGAACGCGGTGGCGTTCACGGAGCCGCGGCGTGCTCCAGCAGGATGCGCCGGATCTCGAGGATCACCTCGGGGTTCGCCTGCGCCGAGTGGCCCGAGCGCACGATGAACTCCGACTCGACCCCTTCGACGTGGGCGCTGGCGTAGTTCACCACGCCGTCGCTCCCCGCCTCGGGGGGACCGGAGCCGCGCACCGCGACGATCGAGTGGGCGGCGATCCCCGGCGCTACCGGGATCCCCACGAGCGTGCGCAGGAAGGGGTTCCCCGGCGTCATGTTGTCGATGCTCGTGGGGAGGCGGCCCACGTTGGCGAGCATCAGGTTTCCGGGGTTGCGCAGCGCCAGCTCGAGGCCGACCTGCGCGAGGTTGCTCGGCAGCGCAACCAGGTCCGAGATCAGGCCCGCGATGCTGAAGCTCGCCAGGTAGCTGCCGTGGTGGGGCGTGCAGACGAAGACGACGCGCTTGACGAAGGGCGCGGGCGTGTAGAAGAGCGAGCGGCGGAGGGTCGCGCGGACGTCGTCCGAGAGGTCGAGCTCGTCGATCGGGACCTTCGCCACGTTGTCCCAGAAGCGGTTGCCGCTCTCGACCGCCGTGAGCTTGGTGAGCAGCCCACCCTGGCTGTGGCCGATCACGACCATCCGGCCGAGCGCCGGATCGCGCCGCTCCGGATCGAGGCGCTCGACGACGTTCTCCAGCGTCGCGCGCAAGAGACCGCCCGAGTAGGCGATCGGGTTGCCGGTTTTGTACTGGAAGAGCCAGAACTGGTAGCGATCCGCGATCACGCGCTCGTTCGCGAGCTCGTTCACGAGGTCGCCCCAGCGCGCCGGGCTCGAGGCCGTCCCGTGCACCAGCACGACCGGGATGCGCCCCGGGCGGTACGGCTCGAGGAAGAAGAGCCCCTCGTCCTTGCTCGCCTCCTCGATCCCGCCGGTGCCGACCACGGCGCTGCGCAGGGGCCGGAACGCTCCCGAGAAGAATCCCTTGAGCTCGAAGTCGAAGAAGCCCGATTCCGCGAGGGTTTCTGCGAGGGAGAAGGTCGTCTCGAACTCGATCGGGACGAGCCGGCCGTCGATCTCGGTCGCGGCCGCCTCGTCGGGGGTGAAGATCTCGACCCGGCCGCGCAGCTGCCCGTCGCGGAGGTGCTCGCGGGCGCCGTCGAGACGCAGGATCGCCGTCGTGGGGACGCGCAGCTCCGGGACCAGCCAGGCCGCGCCCGGGGGAGACTCCCCCTCGAGCGGGCCCAGGGCGGCGGCGAACGGCGCGCCGATCCCGGGCCGCCGATAGCGGTCGCGCATGCCGCGCACCGAGTAGTTGGCCGCGTCCACGAACCCCCGGAGGCGATGCCCCGCCCAGACGAGCTCGCCCGGGTCGAAGTCGATCTCGAGCGCGCCGAAGGGGAGCTCGAAGCGCCGCAGCCCCTTGCCCTCCGCGTCGCGGAGGACGGCCGTGAGCCCGCGGTTGTAGAGGTCGTAGGCGAGCCGCACGCGCGGATCCGAGGCGTCGAGCGTCTCACCGCCCGGTCCCGGGAAGAGGAGCGCGTAGGCGTAGACCGCGGCCGCGAGGTGATAGCGCGCATCGCCGGTCCGCTCGCCGTGGTAGAAGGAGAGCTCGGCGAGCCCGGAGAGGCGGCGGTGGTCGCCCTTCGGCTGGAGTCCGGC
Source organism: uncultured Spirochaetales bacterium (assembly GCA_964624475.1). Classification (GTDB taxonomy): domain Bacteria; phylum Myxococcota_A; class UBA9160; order UBA9160; family SMWR01; genus CAZUYC01. The sequence continues at coordinate 41,264 of CAZUYC010000004.1, read as the reverse complement.
GTGGAGCTCCGCGAGCACCGCCGCGGGCTCCTTCGCGAAGCGCTCGCGCAGGCCGAAGCGATCGAGGAGCTGGAACGAGCGCTCCGACGGGCGACCCGCCGTGAGCACGTTCGCGGTGAGCTCGCGGTGGACCTTCTCGGGGTTCTCGCGGCTCACCCCTACCGGGGTGGCGCAGGCGACGCCCAGCGCGATGAAGAAGAGGCCCGTCGTCGCGTGGATCCGGCCCGCGGTGCGCACGGGTGGGGAGCCTAGCGAAGATGGCGTAGAGCAGCGGACCGTCGAACCGCGTCGCGGCGGAGGCTGCCGGAGCCCGCGGCCGGGCACCCCGGGCCGCGTCGCGGCCGGTGCTATGCTGCGCGTCCGCCCGGCACGCCCCCGGGCTGGGGTGGAGCAGTGGATCCTGCCGATTCGCCGCAGGCCGCGCCGCGGGGGCGCCACCTCCTCGCGCTCTCGCTCGGTGCGCTGGGCGTCGTCTACGGCGACATCGGCACGAGCCCGCTCTACGCGCTGCGCGAGTGCTTCCACGGCGAGTACGCGGTGGATCCGACACCCGGCAACGTCCTCGGCGTGCTCTCGCTCGTCGTCTGGTCGCTGCTGGCCCTGATCTCGGTCAAGTACCTGGGCTTCGTCCTGCGCGCCGACAACCGCGGCCAGGGGGGCATCCTCGCCCTCGTCGCCTTGCTCGTGCCGCATGCGGAGGCCCCCACCGGGCGCTCGCGGCAGCTCGCACTCCTCGGGCTCTTCGGCGCCGCTCTCCTGTACGGCGACAGCATGATCACGCCGGCCATCTCGGTGCTCTCCGCGGTCGAGGGGCTCGAGGTCGCGACACCCGCCTTCGCGAGCCTCGTCGTGCCCGCGACCGTCGCGATCCTCGTGGGGGTCTTCGCGCTCCAGCCGCGGGGCACGAGCCGGATGGGAAGCCTCTTCGGTCCGGTGACCCTCGCCTGGTTCGGCGTGCTCGCCCTGCTCGGAGTCGGTGGGATCGCGCGCGAGCCCGCCGTCCTCGCGGCGGTGAACCCCTGGCACGCGGCGCGCTTCTTCGCCGAGAACGGCGCGCACGGCTTCCTCGTGCTGGCCGCCGTCTTCCTGGTGGTGACCGGAGGCGAGGCGCTCTACGCCGACATGGGTCACTTCGGCCGCCGTCCGATCCGCCTCGCGTGGTTCACGGTCGTGCTGCCGGGGCTCCTCCTCAACTACTTCGGTCAGGGGGCGCTGCTACTCCAGGACCCCGCGGCCTCGGCGAGCCCCTTCTACCGGCTCGCTCCGGCGTGGGCGCTCTACCCCCTGGTCGGCCTCGCCACCGCGGCGACCGTGATCGCCTCCCAGGCCGTGATCTCGGGCGCCTTCTCGCTCACGCACCAGGCCATCCAGCTCGGCTACAGCCCGCGCCTCTCGGTACGCCACACCTCGGCGCGCGAGAGCGGTCAGATCTACGTGGCTCCGGTGAACTGGACGCTGATGATCGCGTCCTGCGCGCTCGTCGTGGGCTTCGGATCATCGGCAAACCTGGCGGCCGCCTACGGCATGGCCGTCACGGCCGACATGGTGCTCACGACGCTGCTCCTGTGCGCCGTCGCGCGCCGGCGTTGGGGCTGGGGCATTGGCGCGGCGGCGCTCGGGCTCGGGTTCCTCCCGATGGATCTCGCCTTCTTCGGCTCGAACCTGCTCAAGATCACGCACGGCGGCTGGTTCTCGCTCGCGGTCGCGGCCGCCGGCTTCACGCTGATGAGCACCTGGAAGCGGGGGCGGATCGTGCTCCAGACGCGCCTCGAGGAGACGACCCTCCCGGTCGACCTCTTCCTCCCGGATCTCGAGACCTCGAACCTGCCGCGGGCCTCGCGCACGGCGGTCTTCCTGACCGGCGATCCGCAGGGCACGCCGCACGCCCTCCTCCACAACATCAAGCACAACCAGGTCGTGCACCAGCAGACGATCTTCCTGACGCTCGTCACCGACGACGTGCCCGCGGTGCAGGAGCCCGAGCGGCTGGCGGTGAAGCCGCTCGGCCAGGGCTTCTTCCGGGTGGTCGCGCACTACGGCTTCATGGAGGTACCGAACGTGCCCGAGCTGATGGAGCGGCTGCGCCGGCTCCACGGGCTCGCCATCGACCCCGCGCGCACGAGCTACTTCGTCGGGCGCGAGAAGCTGGTCGCCGCGGGCCAATCGGGGATGGCGCGCTGGCGGGAGTGGCTCTTCGCGCTCATGTCCCAGAACGCGCAGAGCGCAACCGGCTACTTCCGCATCCCCCCCGGCCAGGTGGTCGAGCTCGGCGCCCAGGTGGAGCTGTGAGTCCCGGGCTTCGATGGGGAGGCTCGGCTCGCCCGGGTCGTGGTCTTTCGTTGGGGGGATCTCCCGATCTACTCCGCTCGCCTGCGGCTCGCTGCGCGCGAGGCGCTGCCGCGCCTCGCTTGCGAAGCAAAGCGTCGGAACGCCGCCCCCGGTGATCCGGAGACTGCCTATGCTGCGACCCGGGGGTAGGCCAAGCCTCGCGCCAGCCGGGTCACCTTTCCGGTCGGGCTCTTCGCAAGCGGAGCGCGGCAGCGCGGAGCGCGCAGCGAGCCGGAGGCGAGCGGAGTAAGTCGGGACGGCCCCCCTCGAAAAGCCCCCGCCCCTCGCACAGCTCGAGTCCACGTCGGCTAACAACACCCCCCGCGCGACGCGCGGCGCTCGAGGGCGCGCCGCGCCGAGGCCGGGTCGCGCCCCATGGGCTCGAGCCCGGTGAAGCCGCGCAGGAAGCCCGCGAGCGCGGCGAGCAGGCGTCGCGCGCGCGCCGTCATGCGCGCACCGTCGCGGGCTCGCGGGCGGCGCCCGGAGGACGCAACACCTGCCACCAGACGCGGGCCGCGTCGAGGACGACCACCGTGACGAGCAGCATGAAGAGCCCCGTCAGCGCCGCGTCGAGGCGCGCGTTCCAGATCACCATCTGCGTCTCGACCACCTTCCCGGGCGGGATCGCGCCCGCCGCGAGCTGCGCCGCGAGATCCCGCGCCTGCGCCAGGAAGCCGATGCGCGGGTGCGGGTGCCAGATCTTCTGCCAGCCGGCCGTCATCGTCACGCACAGCAGCCAGGCGAGCGGGAGCGCCGGCGCCAGCGCCCAGGCCGGCCGCGGCGAGCGCACGAAGATCGTCGTCGCCGCGGCGAGCGCCGTCGCGGCGAGGAGCTGGTTCGCGATCCCGAAGAGCGGCCAGAGGCTGTTGATGCCGCCGAGCGGGTCGACGACCCCCTGGTAGAGGAAGTAGCCCCAGCCGGCGACGATCAGCCCGGACGCGAGCAGGTTCGCCGGCAGCGACTGCGTTCGACCGAGCGGGGCCCAGAGGTTCCCGAGCAGATCCTGCACCATGAAGCGCCCGACGCGCGTCCCGGCGTCGAGCGTGGTCAGGATGAAGAGCGCCTCGAACATGATCGCGAAGTGGTACCAGAGCGCCTTCACCGCCCCGCCGCCGAGCGCCTGGGAGAAGATCTCGGCCATCCCCACCGCGAGGCTCGGCGCGCCGCCGGTGCGCGAGAGCAGCGTGTGCTCGCCGATCTCGCGGGTGAGCCGCTCGAGCTCCCCGGGGTCGAGGGCGAAGCCCCAGGACGCGATCGTCTGCGCGGCCGCTTCGGCGCTCGAGCCGATGATCGCGGCCGGCGAGTTGATCGCGAAGTAGACGCCGGGGTCCATCACCGCCGCCGAGAGCAGCGCCATGATCCCGACGAAGGACTCCATCAGCATCGCGCCGTACCCACGAGGCGGGCGTCGGTCTCGCGTTCGAGGAGCTTCGGCGTGGTGCCGCTCGAGATCAGCGCGTGGAAGCCCGAGATCGCGCCGCAGGCGATCGTGATGAAGCAGAAGGGGAAGACCTTGCCGGCGAAGACGGGCCCGGTCCCGTCGACGAAGCGCGTGAGCGCCGGGAGCTGCACCGGCGGGTGGACGACGAGCAGCCCCGCGGCGAGCAGGAACACGGTGCCGATCTTGATGAAGGCCGAGAGGTAGTCGCGCGGCGCGAGCAGGAGCCACACCGGGAGCACGCTCGCGAGGAAGCCGTAGGCGATGATCGCGAGCGCTAGCGTGCGTTTGTCGAGGTCGAAGAAGACCCGAAGGGCCGCGCTCTCGTCGACCCAGCGCCCGGCCACCACGGCGAAGAGCACGAGGGCGAGGCCCCAGGCCGTCGCCTCCAGCACGCGCCCGGGCCGCAGCCGCACCATGTAGATCCCCATCGCGACCGCGATCGGGATCGTCGCGGCGACGGTCGAGGTCGCCCAGGGGCTCCCGAACATGGCGTTCACGACGACGAGGCCGAGCACGCCGATCAGGATGACCATGATCGCGAGGACGCCGACCAGCGCCGCCGCGCCGCCCACGGGCCCGATCTCCTCGCGCACGATCTGCCCGAGGCTCCTGCCGTTGCGGCGCATCGAGCCCACGAGGATGGTCATGTCCTGCACGGCCCCGCCGAGCACGACGCCGATCACGATGTAGAGCGTCCCGGGCAGGTAGCCGAACTGCGCCGCCAGGATCGGACCCACGAGGGGTCCGGGACCGGCGATCGCGGCGAAGTGGTGGCCAAAGACCACCCAGCGGTTGGTCGGGACGTAGTCCTTGCCGTCGTGCAGCCGCCGCGCAGGCGTCGGCGCATGCGGGTCGAGCCGGAAGGCGCGCTCCGCGAGCAGGCGCGAGTAGAAGCGGAAGCCGAGCGCGTAGATGCAGACGGCCGCGACCAGGAACCAGACGCTCGAGATCGGCTCGCCGCGCGCCAGCGCGACGAAGGCCAGGGCCCCCGCGCCCGTGCACGCGACGGCCGCCCAGCCGAGGACGCGCAGGAACCGCATCGGGGCGGCATGGTAGCCCGCTGCCCTGCTACGCTAGCCCGATGAGCTTCGCTCGCCGGCCCGAACGGGCCGGCCTCCGCTCGCCTTCGGCTCGCTGCGCGCTTCGCTTGCGGCTCGCTGCGCGGAGGCCGACTCGAGAGTCGGCCTCCTGACCCGCGTCCATGCCCTACGCCCACCGCCGGATCCACGATGCCGACTCCCACGTGGTGGAGACGCCCGACTGGCTGGACGAACACGCGGAGGCGGGCGTCCGCGCGCGGCTCGCGCGCCTGCGGCTCGGCGGGGTGCGTCCCGGCGAGGTGGGGTGGATCGAGCGCTTCCGCGCCCAGCACGCCGACCCGGCCTACCGAGGCGAAGACGAGGCGCAGATCCTGCAGCGCAAGAACTGGGCCGCCACGGGCTCCTTCCTGAAGGAGGACCGGCCCCGAGCCCTCGACCTGCTCGGCTTCGAGAGCCAGCTCGTCTTCAACACCTTCCTGAACCAGCAGCTCCTCGCGGCCGAGCGCGGCGACGATCTCGACTTCGCCTACGGGTTCGCGCGCGCCCACAACCGCGCGATGGTCGAGTTCTGCTCGGCGGACCGGAGGCTCCTCGCCAGCGGCTACGTGCCGCTGCGCGACTTCGAGCGCTCGCGCGCGATGGCGCGCGAGGCGATCGAGATGGGCTGCAAGGCGCTGCTCGTCCCCTCGGGCTGCCCGCGCGGCCACGCACCGAGCCACCCCGGTCTCTTCCCGGTCTGGGCGCAGGCGCAGGAGGCGGGGCTGCCCGTCGTCTTCCACGTGGGCGGGGGGCTGCGCCTCGCCGACGGACGGCTCCTCGACCCCGAGTACTTCGAGAACGGCGGGCCGCCGGTGCCGGACTTCCACGGCGGCGACGAGAACTTCCGCTCCATCGACTACATGGCGATCCCGACCGCGCCGATGCAGACCCTGGCGACGCTCCTCTTCGACGGCGTCCTCGACCGCTTCCCGCGCCTGCGCTTCGGGGTGATCGAGCAGGGCGCCTCGTGGGTACCGAGCTGGATCCGCTTCATGGACTCCGCCTTCGAGGCCTTCCGCAAGCGCGAGGAGCGCCTCCAGCGGCTCGCGCTCCGCCCGAGCGAGTACGTGCGGCGCCAGATCCGCGCCACCCCGTATCCGGCCGAGGACGTGGGCTGGATCATCGAGCAGGCCGGCGACGAGGTCTGCCTCTTCTCGACGGACTACCCGCACGTCGAGGGCGGACGCAACCCGATCAAGCGCTTCGAGGCGAGCCTCGAGCGGGCCTCGCAGGCGCAGAAGCAGCGCTTCTACTGCGAGAACTTCGTCGATCTGATGGGCGCCGCGCTCGCGTCTTAGCGTCCGCTTCGCGGCCTTGCCTTGGCAGGGCCGGCGCAATCTGGCCTCCCGCGGGGCCCTCCCCTATCCTGCGCCGCGCCGCCTCCCGCCCGGCCCCCGCCGCGCCGGGGACGCGCGCCGGGAGATTCCCATGGACGCCGCCCAAGTCGCGCACGCCGCGCCCGCCGCGGGCACGGACCTCTGGACGATGCTGCTCGTCTTCATGCTCTCGACCTTCGTCGGCTTCCAGGTGGTGCAGAACGTCTCGCGCCTGCTCCACACGCCGCTCATGTCGCTCACGAACGCCATCTCCGCGATCGCCGTCGTCGCCTCGATCCTGATCGCCGGCGAGCAGCTCTCGACCACGAGCACGATCCTCGGCACGATCGCGGTCGCCGCCTCGATGACGAACATCGTGAGCGGCTTCCTGATCACGGATCGCATGCTCAAGATGTTCAAGGCGCGAGACCCGAAGAAGTGAGCGGGGCGCTCGTCGAGCATCTGACCCAGCTCGCCTACATCCTCGCGGCGGGGCTCTTCATCTTCTCGCTGCGCTGGCTCTCGCGGCCGCAGACCGCGCGGCGCGGCGTGCTCGCCGGCGTCGTCGGCATGGCCCTCTCGGTCTTCGGCACGCTGCTCCACCCCGAGATCGCGAGCTACCTGTGGATCGTCGCCGCGGCCGCCGTCGGCACCGCGATCGGAATCCCGCTCTCGCGCGTGCCGCTCACCGCCGTGCCGCAGCGGACGGCCCTCTCGCACGCCTTCGGCGGCCTCGCCGCGGGCCTGGTCGGCACCGCGAAGTACATCCTCTGGAGGGAGGACCCTTCGCTCACCGCCTTCACGACCGGGGCGATCGCCGTCGAGGTGCTGCTCGGCTTCCTGACCTTCACCGGGAGCCTGATGGCGGCCGGGAAGCTCCAGGAGGTGATCCCGACCCGCCCGATCACCTTCCGCGGGCAGAACTACGTCAACTTCACGCTGCTCGGCATCGCAGCGCTCTGCGGGGTGGGGCTCGTCGTCGACGCTTCGCAGTGGCCGCTCTTCGCCGTGCTGGTCGCGCTCTCGCTCGCCTTCGGGGTGATGCTGATCCTCCCGATCGGCGGCGCCGACATGCCGACGGTAATCTCGATCCTGAACTCCTACGCCGGCCTCGCCGCCGTGGCGATGGGATTCGTGCTCGACAACATGCTCCTCGTCACCGCCGGAGCCCTCGACGGCGCCTCCGGTTTCATCCTCTCGCTGATCATGTGCCGGGCGATGAACCGCTCCTTCACGAACGTGCTCTTCGGCGCCTTCGGCCAGGTGCAGGTCGCGCGGGTCGCGGGCGAGCAGAAGGCGGTGAAGAGCGCCACGGCCCAGGACGTCTGCGATCTGCTCGAGAACGCCTCGCGCGTGGTCGTGGTGCCCGGCTACGGCATGGCGGTCGCCCAGGCCCAGCACCGCGTGCGCGAGGTCTACGACCAGCTCACCAAGCGCGGCATCGACGTCAAGTTCGCGATCCACCCGGTGGCCGGACGCATGCCGGGCCACATGAACGTGCTCCTCGCCGAGGCCGACATCCCCTACGAGGCGCTGGTCGAGATGGACGACATCAACCGCGACCTGCCCCAGACGGACGTGGTGCTCGTCGTCGGCGCCAACGACGTCGTGAACCCCGCCGCGCGCCACGACGAGTCGAGCCCCATCTTCGGCATGCCGATCATCGACGCCGACCGGGCCAGGCTCTGCGTCGCGATCAAGCGCTCGATGAACCCGGGCTTCGCCGGCGTCGAGAACGAGCTCTACACCGCCGACAACACGCTGATGCTCTTCGGCGACGCCAAGGCGATGCTCGGCGAGGTCGCCAAGGCGCTCGCCGGCGGGAGCGGGTTCGGGCACTGAGCGCGCGCACGGGGCGGCGCTGCGAGTCGTCCTATCCGGCCTCGGGCGCGACCTCGACGGCGCGACCCTCGGCGAGGTCGGCGGCGTCGCCGACGACGAGCGTCTCGCCGCCGAGGAGGCCCTCGGCCACGACCACGCGGTCGCCCATCTCGGCACCGGTGCGCACGGCCTGGCGGCGCAGGCGCCCCCCGCTCACGACCCAGACGAAGGCCGATCCGCCTTCCTGGCGCAGCGCGCCGCGGGGAGCGAGCACCACGGCCTGGCCCGCCTCGGCCGGCCTCGCCTCGCCAAAAAAGTGGATGCGCACGCTCATGTCGGGCCGCAGGTGCTCGTCCGGCTCGGCGATCCCGACCTCCACCTTGAGGGTGCCCTTCTGGCGGTTCACCTGCGGGTAGAGCTTCACCACCTTCGCCGGGTAGCGCCGGTCCGGGAAGGCGTCGGGCACGACCTCGGCCGGCTGACCCAGGTGCACGCGCGAGAGGTCGGATTCGTTCACGTCGACCTCGGCGCGCAGGTCGTCGAGGTTCGCCATGCGGATCAGGTCGCCCGAGCCGGCGAAGCCGCCCGGCACCGCCATCTCGCCCACCTCCTTGAGCTTGGCGAGGATCACCCCGTCCGAGGGCGCGCGCAGCACCGTGTAGTCGAGATTCACGCGCGCCTGCTCGATCTCCGCGCGGTACTGCGCCACCTGGGCGTCGGCCACGCGCAGCTCGCTCTCCTTCACGTCGAGCTGCGCCTGCGGGGCGACGTCCTCGCTGCGCAGCTTGCGCATGCGCTCGATCTCCTTGTGCCGGAGATCCACGCTGGCCTCGGCAACGCGCAGCCCGGCCTCCGCGCGCGCGAGCGCCGCGCGGTAGTCGCGATCGTCGAGCTTCACCAGCGGCTGCCCCTTCGTCACCCGATCGGACTCATCGGCAAAGTACTGGTCGATGCGGCCGGGGACGCGCACGCCGATCGAGATGTACTTCTCGCCGGTGACGACGTAGCCGGAGCCCGAGAGCACCGGGCCCGACGCGCCGGCGGAGCCCGGCTCCGAGCGGGTGGCGTAGGCGACCTCCACCACGACCGGCGCGGCCAGGAGCCGCCAGGCCGCGAGCCCCGCCGCGACGAGCGCCAGGGCGCCCGCCACCGCCGCGAAGGCGAGCCGCCGCCGCCGCGGCGTCCGCGCCGGGCGGCTGCGGTCGATGCGGAGCGAGGCGAGCTCGTCGCGGACGCTGCGCGCGTTCTCCTCGGCCATCGCCTCTAGCCCTTGCGCAGCGCTTCCACGGGCCGCAGCCGGGCCGCCCGCCGCGCCGGGGCAAAGCCGCCGAGCAGGCCCACGGCCAGCGAGAGGAGGAGCGCGGCGCCGAGGTCGCCGGCGCCGACGCGCAGCTGGATCACGCTGGTGGTGAAGGTCGCCGATCCGAAGCCCACGCCGCCGAGCCACCACGAGACGAAGAGCCCGAGCAGCCACGCGAGCGAGCCGCCGACGGCGAAGCCGAGCAACGCCGTGAGCAGCGACTCGACCAGGAAGGCGAGCAGGATCGAGGCGCGCGAGAAGCCGAGCGCGCGCAGCGTGCCGATCTCGGCGGTGCGCGCCTGGACCGCGGCGTAGAGCGTGTTGGTCGCGCCGAAGACCGCGCCGACTCCGGCGAGCACGGCGAGGCCCACGACGAGGACGTAGAGCGTGTTCGCGGACTCCGCCTGCTTCGCGTAGTAGGCGGGCTCGGGCTGCGCCTCGAGCGCGTGGCGGGGATCGTCGCCGATCCGGCGCGCGAGCCCGTCCAAGTCGGCGCCGGGCGCGACGGCGAGGCGCAGGCTCGAGTAGGGGAACGGCCGCTTCGCGTCGTTGGCGAGCTCCCGGACGTCGACCCAGACCTCGCTCTCGAAGGAGGTTCCGCCCGACTCGAGCACGCCCACGACCTTCCAGCGCCCGCGACCGAACTCGAGCAGCTCGCCGAGCTGGGCTCCTTTGTAGCGGCCCTCCACCCCGCGGCCCACCACCGCCTCGCCCGCGGACGGCTCGAACATGCGCCCTTCGACGATCCGGACCTCGTCGTGCACGGCGAGCGCCGGGCCCGGCTCGACGCCGCGCACGAGCACGTTCTCGCGACCTCCGTCCTTGCGCCGGAAGAAGGGCTGGACGACGAGCTCGGGCGAAACCATGGGATTCCCGGCGGGGTCGCGGGCCACGCCCTCGAAGAAGCGGATGTCCTGGAACGCCGCGAGCTGGAGCTGGCTGGATCCATCGTTCGAGGAGCCCTTGCGCATCACGATCAGGTTGCGCTCGTCCCCGGTGGTCCGCAGCGTGCGCTGGAGGCTCGAGATCAGCCCGAGGAAGAGTGTCGTCGCCACCACCACGAGCGCGATCACGCCGACGGTGAGCCCCGTGCGCAGGCGCCGGGCGAAGAGGCTCCGCACGCTGTAGGAGAGCGGCAGCGCCACGGCCTAGAAGACCTCGCGCAGGGTGGCCGCCACGCTGCGCCGCGACGCGCCGAAGGCGGGGACCACGCCCGACACGATCCCGATGAAGAAGGCGAGGAAGAGGCCCTGCACCAGGATCGCGTTCGTCACGATGAAGGAGGCGAGCGGACCGAGCTGCGGGTTCCAGCCGGCGACGCTCTTCAGCGCCTGCGCGAGCCCGATCGTGAGCGACGCCCCGGCGGCGCCCGCCACGGTCGAGAGCAGCGCCGCTTCGAGGACCAGCATTCCGAAGAGCGTGCGCCAGCGGAAGCCGAGCGCCTTCATCACCGCGAGCTCGCCGACCCGCTCGCGGATCGCCATGCTGGCCGTGTTCGCGGCGATGAAGACGATGCACAGCGTCACCATGCCGGTGACGAGCAGGATCACGGTGACGAAGCCCTGGAGGTTCCCGAAGAGGTTGCCGAAGAAGCTCTTCTCCGTCTCCGAGTCCGTCTCCGCTTCGCTGTTGCGGAAGAGGTCGTCGATGGTCCGCATCACGTGGTTCACGCGCTCGGCATCGTCGACGCGGGCCCAGACCATGTTGATCAGGTCGAAGCGGATCCCCTGGGCCTCGAGCGCCTGGCTCAGGTACTCGCGCTGGAGCCACGCGCGCGGGTCGTTCGCGGCCGGGATCTCCCCCACGATCTGGAGCTCGAGGTCGACCGGGAAGACCGTGCTCTTGAGCGTGATCCGGTCGCCGATCTTCCAGCCGTACTTCTGGAGCGTCTGGCGGCCGATCAGGGTGGCGTCGCGCTGGCGCCGGAAGGCCTCGATCTGCTCCGGCGCGATGCCGAGGTCCTCGTAGACGGCGCCGATCGTCTCCGCGTCCACGGCGAAGTTCGGGAAGGTGACGCCCTTCTCCTCCTCGAAGGCGCCTCCGAACCAGGTCCACGTCGTGGCCTCCACCACGCCGGGCACGCTGCGCACCTTCTGCAGGTAGGAGTAGGGCAGCGCGTAGACGATCCCGGCCTCGTTGTGGACCGAGATGCGCGTGTTCCTGGAGAGCGAGGAGAGGAAGCTGTCGAGGCCGGCCGGCATCGTGCGCAACACGCAGACGAGGGCGATCGAGAGCGCGATCGCGGCGCCCGTCAGCACGCTCCGTACCTTGTTGCGGCCGAGGTTGCGCCAGACGAACGGGAGGAAGCGGATCACGACCGGCCCCCCGCTGCTACGGCGGCGCCTCCGGCCCGCGTCTCGTGCAGTACGCCCTTGTCGAGGTGGTGGACGAGGTCGACGTACTTCTCGGCGCGCGGATCGTGGGTGACCATCACCACGGTCTTGCCGAACTCCTGCTTGAGCGTGCGCAGCAGCGCGAGCGTGTCCTCCGCGTTCTTGGCGTCGAGGTCCCCGGTGGGCTCGTCCGCCACGACGATCTCGGGATCGCTCACGAACGCGCGAGCGATCGCGACCCGCTGCTGCTCGCCGCCCGAGAGCTGCCGCGGCGCGTGCCCCGCGCGCTCCGCGAGCCCCACCACGCGCAGCGCGGTGGCGGCGCGCTCTTTCCGCTCCGCCTTGCCGAGTGGTGTCAGCAGCAGCGGCAGCTCGACGTTCTCGAGGGCCGAGAGCACGGGGATCAGGTTGAAGAACTGGAAGACGAAGCCCACGTGGCGCGCCCGGAAGGCCGCGAGCTCGTCCTCCGAGAGCTCGTTCAGGCGCTGGCCGGCCACCACGACCTCGCCGTCGGTCGGGCGATCGAGGCCGGCCAGGATGTTGAGCAGCGTCGATTTTCCGGAGCCGGAGGGCCCCACGAGCGCCACGAAGCGGGCCGGCGGGATGTGGAGCGAGACCCGCTCGAGCGCGTGCACCTCGTCTGCGCCGCGGCGGTAGATCCGGGACACGCTGCGGAGATCGATCAAGCACTCACCTGCCCGCGGGCACGCGGAGCGCTCGGAGGGTATCAGGTCCGACCCACGCCTGCCCCGGCCGTCTCCGCCCTCGCGATCACCACCGCGGCGACGAGATCCCCGGTCACGTTCACCGTGGTCCGGCACATGTCGAGGAAGCGGTCGACGCCGAGGATCAGGCCGATCCCTTCGACCGGCACGCCCACCAGGCCGAGGATCATCATCACCACGGGGATCGAGCCGGCCGGGACCCCCGCCGTGCCGATCCCGCCCAGCACGCAGATGGCGACCACCGTGATCTGCTCCGCCACTCCGAGCTCGACGCCGTAGAACTGCGCCAGGAAGAGCACCGTCACGCCCTCGAAGAGGGCCGTCCCATTCTGGTTGGCGGTCGCGCCGAGGGTCAGGACGAAGCGGCTCACCTGCGCAGGAAGCCGCAGCTCGCGCTCGGCGACCGCGAGCGCGGTCGGCAGGGTGGCGCTGCTCGAGGAGGTCGAGAAGGCGGTGAGCATGGCCTCGCGCACGGCGTGGAAGAAGCGCAGCGGGCTCATCCCCCCGAGCCAGCGCACCGCGATCGAGTAGACCCCGAAGAGCTGCACCGCGAGGGCCAGCAGCACGACCAGCACGTAGGCCGCGAGCTGGCGCAGGACGCCGAATCCCATGCGCGCGGTCAGCGTGAAGACCAGGCAGAAGATCCCGAGCGGCGCCACGCGGATCACCGCGCCGAGCAGCCACATCACGACCTCGTAGAGCCCCTGGAGTGCCTCCTCGAGCCGTCGCGCCGGCTCCGTGCGCACGGCTGCGAGGCCCACGCCGAGCAGGAGCGCGAAGACCATCACCGCGAGAAGATCCCCTTCGGCCATCGCAGCCACCGCGTTCGAGGGCACGAGCCGCACCAGGAGGTCGACCCCGATGGCGCCTCCCGCGACGGGCGGGGCCGGCGGGAGGCTCGCGCGCAGCGAAGCTTTGGCCTCGGGCGAGAGACCCGCTCCCGGCTGGAACGCGGCGACCATGGCCACGCCGATCAGCACCGCGATCGCCGAGACCACCACGGTGTAGAGCAGGGTGCGCAGCCCCACGCGCCCGAGCGTGCGCAGGTCTCCGAGACCGGCGACGCCGAGGGGCAGCGCCGTGGCGACGAGCGGGATCACCAGCATGAAGAGCAGGCGCAGGAAGATCTGCCCGACCGGCTCGATCAGGGTGCGGACGAGACCCTCGAGGCCGGGCCCGGGCGCCCACGCGTGCGCCGCCGCGCCGCAGGCCCCGCCGAGGAGCAGTCCACCGAGCATGCGCAGCGAGTGGTTGCCGGACATGCCGCGGAGTATCGGGGCGCCCTGCCGACTTGAGAAGGGGATGCGGATGGGGTACACGACTCCCACCCCTGGCGGGGCCCGCGCTCCGCTCGCCTTCGGCTCGCTGCGGGCCGAGCTCCACAGGAGCTCCGGCCCCTTCGGGCGCTTGCCCCCCGGAAAGGCCCCGATGGAAGCGCTGGCGCAGCTCCTCGACGTCTTCCTGCACCTCGATGCGCACCTCGCCGAGTGGGCGGGGGTGCTCGGCCCCTGGCTCTATGCGCTGCTCTTCCTGATCGTCTTCTGCGAGACGGGCCTCGTGGTGACACCCTTCCTGCCCGGGGACTCGCTGCTCTTCGCGGCCGGGGCGCTCTGCGCCCTCGACGGGTCGCCGCTCGCGCTGCCCCCGCTCGCGGGGCTGCTCATCCTGGCCGCGGTCACGGGCGATGCGCTCAACTACTGGATCGGGAGCACCGTGGGCCCCGCCGTCTTCACCAGCGAGCGCTCGCGGCTCCTGAACCGCCAGCACCTGATCCGCACCCAGAACTTCTACGCGCGCCACGGCGGCAAGACCATCTTCCTGGCCCGCTTCGTCCCGATCGTCCGCACCTTCGCGCCCTTCGTCGCCGGGATCGGCCGCATGCGCTACGCCTACTTCGCCACCTGGAACGTCACGGGCGCCCTCAGCTGGGTGCTCTCCTTCCTGGTCGCCGGCTACTGGTTCGGGCAGATCCCGACCGTGAAGCGGAACTTCCACATCGTGATCGTCGCGATCATCGTGATCTCGGTCATGCCGATCGCTTTCGAGTGGCTGCGCGCCCGGCGCGGGCGCGCCGTGGCCTAGCCTCGAGATGAACCCGCACGGCCCGGGGGAGGCGCCCCCGGGCGCCGCGCCGCGCGAGCTCGGGCCCCTCGCCAAAGGCGTCTACGCCTCGGGCGACTTCACCTTGAACACCGCCCTCGCCGCCCTCTCGCTGGTCTATGCCCAGTACTTCCTGGTCCAGGTGGCGGACGTCCGCCCGGTGCTCGCGGGGCTGATCCCGCTCGTCGGGCGGACGATCGACGCCTTCTTCGACCCGCTGATGGGGAGGATCTCCGACCGCACGCGCTGGCGCTCCGGGCGGCGGCGCCCGTGGTTCCTGATCGGCGCCCTTCCCTACGGCGCGCTCTTCGCGGCGATGTGGGTCGACGCGCCCTTCGACGGCGCCGCGGCGCGCTTCGCCTGGTACGCCGCCGTCTACACGCTCATGAGCCTCGCGATGTCGGTCCTGACCGTGCCCTACGTCGCGATCCAGCCCGAGATGGCGCTCGACTACGACGCGCGAACCTCGCTCAACACCTGGCGTACGGTCGGGGCGACGCTCGGGATCTTCGCGGCGGTGACGATCGAGCCGATCGCCGAGGCGCTCGGCGGCGGGAAGGCGGGCTTCGCGACGGCCGGCGCGCTCTTCGGCATCGTCCTCGCGGCGCCGTGGTTCGCCGTCCATCGCGTCACCTTCGAGCGCCCGGAGTTTCGCGAGCGCCACGCGGAGTCCGGATTCCTCGACTCCGTGATCCAGACCTTCCGGCACCGCACCTTCATGCAGCTGGCCGGGATCTACATCATGGGGCGCATCGCGATGGACCTCGCGGGCGCGCTGCTGATCCTCTTCATGGCCTACTGGATCGGGCGCCGCGAGGACTTTCCGATCGCCATGTCCCTCTTCCTCGGCAGCGTGGTCCTCTCGCTGCCCTTCTGGCTCGCGGTCGCCCGCGGGCGAGACAAGGCCCGAATCTTCGTCGCCGGGTCGCTCTGGTGGATGCTCCTCTGCGCCGGCCTGGCCGCCTTCCACCCGGATTCGCCGCGCTTCGCGATCTTCCTCTACGTGCCCCTGGTGGGCATCGGCTTCGCCGTGGTGGACGTGATGCCGTGGTCGATGCTCGGCGAGGTGATCGACGAGGACGACCTCGCGACCGGCGAGCGCCGCGAGGGGCTCTACAACGGGATGTTCGCGTTCCTGCGCAAGCTCGGCGGCGCGCTCGGCGTCTTCCTGGTGATGGGCGCCCTCGACCTCCTCGGCTACGAGAAGGGCCAGGAGCAGACCGAGACGGCGCGCCAGGCGATCCGCTGGATGACGGCGCTCGCCCCGCTGCCCTTCCTCGCCGTCGGGGTCTGGCTGGCCCGCGGCTACCCGCTCTCGCGCGAGCGGCATCGCGAGATCCGGGACGAGCTCGCGCGCCGCGCGCAGCGGGACGCAGCCAGGCTCTGATGCGAGCGGAGTCAACGAAGGCCCGGCTCGCGCGCGCGGAAGCGCGCGAAGAGCGCGAGGTCGTAGGCGATCTTGAGCAGGCCGCCGCAGACCAGGGGCCAGCCGAAGCTCGAGGCGGCGAGCATGGCGCCCGCGAGCGACGGCGCGAGCGCGGTCGCCAGGCTGCGCGGCACGTTGGTGACGCTCGCGGCCGCCGCGCGCTCCTCGGGAGGCACCAGAGCCATCACCAGCGACTGGCGCGCGGGGACGTCCATCTGCGAGAACGCCATGCGCAGGAGCAGGCAGGCCACGGCGCTCCCCGCATCGGGCGCGAAGGCGGCGAGCACGAGGAAGGCGTTCGCGGGCAGGTGCGTGTAGACCATCGTCCGCACCAGGCCGATCCGCCGCGCGAGCCAGGGCGAGGCGAGCTGCGAGAGGGCGGAGAGCAGGTTCGCGGCGAAGAAGACCGCCCCGATCGCCTCGAGCGAGAGGCCGAAGCGCTGGAAGAGCCAGAGCGCGAGCAGCGAGTTCACCGCGAAGCCGCCGCCGAAGGAGTCGAGGCTGAAGAGCGCCGCCAGCCCGAGGACGGTGCGCCGCGAGCGGGCGAGAGGCCGCGGCCGGCTGCCCCCGACCGCCACCCGGGCCCTCCCGAGCTCGAGGGGCCGGTAGAGCGCCGCGAGCGCGACGGCCGCGACGACGTAGACGCCGAACGCCAGGCGATGACCGAGGAGCGCGTCGGCACCGAGCCCCGTGGCGAGCCTGCCGGGCAGGCCCGCCGCCAGGGCACCGAGGGCTCCCGCGAAGCCGCCCGCGAGGTTGTAGCGGGCGAAGAGCGCCGTGCGGTCCTCGGGCGCCGAGCCCTCGGCGAGCAGGGCCTGCTCCGTCGGCAGGAAGACGCTGACGTCGCCCGACGACGGGTTCAGCGTGCCGACGAACGCCACCACGAGGAGCGGCCCGTAGGCGCTGAGAGCCCCGAAGCAGATCCCGGTCATGGCCATCAGGCCGCAGCCCGCGAGCAGCACCGCGCGCGCCGGGATCCGGTCCCCGGCGAGCCCCACCCCGAGCGTCAGCGCCGCCGAACCGAGGAGCGCGGCGGTGACGAGCGCGCCGATCTCGAACGGGCCGTGACCGAGCGCGGTCAGGTACGCGGGTAGGAGCAGGCTCGCGAGCCCGTCGGCGAAGCCGCGCACCGCGCGCGCCGCGACGAGCCGGGCGGCATCGGGTGCCGCGCCCCGCGGGAGCCACAAGGTTCGGGCCCGCCTTCTAGCCCTGGATCGCGGGAAGCACCTTCTTCTCGAAGAGCTCGAGCGATTCCCACGAGAGCTCGGGATCCATTCCGCCGACCAGCGGATGGAGCAGGATCGCGCAGGCGGGCCCGAGCGCGCGCACCTGCTCGATCAGCTGCGCGGGTGTCCGCACCGGGTAGGACCCCGTCGCGCGCAGCGCGTCGGGATCCTCGATCGGGCGATAGGGGCCCGCCGTGCCCGCCTCCGCCATCCAGCGGCCGTAGGCGTTCATCTCGTGCATCGCATAGGGAGCGATGCGCGCCCACGCGGCGTCGGGGTCCTCTGCCACCCAGACGAAGGTCCCCGTCGTGGGCGGGAACGGGCCCGGGTCGGGCTTGCCGAGGCGGATGCGCTCCTGGCGGAAGATCTCGAAGAACTCGGGGAGCTGCGGGATCAGGTAGTCCGCGTGGCGCGCCGCCCGCCGCGCGGCCGGGGCGGAGGCGGCTCCCATGAAGATCGGGGGGCGCGGCCGCTGCACCGGACGCGGAGTGACGCGCACGCGGCGGCCCTCGTACTCGAAGGGCTCGCCCGACCACGCGCGCTCGAGGAAGGGGACGATCCCCTCCATCACGCGCGCCCGGTCCGCGAGCCGGCGACCGAAGCCTTGGAACTCGGACTCGACGTAGCCGCCGGAGAGCACCGGAATCACGCGCCCCCCGGAGAGCACGTCGAGCACCGCGATGTCCTCGGCGAGGCGGACCGGGTCGTGGAGCGGCGCGATCAGCGCGGCGAGCTGGATGCGCAGGCTCTGCGTGCGCGCGGCCACCGCCGCGCCGAAGACGAGGGGCGACGGCAGGTAGCCGTCCGGCGAACCGTGGTGCTCGGAGAGGGTCACAACCGCAAAGCCCAGGCGGTCGGCCCACGCGCACTGCTCGAGCGCCGCCGCGTAGAGATCCGAGTGGGAGACCTTCGCGAAGGGCGGGCAGCGCAGGTCGTAGCGAAGCGTCAGGGTCGGCACGCGCGCATCCTCCGCACGACGATCCTAGCGCAGCGCGCCCGGTGCCAGCGCCGTATGATCTTCGGCCGGGACCGGATCGGAGGGAAGCGTGAACGGCGTTCGCTTCGACTTCTCGGGCGCGCGGGTTCTCGTCACGGGCGGCTCGGGCGGGATCGGGCTCGGGATCGCGCGGGCCTTCGCCGCAGCCGGCGCGAGCGTGGCGATCACCGGTCGCAGGCCCGAGGCCTCCGAGTACGACGCGGACCTCGCCGGCTTCGAGTACTTTTCGCTCGAGATGCGCGACGCCGCCGGCATCGAGCGGGTCGCCCGCTCGCTCGGCTCGCTCGACGTGCTGGTGAACAACGCCGGCGAGAACTACCCCTTCGACCCGAGCGAGTGGGACCCGGAGCTCTTCGAGTGCTCCGTCGCCGTGAACCTGGTGAGCGTCTTCCGCATGTCGGTCGCCTGCAAGGGGATGCTCGCCAGGAGCCGGCTCGAGGGCGGGGCCAGCGTGCTCCAGATCGCGAGCCAGTCCGCCTTCCGCGCCGTCCCCCTGGTCCCGGGCTACGCTGCCGCGAAGGCCGGGGTCGTGCAGATGACGAAGAACCTCGCGGTCGCCTGGGTGGCGGAACGGATCCGCGTGAACGCCGTCGCGCCGGGCCTCGTCGAGTCCGGCATGACCGCCGCGATGCGCGGCCTGCCGGAGCTCGAGAAGGCGGAGCTCGCGAAATGCCCGATGGGGCGCTGGGGCAAGCCCGCGGACATCGCGCCGGCCCTGCTCTTCCTCGCCAGCTCCGCCGCGAGCTTCCTTACCGGCCAGACGCTCTGCGTCGACGGTGGCTACTCGGCGGCCTGAGCGGGAGGGCGGACCTGAGCCGACGCAGCGACGAGATCCGCATCGATGATCTCGCGAACCCCGTGCTGAGCGAGGCGCAACGGGCGCAGATCGCCTGGGCCGAGGGCCACCCGGTGGCCTTCTCGCAGGAGGCGCTGCTCGAGACCGCGCGCCGGCAGACGGGCCTTTCTGACTTCGGGCCGCCAGATTTCTTGGAGCGCCTGCGCGTGCAGCTGCTCTCGATCGACGAGGACCGCGAGCTGAACGCGCTCGGGCGCCTCGGCGTCTTCTCGAACCTGGTGCGCGCCCTCGCGAACCGGCTGCGCTTCGAGGACCTGCTGCGGCGCCACCCGGAGATCCTCGAGGTCGAGCTCGTGCGCCCGATCGTCGTCGTGGGCCTCCCGCGCTCGGGCACCACGCACCTCGTGAACCTGATCGCCGCCGACTCGCGGCTCCGCTCGCTGCCCTACTGGGAGAGCATGGAGCCCGTCCCCGCCCCCCGAGAGGGCCCCGGGCGCGACGGTCGCGACCCGCGCCATGCGCGCTGTCGGGCCTCCTACGAGCAGATGGTCGCGCAGATGCCGCTCATCGTCGCCATGCACGACATGCACCCCGAGCACATCCACGAGGAGATCGAGCTCCAGGAGCTCGACTTCTCCACCTATCTGCTCGAGTGGCTCTGCCGTCCCCCCCGCTGGCGCGATCACTACCTCGCGCTCGATGCAAAGCCCCACTACGCGTACCTGCGCCGGGTGCTCCAGGCGCTCACCTGGATGCGCGGTCCGAAGCGCTGGGTGCTGAAGTCGCCCCAGCACCTGGAGCAGCTCGTCCCGCTCCTCGGCGCCTTCCCCGATGCGACCGTCGCCATCACGCACCGCGATCTGGTTTCGGTGATCCGCTCGGCGATCACCATGCTGGCCTACGGCGACCGCATGCGGCGCACGCGGATCGACCTCGCGGGGCTCGCGGAGTACTGGATCGACCGCGTGGAGCGCCTGCTCCGCGCCTGCGTGCGCGACCGCGCCAAGGTTCCCGCCGAGCGCAGCCTCGACGTGCTCTTCCACGAGTTCATGGCGGACGACGTCGGCATGGTGGGGCGCATCTACGCCCGCGCCGGGCTCGCGCTGACGGGCGAGGCCCGGGCCGAGCTCGACGCCTACGTGGCCGGGAACCCGCGCGGCAAGCACGGCCAGTGGTCTACGACCTGCGCGCCGACTTCGGGATCGAGCCGGCCGGGCTACGCAGGCGCTTCGACTTCTACTTCGAGCGCTTCCCCGTCCGCGTGGAGGAATAGATGGAACACCCGCGTGATCCCCTCTCCACCGAAGGAACCGCCAGGGTCGGAGAAGCATCGGTTCACTGGCGCAAGGACGGAAGCGGACGCGCGGTCGTCCTCCTGCACGGTTTCCCCTTGTCGGGGCGCACCTGGGACAAGCTGGTCTCGCACCTTCGAGATCGCTTCACCTGTTACACACCGGACCTGATCGGGCTGGGGCGATCCCACAGCGCGGCCGCTGACGACCATTCCTCGCAAGGACAAGCCAGAGCTCTCCAGGGGATGCTGATGCAGCTCGGCGTCGACTCCTATGCGCTCGTCGGCAATGACACGGGCGGCTGGATCGCTCGCGAGCTTGCCCTGATCGACAAACCACGCGTGTCACGCCTCCTTCTCACGAACACCGAGATTCCGTTCCATCGGCCGCCGTGGATCCCGATGTATCAAGCCCTGGCGCGCGTCCCGGGCTTCAAGGTCGTCCTCCGGCACTTCTTGAGGGTGCCGGCGCTCCTCAGATCGCCCCTGGTCTTCGGCGGCTGCTTTCATGATCTGAGTCACCTGGAGGGCGAGTTTCATCGGCACTTCGTCGAGCCCCTGGTCGGCACGGACGCTCGCCTGGAAGGCGCCCTGCAATTCCTGAGACGCATGAAATTCTCGAGGCTCGACGAGTTCCACCACCTGCACCAGCAGCTGACGCTTCCGACGCTCTTCGTCTGGGGAGCGGACGATCCGACGTTTCCAGAGCCGAGGGCTCGAGAGATGGTCCGTCAGTTCCCGAACGTGGCAGGTTTTCACGAGGTGAAGAACGCGAAGCTCTTCGTCTACGAAGAGCACCCGCAGGAGGTGGCTCGGCACATCGAGGGATTCCTGACGTGACGATGGATCCCAACGCCGTACTATATCCGGGAATAGCGATGTTCTTTCTCACCTTTGCGATGGTGCTCTACCTCGGCGTCGCCCGTTACTCGGCCGTCCGGCGAGGCGACGTCAGCATCAAGTACTACCGCGTCTTCAACGAGGGCCAGCAGCCGGAGAGACTGCAGCTGATCTCCCGCCACGTCCAGAACCACTTCGAGATCCCGCCGCTCTTCTATGTCGTGCTGCTGTTCATTTTCGTAGCTGGCGACGTGACCGCTCTCACGGTGGGCCTGGCGTGGTCGTACTTCTTTTCCCGCTGCGTGCACTCGTACATCCACCTGGGGAGCAACAACGTGAGTCGCAGGTTCTTCACCTATGCCACGAGCGGTCTCATCCTGGCCAGCTTGTGGCTCTCCGTCCTGGTCTCAGTGCTGACGCGTGTCGCCTGAGCCGCTGCTGGAGCGGCAGCGGCTCGCATGGCACCATGCCGGGACATCGTCGTGCGAATTCTCTTCACATTTGCGGGCGGGAACGGGCACTTCGTCCCGCTCATGCCCGTGGCCAGCGCGGCGGAGTCCAGGGGCCACACCATCGCCTTCGGATGCGGGCCGTCGATGGTCTCGACGGTCGAGGCTGCCGGCTTCGTCGTGTTTCCCATGGGCACAGACAGCGCCAGCCCCCCGCAACGGATCCCCCTCCGCCCGCTCGACACCGCGCGGGCGGCTCAGGAGTTCCGAGATCGCTTCGCGCGCCGCGCGGCCCAGGACCGGGCGCCGCGCACGATCGGGCTTTGCAGCGAGTGGCAGCCCGACGTCCTCGTGTGCGACGAGACCGACTTCGGTGCCATGGTCGCGGCCGAGCGCCTCGGAGTGCCGTACGCGACCGTGCTCGTCCTGGCCGCGGGGTCATGGGTCCGTGCGGAACTGGTCGGCGAAGCGCTCGACGAGCTGCGCGCCGAACACGGCCTGCCGCCCGACCCCGAGCTGGAAATGCTCCGCCGTTACCTCGTGCTGTCGCCCTTCCCACCCGGCTTTCGCGACCCGGCCCATCCCCTGCCGGCGACAGCACCCAGCTTCTGTCCGCTGGTGCCCGAGGCAGCTGGAGATCCGCCCCCGGCCTGGTCGTCGATGCTGCCCGGCGCGCCCGGGGTGTACTTCACTCTAGGCACGGTCTTCAACACGGAGTCCGGCGACCTGTTCACGCGGGTGCTCGCCGGGCTGCGCGACCTGCCCGTCAAGGTCGTCGTCACCGTCGGACATCACATCGATCCCGAGGAGCTCGGCCCGCAACCCGCCAACGTCCACATCGAGCGCTACATGGCGCAGGAGTCGATCCTGCCTCATTGCAGCCTGGTCGTATCGCACGGCGGATCGGGCAGCGTGATCGGCGCCCTGGCACATGGCCGACCATCGGTCTTGATCCCCATGGGAGCCGATCAACCCGCGAACGCGGCGCGCTGCGTGCAGCTGGGGGTCGCGCGGGTGCTCGACCCCATCGGGGCCACGCCGGACACCGTGCGCACCGCGGTTTCGGCTGTTTTGGAAGACCCAGGCTATCGACGCGCCGCCGAACGCATACGGGACGAGTTCGCTGCGCTACCAGGGCCGGCTCACACCATCGGGCTGCTCGAACGGCTCGCGGCGGAGAAGCGGGTCTCCGATGCTAGGCTCGGAGCCATGGTGTCGGAAGGCAGCGCCAAGGAGTGAATCATCGCGTCATGAGTGACACATCGGCGCGGCTCGAGGCTTCGCGTCGACCCTGGTGGATGACGGGGATGGCGGCCTTCTGCCTCGCGACGCTGGTTTTTCTCGTCCCGCGGGATCTCTGGTTCGCCGACACCCGAGACGTCGAGGTCTGGCTCGGCTTCGAGCTTCGGGGCACCCCGGCCCTGCTCACGGCTCCCTTCCACTGGGCCGTGTTCCTCGTCGGCGCCTGGGGCTTCTGGTTCCAGCGCCCCTGGATCCTTCCCTGCGCCGCCGCCTATGCGTTCTACGTCGCGCTCAGCCATTTCATCTGGAGCGAGGCCAGCCCCCACGGGCACGGCTGGCTCGCGGGTCTCGCCCAGGCTTTGGCACTCTCCATTCCGGGTGTCCTGCTTTTGCGCGCTCGCCGCCGCTCGATGCGCGGCAGCAAAGTCGGGTGACCCGGTTGGACGTGCCCAACCTATGGGGATCAGCGTGCCCCTGCTCCTGGTCCTCGACGTCGCCTGGCCGGTGCCACTCGACGATTTCGGCAGCCTGAAGTCTTGCCCGCCACTAGCGATGGGGCACCGATGGACAAATGACTCCGGCCGCGGGCTCTCAGTGACGCAGGCGGACGAGCGCTACGCCCCCGAGCGCCAGCGCCAGCGCAAAGACCCGCAGCCCGCCGTCGGCTGCGATGCCGCCGAGCGCGATGGCGCTCAGGTCGACGCAAGCGCAGGCGGCGCCCGCCACGCTGCGCCAGGCCGGGAAGGCTGCCGGCACGCGGCCGCCGGGCCGCTCGAAGCGGCCGAACAGGACGACGAGCATGGCGAGCAGCACCAGCGCCGTGCCGATCCAGAGTGGCCGCGCTGGCTCTCTGGCACAGCTCGTGTACGAGTACCGCGCGAGCTCGCGCACCGAGCCCGGTGTCGACGGCTTCGGGTACCCTTCGCTGGCGGACGAGATCCTGGGGCAGCGTCCGCCCAGCGCTACAGCTCCGCGATGATCTCGTTGCCGATCCTCTCGAGGCCCTTGCGCTTACCTCCGGGATCAAGGGCCGCGAGCTCGGATCCGACCCTCGGCTCGCGGCGAGGGCCGAAGCTCAGCCGCAGAGGCGCGCGAGGAGCGGCACGCGCGCGAGCTCGGGGAAGGTCTCGCTGAGCGCGACGCGCCGGCGCGCGTAGCCGAAGACGAGGAGGATCGCGGCCCCCGCGGCGAGGCCCGAGAGCAGCGGCGAGCCCGCGCAGAGCGGCCGCGCCGCCACCAGCGCCAGCATCGCCAGGAAGATCGCGGTGTAGATGCCGCCGTGGCCCCGGCGCGGGCGCAGCCCGATGCGCCAGCGCAGCGCGGCGAGGTAGAGCACGCCGCGCGTTCCGAGGACCAGCGCGAGCGTCGCCGCCGCCCCGACCGCCCCCTTCGACGGGATCAGCGCGAAGGCGATCGCGAACGCCGCGACCGCCGCGACCAGATCGACCGCTACCGCGGTCCGCACGAAGCCGAGCACGCGCAGGGCGTGGGGGTTCGCGCCGAGCGCCGCGTGGAGGAAGAAGCCGAGCGACATCCACGCCAGGAGGCTCCCGACATCGGCATAGCCGCTTCCGAGGAGCAGCGCCGAGAGCGCGTCGGCCATGCCGAAGGTGACCGCGAAGAGCGGGAAGGAGAGCAGCGTGATCCAGACGCAGGTCTGGGCGTAGATCTGCTCGATCCCCTCGCGGTCGCCGCGCGCGTGGAAACGCGCGAGGGCGGGGACGAAGAGGTGGACGAAGGTCACGAGGGCGACGTCGATGAGCTTCGCGAAGGGGCGCGCGGCCTGGAAGCCGGCGACCTCGCGCGCGCCGTGCGTGTACTGGAGGATCATCGCGATGAACGTGCCGTAGAAGAAGAAGACGAGCTCGGCCGTGAGGAGCGACGCCGCGAAGCCGAAGACCTCGCGCGCCGGGAGCTGGAGCGACCCGGCGGGCCCGCTCCCGAGCCAACGATCCCGGCGGAAGAGCCGGACCAGGAGCACGGCGTAGACGGCGACCCCGGCGGCCAGCGAGGCCGTGTAGGCCAGCGCGAGGTCGAAGGCGCTGCCGCCGGCAGCGATCACGGCGAGCACGGACGCGAGCTTGAGGCCCGGCCCCACGAGGTACCGGCGCAGCACGATCGAGCGCGCACGGCCGAAGACGCCGTAGAGCGCGTGCAGCACGCTGTCGAGCGCCTGCAGCGGCGCCATCGCGATCATCGCGAGGAGCAGGCGCACCGCCTCGGGCTCGGCGCCGAGCAGGCTCGGGAGCGATCCTCTCGCCGCGAAGCAGCCCGCGACGAAGAGCAGGTTGGTCGCGGCGATCGTTCCGACGCTGAGCGCGATCGCACCGAGGGCGCGGGCGCCGTCGCCCCGCTCGTGGTGGATCGCCACGAAGCGCGCGACGGTCGTGTCGAGCCCGAGGAGCACGAACTGCGTCGCCCCCGCGATCACCGCCAGCGCCCAGGCGAACATCCCGTATTCATCGCGCGCGAGGTAGCGGACGGTCAGTACCTGGACGCCGAGATTCAGGACCAGCGACGCGAGGCGCCCGACCAGGAGCAGTGACGAGCCGCGCAGGTGGCTGCGCACGCCCTCGCGCCGCGCCAGCGCCTCCGGCGTCGCCGGAACGTCGGCGACGGCGCTCACGCCTCCCGTCCGGCGCGGCGAAGGAGCGCGCAGAAGGGCGCGAGCAGCGCCGCCTCCCGGCGATGGCCGCGCTCGCGCAGGCGCTCCACGATGTGCGGCGCCGCGAGCGCCTGGTAGCGCACGAACTCCGGATCGCGCCGCGCCCCGCGGTGGACGAGGCGCCAGGCGAGGGAGCGCGCGTAGCGCAGCGCCGCGCGGCGCACCCCGCGGCGCAGCTCCCCGCAGCCGAGCAGGCGCGACCCGTGCCGGAGCAGGAGCTCGACGCGCGACGGATGCCAGGCCCCCACGCGCTGGGCGAAGCCGGTCGCCGAGGCGGGGTCCCGCCGCTGATCGACGAGGGCGCGCGGAACGAAGACGAGGTCGGCCTTCTCGAGCGTGGCTAGGTAGGCCTGCTTGTCCGCGTGGCAGAAGGGAGGCTGCGCCGGGTGCCGGGGAGGAAAGGGCGCCGCGTCGAAGATGGCGGGCCATCCGCCCACCCGATCGCGCCGCAGCAGCGGGAGCGAAGGCGTCCCGAGGTAGTTGACGCCGCCGAGGAGCGCGGCGCGGGCCACTTCCTGCCCGGGGACGACGACCAGGCGGTCGGGTCCGCTCTCCGGACGCAGGATCCCGCCGCTGTAGCGGCGGCTGGTGACGATCCCCGCCCGGGGGTTCCGCTCCGCCGCGTCCACCATCAGGCGCAGGCATTCCGGAAAGAGCGCATCGTCGGCGTGGAGCTGCTTCACGTAGACCGCATCGTCGGGCACGGCGGCGAGCGCGCGGTTGAAGTTTTCCATCATGCCGACGTGGCGCGCGTGGGCGCAGACGACGATCCGGTCGTCGCGCCCCGCGATCTCCTCGGCGATCGCGCGGGTGCGGTCGCGGCTCGCGTTGTCGACGACGAAATGCATCCAGTTCTCGTACTCCTGACGCAGCACGCTCTCCATGCAGCGGCGCAGGTGCGCCTCCCCGTCGTAGACGGGCGTCACCACGGCGACGAGCGGCTCGGCACGCTGGAACGCCATCAGGCGATCCCCCCCTCGAGCCCCGCCGGGCTCGGCAGCCCGCTCGCGTCCCCCGTCCAGCGCAGGTCTCTCCGCAGCCGCCCCTCGCGGATCAGGCGCAGGATGCGCTCGATGCGCACGAAGCGGTCGCCCTCGAGGTCCTCGCGGCAGAGCCCCGCGCGCCGGTACGCCGCGACGAGCCCGGCGATGCCCTCCTCGAGGGTCCGGACCGGCACGCAGGCCGGGAGCGCGCGCGAGAGCTTGCCGAAGTCGACGCGGTAGCAGCGGGGGTCCGGTCCGGCGCCGGCGGCGAAGCCGATCTCGGCGCCCGGAATCGCCGCACAGACCCGCTCCGCGACGTCGCGGATGCGGTGGTTCTCGCCCTCTCGGCCCACGTTGAAGGCCTCGTCGTGCACGAGCTCGCGCGGAGCCCCGAGCACGCCGCGGAAGACGCGACAGACGTCCTCCACGTGCACGAGCGGCCGCCACGGCGTGCCGTCGCTCTTGACCTGCACGCGTCCGACGCTCTGCGCCCAGCCGACCAGGTTGTTCACCACGAGGTCTCCCCGCAGCTTGGGGGAGGCGCCGTAGACGGTCGCGTTGCGCAGGTAGGTCGGGCTGAAGCCGTCGTTCGCCAGGGCCGCGAGCTCCGCCTCCGCCCGCACCTTCGACTCGGCGTAGGGCGTGATCGGGGCGAGCTCCGCCGTCTCGTCGAGCATCGCATCGGCACCCGCTGCGCCGTAGACGCTGCACGACGAGGCGTACAGGAAGCGGCGCACGCCGGCCGCGCGGGCCTGCTCCGCGAGCCGCAGCGAGGCGCGATGGTTGATCGCGAAGGTGGTGTCAGGGTCCAGGTCGCCGAGCGGGTCGTTCGAGATCCCGGCCAGGTGCACCACGGCGTCGAAGCCGCGCAGCTCCGCGGCGCCGACGTCGCGCAGATCGCGGCGCAGCGATGGCGCGCTCGGCCGGTACTCGCCGAGCTCGCAGCCCTCGAAGAGGTGGCTGTCGAGGCCGGCGACGTCGTGGCCGGCGCGCTGGAGCTGCGGGACCATCACCGCCCCGATGTAGCCGTCGTGCCCCGTGACCAGCACCCTCATCGGAGGTCCTCCACTTCCTCGAGCAGCCCGTGCTGCGTGAGGACCTCGGCCGCCCGCGCGACCGCGTCGAAGTCGAGGCCGGACCTTTCGGCGATCGCCACCAGGTCGTGCTCCCCGTCCGAGCACGAGAGCAGCCAGAGGCACGCGAGCTCCACGGGCTTCGGGTCGCCGCCGCCGCCGATCGCGCGGTAGATGCCGCGTCGGCCGAGCTGCGGCTCGCCGTGGGGCGCGAGGTTCAGCCAGGTCGCGTTCGCGTCGAGCATGCGCAGGATCTCGCGCACGAGGCAGAGCGACTCGGCGAGTCGCTCGCCCGAGACCGCGGAGAGGTCGTCCGCCGACGTGTGATAGCCGGGGAAGCTCCCGTGGCGCCCGCGCGAGAGCGATCCCACGTCGAGGCGGAAGCCCGGGGCATTGTACTGGCGCTCGTCGTAGCCCCAGGGCGAGAAGTCGACGAGCTCGTGGGCGTTCCCGGAGCGCCGCAGGGCCAGGGCGGCGACCCGGTCGATGCCGGCGTCGCCGCGGAAGCTGCGCTTGTAGACGAAGGGCGCCGCGCCGCCGAGGGAGGTGAGCACGAGGCCGCCACGCACGCGGTCGATCTTCTCGCGGTTGCGCGCGAGCCAGGTGATCGGGCCGATCGTGCCCGGGATCCAGAGGAAGCGCAGCCCGAGGCGCCGGGGGCGTCCGGCGAGCTCGCCGGCCAGGAGCGCCGCGACCGCGATGCCCGAAAGGTTGTCGTTGCAGAGCGACGGATGGCAGACGTGCGTCGAGACCAGGATCTCGGCGTCGCTCCGGCCGGGCAGGAAGAGCTCGCCGTAGCAGAGAGAGCCCGGCTCGAGGCTCGCGTCGATGCAGACGTCGTACTCCGGGTCCACGAGCGCGTCGACCTGGTGCTGGGTCGCGCAGAAGCCCCAGCTGCGCTCGTAGTAGGAGGTCCGGTACGGGATCCGATCGGGGCTCCCGGGAAGCGCGTGCACGTGCGCGAGCAGCTCTGCGCGCGAGACCCTGCGGCGCACGGGCTCGCTGTAGCTCACGACGTGGAGGTTCGAGCGCCGGAAGTCCACGACGCGGCGGCCGGCGAGGTCCTGGATCCAGGCGTCGCGCACGTTCCACTCGTCGGGAACCGTCCAGTCGTGGACCCGCGTTCCGGAGGGCACCTCGTGGACCTCGAGGGGAGCGAAGCGCCGGATCGCCGCGAGGGTCTGGCGCACGCCGTCGCCCGTGATGCTCCGGCAGATGGGATGGAGCTCCCGGACGATCTCCAGCAGCGAGTCGCCGAGGTCCGCGAGCGGGAGGGCCGCCTCAGCCATCGAGGCCCTCCGGGCCCCGCGGCGGCGCCCCGGGGAGCGTGGTCGCGACGAAGCGCATGGCTACACCGCGATCCGGAGCTTCCGGGCATGGAAGGCCTCGGCGAAGGTCGAGCGGCACTCGACGCCGCGCAGCCGCAAGAGGCCGCGGAAGGTCTCGGCGTCGAACCAGGTCCGCGAGCCCTGCGAGGGGTAGACCTCGAGCAGGGTCTTGATCTTGCGCTCCGCCAGCTCGGGGTGGAGCGCCACGTACGCGTTCGGCTGGCCGAGGTCGCCCTCGTACTTCGGGATCTCGTACTCGAGGATCGGATGGTTGCGCCAGGTGTTCCAGGTGAGCTCGCCCACGAGCCGGTGGTCCTGGTGCCGGTCGCCGAGCGCGTGCGTGAAGATCAGGTCGGGGTCGAGCTCCCGTGCGAGCGCCTCGAAGCACTCCTTGACCCGCGCGCCCTCGAAGGGCAGGAAGCCGTCCCGGAAGCCGAAGCTCTGCGCGCGCTCCGCGCCTTCGCGGCCGAGGAAGCGACGCGCGCTCTCCGCGGCCTCGTACCGGCGCTGCTCGTCGCCGGAGAAGGTCACCCAGTGGATCTGTGCGCCGGGGGTGCGCTCCCGCAGGCGCAGGAGCGTCCCCCCGCAGCCGATCTCGATGTCGTCGCAGTGGGCCCCGAGGCAGAGCACGGTCGGCCGTTCGCCGGGGAGCCACGGGAGCCCGAGCTCGCGCATCAGGCGGCCTCCCGCCGCGGCGCATGCGACCGCCGCCAGGGCGCCTCGCCCCGGGCCTCGAGCTCCTCCAGCACCTGACGGTCCTTGAAGGTGTCGAGGCAGTGCCAGAAGCCGTCGTAGCGGTACGCAAGGAGCTGCTGGTCGGCGATCAGGCGGCCGAAGGCACCGTCGACCAGGTCCTCGCCCGGCCGCAAGTAGTCGAAGATTGCGGAGCGGAAGAGGAAGAAGCCGCCGTTGACGCGGAGATCCGCCGACCGGATGTCGCGAAATCCCACGACGTTTCCGCCCGCATCCGTCTCGACGAAGTGGAAGCTCGCGTTCGGAACCACGCTCACGAACGCCGCGACCCGGCCGCGCGTGAGGAAGTCCGCGGCGTAGTGGTCGAGCGGCAGGTCCGAGAGGCCGTCCGCGTAGTTGGCGAAGAAGGCTTCCTCGCCGGCGAGGTGCGGGCGCACGGCGGCGAGGCGTTCGCCGATCTTGGCGTGGAGCCCCGTGTCGACGAAGGTGATCGTCCAGTCGGAGATGTCGCTGTCGAGGAGCGTGACGTCGCGCCCGCCCTTCGAGGGCGCGAAGTCCTTCGACACCGTCTCCTCGTAGTCGAGGAAGTAGCGCTTGATCTCCTCGCCGCGGTGGCCGAGGCAGAGGACGAAGTCCCGGTGACCGAAGCGCGCGTAGTAGCTCATCAGGTGCCAGAGCACGGGGCGCTGGCCGATCCGCGCCAGCGGCTTCGGCGTATGCTGGCCCTCCTCGCGCATGCGCAGGCCCTGCCCGCCGCAGAAGAGCACGACCTTCATCGGGCAGCCTCCGCCGCGATCACCCGGAGCTCGGGGATGGGGACCACGAAGCGGCCGCCCCAGGCGAATATCCCGGCCATCTGCTCGCGGATCTCGGCCTCGAGGTTCCAGGGCAGGATCAAGACGTAGTCCGGGCGCGTCGCGAAGATGTGCTCGGGCGCGAAGATCGGGATGCGCGAGCCCGGCAGGAAGTTGCCCTGCTTGTGCGGGTTGCGGTCGACCGTGTACTCGACGAAGTCGCTGCGGATCCCGCAGTAGTTGAGCAGCGTATTGCCCTTGCCGGGGGCGCCGTAGCCCGCAACGCGCCGGCCGGCGCGGCGCGCCTCGATCAGGAAGGCGAGCAGCGCGCACTTCGTCGCCGCGACGCGTTCCTCGAACCCCCGGTAGAAGGCGAGCTCGCGCATCCCCGCCGCGCGCTCGCGCAGCACGAGGTCCGCGACGGAGGCGGCCAGCGCCGGACGGTCGCGCTCCTTGCGCCGCGCCCAGATGCGCAGCGAGCCGCCGTGGGTGGGGAGCTCCTCCACGTCGAAGATCGCGAGGTCGTGGTGGTGGAAGAGCTCCTGGACCGTCGTGAAGCCCAGGTACGAGTAGTGCTCGTGGTAGATCGTGTCGAAGTGGTTGCCCTCCACCAGACGGAGCAGATGGGGGAACTCGAGCGTCGCGACGCCGCCCGGGCCGAGCAGCACCGAGAGGCCCCGCACGAAATCGTTCAGGTCGGGGACGTGGGCGAGTACGTTGTTCGCCACCACGAGGTCGGGTGCCCCGTGCTCGGCCAGGATGCGCCGCGCCAGGGCCTCGCCGAAGAACGCCACGAGCGACGGGATCCCGCGAGCCTGGGCCGCCGCGGCGCACTTCGCGGCCGGCTCGACGCCGAGCACCGGGATGCCGCACGCGGCGAAGTGCTGGAGCAGGTAGCCGTCGTTGCTCGCGATCTCGATCACCCGGCTGCGCGCCCCGAGGCCGAGGCGGAGGGCGGCCGCCTCGGCGTAGCGGCGCGCGTGGGCCACCCAGCCGTCCGAGTAGCTGGAGAAGTAGGCGTAGTCGCCGGTCCCGAAGATCTCGGCGGGCCCGAGCACCTCGGGGATCTGCACCAGGAAGCAGCGGTGACAGACGCGGGCGTGCAGGGGGTGGAAGAGCTCCGGGCGCTCGAGCTCGGCCGGCGCGAGGTGGCGCTGGCAGGGCGGAGCGCTCCCGAGGTCGACGAAGCTGTGCACGAGAGGCGTCGAGCAGAAGCGACAGCGCAGGTCCACGGGCCCCCCAGGGCGGCTGTTGGTCCCCGATCCGTGGGTGACCCCGCCCGCCCCCGGAGTGACGGCGCGCGCGGCGCCGACACGAGATCTTCAGCGGTGTGAAGCGGATTGCGCAGCCTCGACGCCATCCCCGCGGCGGGCCGGCGCAAAGCTCGCGCCCGGCTGGAAGCCGACACCGGGAGCGGCGCCTCCGGCACTCACCTGTGGAGAGTCGCGCCCCGGGGCGCCGCAGCGCCCCCGGGCGAAGAGGCCGCGATGGGCCACGTCTACTTCGATCCGGCGTTCTCGGACGACGAGCGTCGCGACGCCGTCTTCGGAGGGGCCGTGCTCGTCCATCCGCCGCGCCCGCCTGCCCTGGCCCTCTGCGAGTTCGCGCGGGGCATGCTGGAGGAGGCCTTCCACCCCTTCGCTCCGGAGCAGGCCCAATGGCACCTGCCGGTGCGCGACTACGCCCGGATCGCCGCGGATCTCAAGCCCGGCTTCATCCATCACCCGGAGAGCCAGCGGCTCGTGCGCGAGCTCCTGCGCGATCACGGCTGCGACCCCGAGCGCACCTACTTCGACCTGCCTCGGCTGCGCTCCTCCACCTCGGACGGCTACCTCACGACCGGCATCGCCTACGCGTTCCACCCGCATCGCGACACCTGGTACTCGGCTCCGCTGTGCCAGCTCAACTGGTGGCTGCCGATCTATCCGATCCGCCACGACAACGGCATGGCCTTCCACCCGCGTTACTGGAGTCGAGGCGTGAAGAACAGCTCGAATCTCTACGACTACGACGAGTGGAACCGCACCAGCCGCTGGAGCGCCGCCGAGCAGATCGGCGTCGACCGCCGGGTGCAGCCGCGGGCCGAGGAGGAGCTCGACCTCGCGGACGACCTGCGGATCATCGGGGAGCCCGGCTCCGTCACGGTCTTCTCCGCGGCGCAGCTGCACTCCTCCGTGACGAACACGTCCGGGCGCACCCGCTACAGCATCGACTTCCGGACGCTGCACCGGCGCGACGTCACGGCCGGCACGGGGGCCCAGAACGTCGATTCCGAGTGCAGCGGAACCAGCCTGGGCGACTTCGTGCGCTGCAGCGACCAGGCCCGCTTCCCCGACGAGACGATCCGGCGCTACGGCGCCGGCTTCGGTCGCTGAGGCCCGGGTGTTCGACCGCTCCGACGCGCTTCGCGCGCGCGCCCACGCGCTGATCCCGGGCGGCGCCCACACCTACGCCAAGGGCGACGACCAGTATCCGCTGCGCTCGCCGGGCTTCATCGCCCGCGGCAGCGGCTGCCGGGTCTGGGACGTCGACGGCAACGAGTTCATCGAGTGGGGGATGGGGCTGCGGGCGGTGCTGCTCGGCCACGCGTACCCGGAGGTTGTGCAGGCCGTGCAGCGCCAGCTCCTGCTCGGCGCGAACTTCACCCGCCCGGCCGCGATCGAGATCGAGGCGGCGGAGGAGCTGCTCTCGATCGTGACCGGCGCCGAGATGGTCAAGTTCACGAAGGACGGGTCCACGGCCAACAGCGCCGCGGTCCGCCTGGCGCGCGCCCACACGGGCCGCGACCGGGTCGCCGTCTGCGCGGACCATCCCTTCTTCTCCTACGACGGCTGGTTCATCGGCACGACCCCGATGCAGGCCGGGATCCCGAAGGCGGTCCGCGATCTCAGCGTCTCCTTCCGCTACAACGACCTCGCGAGCGTCCACAAGCTCTTCGAGGAGCACCCGGGCGAGGTCGCCTGCCTGATCCTCGAAGCGTCGCGCGGGGAGGAACCGCGCGACGGATTCCTCCACGAGGCGCAGCGCCTGTGCCGCGAGCACGGTGCCGTCTTCATCCTCGACGAGTGCATCACCGGCTTCCGCTGGCACCTCGGCGGCGCGCAGCGCCACTACGGCATCACCCCGGATCTCTCCACCTTCGGCAAGGCCCTCGGCAACGGCTTCGCCGTCTCGGCTCTGGCGGGGCGGCGGGAGCTCATGGAGCTCGGCGGGATCCGCCACCGGCGCGAGCGCGTCTTCCTGCTCTCCACCACCCACGGGGGGGAGACCCACGCCCTCGCCGCCGCGATCGCGGCGATGCGCGTCTACCGGCGCGAGCCCGTCGTGGAGCATCTGCACCGGCAGGGCGAGCGCCTCCGCGCCGGCTTCGACGCGCTCGTGGCGGCGCACGGCCTCGGCGACTTCGTCCGCATCGCGGGGCGCCCCTGCAACCTCACCTTCGCGACGCTCGGGCCGGACGGCGCGCCCTGCCAGGCCTTCCGGGCGCTCTTCCTCCAGGAGCTGATCGCGCGGGGCGTGCTCGCTCCGTCGCTCGTGATCAGCTACTCGCACCGCGACGAGGACGTCGACCGCACCCTCGAGGCGATCGACGGAGCCCTCGGCGTCTACCGGCGCGCGGTCGAAGCGGGCTCGGTGGAGCGCTTCCTCTTCGGGCCACCCACCAAACCGGTCTTCCGACGCCACTGCTGAGGGTCGACCCTGGGATCGGCTCGCACCAGGTCAGGTTGCCCCGTTCGCACGGCTGGGCTAGGTCACTGTGCCGAGAAGGCCGATGGAACGCAGGGCGTTGATCGAGCTCTCGGATCTGAACCTGGCCGAGTCCTACCGCGAGCTGGCGCGGCGGGGCGGTGGCACGGTCCTCGACGAGGAGGGGCTGCTCCTCTTCGCGGGTCCCCATCCCCTGCCCTTCCTCGTGAACGGCGCGATGCGGACGGGCGCGGGCCCCCCTGCCAACGAGGTGCTCGCACGGGCGAGCACCTTCTTCGACGCGCGAGCGCGCGGGTTCACCGTCAACGTCCGCGCCCACGCAGACCCCGACCTGGAGGCCGCCGCGACGGCGGCAGGATACACCCGGCTCGGCGAACCTCCGGCGATGATCCTCGAGGGCCGCCTCGAGGATCGCGATCCCCCGCCCGGGGTCGCGGTGCGGCAGGTCGCGACGCCTGCGGACGCGGCGGCGTTCGCGCTCGTGAACGGCGAGGCCTACGCCACGTACGGTATGCCGCGCGACGTCACGCCAGCCCTCTTCGAGGAGCTCGACGTGCTGCGCGCACCTCACATCGCGAGCTTCGTCGCCTGGGTCGGCGACCAGCCCGCCGCCGCGGCGATGACGATCGTGACCCATGCGGTGGCCGGCATCTACTGGGTGGGGACCCGGCCGGAAATGCGCGGGCGCGGCCTCGCGGAGCTGGTGACGCGCGTCGCCACCCATGCGGGTTTCGATCGCGGCGGCCGCATCGCGTCGCTTCAGGCGTCGCCGATGGGCGAGCCGGTCTATCGGCGCATGGGCTACGTCGAGGTCACCCGCTACCCGAATTTGACGCGGCTCGGGGAGCGCCGGGCTCGCGCGCAAAGCGGCGCTGCCTAGGCCGCTCTTGCCGCCGAGCTCACCCCGCTACGCGAACTACGTCCTCGCGGTGCTCCTGCTCGCGTACATCTTCAACTTCATCGATCGCCAGATCCTCTCGATCCTCCTCGAGCCCATCAAGGAGGATCTCGGCGCCTCCGACTCGGCGATGGGCTTCTTGAGCGGAACCGCCTTCGCCCTCTTCTACGCCACGCTCGGCATCCCGATCGCGCGCTGGGCCGACCTCTGGGTGCGCCGGAGCATCATCGCCATCGGCCTCTTGCTCTGGAGCGGGATGACGGCGCTCTCCGGCGCGGCCCAGACCTTCGCCCAGATGGCCGCCGCGCGAGTCGGCGTCGGAGTCGGCGAGGCGGCGCTCTCCCCTCCCGCGCACTCGCTCATCTCGGACTACTTCCCGCCCGAGCGTCGCGCCACCGCGCTCAGCATCTACGCGATGGGCATCCACCTCGGCATCCTCTTCGGCGTCGTCGCCGGCGGCTGGCTCGAGGAGTACTGGGGCTGGCGGCGCGCCTTCGTGGTGGTCGGGCTGCCCGGAATCCTGCTGGCCGTGCTCGTCCAGCTGAGCGTGCGCGAGCCGGCGCGCGGCGGCTCGGAGCGGCTGGCCGCGTCGGAGCCGGTGCCGTCCGTGGGTGACGTTTTCCGCTTCCTGTGGTCGTTGCGCTCGTTCCGCCACCTCTCCTTCGCCACTGCGCTGACCGCATTCGGCGGCTACGCGTTCGCGAACTGGGCTCCGACCTTCCTGCGCCGCGTGCACGGGATGGAGGGGGGCGAGCTCGGCACCAAGTACGGGATCGCCCTCGGCATCGGCGGCGTCGTCGGCAGCGCGATCGCGGGACTCCTCGCCGACCGCCTCGGCCGGATGGATGCGCGTTGGTGGTTGTGGGTGCCGGCGATCGCCACCGTCGGCCCGGCTCCCTTCACGCTCGCCTTCTTCTTCCACACCGACCCCGACCTGGCGATCGCGTGGCTCTTCCCGGGCCTCGCGATCGCCGCCTTCTATCAGGGCCCCGTCTTCTCCACGGTACAGACGCTGGTGAAGGTCCGCATGCGCTCCGTCGCCTCGGGCATCCTTCTCTTCATCATCAACATCATCGGGCTCGCACTCGGTCCGCCGAGCGTCGGGCTGCTGAACGACTACGTCTTCGCCGACCGCGGGCCGGAGGCCGTGCGCTTCTCGCTCGTCTGCGTCCTCCTGCTGACGGGGTTCTGGGCCCTCGCGCACTACCTGCTGGCCGCGCGCACGCTGCGCGCCGACCTGCGCGCGAAGGACGCCTGACGCGGCGCGCCCCCTCTCCTCCCCGACTCCCCTACTCCGCCGCGGGCGCGTCCGCGGGCTCGAGCGGCAGCGCGAGGTCGACCCACACCTCGCCCTGCTTCCGGGCGACGGTCAGCTCCTCGCGGGCCTTGATGCGGGCCAGCACCTGGTCGAGCGTCGGGCGCTTCTCGCCGCCCGCCGGCACGATCGCGTCGCCCTCGCGCAGGCCGTAGGCGGCCGCGGGGCCTCCGGGGACGATGCGCCAGACGACGTAGGCATCGCGCCGGTCGTCGAGGAAGGCTCCCACCTCCTTCGCGGCCGCATAGTCGGCTCCGTAGAGCGTGACGCGCCGGTCGCCGGAGCGCCGGAGCCAGAGGCGGCGGCGCGGATAGTCGATGCGTATCACGAACTGCCGCAGCAGGTCCATGCCGAGCGCGGAGTCGGTCGCGCCGGCGATGTTGTACCAGCCGCGCGGTGCGACGAGGAGCGGCAGGGTTCCGAAGCCGATCCCCGCGAAGCGGAAGGCGTCGGTCTCGAGCAAGCGGAGCTGCATCGGGCCGACCGTGGTCCCGCCCTCGCCGAAGCTCGGCAGCGACTCGACCTCGATCCCCGCGGCCCGCGCGACCTCGCCGGAGAGGATCGCCGCGGGAGGGGCTCCCGTGTCGAGCATCACGGGGAAGCGTCTGCCCCGGAGCTCGATCGGCACGGTGATGCGCGTCCCGGCGAGCTCGAAGGCGATCACGCGCTCGTCGGGGGCCTCGACCCGGTCCGGCACCTCGTAGCGCTCGGGGTCGAGGAAGCGCACGCGCCGGCCCGGGTTGTCGACCTCGATCACGTAGTCGTCGAGGAACTCCCCCCCGAGCAGCCCGTACTCCCAGCCGCTACTCGACCCCGTGTCGCTGCGCCGGCCCTCGACCCAGAACTGGAGGTCGCGACCGAGGCGCGTCGCCCGCCGGTAGGGCGTGGACTTCGCGCGCCGGACCGACACGCGCAGCTTGCGTGCCATGAGCGGCGTGATCACGCTCTCGGCGGCCCCCGTATCCAGCATCAGCACGAAGGGAGGCGATCCCTCGGGCGCGAGGTCGACGTAGACGCGGTTCGGCTCGTCGCCGACGAACGGGAGCTCGGCGAGGACCGCCTCCGGCGGAGGATCGGGCGCCTGCGCCGCCGAGGGCGGGCCGACCGCGAGCGCCCAGCCGGCCACGAAGAGCCCGGCGGAGCGGAGCCGCATGTCCGCTTATACCACGGCGGGGGGCCGGGCGGCGAGATCCAGGCGATCGACGAGGAGGGTGCGCGTGCAGCGCTGGCTGCACTCGCCTCGCCGCGCTAGCGCCCGGGAGCGTGGTCGGCGCGGAGCTCCGCGTGGATGGCCCGGGCGAGCTCGGCGTGGTCCGCGGCCGAGTTCTTGCGCAGCACGTTCGAGAGCAGCGCCACCAGATAGACGAGGCGGCGCTCGCCCGCCGGCGACTCGATCACCGCGGCCGAGTTCATGTAGTTGCGGGCGTTGCCGTGGTACTTGCGGCAGACGAAGTCGGGCTCGGGCTCGCAGGAGTAGAGCGAGCCCGACTTGAAGTAGACGGCGGCGTCCGCGAGCGCGGGGGCGGAGGCGTAGCGGATGCGCCGCTCGGTCTGGTAGAGCAGGCGCTTGAGCTCGCGGCTCGACCACGCGTCGACGAGGCGCCCCTGCTCCATGCGCAGTAGGAAGCGCACCAGCTCCCGGGGCGTGGCATGGCTGCTCGTCCCCGGCACCAGGCGCTTGCCCTCGCGCGTGAAGAAGCTCCCCTGACGCAGGGCGGCGAGGTCGAGCCCGTTGCGCGTGACGGGCTCCTGGATCGCCGCGGCGAAGAGCGCCGCGAGCTCCCCCTTGGGCGTCTCGGCGAGGAAGCGCCGCTCCTCCTCGGGCGGCGGCGGATACGCGCTCCCGAAGCGGTGCAAGAGCAGGAGCTCGCGCTGGAGCATCCCGGCCGCCGAGTTCGAGCTCGGCGAGAGCATCCAGTCGAGGTAGGTCCAGAGCGACGCGCGGTCGCCCGGCTGGAGCGGGCGGCGCGTGAGCTTTCCCGCCACCGGATCGAAGAACGGCACCGTGTGGTGGTCGCTCACGCTGAACGCATCGGCTGTGACGACGCGCTCGCGCAAGATCTTCTCGCGCGCTGCCACGTCGCCCGGGTGGGCGTCGGCGAGCGCCTGGAAGAGCGCGAGCGCCACCACGAGCTTTCCGACGCTCCCCGGATTCTGCGCGACCCGCCCGTTCCATTCGGCGTAGCGCACGCGCTCCGGGTCCGAGAGGTCGAGGAGCGCGAGCCCGTAGCGTTCGGCCTGCGCGCCGAGGAGCCGCCGCAACGCCGCGGTGAGGAGGGGGTCCGGGGCCGGGAGGTCGAGCCCCCCACGCTCCACGAGCCGGATGTCGACCGCGGCGAGCGGCAGGAGCTCTCCCGGCGGCCGCTTCGCAGCGGGGAGCTCCGCGGCCTGCACGCGCTCCTGGTAGGCGAGCCGCCCGATCCCGGTGTAGGCCGCCCCGTCGATGGGATAGGCGCCCGCGGGCGCGGGCGAGGCCAGGAGGCAGGCGGCCACGCCCGATGCGACGACGCGGCCCGCCACCCTCCGATGGACCTCCCAGACCGCCGAGCAGACGAGCGATCCGCTGCCATTCTAGCCGCGCGGGCCTGCGAGCTGGTACCTTCGCGCGCCCAGCTCCCCCGCTGCGCGCCCCGGGCGCGAGCCCGAGGGTCGCAGCCGTGGTCAAGACGCACGTCGAAGAGAGCCTCGGAGCCAATCCCGCGGAGGCCGCGATCGATCCCGCCGACGCGGTGGCGATGGGGGTGCCGACCTGGCGCGCGCAGGGGCGTGCCCGCGTCTTCCGCGCGCTCGCGCACCGCGAGTACCGGCTGCTCTTCCTCGCCTTCGCGATCAACCAGAGCGGCTTCTGGGTGTCCCATCTCTCGCTCCAGGGGCTCACCATCGAGCTCAGCCACAACGACCCCCTCGCCCTCGGCCTCGTCTTCTTCGCGCTCTTCCTCCCGGTCTTCGTGCTCGCGCCGCTCGCCGGCGTTGCGGCCGACCGCCTGGACCGCAAGCGCATCGTGGTCGCCTGCTACGCGGCGGTGGTGGCGCTCGCGCTCTCGCTCGCGACCCTGACCGCGACCCACGCGATCGACCGCGGGTCGCTCTTCGGCCTCTCCTTCCTGCTCGGAACCGCCTTCGCCTTCTCGGGGCCCGCGAACATGGCGATCGCCGCCAACTCGGTCCCGGCCGCCGACCTGGCGAGCGCCGTCTCGCTCCAGTCGGCGCTCAACAACCTGACGCGCGTGCTGGGGCCGATGCTGGCCGGCCCGCTGCTCGTCTCCGGTCGCTTCGAGATCGCCTTCGGGGCGTACGCGATCGCCGCTGCGCTCGCGGGCCTGCTGGTCGCGCGGATGCGGATCGCGCCCTACGCGCCCGCCGACGAGGCGCTCGGGATCCTGGCGCGGATCGGCGCCGGCTTCGCGCACGCGCGCGAGCGCCGGCCGGCGCTCCTCGCGCTCGCCACGGTGGCGACGCTCTCGCTCTTCGGCGTCTCGCACGTCGCGCTGCTCTCGGTCTACGCGCAGGATCGGCTTCACGACATCGGCTGGTTCCCCTGGATCCTCGTGGCGACGGGCGCCGGCGCCCTGCTCGGCGCGCTGGTGAGCGGATCGCGCGAGGCCACCCTGCGCGGGAGCGCGCTCCGCATCGTCGCCTACGGCGCGCTGCTCGCGGTCTTCGCCGCGACCGACCGACCCTGGATCGCGCTCGGCGCCCAGGCGCTCGTCGGCTACTGCTACTTCTCGGTGATGACCGATCTCCAGACGCTGATCCAGCAGGTCGTCGACGAAGCGCAGCGCGGCCGGGTCATGAGCCTCTTCCAGGTGGCCTGGGCGGGGCTCTTGCCCTTCGGCAGCCTCGGCATGGGCGCGCTGGCCGGCGCGCTCGGCGTCACGCCGACCCTGGTCTTCGGCGCCGCGGTCTGCGCCGGCTGCGGCGCCTTCGTCGCCCAGCGCGCGCGGGGCCGCTGATCTGGGCTAACCTTCCCGAGGCGTCCGGCACGAGAGGGCCCGATGTACATCGGCTACAGCGACGAGCAGGAGCGGCTGCGCCGCGAGCTGCGTGCCTACTACGAGAAGCTGCTCACCCCGGAGGTCCGCGAGGACCTCGTGCGCGAGCACGGGATCGGGCCGAAGACCAAGGCGATCCGCCAGCAGATGGCCCGCGACGGCTGGCTCTGCTTCGGCTGGCCCAAGGAGTACGGCGGCCAGGGACGCGGCCCGATCGACCACTTCATCTTCTTCGACGAGTCGATGCGCTCGATGGCCCCCGTTCCCATGCTGACGATCAACACCGTGGGCCCCACCCTGATGCGCTTCGGAAGCGACGAGCAGAAGCGCGCTTTCCTACCGCGCATCGCGGCGGGCGAGATCGAGTTCTGCATCGGCTACTCGGAGCCGAACGCCGGCACCGACCTGGCCTCGCTCCAGACGCGCGCCGTGCGCGACGGCGACCACTACGTGGTGAACGGCCAGAAGACCTGGACCAGCCTCGCTCGCGGGGCCGACTACTGCTGGCTCGCGGTGCGCACGGACCCGAAGGCGGCGAAACACGCCGGCATCTCGATCCTGATCGTCGACCTGAAGAGCACGCCCGGCATCCGCATCGACCCGCTCGACCTGCTCGTCGACCACAACATCAACCAGGTGTTCTTCGAGAACGCCCGCGTGCCGGCGACGAACCTCGTGAGCGGCGAGAACAAGGGCTGGAAGCTCATCACCCACCAGCTCAACCACGAGCGCGTGACGCTCTGCTCCTCCGGCGTGCTCGAGCGCTGCTATTTCGCCGTGCGGGACTACGCGCGCACCACGAAGCTGCCGGACGGCCGGCGCCTGCTCGACGAGGAGTGGGTGCAGGGGAACCTCGCGCGCGTGTACGCGGGCCTCGAGTTCCTGCGCCTCATCAACTGGAAGGTCGCGTGGTCGGCGTCGAGAGGCGCGCTCTCGCCGGCCGACGCCTCGGCCACCAAGGTGTTCGGCACCGAGTTCTACCTAGACGCGTTCCAGCTGCTGATGGAGATCCTCGGCCCACGCGGCTACCTGGTGCGCGGCTCGCCCGGCGCCGTCGCCGCCGGCGTGCTCGAGAACCTCTACCGCAGCCTGATGATCCTCACCT
>CAZUYC010000003.1:0-10853 GCA_964624475.1 uncultured Spirochaetales bacterium | reverse complement strand
GTCCTGGCCTTCGACAATCTGTCGAGCGACCCCGAGATGCAGTTCTTCTCGGACGGGGTCAGCGAGGAAATCATCCAGCGCCTGTCGCGTGGGGCGAAGCTCAAGGTGATCGGCCGTACGTCGAGCTTCCAGTTTCGCGGCGAGCGCAAGGCCGAAGCGGCGCAGAGCCTCCATTGCTCGCACGTCCTCGACGGCTCCATCCGCCGCGCTGCGGGGCGCGTGCGGATCAGTGCGCATCTGGTCGAGGCGTCGTCACGGACGACGTTGTGGTCGGATCGCTACGACCGCGGCGTGGAGGACATCTTCGCGGTCCAGGATGAGATTTCCGAGAGCATCGCGGGGGCGCTCCATCAGGCGTTTTCCAGCTTCTCGACCCAGGCGGTCGATCCGGCCGTCTACGACCTCTATCTGCGCACCAGCTCGAAATCCTACGCACCGGACGAAGTGCGGACTCACGTCGGCCTGTTGGAGGTCGTCACCCAGCGC
The DNA here is from genome assembly GCA_964624475.1 of uncultured Spirochaetales bacterium. Taxonomy (GTDB): domain Bacteria; phylum Myxococcota_A; class UBA9160; order UBA9160; family SMWR01; genus CAZUYC01. Next base: position 10,367 of record CAZUYC010000003.1, on the reverse strand, counting down.
GCGCCGCATTTCGCCGAGGCCTGGGGCCGGCTCGCGTACTTGCGGGCCTTTCTGCACTTCTATCAGCCCTATGCCGATCGTGCCGCGACCGCCGGCCTCGTGACGCGCGAGTCGGCGCGCGCCCTGGCGCTCGATCCGCAGAACGTCCATGCCATGACGGCGCAGCTCTTCGTGATCCCGCCGTTCGGACGATTCGTCGAGTGCGACGCGGCCCTGGAGCGCATACGGCGAACGCCCGGTTCGGGCGACGGACGCCGATACATCGGCTGGTACCTCCGGACGATCGGGCGGGTTCGCGAAAGCCTCGAAGAGACAGAGCGCGCCTATCGATTGGACGCGCTGGATCCGATGTCCGCGAATGCGCTCGCGCTCGCGAGAATGGCCGCAGGACGCATTGCGGAGGCGGTGCCTGTCTATGAGGACCTCGTGGCGCGCGTGCCCGACATGAGCTTCCCGGTGTCGAGCCTGCTGCGGGCCCATGCCTTCCAGCAGGATTGGGCGGCGGTCGACCGATTGCTGGAGCTTGCAGCGAAGCGCCAGTTGCGCGAGTTCCAGGACGGCCTGCCGTTCATCCGCGCCAAGCGTGACCCCACGCCGGAGAACATCGAGGGCATCCGGAGCGCGCTCGAGGCTCATGTCAACGAGACGGGATGCGTCGACGTCTCCCGTCTCGTCTATGCCGCGCACCTGGGCCTCGTCGACGAAGCCTACCGAGCGGCAGAGATCGCGCGCCTGGGCCCGGTCGGAACCAGCGACGACATCATGGGCCCGGACGCCTACCGCACCGCGCTGTTGTTCCAGGCCGGCATGCCGGAAATGCGCAACGACGCGCGCTTCGCGCGCCTGTGCGCGCGGCTGGGGCTCGTCGAGTTCTGGATGGCGACGGGCAAATGGCCCGATTGCGCCGACGAAGTCCCCTACGATTTCAAGGCCGAGTGCGCAAAGGCGCGCGACATCCCGAAAGCGGAGTTCGGGTTTTGACCCATCCCGCAGGTCTCGGTAATATTCCTTGATCCAGGTTACCGGTCGTGGTATCCAGCTGTGACCCGGCGGACCCCGAGGGAGGTCGCATGCAGCCCGGACTCCTCGCCCCGAAGGTCGCATCGACGCTCGACCTGCGCTCGGGTGAGTTCGCGGAGAACCGCGCCTCGATGCTCGAGAAGCTCGCCGAGATGGATAGCCTGCTCGACCAGGCCGCGGCCGGCGGCGGGCCCGAGGCGCACGCGCGCCTCGCGAAGCGCGGCAAGCTCCCCGTGCGCGAGCGCATCGCGCTCGCCCTCGATCCCGACAGCCCCTTCCTCGAGCTGAGCCCGCTCGCCGCGTACGACTCCGACTACACGATCGGCGGCGGAGCCGTGCTCGGGATCGGCGTCATCGCGGGCGTCGAGTGCGTACTCTTCGCCAACGATCCCACGGTGCTCGGCGGCGCACTCACCCCGTACGCGAGCAAGAAGTGGATGCGCGCGCTCGAGATCGCGCGCGACAACCGCATTCCCTACGTGAGCTTCGTCGAGTCCGCGGGGGCCGATCTGCGGGTGAGCCCCGACGACGTTTCGGGGGAAGGCAGGAAGCGGCGGCGCCCCGCCCGCACCTTCCACTTCGCGGAGACCGGCCGCTTCTTCTACGAGATGATCGAGCTCTCGAAGCTGCGCATCCCGTCGGTCTGCGTCGTCTTCGGGTCGTCCACGGCGGGCGGCGCCTACCAGCCCGGGATGTCGGACTACAACGTCGTGATCCGCGAGCAGTCGAAGATCTTCCTGGCCGGTCCGCCGCTCGTGAAGATGGCGACCGGCGAGGAGTCCGACGACGAGACCCTGGGCGGCGCGCAGATGCACGCCGAGGTGTCGGGGCTCGGCGAGTACCTGGCCGAGGACGAGCGCGACGCGCTGCGCCTGTGCCGCGAGGTCGTCTCGCACCTCAACTGGCGGAAGGCCGGACCCGCCCCGAGCCTGCGCGCCGACCCGCCCGTCCTGTCCGGCGAGGAGCTGCTCGGCATCGTGAGCCCGGACCTGCGCCGGCCGGTCGACGTCCGGGAGGTGATCGGGCGCATCGCCGACGGCTCGCGCTTCGAGGAGTTCAAGCCCCGCTACGGCAGCACGCTGGTCTGCGGCTGGGCGTCGATCGAGGGCCATCCGATCGGGATCCTCGGCAACAACGGCGTGCTCTATCCGGAATCGGCCGAGAAGGGCGCGCACATGATCCAGCTCTGCAACCAGATCGACGTGCCGCTGCTCTTCCTCCAGAACATCACCGGCTTCGTGGTGGGTCGCGACTTCGAGCGCGCGGGGATCATCAAGAAGGGATCCCAGCTGATCAACGCGGTCTCCAACTCGACGGTGCCGCACTTCATGGTGATCCTCGGCAACTCCTACGGGGCGGGCACCTACGCGATGTCGGGCCGCGCCTTCAACAACCGCTTCACCTTCCTCTGGCCGAGCGCCAAGATCGCGGTGATGGGCGGCAAGCAGATCGCGGGCGTGATGTCGATCGTGCGCCGCGGCCAGGCGGCCCGGAAGGGCGAGCCCTTCGACGAGGAGGCGGACGCCCGCATCGTCGCCGCGGTGGAGGCGATCCAGGAGAAGGGCTCGCGCGCCCTCGAGGCCACGGGCGCGATCAGCGACGACGGGATCATCGACCCGCGCGACACGCGCACGGTGCTCGGCATCTGCCTGTCGATCGTCTGCAACCGCGCGATCGAGGGCGCCCGCGGATACGGGGTCTTCCGGCTGTGAGCTTCGAGGCGCTGCTCGTCGCGAACCGGGGCGAGATCGCGCGGCGCGTGATGCGCAGCGCCCACGCCATGGGGATCCGCTGCGTGGCCGTCTTCGTCGACGAGGACGCGCACGCGCCCTTCGTGGCGGAGGCCGACGAGGCGGTGCGCCTCTCCGACTCGTATCTCGACGGCAAGGCGATCCTCGAGGCGGCGCGCGCGACCGGCGCCGGGGCGATCCACCCCGGCTACGGCTTCCTCTCCGAGAACGCCGGCTTCGCGGCCGACGCGATCGCGGCGGGGTTCGCCTGGGTGGGCCCGTCGCCGGATGCGATCGCGCGAATGGGCGACAAGGTGGCCGCGAAGGAGCTGGCCCGGGAGGCGGGCGTGCCGGTCCTGCCGGGCGCCCTCGACCCCGCGCAGGCCTCCGCCGTCGGCTACCCGCTCCTGGTCAAGGCCGCGGCGGGGGGCGGCGGCAAGGGCATGCGGATCGTGCGGACGCCGGCCGAGCTCCACGAGGCGGTCGCCGCCGCGCGCCGCGAGGCCGAGGGCGCGTTCGGCGACGACCGGATCTTCCTCGAGCACTACCTGCCGCGCTGCCGCCACGTCGAGATCCAGATCCTGGGCGATGCGCACGGGCGCCTCGTCCACCTCGGCGAGCGCGAGTGCTCGATCCAGCGCCGCCACCAGAAGATCATCGAGGAGTGCCCGTCGCCGCGCGTGGAGCCGGCCCTGCGCGAGGTGATGGGCGCGGCGGCGCTCCGCCTCGCCCGCGCGATCGGCTACCGGTCGGCGGGCACGGTCGAGTTCCTGCTCGACGACGCGAGCGGCGAGTTCTTCTTCCTCGAGGTGAATACGCGCCTCCAGGTCGAGCATCCCGTCACCGAGGCGGTGACCGGCATCGACCTCGTGCGCGAGCAGCTGCGGATCGCGGCCGGCGAGCCGCTCGGTTTCGAGCAGCGCGACGTCACGTGGAGCGGCTCCGCCATCGAGGCCCGGCTCTACGCCGAGAGCCCCGCGGCGGAGTTCCTGCCCGCCACGGGGACCCTCGTCGCCTTCGAGCCGGCCGCAGCGCCGGCCGTGCGCTGGGACTCCGGGGTCGTGACCGGCTCGACCGTCGGCACGCGCTTCGATCCGATGCTCGCCAAGGTGATCGCCCATGCCCCGACGCGCGTCGAAGCCGCGGGCCGCCTGGCGCTCGCGCTCGAGCGCAGCCATCTCGGCGGCGTCGCCACCAATCGCGATTTCCTGGTCGCGACGCTGCGCACGCCCGAGTTCCTGGCCGGTGACACCACGACGGATTTCATCGAGCGCGTGGCTCCCGCGCGCTCCCTCGAGCTCGCCCCGGACGAGCTCCTGCGCGTCGCCCACACCGCCGCGCTCTGGATCCAGGGCGCGAACCGCGCCGAGGCCGGGGTGCTGCGCGCGGCTCCGAGCGGCTGGCGCAACGCGCGGCTCCCGGACCAGCAGGTCGGATTCGCGTTCGGCGGGCGCGAGATCCAGATCTTTTATCGGGCGCTGCGCGACGGGAGCTTCCGCCTCGGCGACGCCAGCAGCGCGCGCATCCACGCCTGGAGCCGCGAGGCGATCGATCTCGAGATCGACGGACGGCGGCAGCGGGGCCGGGTCACCCGGGCGTCGGATCGGATCGTCGTGAAGACGCCCCGCGGCGACGTGGAGCTCGCGATCCTGCGGCGTTTCGTCGTGCCGGGGTCCGCGGCCCCGTCGGGCGCGCTCGTGGCGCCGATGCCCGGCAAGGTGATCGAGCTGCGCGTGCGGCCGGGTCAGCCGGTGCGCGCCGGCGAGACGCTTCTCGTGCTCGAGGCCATGAAGATGGAGCACCCGCTGCGGGCGCCCGAGGACGGGACCGTGGTCGAGGTGCGCGTCGCCCTGGGCGACCAGGTGGAGAACGGCGCGCTGCTCCTCGTCGTCGAGCCCAGGGGCGGCGAGGAGCCGAGCGCTTCGAAGGGAGACTCGTGATGGCCGACCCGATCCGGATCGCGAACTGCTCGGGATTCTTCGGAGATCGGCTCTCCGCCGCGAAGGAGATGGTGGAGGGCGGCCCGATCGACGTGCTGACGGGCGACTGGCTCGCCGAGCTCACGATGCTGATCCTCGCGCGCACGCGAGCCAAGCGCCCGGGCGGCGGCTACGCGCACACCTTCGTGACGCAGATGGAGCAGGTGATGGGTACCTGCCTCGATCGCGGCATCAAGGTCGTCTCGAATGCGGGCGGGCTCGACCCCGACGGCTGCGCCGAGGCCGTGGCCCGCGCGGCGCAGACTCTCGGCCTGCGTCCCAGGATCGCCTACGTCCGCGGCGACGATCTCGTGCCCCGGATCCGGGAGCTCATCGCCGAGGGAGCGCTGCGCCACTTCGAGACCGGCGATCCGATCAAGGACGCCTCCGCCTTCCTCACCGCCAACGCCTACCTCGGCGGCTGGGGCATCGCCGACGCGCTCGCGCAGGGCGCCGACATCGTGATCGCGGGGCGCACCACCGACGCCGCCGTGGTCTGCGGTCCCGCCGCCTGGCATCACGGCTGGAGCCGGACGGACTGGAATGCGCTCGCAGGCGCCGTGGTCGCCGGTCACGTGATCGAGTGCGGCTGCCAGGCCACCGGCGGCAACTACTCGTTCTTCACCGAGGTCGCCGGGATGGCGCGCCCGGGCTTCCCCTGGGCCGAGATCGCCGCCGACGGCTCCTCGGTGATCGGAAAGCACGACGGAACGGGCGGCGAGGTCTCGATCGGCAGCGTCACCTCGCAGCTCCTCTACGAGATCGGCGGACCGCGCTACCTGGGGCCCGACGTCACCACCCGCTTCGACACGATCCGGCTCGAACAGGTGCGGCCCGACCGCGTGCGCGTGTACGGAGTCCAGGGCGAGCCGCCGCCGCCCACGCTCAAGGTCTGCCTGAATCGCCACGGGGGCTTCCGCAACGACATCCGGGTGGGGCTCACGGGCCTCGACATCGAGGCCAAGGCACGCCTCGTCGAGGAGGCCTTCTGGGCGGCCTGCCCCTACGCCGCCGAGGACTTCGCGCAGGTCGTCCGGCGGCTCGTGCGCACCGACCGGCCGGATCCCGCGACCAACGAGCAGGCGGTCGCGATCTTCTACCTCGGCGTGAAGGACGCGGATGCGAAGAAGGTGGGTCGGGCCTTCTCGAACGCCATGATCGAGACGGCGCTCGCCTCGATCCCGGGCTTCTTCGGCCTCTCGGGAGGTCCCGGCGAGGGCCGGCCCTACGGCGTCTACGAGCCCGCGCTCGTCCCCGCGGCGGTCGTTCCCCAGGAGGTGGTGCTGCTCGGAGGGTCCGCGCGCAGCGTGGATTCCGTGATCCCGTCGGCGCCGTTCGTGGCCCAGCCCGCCCCGGAGCCGACCGCGAGTGCGCCGGGCGGGCCGACGCGGCGCGCGCCGCTCGGGGCCGTCTTCGGCACCCGCTCGGGCGACAAGGGAGGCAACGCCAACCTCGGGATCTTCGCCCGCAGCGACGCCGCCTGGGCGTGGCTCGATGCCTTCCTCGACGCCGAGCGGCTGCGCGGCCTGCTGCCGGAGGTGGCCGGGCTCGAGATCGAACGCTACCGCCTGCCCGCGCTGCGCTCGCTCAACTTCGTGATCTGCGGGTTGCTGGAAGAGGGAGTGGCCGCCTCGACGCGCCAGGATCCGCAGGCCAAGGGCCTCGGCGAGTGGCTCCGGGCGCGCGTCGTCGAGATGCCGGCGGCACTGCTCCCGTGAGCCTGCCCGCGGCGCGCCCTGCGCGCCCGCGCCTCCCGGGCGTGCGCGCGCCGAGGCCGCTCCTCTCCGCCGAGGCGGAGCGGCGGCTCACGCCGCGGCAGCGCGAGGTGCTCGACGAGCTCGAGGCCCTCGTGGTGCGCGGGGGGCTCGCCGACCTCACCATGGCGGAGATCGCGGCCCGCTTGAAGAGCTCCCTGCGCACCCTCTACGGCATCGCGCCGAGCAAGGACGAGCTCGTCCTCACGGTCGTCGACCGGCGACTGCATCGCATCGGACGCCGGGCGATCGCGGCCCTGGACGCGGGCCGGCCGCCGCTCGCGGCGCTGCGCGCGTATCTCCGCACCGCGAACGAGGCCGTGCAGCCGACGACGGTCGCCTTCGCGCGGGAGCTCGCCGGCGTCCCCGGCGCGAAGGCACTCCTCGACGCACACGAGAGCTACGTGGTGGCGGTGACCCGGAGCCTGCTCGAACGCGCGGCCGCGACGGGCGACCTCCCGCCCGTCGACCATGCCGCGCTCGCCCACGTGCTCGGAGGCCTCGGTCGCGAGTTCTCGCGCCCGGAGCTGGCCGAGACCGCGATCGCGGGCTCCCCCAAGGAGACCGCGGACGCGATCACGGAGATCATCCTGCGCGGGCTGCAGCGGGGCTCGCAGCCGTAGGACGCGCGCGGGGCCAGAGGAGAGGCAAGAGGGGAAGAGACGAGGCATCTGGGAACGCTGGCCGCGTCCGGGGTGACGCCCCGGCATGCGCTCCGGCGCCCTCGGTCCATCTTCTGGGTGTCCGACGACTCTCCCACAGGGTCGCGCGCTCGTAGTAGAATCGACCCGGAGCCTCCCATGAACGGCTTCGCGAACCGGCTCCTCCGCTGCATCGTCGCCGCCCTCGGCTGCCTGTCCCCCGCGTCGGCGGCCCGCGCCATGTGCGACGTGATCCCCGGCGTCACGCAGGAGTTTCGCGGGGCGCTGGGCTCCTTGAACCGCCCCTTCGCGATCCCGAACGACGACGGCGAGGAGATCCTGGTCCGCCTGCGCCCGGTCTGCGAGCCCGGCTCGACGGGTTTCGCAGATCTCCCCGGAGGGCTCGCCCCCGAGGACGACTACTTCGTGACGGTCCTCTTCGAGCCGCCGGGGGCCGGCGCGCGCAACGCCGTGGTGCTCGGGACGGCCGCGAATCGGGATCGATGTGAGGCCCTGGCCAGCGCGGCGTCGCTACCGAACGGCGGTCGCGTCACCTGCGCCTTGCGCCCCTTCGCGGGCCTGTGCTCGGGCGGCTCGAACGACGGGGGCCTCTGCACCGGCGACGCCGCGTGTCCGGGCGGGACCTGCCTCGCTCCGCCCGGGAGCCCGGATTTCTGGGTCCAGCGCGAGTGCGTCGGCGGATCGAGCGCGGGCCAGGCGTGCACGGGCGCAGTGCGGGGAGGGCGGCGCCTGCCTCCCCCTCCGGCTGCGCTTCCGCTTCCCGGACACCGACGCGCTCGTCGACGCCCCCGACGACGACCGCACGCTCACGGGTCCGGCGACGATCGCCGTGACGGCGGTGAGCGACCCGCTGCCGCTCGGCCTCGCGACGGCGCGCTGTGCCGACACGCCGGGCCTTCTGGCCTGCATCGACGAGCTCTACGCGCGCGATGGCACCTGCGAGACGGGGCCGGAGCACGTCGACCCGACCTTCGGCCACTTCACGGCGCTCCCGCCGCCGAACGACTACCAGGCGCTCTGCACGACGGCGACGCCCGGAAGCCCGTGCACCGGACTCCAGGGCGAGGCCCGCTTCACCGTCGATGCGGCAGGCAATGCGCTGATTCCGATGGACTACCGGGGCGTCCTGATCCAGGCGGATCGGATCCCGGTGCCGCGGCTCATCCAGGGCAACACGAAGCTCCCGGCCTTCCCGGGAAGCGCCGCTCCGGTCGCAATCCCGAGCGAGGCCTTCCTCTCCTCCTGGGCGCCCGGTGGCCAGAAGCTCCCACCGATCTTCACGCCGATCGCCGACCCGACGGCCACCGACGCGCTCTCGCTCTTCGGCTCGGTCGACGCGCCGGTGGGGGTGATCCGGGTGCAGCGGCAGGGCTGCGTGGGAGGGAGCGACGAGGGCCGGGCCTGCACGCAGGACGCCGAGTGCGGGGCCGGCGCCACGTGCGCGACGCTCTTCGAGCTCTCCGACCGCCTCGCGGACGGCGTGGGCCCGGTGCTGATCGCCCGCGGCGGCGATCAGCTGCGGCTCGACGCCCAGAGCCCCGTGCCCCTCGATGGCCTGATCGAGTCGGAGGCGATCTTCGCCTTCGTCGCGAACGAGGCGATCGGCGAGCCGCAGGACGACTGCGACGGCGACGGCACGCCCGACTGCACACGGCTCAACGACGATTCGGACGGCACCGACCCCGTGCTGCGCCTGCGCGACCGCGCGACGGGGCGGACCCTGCCGATCGGCACCCGCACGGTGATTCCCGGCGGTGCCGAAGGCCGAGCCGTGACGCGCGTCCGCGACGGCCGCTTCCGCTTCCCGGCGGTCGCCGTGGAAGGAGACCTCGTCGCCTTTCTCGAGCTCGAGCCGCTGGAAGGGGACTGCGCCGACCCGGTCGCCTGCGACTCCAATGCGAATGGCAGCGTCTTCGATCCGATCCTGCGGGTCTTCCGCCTGGACCCGACCCCTCCGGCCGAAGGCTGCGCCCCGGGCGAGCTGACCTGCGGCCTCGACATCGCCGTGGACGCGGCGCCCCTCCTCGGGGGTCGAAGCATCGCGATCTCGGAGGGCCGGGTCTACTTCCGTACGCCGGAGTGGCGCAACGCGCGGCAGACCACGGAGCGGGTGAGCGTGGCTTCCGACGGGACCCAAGGGAACTCTGAATCACACTTCCCCTCCCTCTCCGGCGACGGTCGGATCGTGGCGTTCTGGTCCCTGGCAGACAATCTCGTGCCGGGCGACACGAACAGTGAATTCGACGTCTTCGTCCACGATCGCGCGACCAGGGAGACCGAGCGGGTGAGCGTGGCCTCCGACGGGAGCCAAGGGAACGGTGGGTTCAGTTCCCCCGGTGATCACACCGCGTTCCCCTCCCTCTCTGACGACGGTCGGATCGTGGCGTTCGATTCCTTGGCAGACAATCTCGTGCCGGGCGATACGAACAGGGAGGGCGACGTCTTCGTCCACGATCGCGCGACCAGGGAGACCGAGCGGGTGAGCGTGGCCTCCGACGGGACCCAAGGGTACGGTGAATCAGCAAGGCCCTCCCTCTCCGGCGACGGTCGGATCGTGGCGTTCCACTCCGGGGCATTACTCGGAAACCGGGCGGGGGCGGTCTTCGTCCACGATCGCGCGACCAGGGAGATCGAGCGGGTGAGCGTGGCCTCCGACGGGACCCAAGGTTACGCTGTATCAACCCTCCCCTCCCTCTCCCGCGACGGTCGGATCGTGGCGTTCACTTCCTTCGCAGACAATCTCGTGCCAGGCGACACGAACAGTGAATTCGACCTCTTCGTCCACGATCGCGCGACCGGGCAGACCGAGCGGGTGAGCGTGGCCTCCGACGGGACCCGAGGGAACGGTCCATCACTCTTCACCCCCCTCTCCGATGACGGTCGGATCGTGGCGTTCTGGTCCGCGGCACGCAATCTCGTGCCGGGCGACAGGAACAATTTCGAAGTCTTCGTCCACGATCGCGCGACCGCGGCGACCGAGCGGGTGAGCGTGGCCTCCGACGGGACCCAAGCAAACTCTGAAACAGAGCTCCCCTCCCTCTCCGGCGACGGTCGGATCGTGGCGTTCCCATCCTTCGCAAGTAAGGACGAGTAAATAAATAAAGGTTGCACTCCGAGTCTGGTGTTCGTATGATCGCGAGTATGAAGACTCGCTCCGAACTTCAGGCGAAGCTAGCCAGCCTGTGGCCGCTTCTGGACGAGCGGACACGCCGGCTCATGGCC
>CAZUYC010000002.1:0-12210 GCA_964624475.1 uncultured Spirochaetales bacterium | reverse complement strand
GTGAACCGCCTCGATCGACTGCACGCGGTTGTGCACGTAGAAGATCTGCCCGCCGCGCCGCAGCTCGCGCAGGATCGTCTCGCGGACCAGCGATTCCGAGAAGCGGCAGACGTGCGTTCGGATCGCGAGGCGATCCACCGGTGGTGTCTCGATCACCGAGAGATCGCGGAGCCCCGTGAAGGCGAGCTGGAGGGTGCGCGGGATCGGCGTGGCCGTGAGCGTCAGCACGTCGACGGTCTTCTTGATCAGCTTGATGCGCTCCTTGTGCCGCACGCCGAAGCGGTGCTCCTCGTCGATCACCAGGAGCCCCAGGTCGCGGAAGCGCACGTTCGCCTGGAGCAGGCGGTGCGTGCCGATGGCGATGTCGATGCGCCCCTCGGCGAGTCCGGCCAGGATGCGGCGCGCCTGCGCGGGTTTGCTGAAGCGCGAGAGCGCGGCGATCTCCACCGGGTAGCCCGCGAAGCGCTGGCGAAAGGTCTCCTCGTGCTGCTGGCAGAGGATCGTGGTCGGCACCAGCACGGCGACCTGCTTGCCGTCCATCGCGACCCGGAAGGCGGCGCGCACGGCCACCTCGGTCTTCCCGTAGCCGACGTCGCCGCAGACGAGCCGGTCGCCCGGCTTGGGGCGCTGGAGGTCCGCCAGCACCTCCTGGATCGCGGCCTCCTGGTCGGGCGTCTCCTCGTGCGGGAAGCGCGCCTCGAACTCCTCCATCAGGGGGTCGCGCCCCGCGAAGGCGTGGCCGGGCGCGAGCTCGCGCGCCGCGTGGACCGTGAGGAGCTCCTGCGCCATGCTGCGCAGCGACTTCCTGACGCCGCGCTTGGTGCGCTCCCAGGTGGCGCCGCCGAGCCGGTCGAGGCGCGGCGCGTGCCCGTCCGAGCCGGCATAGCGCTGGATCAGGTTGAGGCGGTGCACGGGCACGAGCAGCCGCGCGTCCTCCGCGTAGTCGATGCGCAGGAACTCGCCCGCGATGCCGCGGAGCTCGAGCCCGACGAGCCCCCGGTAGACGCCGATCCCGTGCTCCGCGTGGACCAGGTAGTCGCCGACGGCGAGGTGGCCTAGCGACTCGACCGCCGCGGCGTCGGGCCACTGCGTGCGCGTCCGCTTCTTCTCGCGCGGGCCGAAGATCTCTTCCTCGGTCACGACGGCGAGCCGCTCGATCGGGAAGGCGAAGCCCTCGGAGAGCTCGGCCGTGCGGATCTCGACCGCGCCGGCGCGCGACCAGCGCCAGGCGGGCCGCGGCTCCGTCTCGACGCGCGCCGCGACCCCGTACTCCGCGAGGAGCGCCCGCAGGCGCTCGGCGTGCGAGAGCGAGGTGGCGGTGAGGACCGTCCGCCAGCGCTCCGCGCGCCACGCCGCGATCGCCTCCGCCAGCGGTCCGAGCGCGCGCTCGCCGCTGCGCGCGCGGGTGAGGGCGCGGCGGAGATCGTCCTGGGGCGTGGCGCGGAGCTGGTAGCGCTCGCCCGGCGCGTCGAGGCGCTCGAGCCGCTCGAGGCAGACCGGGCGGCGCGCCTCGATCTGCGCGAGGAGCGCGTCGGCGCCGAGCGCGAGCTCCGTCGGGGGCGAGGCGACGCGCCCGCTCGCGACCGCGACGTCGAAGTTCTCGATCGTCTCGACCGCGTAGCGAACGAGCCGCTCGCGCCCGGCCTCGGGGTCGTCGATCACGACCAGCGTGTCGTCGGGCAGGAAGTCGAGGACCGTCTCCAGCCGCGGCTGGAGCAGGGGCGCCAGGGCCTCGGCCCCGGGCGGGAGCGTTCCGCGCAGGAGAGAGTCGAGGAGCTGGTCCACGGCGCGGGGCGCGACCTTCTGCGAGGCGGCGAGCGCGCGGATCGTCTCGGAGCGCGCGATCACGCGGTTGCGCTCGAGCAGGAGCTCGCGCGGCGGCGGAGCCACCACGTGGCCGAAGGCCTCGAGGGAGCGCTGGCTCGCCGCGTCGAACTCGCGGATCGACTCGACCTCGTCCCCGAGCAGCTCGACACGCACGGGCCGGGCGCGCTGCGGCGGGAAGAGGTCGAGGATCCCGCCGCGGACCGCGAGCTCCCCGCGCTCCTCGACGAGCGGCATGCGCGCGTAGCCCGCCGCGAGCAGGATCTCGACAAGCGCGTCGCGGTCGATGGTCTGGCCCACCTCGAGGTGGACCGAGCGTGCGCGCACGTCGTCGCGGCTCGGGACGCGCAGCGCCAGCGCCGTCCACGGGGCGACCACCACCGGGGCCGGCTCGGGCGCCCGCACCCCGGGCGGGGGTGTCGCGAGCCAGCGATACAGGACGTCCATGCGCTGCGCCACGAGGAAGGGCTGGGGCGAGAAGCGCTCGTAGGGCTGCGTGTCGTGGCGCGGGAAGACGCGCACCCGGCCGCCCTGCTCGCCCTCGCCGAGGGCCGCGCGCAGGTCCGCGACGAAGGCGTCGGACGACTTGGCCGTCGGGACGAGCGCGAGGACGGGCCGCTCGCCGTGCGCGCGCACCAGATGCGCCGTCGCGATGGCGCGCGCCGCGCCGCGCAGGCCCGAGAGGCGCACGACCCCCGTCCGGCGCATCACGCGCGCGACGACGTCGTCCAGGGTCTCGAGCCGGCTGCGCTCGTCCAATTCAAGCTCTCGCGTTCTCAAGCTCTCGCGTTCTCGCGTGCGCCGCACGCACGAAGGCCCCGCCGCCCCGCCCGTGAGGGTGGGGTGCGAGGTTCGCGACCAAGCTTATCGAGGCGCCGGCCGACCGGGTACAGCGTCCTGGGCCGGGGGGAGGGCTCAGCTCGACGCGGAGCTGCGCCGATGTCTCCCCGGACCCCCGAGCGCGCCGAGGGCGAGAGCCTCAGCGGAGCTGCTCGATCACGGCCTCCGTGAAGCGGTCGAGGTCGGCGCTGCCGCCGAGGTCGCGCGTGCGCGTCGCCGGGTCGGCGAGCGTCGCGTGGACGGCACGCTCGAGCGACGTGCCCGCGCCGGACTCTCCGAGGTGGCGGAGCATCTCGGCCGTCGAGAGCAGGATCGCCGCCGGATTCGCGAGGCGCTTGCCCGCAATGTCGGGGGCGCTCCCGTGCACCGCCTCGAAGATCGCGCAGCGGTCGCCGATGTTGCTGCCCGGGACCACGCCGAGCCCGCCGACCAGGCCGGCGCAGAGGTCCGAGAGGATGTCGCCATAGAGGTTCTCCATCAGCAGCACGTCGAAGCGCCCCGGATCGCGCACCAGCTGCATGGCGCAGTTGTCGACGATGATCTCGTCGTAGGCGAGGTCGGGCCAGCCGCGCGCCACCTTGCGCGCGCACTCGAGGAAGAGCCCGTCCGAGAGCTTCATGATGTTCGCCTTGTGGACGGCCGTGACCTTGCGCCGGCCGAGTCCGCGCGCGAGCTCGAAGGCGAAGCGCGAGATCCGCGTGCAGGCGCGCTCCGTCATCACCTTGATGCTCTCGACGATCCCCGGCGCCACCCGGTGCTCGAGGCCCGAGTAGAGGCCCTCGGTGTTCTCGCGCACCAGCACGAGGTCTACCCCCTCGAAGCGCGTCGGGAGCCCCGGGATCGACTTCACGGGCCGCACGCAGGCGTAGAGGTCGAGGGACTGCCGCAGCACCACGTTCGCGCTCTTGAAGCCGCTCGCGATCGGCGTCGTGATCGGGCCCTTGAGCGCCACCCCGGCGGCGCGGACCGCATTGAGCACCTCTTCGGGGACGGGCGAGCCGTACTTCGCGACGACCTCCCCCCCGGCCTCGACCACCTCCCACTCGATCGGGACCCCGAGCGCCTCGACGCAGCGCACGGCAGCTCCGGTGACCTCGGGGCCGATCCCGTCCCCGGGGATCAGGACCACCCGGTGGGGATCGCGCGACGCCCCCCTCGCGGGCTGGCGGTCGGCGAGGAGCCGGCCGCCAGGCGCTCCGCTCGGCTGCGCCTCCTTGCTGCGACTCGACATGCGGGGCGCTTCCTCCTATATTCCGGCGCCCTCGGGCCCCCCGTGGGTGACCCTCGCCGGAGAGAGCCGTGCCCATCTCGCTAATGTGCCGGAAGATCGGCACGACCCAGATCTTCGCTGAGACCGGGGAGTGTATCCCGGTCACGGTCCTCGAGGCCGGTCCGAACACGATCGTCCAGAAGAAGACCCCCGAGCGGGACGGCTACGCCGCGCTCCAGCTCGGCTTCGGCGAGCGGCGCCCGTCGCGGACGCCGAAGGCGCTCGCCGGGCACTTCCAGCGCGCGAACGTCGCCCCGAAGCGCCACCTCCAGGAATGCCGCCTCACGGAGGCGGAGGCTCGGGACCGGGAGGTCGGGGGCGAGATCCGCTGCGACGTCTTCAGCCCGGGCCAGCGCGTCGACGTGATCGGCGTCTCGCGCGGCCGCGGGACGGCGGGCGTCGTGAAGCGACACAAGTTCACCATGAAGCACAACACCCACGGCACCCACGAGAACCGCCGGCACACGGGCTCCATCGGCGCGAACACCTACCCGGGCCGAGTGATCAAGGGCCTGCGCATGGCCGGGCGCATGGGCAACGAGCGCGTCACGCAGCAGAACCTCGAAGTCGTGCGCGTAGACGCCGAGAAGAACCTCCTCTTCGTCCGGGGGACCGTCCCGGGGCACCGCAACGGCATCGTGAGCGTCCGGCCGACCGTCAAGTCGCGGAGCTGACCGCGCCCCGATCGGAACGGCGCGAAGCCGCCGGTGAGCGGCCCCGAGGGGACAGCAAGCGGAGCGCGCAGCGAGGCGAAGCCGAGCGGAGCCAGGCACGCCCACGCGATTCGACGCAACGTCCTAAGACCTGACGCCGGCGAGCGCCCCCGAGAGGACAGCAAGCGGAGCGCGCAGCGAGGCGAAGCCGAGCGGAGCCAGGCACGGCCACGCAATTCGACGCAACGTCCTAAGACTTGACCCGCTACGACCGCAAGGACAGCTTCCACCGCCGCGCGAAGCGCGAGGGCTTCCGCTCGCGCGCCGCCTACAAGCTCACGGAGCTCGACCAGCGCCACCGCCTCCTGCGGCCGGGCGCGAACGTCGTGGACCTCGGCTGCTGGCCGGGGGGCTGGCTCCAGGTGGCCGCCGCCGCGGTCGGCGAGGGTGGCCGCGTGGTGGGCGTGGACGTGGCGGCGGTCGAGCCGCTCGCCGAGCCGCAGGTCGTACTCCTCCAGGCGGACCTGGCGGAGCCGGGGCTCGCGGGGCGGATCCGAGGCGCGCTCGGCGGTCGCCTCGCAGACGCCGTCCTGTGCGACGCCGCCCCGAAGCTCACGGGGGTGCGCGATCGCGACCGCGCCCAGGAGGAGGAGCTTCTGCTCGCCGTCGAGGCTCTCGTGCCCGAGATCCTGCGCCCCGGGGGCGACCTCCTGGTGAAGATCCTCGAGAGTCCCGAGGCGCGTACGGTGGAGCGGCGCCTCGGAGCCCGGTTCGAACGCGCGAAGGCGCTCCGGCCGGCCGCGAGTCGCCAGGGGAGCAGCGAGCGCTACCTCCTCGCCCGCGGCCTGCGGGCGTGAGAAGCCCGAGGCCTTTTTTGAGAACGTGTTCGCTAATCATGGAAAGTCGGAGAATCCGATGAGAGATCGACCGTTTACGGTCCTCGGCATCCAGCAGATCGCGGTCGGGGCGACCTCGAAGGCGGACCTGCGACGCCTGTGGGTCGACCTCCTGGGCCTTTCCCCGCGCGGGGCCTTTCGCAGCGAATCCGAGAACGTGGACGAGGACATCGCGATCGCCGGGCGCGGTCCCTTCGCGGTGGAGGTGGACCTGATGCAGCCGATCGATCCCGAGGGGAGGCCACGCGTCCACGAGCCGGCCTTGAACCACGTCGGACTCTGGGTCGACGACCTGCCGGCCGCGGTCGAGTGGCTCGGGCACCAGGGGGTGCGCTTCACGCCCGGGGGAATCCGCAAAGGCGCCGCCGGCCACGACGTCTGCTTCATCCATCCGAAGGGAGGGGGCGCGAGCCCCCTCGGCGGCGAGGGCGTGTTGATCGAGCTCATCCAGGCGCCCCCCGAGGTGATCGAGGCGCACCGTCGACTAGGAGCCTCAGGTCCAGACCCGCCTGGCTGAACACCCGGACGAGCCGGTCGTTACGCTAGTAAGGGAGCCCGCCCGTGGTGTAGCGTGAAGGGGCCTCGCAGGCCCGACGGGCCACGGCCACCCTTCGCCGACAGGAGGACCCGCAATGAACGCCCGCACCCCCCTCACGCTCGCCTTCGCCGCCGCGCTCGTCGCCGGCGCCCCGGCCGCTGCGGTCGCCGCCGAGGATGCCGGCGCGCTCACGCCGAGCTTCAAGCCGGGCGACATCATCTCGATCGACCAGGTCGAGAAGATCCGGCCCTTCCTGCCGGAGGAGTTCTGGGACAACCGCGACTTCTTCTTCTACGAGGGGATGAAGCTCGAGATCGCCGCGACGGGCGACTACTCGACGCCGCCCGAGTTCGACGCCGCGACCGAGAAGTTCAAGGGTCAGGCCCGCATCGGACCGGACAACAGCCTCGAGAACTACGTCGCCGGCATGCCCTTCGACCCCGCGACGATCGACTGCAAGGGTGACCCGGAGGCCGGCGTCAAGTGGATGTACAACTTCGATTCCCAGTGGGACGGCGACGGCTCGCGCGCCAGCTACTTCTACTCCTACTGGGACCGCGGCGAGCAGCTCCCGCTCTACTACGAGGGGAGCGCGAAGACGATCGAGCTCTCGGCGCGCATCGAGAAGGAGTACCTCGACGCGAACGGCGGCGACCTCTTCCGCGGCGAGAAGCGCAAGAACGCCTTCGGCGTGCAGGTGGACGCGCCCTTCGACGCGCGCGGCATCATGCTGATGTCCTACCGCTACAAGTCCTCGGACAGTCCCCGCAGCGAGGCGAAGAACGACGACACCTGGGTCTACGTGCCGACGCTGCGCCGCGTGCGCCGCATCTCGACCGCGCAGCGCACCGACGCGGTCGCCGGCACGGACTTCACCTTCGACGACCTGCGCAGCTTCGCCGGGATCATCACGCAGTACGAGTGGCAGTGTCTCGGCGAGCGCAAGATCCTGGCGCCGATGAACACCAAGGTGAAGGCCTATCCGTACGACAAGGACCACAACTTCGGGCCCTACGGCCTCTCCTTCGCCGACGACCGCTGGGAGCTGCGCGACGCGGTGGTGATCCGCTTCATCCCGAAGAACTCGGACCATCCCTACCACCACAAGGACATCTACATCGACAAGCAGTCGCTGACGGCGCTCTACTCCTTCGCCTACGACCAGAAGGAGGAGCTCTGGAAGATCATCTGGCACAACAAGCGCTGGAGCGAGGACACCTCGCTCACCGGCGAGTGGTACCCGGGCTGGGAGGGCGTCCCGAAGCCCATGGACCTCCGCTACGTCAGCGACATCATCATCAACGTGCAGACGGGCACCGGCAACCGGATCGAGTTCTGGGACTCCGAGGGCTCGCCGATGAAGAGCAAGGGCAAGATCCGCCGCTACATCGACGTCGGGCGCCTCACCAAGGGCCGCTAGACCGGGAGCCGGGTCGCCTCCTCGAAAGGGCCGGGTCGCGCGGCGGGAGCTCGAGGTGGGGGTGGCCGAGATCCAGGCCTGCTTCCGGGACCTGCGCTGAGGCGACCTGGCGTGGAGCCGGCGACGCCGAGGCGGACGCAGCCCCCCCTCCGGCTCTTGCTGCGTGCGATCGGCGGCCCGCGCCAGCTGGCGGGCAAGCTCGCGCGCATCGGCCGCACGCTCCGGCTCTGGCTCGACCGCGCCGAGATCGCGCGGCGCATGGCGGCGCTCGAGGCGCGCGGCTTCGTCCCCGAGCGGCCGGGCCGGGCGCAGATCCTCTTCGGCGGCCTCGACATGCTGCGCTTCGTGATCACGCCGGCCGCCCGCGACTACTATCGGCAGCGGGAGATCTCCTTCGCCTTCCACCAGTGCCTGCGCGTGCTCGACGACCCGATGTCGATGGTCGACCCGACCGGCCTCCTCTCGGACCGCGATACCATCGTGGGGCACGTGATGCAGGTCGTGCACCTGAATCCGATCTACGACCTCGGGCTGCTCCAGATGTTCCCGGACGGCCTCGACGAGCTCGAGCGGCAGATCGAGCAGATGGTCGCCGGCACCCACCCGCGATACCGGACGATCGGTGCGATCGTGGAGGAGCCGGACTACCACGCGAGGCTGCTCGACTACGTGCGCCGCTACCGCCGCGACCCCTCCACGCCGGAGCTCGTGCGACGCGACCAGACGCTGCGCAGCGACCCGGTCTTCGCAGCCGCGGAGCGCACCTTCGCGACGCTCCCGGGGTTCATGGCCTACTGCCGGCGCCTGCCGCGGAACCCGCTCGCGCTGGCGAGGCGGCTCTTCGCGGTGCGCGCCTTCCCGTTGGAGCTCGCGCTGGAGGACGGGAGATAACGGCTGCAGCGCGACACAGGGGGCGTGGACGGTGCCTTCGCGCGGCGCCCGCGATCCTCGCCCTGCTGGGATGCACGATGGACGGTTCCGATCGCGCCAGGGATCCGGAGTTCGCGCGAGAGCGCGAGCGAATGGTCGAGGAGCAGATCGCGGCGCGCGGCGTGCGCGACCCGCGCCTCCTCGCCGCGCTTCGCGCGGTGCCCCGCCACGAGTTCGTGCCACCCGAGCAGCGCGCCCACGCCTACGAGGACCGGCCGCTCCCCATCGGCGAGGGCCAGACGATCTCGCAGCCCTACATCGTGGCCGTGATGACGCAGCTCCTCGAGCTCGCGGGCGAAGAGAAGGTGCTCGAGATCGGAACCGGCTCCGGCTACCAGGCGGCGGTGCTGGCCCGACTCGCGCGCGAGGTGTACACGATCGAGATCGTGCCGGAGCTCGCGCGCCGGGCCGAAGGCGACCTGCGCCGGCTCGGCTTCGCGAACGTGCACGTGCGCGAGGGCGACGGCTACCGGGGCTGGCCCGAGCAGGCGCCCTTCGACGCCATCGTGGTCACGGCCGCGCCGGAGCACGTGCCCCAGCCGCTCGTCGACCAGCTCGCCGTGGGAGGGCGCCTGGTGCTGCCGGTCGGAGACGTGCTCCAGGACCTCGTGCTCGTGACGCGCGACGCCCTGGGGGTGCGTCAGGAGCAGCTGCTCGGCGTGCGCTTCGTGCCGATGACGGGCGAGGCGGAGCGGCGGGAGGAGGATCGGCCATGAGCGCGCGGGTGGCGGTGGTGACGGGGGCGAGCCGCGGGATCGGCCGGCGCCTCGCCCTGGACCTGGCGGAGCGCGGCTTCGACGTGGTCTGCGTCGCGCGGACGAGCCGCGCGCATCCCTCGAAGCTCCCGGGGACGGTGGAGGACGCCGCGGAGGCGGTGGAGGAGCGCGGGCGCCGGGCCTGGGCCGTCGCGATGGACGTGCGCGACGAGGAGGCCGTGGCGGCGCTCGCCTCGCGCGTCTACGCCGAGTGGGGTCGCTGCGATCTCCTGGTGAACAACGCCGCCGTGGCGCCGCCGCGTCCCGCGCTCGAGGAGCCGACGAAGCGCTGGCGCCTCGCGGTGGACGTGAACCTGAACGCGCCGTTCTGGTTCATGTACCACCTGTGCCCGAGGATGGAGGGCGGCCGCGTGCTCAACATCTCGTCGGTCGCGGCCGTGCTGCCGAGCTTCGGGCGGGCGAGCTACACTACGACCAAGCGCGCGCTCGAGGCGCTCACGGAATCGCTGGCGCACGACCTGCGCGGCCGCGTCGCGGTGAACTGCCTGCGCATCGACGTCCCCGTGTACAGCGAGGGTTTCGCGGCCACCCTGCCGGCCGACTTCTCCGGCTACGAGGACGCGGTGGTGGTGAGCGACGCGGCGCTCTGGCTGGTGGACCAGCCGCTCGCGTTCACCGGCCGCATCGAGTCGATCACCGGCCTGCGCGAGCAGGGCGTCGTGCGCCCGCGCACGCCGCACCGGAGCGGCTGACCGGACATCAGCCGCGGAGGGGCGGCCGGTCAGCTCGAATTCTGTGTTCTGCAGCGTCTCGCCCGAGGCTGTGCGCAAGGAACTCGAGGATCCGTCGCTCGTACTCGACCGGGTCGAAGCGATGGAAGTTGACGTGCGCCGCACCGGGGAGGACCCAGAGAGCTTTCGGCTCCGGTGCCGCCTCGAAGAGGCGCCGCGACTCCGAGAGAGGAGTATGGCGGTCCCGCTCACCGGCCACGAGCAGCACCGGAGCACGGACGTGGCGGATGCCCTCGATGGGCGCGAGCGAATCCGGATCGACACCGAGCCGAGCTTGGACCTGGAGCAGCAGGAGCGGGGCGAGAAGCTCGGCAAGAGGTCCGACCCGGATCGCGATGCGGTCGACCACGGCCTCCCGCAGCGTGGGATAGACGGCTTCGAGGACGAGGGCCTGGACGGCGAGCGGTGCGGGGCCGATGAGGGCGGCGGCACCGCCTTGGGAGACTCCCAGATAGCCGGTGCGCTCCGCGGGGAGCTTCGAGTGGATGAACGCGACCGCCGCGCGCGCATCCAACGATTCGAGGTGACCGAAGGTGATGTGCTCCCCGGGGCTCTCGCCATGGGCCTGAGCGTCGAAGAGAAGCACGGAGTACCCGGCCCGACTCAGGAAGCCGGCGCGCTCGACCATCTCGAGCCGACTCGAGCGGACGGAGTGCGCGAGGGCCACTGCGCCGCGGCCTGGTACTCCTCGGATGAACCAACCTCGGATCGCGCTGGCCGAGTCGCTCGGAAAGGTGACGGGCTCGGCAGCGAGGGAGCTGGGCGCTGCCCCAACCCGATGCATCGCGGGAGCGGCGAGGGCCGACCCGAGTAGCCACAATGCTGCGACTCCAGCAGCCGGGGCACCGACGGCCGAGACGAAGAGGAGCTTTCGCGTGATCGGCGCCATCGTTTCGTCGAGGTCGTGCACCAGCCTATCGGGCGGTGTGCGTTTGCGCCGGCCCGCCACGCGGCGTAGGTTCTCGCCCCTCGACGGAGATGCCCCCCATGCGTGACTGGCTGCGCGCGTTCTTCGACGGACGACCGTGGTGGATGAACGCGATCATGGTGTTCTGCGGGTACATGGCGTTCGTCTACGTGCCGTGGGACTTCCTGTGGAAATCCGCCGCGGTGGACGAGGAGGTGTGGTTCGGGATCCGCTTCCACGGCTGGGCCGCGAAGCTGCTCGAGATCCCGCACTGGGCCATCTACGCCGCGGGGGCCTACGGCTTCCGGAAGATGCGGCCGTGGCTGTGGCCCTGGGCCTCCGTCTACGCCGCGCAGGTGGCCCTCGGCATGCTGGTCTGGAGCGGGGTCTACGTCGGCGGCTTCCGCGGCCTGCTGTTCGGGGTCGTCTCGTTCCTGCCCTTCCTGGGCCTCGCCTGGGCGCTCTGGGAGGCGCGACCGCTCTTCGAGGCGGAGCGTCCCCGGCTTCGCGAGCGCTACGGCGAGTGGGCGCTCGTGACCGGCGCCTCCTCGGGGATCGGCGCCGAGTTCGCGCGCGCCTTCGCGCGCGAGGGCGTCTCCTGCGTGCTCTCGGCGCGCCGCGAGGATCGCCTCCGCGAGCTCGCGGCCGAGCTCGAGAAGAACCACCAGGTGGCGACGCGCGTCGTCGCCGCGGACCTGGCTGCGCCCGACGGGGCGGATCGCCTCGCCGCGGCGGTCGCGGACCTCGATATCGCGTTGCTCGTGAACAACGCCGGTTTCGGCCACGCGGGCCGCTTCGACCGCTGCGACCCGCAGCGCCTGCGCGAGATGGTGCAGGTGAACTGCATGGCGCCGGTGGTGCTGACCGCGCGGCTCCTCCCGCGCCTGCTCGAGCGCGGCCGCGGCGCCGTCGTCATCACGGGGTCGGTCGCCGGGCGGCAGCCGTTGCCGCTGCACGGCGTCTACAGCGCGACCAAGGCCTTCGACCTCCTCTTCGGCGAGTCGCTCGCGGTGGAGCTGCGCGACCGCGGGATCGACGTGCTCGTCCTCGAGCCCGGCTCGACGGAGACGGAGTTCCAGCAGGTGGCCGGCGAGATCGGCCATCCGGGCGAGCCGCCCGCGAAGGTCGTCGAGGTCGCGCTCGACGCGCTCGGGCGCCAGCCCTCGGTCGTGTCGGGCTGGTGGAACTGGCTGCGCGCCAACGCCGCGACCCGCCTCGCCCCGCGCTCGCTCGTCGCCTACGCCGCGCGCGACGTGATGGCGCGGCAGACGCCGGGCGAGGTCGCCTAGTCCGATGGGCTTCGGTGCGCCGTGACAAGGCGCTGATCCTCAGTGGGTGTGAATCCCACCCGGCAACTGGTCGCTCCAGCCGGTAGCAATCGGAGCGGTAGTGGAGGTGACGAAACTACCGAAGCCTTCGATGCCA
>CAZUYC010000001.1:0-112165 GCA_964624475.1 uncultured Spirochaetales bacterium | reverse complement strand
GGCAAGGCCGGGCGTATAGGGGCGCGGCTGATGGCAATCGTGGCCGAAGGCGATCGCGGGCGGGTCTACCTCGCACCGACTCCGGAGCACGAGGCAGCGGCGCTCAAAGCGAAGCCGGAGTGGAAGCCGGACGTCGAGTTCTTCCAGCAGGCGCTCGGCTTCCGCGTCGGCAACTACGGAATGACGAAGTGGAGCGATCTTTTCACCGACCGCCAGCTCGTGGCGCTGACGACCTTCGCCGATCTTGTGCAGGAAGCGCGCGAGCGGGTGCAGCGCGACGCCCTCCAAGCCGGCCCCCCCGCCGACCCCAAGCCCCTCCGCGACGGCGGCACCGGCGCCACCGCCTACGCCGAAGCGGTGGGGGTTTACGTGGCGTTGGCCGTAGACCGAATGGCCAACACACTCTGCACGATTGCTCGTTGGACGCCTGAGCGGCAGCAGACCGTCACTGCCTTTGCGCGCCAAGCAATACCGATGACTTGGGACTTTCCAGACGTGAATCCCTTCGCATGTGCGGCCGGCGACTACGCGGTCTCTGTAGATGGAGTGATCAAGGGGATTTCGAGCACAACCGAACCTCCTGGCTTCGCTAGGCAGGCGGACGCATCAACACAGGACACATCACAGGACAAGCTCGTCTCCACCGATCCGCCCTACTACGACAACATCGGCTACGCCGACCTCTCGGACTTCTTCTACGTCTGGCTGCGTCGCTCACTGCGGCCCGTCTTCCCCGACCTCTTCGCCACGCTCGCCGTGCCCAAGGCCGAGGAGTTAGTGGCCACGCCGGCCAGGCACGGCGGCAGGGAGAAGGCGGAGACGTTCTTCCTCGGCGGCATGACGCAGGCGATGCACCGCGTCGCCGAGCAGGCGCATCCGGCCTTCCCGGTCACGATCTACTACGCATTCAAGCAGGCTGAGAGCGATGTCGGCGAAGGCACCGCCAGCACCGGATGGGAGACTTTTCTCGAAGCCGTGATCCGCGCCGGTTTTGCGACGAGCGGCACCTGGCCAATGCGAACGGAGCTGGGCAACCGAATGCGTGGAACCGACTCCAACGCCCTCGCTTCCAGCATCGTCATGGTCTGCCGCAAGCGCGCTGCCAACGCGCCCACCGCCACGCGCCGCGAGTTCGTCACCGCGCTCAAGGCCGAACTGCCCGTGGCGCTTGCCCACCTCCAGCGCGGCAACATTGCGCCGGTGGACCTCGCGCAGGCGGCCATCGGCCCGGGCATGGCGGTCTACACCCGCTACGCCAGGGTGCTCGACGCCGAGGGCAAGCCGCTCACCGTGCGCGAGGCGCTCTCGCTCATCAACCAGACCCTCGACGAGGCGCTCGCCGAGCAGGAGGGCGACTTCGACGCCGACAGCCGCTGGGCGCTGACCTGGATCGAACAGTCGGGCTTCGACGAGGGCGAGTACGGCGTGGCCGAGCAGCTCAGCAAGTCCAAGAACACCAGTGTCGCCGGCATGGTCGAGGCCGGCATCCTCGAATCGAAGCGCGGCAAGGTGCGGTTGCTCCGCCCTGAGGAGCTGCCCGCCAACTGGGACCCGGCCAACGACCCGCGCCTCACCGCCTGGGAGATCGTCCACCACCTGATCCGCGTGCTCGCCAGCGGCGGCGAAGGCGCGGCGGGCGAGCTCGTGGCCAAGCTCGGCGCCAAGGCCGAGATCGCCCGCGAGCTGGCCTATCGCCTCTACACCCTGTGCGAGCGCAAGAAGCGCGCGACCGAGGCGCTCGCCTACAACGGCCTTGTCCAGAGCTGGCCTGAGATCATGCGGCTCGCGTCAGCACGCCCGGGGCAGCCCCTCCAGGGCGAACTATTGTAGCAGTGGCATTTCTTAGTACATCGGGAGAAGGCGATGATCTCCATCGGCGACAAGCTGGACGGGAAGTATCACGTCAGCCGCCGACTTGGAGGTGGTGGTTACGGCCAGGTGTTTCTGGCAGACGACGAGGCAATCCCCGGCCGACAGGTGGCAATCAAGATCCTATCGAATGCTCGCAAGGGGGATCACGAGGACATTCTCTGGGAGATGGCCGCGCTCGCGAAGCTCAATCACCCTCATGTTGTCGTGTTTCACCACCATTTCATGCATGCGGACCGCCTTCATCTGGTGATGGAGTTCTGCCCAGGGGGCAACCTGGACGAGCTGCTTGGGCGTACAGGCGGGATCCGGGAAGACAAGTGCTTTGCTTGGGCCCTCGATCTTTGCCACACACTCGCCTACGTTCACAAGAACGGAATCGTTCACCATGACATCAAGCCACAGAACATCCTCTTCGCGGCAGATGGAACAATCAAACTAGCTGACTTCGGCGTCGCCAACCGCAATGTTGGCACTCGCATGTACATGCCGCCAGAGATGCTCATTGAAGAGCAGGTGTCCCGGACTGACCCCCGTGTCGACGTGTATTCGCTCGGCCTGACAATGCTCGAGGCGCTGACAGGCCGCCACCCTTTCGAGAATCTGGACTCGGACGCTGCCCTCGATGCGCGGATCGCGCACGACTTTGTCTCAGACGATCTGCCTCGCTGGGTACAGGATGTACTTTTGAAGGCCACACATCCGACTCCAGAGCTTCGCTTTCAGACTGCAACCGACTTTGCCCGATCAATTCGCGCACGTTTTGTGGCGCACGTCTTTGACGGCAAGGGAATCAAGGCGGATAGCCTTGCCAAGCAGGCCGAATCGGCCATGACGCGGAAGAAGTGGGTGCGAGCTGAAGGCCTCGCCGCCTACGCCCTGCAACTGAGTCCAGATTGTGTGAGCGCCCTCCTCGCTGCGGGGCGGTGTCAACTCCTCCTTCGCCAGATCGAACGAGCTAGTGAATACTTCTCGAAGGCGGTTGCAGTCAACCCGAGGGCGCCCGTCCAGAAGGAACTGGGTTGGATGCGCCTTGAAGAGGGGCACGTCTCTACCGCGATCTCATTGCTGACTGACCACTTAGAGCGCAATGCGTCCGATTACGAGGCCTACAACCTACTCCTCAAGTGTTTCTACTTGACCGAGCGATTTGAGGCTGCAGAGTCACTTGCACACACCATGATCGAGGCCAAGGCGCCTGCCGACTGCTTTCGCAGCAATCGACTCCTGTGCTTGTACTTGAATCAAGGCCGTGCGGGTGTGGAGGTTGAGACTGCGCGTTTGCGCGATGACCAGAATCCCTTTGTCGCGCATAACGCCCGGGTCGCGACCGAAGCACCCTCCGCGTGGGGCCCTCAGAAGAGACCGTCGCTGAAATCAAAGTTGCTCTTTCAGGAGTTCCGATTCGGCAAACCACGCCGCGGCGATAGGCCCAACGTGCTGACCATCGAGACGCCCAATGGTCGTCGTCGTGAGTGTGACAGCAAGATAGTGACCATCGGAGCCCTGGGTGGCAACGACATCACTCTGAAGGATGAGAGTGTCAGTCGACGGCACTGCGCGCTGATCAACTACCCGGGCGATGTGTGGCTTCATGATCTGGAGAGCCACGTCGGTACGGTCGTCGATGGACGGCGCGTTGTGGGCCGCATGTTTCTCGATGGCGTGCATGAGGTAACTGTCGGACGTGTGAGGTTACGCGTCAGCGCCAGAGCTGACCTGCTTGTCTAGAGTCGAGTATCGCCGTGCCCAATGGTGTGCCGGCGAGAAGCGTAGGACGCGTTCGAGCGATGGGCCGTTAGAGTTGGATCACGGTCAGCGCCATCCTTCAGTCAAGCCACCACGGTCTAAGGACCTAAGAAGAGAGGGTTGCCACGATGGCCGTCAGCAATCATGAACGCGTTGGCAAGGCGCTGGAACTGCTGAAGGACGGCCTGCGACCCTTTGTTGAACGGGAGCTGAAGGCGCAGGACGCGCAGGGGTGGCTCGGCATCGTCCGCCAATCAGTGGCAGAGACACAGGTGAGACTGTTTGTAGACGCGAAGCCCCCACAGTGGGACGCCGCATCGCTGCTGGCCGTTCTCTGGAACCAATGGAATAGCATCTTCAAGCGAACGTTGGGGCAGGCTGAGCGCACGCTTGTTTCAGAGCTCCGGGATGTGCGGAACAAGTGGGCGCACCAGGAGCCGTTCTCAGGCGACGACGCTGACCGAGCGCTTGACTCGACAACGCGGCTCCTGACCGCGGTGTCGGCGCCCCAAGCTGATGAAGTTGGCAAGATGAAGATGGAACTACGCCGGCTCATCTACGATGAACAGGTACGCGGTGAGAAGCGGAAGTCTGGGGGCTCGCTGATTGAGGCGGCGGCGGCCGGGTCGCTCAGGGCCTGGCGCGAGGTCGTCACACCGCACCCCGATGTGGCGAGCGGGCGCTACCAACAGGCCGAGTTCGCGGCGGACCTTTGGCAGGTACACCTGGGCGAGGGGTCTGACGAGTACAGGAAGCCGCAGGAGTTCTTCCGCCGCACTTACCTCACAGAGAGTCTGAAGCGCCTGCTCGTGGGTGGCGTGCGGCGTATCTCGGGCACGGGCGGCGACCCGGTGGTGCAGCTCCAGACCAACTTCGGCGGCGGCAAGACTCACTCGATGCTGGCGCTCTACCACCTGTTCTCCGGGGCGAACCCAAGTGAGCTGGTGGGCGTGGACGCGGTGCTGGCGGAGGCGGGTGTGAAGATTCTGCTCAAGGTGAAGTGCGTGGTGCTAGTGGGGAACAAGATCTCACCCGGCAACCCCGTCACCAAGCCGGACGGGACGGTGGTGCGCACGCTTTGGGGCGAGTTGGCCTGGCAACTCGGAGGCAAGAAGGCCTTCGCGCGCGTGAAGGCTGACGACGAGAATGCCACAAACCCGGGCGACGTGCTGCGCGAGCTGTTCAAGGAGTATGGGCCGTGCCTGATTCTCATCGATGAGTGGGTTGCCTACGCGCGTCAGCTCCACGACCAGAGTGACCTGCCGGCCGGCGGATTCGAGACCCAGTTCACCTTCGCGCAGGCGCTCACCGAGTCGGCCAAGCTGGCCGGCAACTGCTTGCTCGTTATCTCGCTGCCGGCCTCGGACACC
The DNA here is from genome assembly GCA_964624475.1 of uncultured Spirochaetales bacterium. Classification (GTDB taxonomy): domain Bacteria; phylum Myxococcota_A; class UBA9160; order UBA9160; family SMWR01; genus CAZUYC01. The sequence continues at coordinate 107,177 of CAZUYC010000001.1, read as the reverse complement.
CAGGGCTCGCCTCATACGCAGGCCGACGACGCGGAAGTGGGCGGGATTCGCGGCCGCGAGGCGCTGGAGCGTCTGCGCAACGTGGTCGGCCGCCTCGAGTCGTCATGGCGACCTGCGACTGCCGAAGAGGGATTCGAGATCGTGCGGCGGCGGCTGTTTGAGCCGATCCCGGGTGAGCAGTACAAGCAGCGCGACGTGACCGCGCGCGCCTTTGCTGATCTCTATCACTCACAGAGCGCGGAGTTTCCGCCCGAGTGCAAGGGAGCCGACTACGAGAAGCGCATCCAATCCGCGTATCCGATCCACCCTGAGATCTTCGACCGGCTCTACACCGACTGGTCCACGCTGCTGAAGTTCCAGCGCACGCGCGGCGTGCTGCGCCTGATGGCGGCGGTGATCCACAGCCTGTGGGAGAAGGGCGACAAGAACCCGCTGATCCTGCCGTCCACCGTGCCGATCGACGATCCGCGCGTGCAGTCCGAGCTGACGCGTTACCTCTCGGACAACTGGGCGCCCATCATCGAGAAGGACGTGGACGGGCCCAGCTCTCTGCCGCTCAAGATCGATGCCGAGCAGCCGAACCTGGGCAAGCTGCACGCGACGCGGCGGGTGGCGCGCACCATCTACATGGGCTCAGCGCCCACCGCGGCCGCGGCGCACCGTGGGCTCGAGGATCGCCGGGTGAAGCTCGGCTGTGTGATGCCGGGCGAGTCGCCGGCGGTGTTCGGCGATGCGCTGCGGCGGCTCGCAGCGGCGGCGACCTACCTCTATCAGGACGGACCGCGCTTCTGGTACGCCACCCAGCCGACGGTCACCAAGCTCGCAGAGGATCGTGCCGAGCAGCTCAAGCGCGATCCAGACAAGGTGGCGCAGGAGCTGGACGAGCGGTTGCGCACCGACCTGCGCAAGACCGGCGACTTCTCGCGCATCCACCCACTGCCGCGCTCGGGCGCAGACGTGCCCGACGACCTCGACGCCCGGCTGGTGGTGTTGCCCTCTGAGCATTCGTACACGAAGGAGCCCGGCAGCGCGGCCGAGGCGGCGGCGCGGGCGATCCTCGAGTCGCGCGGGAACACCCCGCGCCTCTATCGCAACACGCTGGTCTTCCTCGCGGCCGACAAGGTCCGGCTGCAGGACCTGGACGAGGCGCTGCGCAGGTTCCTGGCGTGGGAGTCGATCGTGGCGGAGAAGGAGCCGCTCAACCTGGACCCGCACCAGGTGCGGCAGGCCGAGACCCAGAAGCAGGCTGCTGACAGTGCGGTTACGGCGCGCTTGCCCGAGACGTACCAGTGGCTGTTGGCGCCAGAGCAGGCGAACCCGCAGGCGCCGATCACCTGGCAGGCCATTCGGCTCGCCGGCGGCGACGCGCTCGCCCCGCGGGCGAGCAAGAAGCTCCGGAGCGACGAGCTGCTGGTGACCTCGCTCGGCTCGACCATTTTCCAGAAGCATCTCGATGGGGTACCGCTCTGGCGCGGGGACCACGCGCAGATCCGCCAGCTCGCCGAGGACTTCGGGCGTTACCTCTACCTCCCTCGACTCTCCGAGCCCGCGGTGTTGATGGCGGCGATTCGCGGTGGCCTGGACCTCCTGACCTGGCGCCAGGACTCCTTCGCCTACGCCGACAGCTTCGACGAGGGAGCCGATCGGTACCGCGGGCTCCGCTGCGGTCAGCTCGTCAACCTCACAGACGGGAACCCCATCGGGCTCCTGGTGAAGCCCGAGCGGGCGCTGCGGCAGCAGGAAGCGGAGACGCCCTCAGAGAAGGGAGAGGTGAAGGATGAGGGGCCGGGGGAGGGCAAGCGCGAGGGTGGGGAAGACGCAGGGGACAAGCGCGAGCGTGAGGAACGCCCGCCCCGGCGCTTCCACGGCACGGTCGCGCTCGCCGAGAGCCGCGCGGGGCTCGAAGCCAGCCGAATCGCTGATGAGGTCCTCTCCCACCTGGTCGGCCTCGTCGGCGCCAAGGTCACGGTGACCCTCGAGATCGACGCCGAGGTCCCGGAAGGTGTACCCAAGAACGTTGTCCGCATCGTCACCGAGAACTGCCGCACGCTGAAATTCTCGAACCACGGATTCGAGGACGAATAAACAGACCCACGTCTCGTCCTTCCTACACGCCGCAAGAAATGGTCCCCCCATGGCTCAACTCTACTTCTGCAACAACGACGAGATCGACCTTCGACAAGCGACGGGCTCTCAGGGGTGGGATCAAGGTCGCGAGAAATGACACTCGCCGGCCCGACCATGACTTAGCTCACTTCTCCCCCTCGCGGTGTAGCAGCAACCGGAGACGCCGCCTCGCAGGCGGGGCCGGGGACGCCTGGCCAGTCGCGATCGTTCCGCCGAGAGGACGGGGATCGAAGTGATGAACTGGACGGGGAACGCGTTCGGCCGCACGAGTCGGGCTCGTCTGCGTTCGTAGCCTCGAAGATCGGGCGATATCCCGGGGCTCCTAATGAGATTCGAGCCACCGCTCGGCGTCTGCTGCATTCCACGTCGCGAGCGCAGCCGAGATCCCGAACACTGGCTCTGCCGCCGCAGGTTTTTTTTTGACACGGCCCTCGTAGCACTCGGCCGCGGTTCACCCAGCGCTGATCGACCCCACCCATGATACTGAACCGGCCAAGAAATCGACAGCTAGGAAGTATTCGAGCGGACGGCGAGAATGGGCTCCAGCCCACGCACGAGAGGAGTCCGTATGACCTCGCTCGTCCGTACCCGGCCTGGGTCGTCGACGCAGTTGCTGATGCGTATCCTGGAGCGGCCCGAGCTGGTGGCCGCGGTGCGCGAGCTGCCCGCGCCGGTTCTCGGCAGGCTGATCGATCGAGTCGGTCTCGAAGACGCCGGCGAGCTGGTGGCGCTCGCCAGCAGCGAGCAGCTGCAGGGCGTGTTCGATCAGGATCTGTGGCGCGCCGCGTCCCCGGGCGAAGACGAGCAGTTCCGGCCCGAGCGCTTCGCGCTCTGGCTCGAGATCATGTTCGAGGGCGGCGAAGCCTTCCTGATCGAACAGTTGTGTGCGTTGCCACGCGACCTGTTCACGCTCGCGGTGCATCGCCTGGTGCTGGTGGTCGACATGGATGCGCTGGGGCAGAGATTCAGCGCACCGAGCGAAGACCTCGAACGCCTCGAACGCGCGCTAGGCGCAGCGCTGTTCGAAGAATGGGAGGAGTTTCGCTTGCTGGCGCGCGATCCGATGCATTGGGACGTGGTCTGGGCCGCGCTGCTCGCGCTCGATCGCGACCATCACGACCTGCTGCGCGCGATCCTGGAGCAGTGCTGCGCGCTCAGCTCGGAGTACATCGAGGAGCAAGGTGGGTCGTACGAGGTGCTGAGGTCGGACGAGAGCTTGGAGGGCGACGTCGCGGGCGAGCGCGAGGATCGGCGCGCGGCCGAGGGCTTCGTCGTGCCGGCGGATGCGCGTAGCTTTCTCGAGCTGGCGCGGCGCGGCGAGCAGCTCGAGACGCGCGACCCCATGACAGAGACCTACTTTCGCGCGCTGGCGGGCGAGAAGGCGGCGCGGCCGGCCGAGAGCGCGGCGCGCGCGAGCGACACGAAGCCTACTCGGCCTGCCGCCGACGTGAGTAAGCTCGTGCACTTGCTCGAGGACGCCGCCGTAGTCGGGCCGACGCGCCAGCAGCCGCTGGCTGCGCTCGCGGCCGGGCCCGCGGCTGCGAAGAGGGGCGGCCAGCGCGCCCGGGCCGAGCGCTCGAAGCTGACGGCGGCGGAGAAGCCGGGGCTGCTACTGCAGGCGGCGCTGGTCGAGCTACGACTGCAAGAACCCGAGCTCTTCTCCCAACGCATCGAAGAGCTCGGCTACCTCGCCAACGTCCTGATCGCCGGCAGCAGCGGTCGTCGCCCGCGTCCGGTCGAAGCGCTCGAACAGGCGATCGCCGTCTGCAACACCGGCCTGGAACGCGCGCTCGGCGCGGACAGAGGGCTCGCGCGCGCAGTCGAGGTGCTGGAAGAGACCCCGGTCGACCGGCTGTTTCGCCGCGGATATCGCGGCTGACGGCGGAGGTAGTTGCGTCGCCATTTCGAGAGGAGCCGATGATAACCGACGACGAGACCTACGAGCTCGGCGACGTTGCGGTGCAATCGGCTGCCACGCTGCGCCGGGCCAAGCTCGCGACCAAGACGCCTCCGACGCTTCCAGCATGATCTCACGAGCGGGCGGTGCTTCCGGGTTCGCGGCGTGGTGCGGGAGATCAAGGATGCGGGGTCAGGAACCGCCGATGCGGCCTGATCCGCGAGTTCGGGGCTCGGGGTGGCTGAACCGCCCGCCGGCGGCTTCGACCCAGCACGCGGCGGAGCGGGCGCGGGCGATGGCGCGAGAGCGGTCGACGGGAGGCGGCTCCGCCTCGATCTCCGGGAGCAGGCGGGCTAGGAAGTCGGATCGCGCCGCGTAGTTGACGCTCTGCGGGGGCTGGCCCGTCGCCGCGAGGAAGAAGTCGGGGTTCGTGACGCTGGTCACCACGCCGACGGCGTAGCCCTGTTCCGTGACGAGCGGACCGCCGGAGCTGCCCGGTTGGATCGGCACCGTGATCTGGAGGAGCGCGGGTCGGTCGACCGGGCCGGAGAGGGCCGCGATGACCCCGTCCGTGAACTTGGGATCCTCGCCCAGGATCGCCACGGCGGGGAAGCCCAGGGTGAAGACCCGCTGGCCGAGCGCCGCGGAGTCCGCAGGGGCGAGCGGCAGATAGTCGGGCGTCGGCTGCGGGATGCGGAGCACCGCGAGGTCGTTCGCGGGGTCGATGGCGTGGAGCTCGGCCTCGAAGGCGTTGCCGTCGGGCAGGTGCACGCGCAGCGCCGCCGCCCCCGCGACGACGTGCGCGGCCGTCGCGACGAGTCCTCCGGGATGCACCGCGAAGCAGGTTCCCTGACCGCCCACGCTCCCGAGCGCGGGCGAGTGCGGAGCTTCCGCCAGCACCGAGGCGACGTACGCACAGGGCTCGTCGCGGCAGTGCTCCATGCGCACGGTGACCCGGTAGCTCCCCGGAGCGGGCACCTCGACCCAGAGCCGCGGCTCGGGATCGGGGTCCTGATCCCCTGCCAGCGGGGATCCGAAGGCGTCCTCGACGAAGAGATCGAGGTCCTCGCAGCCGAAGTCGCAGTCGGCGGCGACCAGGATGTTCCCCGCGCGCGGGACGTCGATCGAGAAGGTTTCCTGCCGCCCGCCCCCGAGAGACGGCTGCCGGAACCCGTCGAGCACCGCGAGCTCGTGCCCCTCGGCCCGGAAGGCCGCCACGGCCCGGGCGACGAGCGCGTCGTGCACCCGGGCGGCCTCCGCCAGCCGATCGCGCCCCGTCGGGGTCGTGCCGAGACGGGCGACCAGGAGCTCCAGCGAGAAGCGACAGAGCTGCGTGCAGGTCGCCATCGCGACCCGGAGCGTGTAGCGACCGCTCCTCGTGACGAGTCCGCCGGCGACGGGGAAGGCATCCGGCCTCTGGTCGGCGTCCCAGGGCGCGTCCCGTGGACCGGTGAGCGCGAGGTCGAGGTCGGCGCAGCCCTCGTCGCAAGCCCCGACGGCGAGGAACTCCTCGCCGCGGCGCAGGTCGATCTCGAAGCTCCGGCTCTCGCCGGCGAGCATCTCGCCGCTCTCTCGGCGCACGGGCAGGAGGCCCCGAAGGCCGAGCCTTCCCTCGACCGCGCGCTCCACCTGTCGGGCGATCTCGGCGTCGAGCCGAGGCACGGCGGGTGGGTTCGCGAGCGGAGCCCATGACCAGGCGGCGAGGAGCAAAGTAGTGATCGCGAGCCGCGCGCGTCTCCAGGCGCGACCGGCGCGCAAGCGGATCGAACACGGTACGGTGTCGAACCCCGGCGGAAAGGAACGGAGGGCGGGCCGAGCCACCTGCACCGCGCTGGACCTCCTGCGGATGGATACGCGCGCTCCCTGCGAACTTGCTGTTCCGGACGCTCGAGCCGGGAGAGCGCGGGGAGCGAGGCGGGGAGGGCCACCCGGCAGGCGGAAGCCAGAAAGCCAGAACGGGCAGGGTGGCGCCGTCCGCCAACTCGCCTTCGGCTCGCTGCGCGGAGGCCGACTCTCGAGTCGGCCTCCTACGCCGTCGCGCCCTCCCCCCCGACGCGCAGGACCCGGTAGCGCAAGGGGCGGTTGGCCAGCTCGGAGTAGCCGAGGGCGCGCATGGCGCCGGGCGAGAGGTTGATGCGGGGGTTCCGAAGCGGGTCCCGGTTCTCCCGGGCCACCTCGTCCGCGTGGCTGTCGACGACGGCGACGCGAACGCTCGCCCGGGTTGCCGGGTTCTCGATCAGAATCTCGCTCCCGGCCGGAAGATCGTGCTGGAAGAGGGATCGTCGGACGGTGGCGAAGAGGCCGCCCGGGTCGTACGCGATGCCCGACGCCGTGAGCTCCGAGGGCTCGCGGGGCGCCACTCCCATCGTGACCGCCACCCATTCGGCGGGTGCGGAGGCGGGTTTCGCCTCGGGAGCGTGCCCCAGGGCTGCATCCTCCTGGCGGATCTCGAGCTCCTGGAGCCTCTCCCGCAGCTCGCTCAGCTCTTGCGGCAGCGAGGGGTTGCTGGCCGCGACGAGCACGGGAGGCTCGGAGCCGAGGAAGATCGACTCGAATGGGCTCACCGACAGGACGCCGAGCAAGAAGCACAGGGCCCCGGCGAGGGCGTAGCGGAGCGGCGCAGCGAAGAGCGTCGACGCCATCGCGTTGAGCCAACGGGCGCGGGGCTCTCGCGGGGCGATCCGGTGGAAATCGAAGCGCTCGGCTGCGCCCTGCCCCTCGTCCGGCTCGGCGGCCGTCGCCAGGTGGAGCTCGATGCGCGCTCGCTCCTCGGCCGAGAGCCCGGTCGGGTCGCTCCGATAGCGCGCGCGCAGGTCGGCGGGGGGCTCGGGGCTCGGATCGGGGGAGCGGTCCGACTGGAGCAGAAAGCGCAGGCGGCTGAGCTCGTGGGCGCTGCGCCCGATCTCCGGATCCTGGCGACACGCCTGCCAGAGATCCTCGTCATCGACCTGGTCCGGGTCGACCACGAGCAGCGCGATCTCCTGCTCGCTGTACCGCTGCTTCGGGTCCATGCCCTCCGGTCCTCGGAACGAGCGCTCCCACCCGCAGATACGCCCGGGCCGCGATCATTTGCCGGACATGAGAATCCTGAGCTGGATCAAGCCGTTCGCCTCGAGGGTCCGCACCTGTCCGCTGCCGAGTCCGAGGCGCTTCGCGATCTCGGCGCGGGTGAGACCCTCCGCGTAGCGCAGGTCCAGCACCTGTCGCTGCTTTCCGTCGAGCTCGGCGAGTGCCTTGTGCAACGCCTGGCGCTCGGCCTCGGCGTCCATCCGCTCGTCGGCTGCCGCCGTCGGCGCGGGATCCTGCAGGTCTTCGGGGAGCTCCGCGTCCTCTCGCGCCCGGTGCTTCCGGCGCCGGAGCAGGTCGAGGTAGCGCCGGGTCGCGTGCGTTTTCACGAGCCCGGGAAACGTCGCCTCGCTGAGGCGCTGCTCCCGGTAGAGCTCGACGAAGCGGACCACGCACTCGCCCACGAGCGACTCGCGCTCGTCGGGGGAGAGGTTTCGCCAGGCCCTCGGGCCGAGGCAGCGCGCCGTGAGGGAGTAGAGCTCGGCAAAGGCGTTCTTCTGGCCCGCGAGGTCTCCGGCGTCGGTCAGCCGGCGCAGGAGCTCGAACCAGCGCACCGGTACCTGGGTCACGAGCGGATTGTGCAACGCGGCGCCCCGTGGCGCCGCACGAGCCGCCCGAGGCTCCTCGGACGGCGGAGAAGCGCCTGTCCCGGTGCTCCGGCTCCGCGGAGCCGCGGCTCGGGGCGCGGCTGTATCGTTCCCGCCATGGTCGGTTCGGGGGGTGGAGCAGGAGCCTCGTGTGCGACGCATCGCTGACCCTGCCGTACCCGAGCGAACCCGCCGGACGTGGCTCGGCGAGCTCGGCGCGGTCGCGGGCCTCTACGCCGCCCTCGCTCTCGTCGCTACCTGGCCGCTGGCACTCCACTTCTCCGATCACGTGCCCGCCTGGCAGTGGTGGGGCTCTCGAAAGATCCATCCCGAGTCCCTGCTGAACCTGTGGAACTTGTGGTGGTTTCGTCACGCGCTGATCGAGCTCGGCCAGGACCCCTTCCGCTGTCAGTTTCTCCTGCATCCGTTCGGCGTGAATCTCTGGCACCACACGCTGGCGCCGCTGCATGGACTCGTGGCCCTGCCCCTGCTGGCGTTCCTGTCGTTGGCCGCGGCGCAGAACTCGCTGCTGCTCCTCGGTCTGATCGCGGCCGGCGTCTGCACCTTCGCGCTCGCTCGCCAGCTCGGCCTGGAGCGCGCGGGAGCGCGGCTCGCGGGGGCGATCTACGCCTTCTCTCCGGTCGCCTTCGCCCATCTGTACGCCGGGCACTTCGAGCTGATGGCGACCTACTGGCTGCCGGCGATGCTGCTCGTGTGGCTACGACTCGCGAGCGAGCCGGCAGCACGCCTGCGGCATGCGGTGGGGCTCGGGCTGCTGTTCGTCGCTGCCGCGTACAGCTCGCAGTACTACTGCGTCTACGGTGTCGAGCTGCTGGGGGTCGCGGCGGCGGTCGACGCTCGCCGTGTGTGGCGGCCGGCCATGCTGCGCGCTCTCGCGGTGGCCGCGGTGATCACGCTCGTGGGGATCGCTCCGCTGCTCTGGGCCTTCCTCGGCGAACGCGGTCCTCGCCCGGATGAATCGGCCCAGCTCGTCGATTTCGGGCTCTACTCGGTTGATCTGATCGGCTTCGCGGTGCCCAGCTTCACGCACCCGCTGCTCTCCGCGCCCCTGCACGACCTGTACGAGCGTCTCCATCCGGGGCTGTTCACGCCCCAGGAGACGACGGCGTACGTCGGCTTCTCCGTGATCGGACTCGTGATCCTCGGCTGCCTCCGCGGCCCGCTGGCGCCGCGGCCTCTGCGACTCTCGCTCGCCGTAGCCCTCGGCTTCTGGGTGCTCTCGTTGGGAAGCCAGCTGAAGCTCTACGGCACGGAGACCGGCATCCCGCTGCCGACCCTGCTCCTGGGGCAGCTACCGCTGGTGCGCTTCGCGCGGGCGCCGGGACGACACATGGTCGTCGCCATGCTGGGCTTCGGGCTGCTCGCCGGAGCCGGCTGGCAACGGCTCCGGCGCCACTGGGTGCGCTGGCCCGTGCTGGCGCTACTCGCCTTCGAGTACGCGGCACTGCCGCTGCCGCTGCTCTCGACGCAGGTCGCTGCGGCCTACCGGCGTCTCGCGGAGGTGCCCGGCTCCTTCGCCGTTCTCGACGTCCCGCCCGGGGTGCGCGACGGCCAGTCGGGCGTTGGTTGGTTCGACAACGGGCAGATCTTCGCCCAGACCGTACACGGTCATCCCATCGTGAGCGCAGCGGTCTCGCGCCTGCCGCCCGAGAAGTGGCAGGCGGTGCTGGCGGCACCGGTGATCGGCACCCTGCTGCAGCCCCAACGCATGTCGAAAGAGGTCTTCCTCCGGGATCGCTCGGAGGGCGCCTCCTTCTTTGCGCGCTTCGGCATCGACGCCGTCGTGGTGCATCCTTCCGCGCCCGACGAGCCGTATCAGCGCTACGTCGAGGGTGTGCTGCCCATCCGAAGAAGGGAGCGCTTCGACGACGGCTCGCAGCTCTGGTGGTTGAGGGAGCCCTGAGCGGCAGCGGCCCGGCTCCCCCGCGCCTGCGGCCGACCGCTGCGGGGGGTGTGAACGCGGACTCGAGGCCCGGCCCCGGGGTCTGGCCGGAGAGAACGCTTCTCACCCTTCTGGGGGTTCAGCCGGGGTCGCGTCGGGTCGATCAGCTCCCGAAGGCCACGCGGGCGCCCCGGGGCCCGCCGCGGCAGGCGGAGAGGCCCGGCGCTTGTTCTCGTCCCTCGAGCTCGTCGGCTATCTCGTGGCGGTGACGGCCCTCGCGGCGCTGCTCGGCTACCGGGTGGCAGCCGCGTCGCGCGACGCTCGGCTGCGCAAGCTCCAGCAGCACCTCTCGCGCGTCGACCAGACGGTGCAGCAGCAGCGGCGCGCCGCGGAGGAGCTCTGCGCGCGCCTCGAGAGCACCGAGAGCCGCTGCCGCCAGCTCGAGCGCTCGATCGTCGAGATCCCCGAGATCGCGCAGCGCCTGTCGGCCACGCGCGAACTGCGCCAGATCCCCGAGAAGGCCCTCGACCTCGTGCAGGAGGTGTTCCAGCCCCTCTACAGCGTCTTCTATCGGGCGGGCCGCGATGGGCTCGTGGCGGCCGCCGCTCGGGGGGAGAGCGAGTTCGCGGTGGGCCATCGCCTCAAGACGGGGGAGGGCGTGGTGGGCTGGACGGCCGTGAAGCAGCTCCCCTACACGCCCGAGGACATGCGCTTCGAGAGCGGGGTGGTGCGCGGCACCCATCTCGCCCAGGGCGTCCCGGAGAAGGGCTTCTCGCTCTGCATGCCGGTCACGAACGGCAGCCGCACGATCGGCGTGATCCTGATCGGCCCCTGCGAGCGCCCGATTCCGCACTGCCGCGAGATCGGGCGCACGATCGCGCTCATCACCTCGGTCGTGATCACGAGCGCCACGGTGCTGAAGCAACAGGAGCTCCTCGCCAAGACCGACGGCCTCACGGGGCTCCCGAACCGCACGCACCTGCTCCAGCGCGTGCAGGAGCTCCTCACCGGGGATCCCGGCCCGCGCACGCTCGGTTTCTTCCTCTTCGACATCGACCACTTCAAGAAGTACAACGACACGAACGGCCACCTGCCGGGCGACGAGCTGCTCAAGGAGCTGAGCCAGATCCTGCGCGAGAACATCCGCGAAGACGAGCTCGTGGCGCGCTGGGGCGGCGAAGAGTTCCTCATGGTGATGCCCAACGTCGACCGCGAGGAGGCGCTCAGGGCCGCCGGGCGGATCCGCCGCCTGATCGCCGCGACCGCCTTCCCGCACGCGGAGAAGCAGCCGTCGGGGCGCGTGACCGTGTCCGGCGGCGTCGCCGTGTGGCCGATGGACAGCGACGACGTCGACACCCTGTTGCGCCTGGCCGACGAAGCGCTCTACGCGGCGAAGCGGGCGGGCCGCGACCGGGTCTGCGCCTGGGCGCCGGCCGGCCTCGGGAGCGACGGCGAGAAGGAACGGGTCCAGCGCGCGGCGGAGCAGGCCCTTCTCGAGACGGACTTCGGGGACGATCTCGAGGCGGACGGCTACCCCGCGCGCCTCGTGCCCGCCGGCCGGCCCGCGGAAGGCGAGGAGACTTGAGCTCCCCCCGGCCTGGGTCCGGGCTTCATTTCGGCCCCCGCCCCTCCGATAGGGCGGGGGAGTCCTTCGGGGAGGGTTCCCATGCGTGAGCCGGTTCGTTCGTTCGTCGCGGCGCTCGCAGCGGTCGCGCTGCTGCTCGGATCCGTCGGGTCCGCCGCCGCGGGGACCTTCGATGACGAGGGCCTCGAGGCCACCCAGAGGGAGACGCCCGTCCTGCTCGACGCCTTCGTGCTGCGGCCCATAGGGCTCGTGCTGACGGCGGTCGGCACGGGGCTCTTCGTGCCGGCGGCGGCGGTGGTGGGCCTGACGCGGCCGACCGATGTCGGGCGGCCCTTCCAGCTGCTGGTGGCGAACCCCTTCCGCTACACGTTCATCGATCCGCTGGGACAGCACTAGCCCGCATTTCTCACCAGGGCGCTACTGCGGCGACGCATCTGCCCGCCCTGGCACGAGATCGCTCCCTGCGGGTGCTCGGCGTAGCGCCGGCTACGCCTGCGCTTCCCTCGGTCGCGATCTCGCGCCAGGACAGGCATCTGCGCCGCCTCGCTACGCGCCCTGGTGAGACATGCGGGCTAGCCCGGCCGAGCGGCGCGTGCTCGAGGCCGGCCTCGCCCCGGTTCGCCCGGGCGCTCGGGCCGCCGGGCGCGAGCCCGCCCAGGACCCCGACCGCCGCGGTTGCAGCCCGGGCGGCTTCCCCTAAGCTCGGCCCCCGGGGGTGAGGGGATGGCCGGCTCGCGCCTCGCGGGTCTGTCCGAGTGCGCGCTCTTGCGCCGGCGCATGGTCGAGCGCCTGGCCGCGAGAGGCATCGCGGATCCGCGCGTCCTGGAGGCGTTTCGCGACGTCCCGCGCCACCTGCTCGTCTCCGAGGCGCTGCGCGGCCGCGCCTACCACGACGTGGCGCTCCCGATCGGCGAGGGGCAGACCATCTCCGCGCCGGGCGTCGTGGCCGCCATGACGCAGGCGCTGGCCCTGGAGGGCCACGAGACGGTGCTCGATGTCGGTACGGGTTCGGGCTACCAGGCGGCAATCCTCTCGCGCCTCGCGGCCCGCGTCGTCTCGATCGAGCGGGTGGGACGCCTGGCGGCGGTCGCGCGCCGCGCGCTCGACCGTCTCGGCGTCTCGAACGTCGTCGTCTACCTCGGAGACGGCTCGCTCGGCCGGCCGGCGGATGCCCCCTACGACGCGATCGTCGTCGCGGCCGGCGGGCCCGGGGTGCCGCGCCCGCTCCTCGAGCAGCTCCGGCCCGGCGGGAGGCTCGTCGGGCCCTTCGGCGGCCGCAAGGAGCAGCGTCTGGTGCGTGTGGAGCGCGGGGGCGACGGCGCCTTCCACCGCGAGGTGATCGGGCGCTGCCGCTTCGTCGACCTGGTGGGGGCCCACGGGTGGGCCGCCTAGGCCGTTCGCCGGGGCGCGGCGTGCTCGCGCTCGGCCGTTCGCCGGGGCGAGGCGCGCTCGCGGCGCTCTCCCTGTGGGCTGCCGCCTGCGCGTCGACCCCGGGCGGGAACGAGGTCGTGCACGTCGTGCGCCCCGGCGAGAACCTCTACCGCATCTCGCTCCACTACGGCGTCCCGGTCGATCGGCTGATCCGCGCCAACGACATCGACGACGTGCGCGCGCTCGAGGTCGGTCACGAGCTGCGCGTGCCGGGGACCCGCCGCGGGCCGCCCGAGGCACCGCTCGTCCCGCTCGTCGCGCGAAGCCTGCCGGCGGGGAGCCGGGAGATCGCGCTGCGCGACACGAGCCTCCGCTTCGAATGGCCCCTCCCGGGGCGGGTGAGCTCGCCCTTCGGCGCGCGCGGCCGCGACCACCACGAGGGGATCGACATCCCCGCGCGCGAGGGCGAGGAGGTCCTGGCGGCGGAGGCGGGCCGGGTGATCCACAGCGGCGGGAAGCTCGGCGGCTACGGCAACGTGGTGATCGTGAAACACGCCGGGCGCTACGCGACCGTGTACGCGCACAACCGCCGCAACCTCGTGCGCCCGGGCGAGTTCGTGGAAAAGGGGCAGCCGGTCGCGCAGGTGGGCGAATCGGGCAACGCCTCGGCCCCGCATCTGCACTTCGAGATCCGCCGCGAACGGCTCGCGCTTGATCCGCTGGTGTACCTGCCCTGATGGATCCTGCTGATCCGGTGGGGCACGTCTTCGGCCACAGCGGATTCTCCTGATTTACTCCGCTCGCCTGGGCCGAGCTCCACAGGAGCTCCGGCCCGCTGCGCGCTTCGCTTGCGAAGCAGCGGCCGCGATAGGCTTTGGCCGTGGAAGGTGAGGGGTCGAATCGCCGGCGGATCTCCGGGCTCACGCTGAGCCTGCTGGCGTTCTTTCTGGCGAATGCGTTGTTGGATCTGGGTCTCGCGCGGCTGGCTGGGCAGGAGGTGACGGCGCTCGACTACGCGCGGGCGGCGCTGCGCGGCGTCGGGTTCGACGACTCGTGGCGGCCGATGCGGATGGCGCTCGCGCACCTCGACGCGCCGGGCGCGAAGCCCGTCTATCAGGCCCTCTTCTTCGAACGCGGGATCAAGTTCCAGTACCCCCCGTCGAGCCTGCTGCCGCTCGCGGCGCTGCGCGCGGCCTTCGGCCCGGGCGCCGTCTCGGATGCCGCGCTGAACCGCCTCGCGCGACTCGCGGCCGCCGCGACCGCCGTCCTGCTGGCGTGGCTCCTGCTGCGCGCCGGCGCCGAGTCGCCCGCGACGGCGCCGGCGGGCCGCCTCGACGCGGCGCTGCGCGCCGCCTGCGCCCTCGTTCTCGCGGCGACCTTCTACCCGCTCGTGCGCGGCCTCTACCTGGGGCAGCTCCAGACCTTCGTCGATCTGCTCTTCGCCGGGCTCGTGCTCGCCTGGATGGCGGGCCGCCCCGCGCTCGCCGGCGCGCTGGCGGGCCTCGCCTGCGCGCTCAAGCCGACGCTCGCTCTGCTCGGGCTCTGGGGACTGGTGCGCCGCCACGCGCGCTTCACGGCCGCCTTCGGGGCGACCCTCGGGCTCCTCGCGGCCGCGTCCGGCCTGCTGCACGGCCTCGCCCACTTCGGCGACTACGCACGCCTGCTCGCGCACGTCGCGGAGCGCGGCGAGATCTTCCAGCCGAACCAGTCGCTGAACGGCCTCGCCCACCGCCTCGTCGGCGCCGGCGATCCGCTCCGCTGGTCGCCGGCTGCGCTCGCGCCCTACCACCCATGGGTGCACGCCGTGACGCTCGCGGGCGGGCTCGCCTTCGCCTGGCTGGCGCTCGGCTACCGCCGGGGCGACGCGCGGGGGGCCGAGCTCGAGGACCTCTTCGTCGCCGCTCTCGCGGCGAGCATGGCGGCGCCGATCGCCTGGGAGCACCACTACGGGATCGCGCTCGCCGTCTTCGCCGTGGCCCTGCCGCGCACGCTCGCGACCGCGCGCGGGCGCGGCGGAGCGATCCTGCTCGGCGTCGCGTACACACTCCTGAGCCACGACGTCGAGGCCCTCGTGGCGCTCGCCCGCGGCCCCGCGAGCCCGCTCGCGTCCTACCTGCTGGCGGGAGGCCTCCTCCTCCTCGCGCAGTGCCTGCGCCTGCGGCGCGCGCGCCACGCGGCGGCCGGCGCGTCCGCGGCGTCCGCCGCCGCATGACGCCGGCTCGGGCGCGCGCGGACCGTACCCTCCTCGCGCTCGCGGGAGCCCTCGCGCTCTTTCTGCTCGCGCAGCTGCTGGCCTTCGGCTACGGGCGCGACCAGGGTATCTACGCGGTGGTGGCCGCCGCGATCCTCGAGGGCGGCGCCCCGTACCGCGACGCGTGGGACTTCAAGCCTCCGGGGATCCACCTGGTCTTCGCGCTCGCACGCGCGGCCCTGGGCCGCGCGCCGGTCGCGATCCGGGTCGTCGAGGCGCTGGCGCTCCTCTCGCTCGCTCCGGCCTTCGCGATCCTCTGCCGGCGAGGCGTGGGCCGCGCCGCGCCGGGCCTGCTCGGCGCGGCGGTCGCGATCCTCGGCTACGTGCCGCTCGAGTACTGGAACACCGCGCAGCCCGAGGGCTTCGCCGCGGTGGCACTCGCCTGGGCCCTCGTCTTCGCGACGGCGGTCGGGCCGAGCGATCCGACCGGGAAGGCAGCGACAAGCTGTTTCGCCGCCGGCCTGCTCTACGGAGCCGCGGCGCTCGGCAAGCCCACGCTCGGCGCCGGGCTCGCGGTGAGCCTCGCCTTCGCCGTCGCCGCGGGAGGCCGTCCGGCCGATCGCCGCCTGCGCCGCGCCGCCGCGCTCGTCGTCGCGGGCCTGGCCGGTGGCGCGCTCCTCCCGGCGATCGCCCTCGCGTGGCTCCACGCGCACGGCGCCGTCGGCGACCTCGCCGAGGCCCTGCTCGGCTTCGCGCCCCGCTACACGGCCCTCGGCCTCGCCGGCGAGAGCCCCGCGCGGCTACTCGCGCGCGCCTTCGCCTGGTGGCTCTCGCCGCTCGCGCCCTTCGGCGTGCTCGGCGTGGGGCTCTGCCTGGCGTTCCCGCCGCTCGCGCCGGGCGAGCGCCGCATGCTGGCGCACGTCCTCGCGGTCGTCGCGGCGACGCTCTTCGGCGTCGCCCTCCAGGCCAAGTTCTTCGGCTACCACTTCGCGCCCGCGATCGTGCTCACGGGCCTCGTCGCGGGGATCGGCTACTGGAAGCTCTGGCTGCGCGCGCGCGCGAGCGCGCCGGCCCTCGTCGGGATCGCGCTGGCGCTGGCACTCCTGGCGCGCATCGAGGTGCCGGGGCTCCCCTCGGTGCGCCCGTTCTGGGCGCGCACGCCGGCGCGCCTCGGCGCCTGGCTCGATCGCGACCGCTGGAGCGAGGTCGCCGATCGCCTGCACAGCGGCGACGACGTCGACGCCCGGGCGAACCGCGAGGCCGCCGCGTGGATCGCGCGCCACACGCCGCCGGACGGCGCGATCTTCGTCTGGGGCTTCGAGCCCGTGATCTACGACCTGGCGGGGCGCCGCCCGGCCTCGCGCTACGTCTACAACGCGCCGCTGCGCAGCCCCTGGTCGGCGCCGCAGCACCGGCCGCGGCTCCTGCGCGAGCTCGCGGCAACCCCGCCCGCCGCCGTCGTCCTGGTGCGCGGCGACCCGCTGCCGGCCGTGACCGGCGACGCGCGCGACAGCGCGGCCGCGCTCGCGGAGTTTCCCGAGCTCCGGCGTCTGCTCGAGGAGCGCTACGCGCCGGCCGCGCGCTTCGGCGATCTGGAAATCCTGGTGCCGCGCGGCTAGCGTCCGCGTTCGTTCGACCGACGGGGGGACTCGCATGCCTCGTACCGCGCTCCGACGAGCGCCGCCCTGGCTTCTCCTGGCGGCCCTGACCGCCGCCGCGGGTTGCTCGATCTCCTACAGCAGCGAGAGCCTCTCCAAGTCCGTGAGCAGCCCCTTCAAATCGAGCTCGAACTCGTCCGGCGAGGCGGACGACCCCGCCTACCAGGACGAGGTGCGGAGCTTCGCCGCGGGCTTCGCCCGCTCGGGAAGCGACGCCACGGCCTTCCGCCGCGGGGTCGCCTCGATCGCCGAGCGGCGCGGCATCCACGACTGGGAGGACGACGATCAGACCTGCCGCGCCATCGGAGCCGGGCTCGCGCAGGCCGAGCTCGGCGAGAGCCAGGCCGAGGCGCTCGCCGGCGATCTCCTTTCCGGCCGTGCCGACCGCGTGAAGCTCGTGATGAAGGGCTACGAGGCCGCGGACTGAGGCTCCACGCGCTGGCGATGCGTTCGCACTCGGCAGGCTGCGCGGCGCTCGTGATCGCGATCGCGGCGTGGAGCGTGGGGGCGGGGCCCGCCACGGCGTCGATCGAGCTCCTCCACGTCGAGGCGAACGAAGGCGGGTCGAGCGGCGGGCACGCGGCGCTGCGCTTCGGCGCCGCGACCTTCCACTTCCAGAACGCCGGGGGACTGCTCCTGCTCGCGCGCGAGGACTCGCGGAGCTTCGTGCACGACTATGCGCTGCTCCAGAACCGGCCGATCCACGTGCGCCGGATCGAGGTCGCGCCGGAGGCGGAGCGGGCCGCGCGCGAGCGCTTCCAGGTCCGCCTCGGGGCGCAGCGCAGCCAGCTCGACGGCCTCGCCGCGCTGCGCGCGGAGCGCGAGGTGCTGGAGCTCCTGCTGCGGAGCGCGCGCAGCGCGCCGCAGACGGAACCCGAGGCGCTCGCGATTCCTGGAGCGGGCTACTTCGAGGGGGCGGGGCAGGGGGCGCCCGCCGATCCAGCGCTGGCCGCGCTGCGCGAGGAGGTCCTGCGCGAGCGAGGGGTGGGCTTCTTCGTGCGCCGGCGGCGCGAGCTGCGCAGGGAGATGGCACGGCTCGAGCCCGACCTCGCAGCCGCTCCGCCGCCGCGTCTCGATGCGTACGCACCCCTTCCACTCCGCTATGGCTTCGGCGCGCGCTACGCCGACCTGGCCGCTGCGCGTGTGGCGCTCGAGTTCCTGGCCGAGGCCCGCGCGCTGCGTGTGGACGCGCTGCGAAGCGCAGAGGACCCCGTGCTCGACCTCGCGCCCGACGAACGGCGCGCGCTGCGGATCTTCGCCGAACGGCTGCGCGCCGGTCTCCTCCACCTCCTCGACGGCTCGCGGCCCGATTGGGGCCGCGCGCTGCTCGTCGGGATGGCGCGCCTCGCGGCGATCGAGGCTTCGCTCCGAGAGGGGCGGCTCCGCGTGCTCGACGCCTTCGCAGACGGCGTCGCGACGCTGGACGGCGCGCAGCTGGGGCGCCACGGCGACCTCCTGCCCGCGATCGCGGAGGAGAGCCGCGGCGTCGCGCGAGCGGCCCTGCGCCGCTTCGTCGCGGGCAGCGGGAGCCAGGCCGCTCTCGCGGACCTCGAGGACGCGGCGAACCGGCATCTCGAGCTCCTCGGCGCCTGGCGGGAGGGGAGGGCGATGCGCGCGCAGCCCGACCGCCTCGTCCCCGCGCGGAGCGCACCGCTGCGCGAGCTCGTCCCGCTGCGCGCGGGGCCCGCGGTCCTGGCGGGGGCCCTCGCCGCCGCCACGGAGCGCGAGCGGAGGCTCGCCGGCGAGGTCGAGCGCCTCCACGGCTACCACCTCCTCGCGCACAACTGCGTGTCGGAGCTCTTCGCGACGCTCGAGTCCGGTTTCGGAGGGCGCGCGGCGGCCGTCCTCGGCGGCCGGCTCGATGGCCGCCGAGGCCTCGACTTCATCCCCTTCGTCGCCGCCGCGAGCGTGGCTCGCCACTACCGCGTGGGGGAGGCCCACACGATCCCCTCGCTCCGCAGCGCGCGCCTCGAGCGCATGCGGGCCGCCGAGGGGAGGCTCCGCGTGGCGCTGCGCGAGTCGAGCCCGCTCACCGCGCGCGCGGGCCGGCGCGGTGCGCGCGACTCCTTCTTCCTCTTCTTCACCGACCAGGTCTTCTGGCCGCGCCCGCTCCTCGGCGCGCTCAACCTCGCCGCGGGCGCGGGCGAGGCGGCCCTGGGCCTCCTGCGCGTTCCGCGGGACGGCGGCCGCACGCTCCTCCGGGGCCTCCACGGGGCGCTGATGAGCCTCCCCGAGCTCGCCTTCGTGAACCTCCGCAAGGGCACCCACGACTGGGTCCCCGAGGCCGCGTGGCAGGAGCTCGGAGTCGACGCGACCTGGGTCGCGACCCGGCCTCCGCACGCAGCCCCGGTCGAGTCCGACGCGGCGGTTCGCTAGCCTCGCCGATCCTGCCCCCGTAGCTCAGGGGATAGAGCGTCGGTTTCCTAAACCGTGCGTCGCAGGTTCGAGTCCTGCCGGGGGCACCCGAAAGCGTAACGCGATCAGGCGCTTGGGATGCGGGCAAGCGTTTGCGTCTGGCTTGGATCATGCCGGCCAAGTGTCGCGGTGGCCTTGAGGTGGACTGTTTCGGCGGTGCGTCGCAGATCGTGTCCGGGTGGCGCCGACCCTTGCGCTCGACGATCTCGACGCGTTGTTGCGCGAGGGGGCGGTCCAGCCGCTGTTCCACGATGATGCGCATGGCTATGTCCTGGGTGGAGCCCGGAGCGTGAAGTGGACGGCGCCCCCGCCGCCTTCGGCCTGGTCGAGCCACATCCGCCCGCCAAGGTTCTCGACGGTGCGCTTCGCGATGATGAGGCCGAAGCCGCGCGCGGTGGACCTCATGTCCTCGAAGCCCGCGACGACGTCGGCCGGGAAGCCGGGCCCGTCGTCCTCGACGACGACCTCCATCATGTCGCCTTCGGGCGTCGGGCCTGCGCGGACGCGGGGCTCGGGGCGCCGGTTGTGCTCGACCGCGTTGAGGACGAGATTCCCGAGGATCTGGCCTAGGCTCTCCAGCGTCGCGTGCACGACGACGTCGGGATCGGGCGCTTCGATGCTCGCGTGACGCTCCACGAGAAGTGCTTCGTATCGGGTCCGGCAGGCTTCGTGCTGGAGAGCCTCGGCGATGCCGTGGGGGCGCATGCTCGGCGAGTCGATGCGTCTTGCGCGGCTGAGCGTGAGGAGGCCCGCGAGCAGGCGGCCGAGGCGTTGGTTGGCCGCCCGCGCGTCCGCGAGGAGCTTCTGCCCCCGTGGACGATAGCGCCGCGTTGTGGTCCTCCTGGAGCACGTGGAGGAGCGATTCGACCGCGCGCGCGGGCTGCTTGAGATCGTGTCCCACGACGTGCGAGAACGCGTCGAGAGACTCGTTGATGTGTTGGAGGTTCTGGTTGCTCTTCTCGCGCTCGTCGCGGGCGCGGTTTGCCTCCGTGATGTCCTCGATCGCGAGGAGGATCAGCTCCTCGCGATCGACCGCGCCGCGGCGCAGCCGCCTGCTGTTCACGAGCATGCTGCGCTTTCCGAGATGAACGAATTCGGATTCCAGTTCGAAGTCTCGAACGTCCGTCTTCTCCTGCAAGGCTCGGTCTAGGAGGTCGCGGAGCGCGGGCAGGTCCCATTGGCCGCCCCCCAACGAGTAGATGGCGTGGCCGAGGGTTTCGTCGGGCTTCGCGCGGAACTTCTGGTAGAACGCCCGGTTGGCGCTCTTGACGTTGAACCGCGAGTCGAGGACGAGGAGCGGCTCGCGGACCGTCTCGACGATCTCTTCGGCGTAGCGCCTCGCTTTGCGGATCTTGTCTTCCGCGGTCTTCAGGGTCTCGATGTCGACGAAAGTGATGACGACCCCGTCGGTGCGGTTGTCGTGCGTGCGGTACGGGCGGATCCTGCACAGGTATCGTCTGCCGGCGTGGGAGCGGACCTCCTTCTCGACCGGCGTCAGCGAGCGGCCGACCTTCTGGATCTCTCCGGGGCGCCGTGGATGTAGAGGATGTCGTAGCGTGGGTCGATCACGACGGCGGCCGGCGCGTAGGCCTCCACGAGCCAGCTTCGGGTCGTCTCGGCGAGGCCCCTGCCCCGGGTCGCGATCCCGGGGCCGGCGGCAGGCGGGCGGCTCGCCTCCACGGGGAGGGGGAACGGAGGGCTCGTGACCGATGGGAAATCAAGGACGCCCGCGCGGGTCTTGCCCGTGCAACGGTAGATGCGCCACTTCTTCGAGAGGGGCTCGAATTCACCTTCGTGGGGAGCGACACTCTCGGAGCCTCCGACGAAGAGGTAGCCGTCTGGCTTGAGGGCGAAGTGGAAGAGGCCGACGACCTTCTTCTGCGCCTCGGGCTGGAAATAGATGAGGACGTTGCGACAGGTCACGAGGTCCATCCGGGAGAAGGGCGGGTCGCTCAGGAGGTTCTGCACGGCGAAGGCGATCGTCTCGCGCAGCTCCTTCGTCGCGCGGTATTGGTCGGGTGCTTCTTCGGTGAAGAAGGCCTTGAGCCGTTTCGCCGGGATGTGGGCGACGCTGCTCTTGTCGTACACCGCGGCCCGGGCGATCTCCAGGACGTCGGGTTTGAGGTCCGTCGCGAACACCTGGATGGGCACGTTGGCGTTGATGCCGCGACGGTGCTCGAGGAGGAGCATCGCGATCGAGTGCGCTTCTTCGCCCGTACTACACCCGGGGACCCAGACTCGTATGGGCGTGTCGGGCGTCCGGTCCTTGAAGAGGCGGGGGATCACCTCGTTCTCGATGAATTTCCATGCCTCGGGGTCGCGGAAGAAGTGGCTGACCGTGATCAGGAGATCCGCGCGCAAGCGCTGGACTTCGTCTGCGTCCTTGAGCAGGAGTCCCACGTAGTCGCTGATCCGGTCGATCTGGGCGAGCCCCATGCGCCGGTGGATGCGCCTCATCAAGGTCCCGGTCTTGTAGGCGCGGTAGTCGAGGGGGTCTCGGCGGGCCTTCAGGACGGAGAAGACGCTCTTGAGATCGGCCGCCGCCTCGAGCGTCCGCGACTCTCCCCCGTGCTCGTCCCCCGTGGTGTAGAAGTGGCGCGCGTACCCGAGGAGGATGTCGGGCATCTCGTCGACGGGGAGGACGAAATCGACGATCCCCGTCGAGATCGCGCTCGTGGGCATGCCCGCATACTCGACGGTCCGTGGGTCTTGCACGATGACGGTTCCGCCGTTGTCCTTGATCGCGCGCAGGCCGTCCGTCCCGTCGGCCCCGGTTCCCGTGAAGATGATGGCGACGGCGTTCTCCTTCTGGTCTTCCGCGAGCGACCGAAGGAGGACGTCGATGGGGAATCGCGCTCCCCGAGCCTCCGTGATCTTGGTGAGTTGGATCGCGCCCTGCGTCACGGTCATGTATCGGTCGGGCGGAATGACATAGACGCGATCCGCTTCGACCTGCGCGCCGCTCTCCGCCTTCACGACGGTGAGCGCCGTGTGGGGGGCGAGGAGTTCCGGCAGGAGGCTCTCCTGAGACGGATCGAGGTGGGAGACGAGCAGGAAGGCGAGGTTTCCCCCCGTCGGCATGATGTGGAGGAGGCGCTCGAACACGGCCAGCCCGCCTGCCGAGGCGCCAAGCGCGACGATCGTGGGGCGCTGCGCGCCCATGGCGCTCGCGCTCGCCGCTGGCCTCAGGCATCGGCTCGGCGGTCGTGCCTCGCTTCTTGGACTTCGAGCCGGCTTTTTCGGCGTGCGCCGGGTCATGCTGGGTCTTCCGTGAGGGCGAGCGTCCGGTACGATGGGGGCGTCTCATGCTTCAGAACTGCTGAGCGCCGCGATCGCGGCCGAGGGCCAGCCCGCACCCTCGCAGGTTCGGGTCGGTGCAGGACATCGGCAACTGATATACCGTCCGGCGCGGGGGGGGGCAATGAAGCGGCATCGCGCACGCGCGGGCGAGGTCGACCCGCAGGCGCTCTGAACGGGCTTGTGCGCCCCTCGTCTTGTCCGAAGTTCGCAGCGGATACGATCGGGTGAACCGGATGAGCACGGAAGAGAGAAGAAGTTGACGCCGGTTCGCCTGTTGATCGTGGACGATGATGACACGATGCGGATGATGTGCCGACGCTTCTTCGAGCGCTCGCCACCCCCGCGCGGGATCGACATCTCGGAGGCGGGGAGCGGCGAGGAGGCGATCGACATCCTTCGCGTACGTGACTTCGACTGCGTCATCTGTGACTACCGGATGGGTGCCGTAACGGGGATCGACGTCCTTGCGTTCGCGAGGCAGAACCGGCCGAAGGCCGTGCGCCTCTTGATGTCGGGATTCGGAAGCCCGGACCTTGTGAGCGCCGCCAACGCCGAGGCGCGAATCCACGAGTTCATCGAGAAGCCCATGACGAACCTGGAGCTCGAGACCCTGCTCAACGAAGCCGTTCTCGAACGCCACCTCAGGCGGCTGCCACCCGTTGCGCACTGAGTCGGCTCCGAAAGGTAGCGGATAGGAGAAATCGCGGGCGTTTCTGCGTCCGATCCGTCGTGTCCTGCCCCCCCGCCGGGGGGGGCGGCACGCCGACCAGCCCGGAGCTCCCCGAGGACGCGCGGCAGCTCCTGTGCTGGAACGTGGAACAGCGACGCGTTCGCGAACACGCCGTCGAAGTGCGCCGCGGGGAGGTCGAGGGCGAGGAAGTCCTGGTGCAGTACCTCGCAGCCGAGGTCCAGGATACGGAACGGGCCGGTCCCGAGGTGGGAGAGCAGAGCGTGGACGTTCTGGCTGAGGTCGTGGTCGCGAGTGCCTTCCCAGAAACGCGTCCGCCGTGTCGTCATAGTGGGCGAGCGTGGTCTGCGAGATCTTCCGGAGGTCGTGCCGGTCGAGCATCGTCCGCGGGAGCGATCACGCGGATCGACTACGTTCGGCGGCGGCGTCTCGGCGCATTTCGCGCACCTGAGCGACGGGCGTCAGCGGTCACCGCTACGGCGAATACCGCTGCCCGAGGTGTGGCCGCGCATGGAGGTTCGGCGGGACGCTCAGGGGCCTCTGAGTCTTGTTGCTGACGGCTGTCACCGCTGCCTCCTTGGCATGACTGGGCTATCGGCACAGCCCACATTTCGCGGGCTACTTCTTGCCCTTGCCCTTCCCAGTAATCCGCGGGGCCTGGCTCTGGTTGTCCTGCTTGGACTTCGCCTCGGCCGCGCCCTCTGCCTTGGCGAGGTCCTTCTGCTTCTGGCCGCGCTGTTTCGACTTGGGTGACGTGTCGCCCATGGGAGCCTCCGTTCGGTGGCGCAGGCCACCTGCACGACGATCGCAGTCGCCGCATCAAAGGGCAAGGGGCGGCCGGTCGCGGAGGGTATCGTCTCCCCCTCCCCCCGGCGGGCCGGATTGCGCCTAACGTCGGGGTGCTCTGGGATGCGCGCCGGCGGGGTGATCGCTCACAGCACGTAGGCGAAGACGAACCACCAGTGCAGTCCCGCGCCCACGAGCACGAAGAGGTGCCACAGGCCATGGAAGCCCATCCAGCAGGGGAAGGGGTCGGGTCGCCGCATGCCGTACACGAGGGCGCCGGCGGTGTAGACGACGCCGCCCGCGGCCAGCAACAGGAGCCGCGCGTCGCCGTACGCTTCGAGGACGGGCGGGATGGCGACGAGCACGGTCCACCCCATGGCGATGTAGATGGCGGTCGTGAGCCAGCGGGGGGCCGAAAGCCAGAAGAGCTTCAGCACCACGCCGCCCACGAAGAGCCCCCACACGACCCCGAAGATGGACCAGCCCCAGCGCGCCGGCAGGCCCACCAAGCTCACGGGCGTGTAGGTTCCAGCGATGAGCCCGAAGATGGCGATGTGGTCCAGCCGCCGCAGGGCGTTGACCCCCGCCTGAGTGCTGGGATGCACCGCGTGGTGCAGGGCGCTCGATGCCAAGAGCAGGACAAGGCTGGCGCCGTAGACGGAGACTGCGGTCACGGCCAGGGAGCCTTCCGCCCGGATGACCATCAGGACCAACCCGACGATGGCCAATCCCGCGCCCACGGCGTGCGTGACGAAGCTGAAGGGGGCCGTCGGATCCGCCGTGCCCACGGGCGAGACGCGATGCGTCCCTGCGTGGGGAAGTGACATTGCTGCTCCCTCGAGGCGAGACCGACTCGGCGGCTCGAAACGAGACCTCAATCCACGGCCAGCGCGGACATCGACAGGTCGCCCGGCGCCAGCACCTGGAACGAATCCATCGTTCGAGGATTGATCAGCGTGTCGTGCCCGTCATGGAGCTTCGGCCGGGTGTACAGAAGCCGCAGCGCACGCGCGTGCGGCATCGTGAGGTAGCGATCGCCATGAAGACGAACGAGCACGTCGCGCACCGCCGGCGCGTGGCACCCGCAGAGCGTCGGGAACAGGTGGTGCTCCACGTGGTAGCCGAAGTGCAGATGGAGCCGCTCGAGCCAGCGCGGACCGGTCACCGACAGCGTGTTGGCGAGTGGGTCGTTCACCTCGGTGAGTGGGTTCAGGAAATGGTTGGTCGCGATGTAGGACATGATGAGCGCGTTCGCGACCAGCAGCGGCACGACGTAGACGAAGAGGAAGCTCCACGGGCCGACGAGCGCCAGCACGCCGAGCCAGAACGCGAGCATCGCTCCCGACTCGAGGTACACGGTCCGGCGCGAGATTCGGGCGTAGTATCCGTTGCGCCCGCCATGGAAGACGAGGACGAGGAACGAGTGGAGCGAGAACCAGACGAAGAGGAAGGCGGCGCTGCGTTTGTGGCCCGAGCCGGGCGAGAGCTTCTCGAGCGTCCGCACGACCGCGTTCTTCTGCCAGAAGCCGAGCCTGCCGAAGCCGTCCGGGTCCGCGACGGGCTTGCCGGTGTTCCCGTGGTGCGCCTGGTTGTGCCAGGCGATCCACAGGGTCGGGGAGAGACAGTAGAGGCCGAAGCCGAAGTAGCCGACCACCTTCTGGAGCCTCCGGTTCCGCGTGAGCGCGTGGTGCATCGCCTCGTGCGCGAGGAAGCCGAGGCAGCCCCAGCTGTGGCCGGCGACGACCGCGCAGAGCAGAGCCGCGTACCACGGGGGCGTCTCGAGGACGACGTAGGCGCCGAGGGCTGCGATGATCGCGAGGTGCAGCGGGAGCCAGAGGAGGCGCCCGGGAGTGGGTTGGAACACCTCCGCCGGGAGGTGCGCCCGGACCTCGCGGGCGTAGTGCTGGACCGGGTGCCGCTCGTAGCGGCTTCGGGTCGACGCTTCCATCTACTTCTCCCCTTCCTCTCGCCGGAGGGTCTAGGGTCCCCCGCGGGGCGCTAGCTACGGCTACGGAGTCGTAGGCTACTATTGCGTAGGTTACGCGTGCGTAGTACCCGTGTCAAGGTGACCGAGCCGAGAAGCCATCAGCGGCTCACCGCCGCGGCGCGGCGGGCGCAGCTCATCGAGGTCGGGCGCAGCGTGTTCGCGAAGCGTGGCTACGAGGCCACCTCGGTCGAGGAGATCGCCGAGCGTGCCAAGGTCTCGAAGCCCATCGTGTACGAGCACTTTGGCGGCAAGGAGGGTCTCTACGCCGTCGTGGTCGACCGCGAGATGGAGCACGTGGTGACGCGCATCGCCGAGAGCATCTCGTCGGGCACCCCGCGCGAACGGGTCGAGAGCGCGGCACTCGCCTTTCTCACCTACGTGAAGGAGCAGCCCGACGGCTTCGCCGTCCTCTCCCGCGACGCGCCCGTGGGTTCGGGGCGCGGCGGGATGTCGAGCCTGATCAATGACGTCGCCGAGCGCGTCGGCGACGTGTTCGCGGCCGCGTTCAAGCAGGCCGGCTACGACCCGAAGGTCGCTCCGGTCTATGCGCACGCGCTGGTCGGGATGGTCACCTTCGTCGGCCAGTGGTGGACCGAGACGCGCAAGCTCCCGGTCGAAAAGGTGGCGAGCCACATCGCCGCGCTCGCGTGGATGGGCCTGCGCCACCTGCCAAAGCGGCCCGCGCTCGTTGCGAAGAAGCCGCGCTGACCCTCCCACGTCGATCCGTCATCGCCGACACCGCTCACGAAGCCAATCCCGACCAGGAGACAAAGCGGCGTTTGCAGTATGAGCCACTCCGGAAACTCGACGACCGAGATCGAAAGCATCTCCCTGGGCTCTCGCGTCCGCGTGGCGGAGGCTCGTGAGCTTGAGGCCTTCCTTCGGAAGTGGAGGTCGCATGATCCACTCGAGCCCGGGCAGATGCTCTGCGCGGGTCGCGTGGCGCGGGTCGTCGGAGTTCGGGTCCACGAGGGCCGCGACCTCTACGTCTTGGAGGATCTCCCCGGCTTGTGGCATCCAGCCTGCCTTTGCCCGGTGGAGGCACGCAATTTCGCCTGATATTCCGATCGTCCTTCGCGGTGCGCTTCTCTTCGCGCCGCGGGTTCCGGAGAATGGCTCCGCGATCAGGCTCGGATCGAGGGCAACCGGGTCGACGCGATCGTCCGCGAGATGCTCGAGGCACTCGACAAGAACGCCGAGCGAAGCCGAAGGGCCGAGGGACCAGAAGACCGAGGACCCGGCGGCATTCGGAAGCCGATCCGAGAGCCTCCATCCGTCTCCCCCGTCGCGCCGAGACTCATCTTCTGATCGGGACCTGAAGTTCGGGCCAGGGCCCGGGCCTCCGAGTGAGCCAGCGCGCGACTGCCATGACGAGGGCCATGCCCCGTACCCCGAAGCACGGGTGCCGCGGCTCTTGAGTCTGGGCGGAACCGACTGAGGGGGGGGCAAGCGTCCAGAGCGGGAACTCGCGTCGAGTCGAGTAGACTGTCCCCGCACTGGCCATGAACCGACGCGCTCTCATCGTGATCGTCGCCTCCGTTTCAGGGCTCGTTGCCTTCCTCGGGGCGTACAAGTACTGGCGCATCTCGTCCATGATCGCGACGGCCGCGAGCTTCGGCGAGCCGGCCGAGGCGGTGAAGGTCGCCGACGTCCGTGCCATCACCTGGCAGGGTCAGGCGAGCGCGGCCGGAACCATCGTCGCGCGCGAGTTCGTCACGCTGAGCAACGAGCTCGCCGGCACCGTCGCCCGGGTGGCGTTCAGCTCCGGCCAGGTTGTCGAGGCGGGTCAGGTTCTTCTCGAGCTCGACACCCGGACGGAGCGCGCGGAGTTGCGGAGCGCCGAGGCGGACATCGAGCTGGCTCGGCTCACCGCCAACCGGACCCAGCGTCTCGTCGAGCAGCGCGCGGGTACGCAGGCCGAGGTGGATCGGGCGCGGGCCCAGCTCGCGCAAGCCGAAGCGCGGCGCGACGTCGTCGCCGCGACCATCGCCAGGAAGATGCTGCAAGCTCCGTTTCGCGGTCGCATCGGCCTGCGCGACCTGCATCCCGGCCAGTATCTCGGCGAGGGCACAGAGATCACCACCCTCGAGAGCGTGGCGGACGGCGTGTACGTGGATTTCCGCCTCCCGCAGGAGCTCGCCGCGCAGCTGGCGCCGGGGGCACGGGTGCGGCTCTCCGGCGGCGCACTGCGCAAGGATGCCGAGGCGGTGGTGCGGGCGATCGACGCCCGCGCCGACGAGGCCTCGCGCACGGTGCGGCTGCGGGCCGAGGCCAGCGGCCTCGGTGCCGAGGCGACGCCCGGCGCGTTCGTGGACGTGACGGTCGCCTCCACCGCGCCGCGCCAGGTGCTCGTGGTGCCGGTGGCGGCGGTGAGGCGCGCGGCCTACGGCGACCACGTCTTCGTGATCGGCGCCACTCGCGATGGCGGCCAGGAGCTGCGCGCCGAGCAGCGCTTCGTCAAGACGGGACCGGCCGTCGGCAGGGAGATCGTGATCCTGGATGGCCTCGCGACCGGCGACCGGGTCGCGACCGACGGCTCGTTCAAGCTGCGGCAGGGCTCGCTCGTTCGTGTCGCGCCGCCCGCGGGGCAGGGCTCGTGAACCGCCTGCTCGAGAGCTTCATCCAGAGGCCCGTGCTCGCCATCGTGGTGAGCCTCGCGATCCTGCTGGTGGGCGGCCGCGCGGCGCAGAACCTGCCGATCCAGCAGTTCCCGCGCATCGCGAGCGCCGCCATCGAGGTCTCGACGGCGTACACCGGCGCCAGCGCCGACGTCGTGCGCGGCTTCATCACGACGCCGATCGAGCGCGTCGCGGCCACGGTCACGGGCGTCGACTACGTCGAGTCGAGGAGCGTGGCGGGGCTATCGACGGTGATCGTTCGCCTGAAGCTCAACGAGGACCCCAACGTGGCGCTGACGGAGGTCGGCGCCCGCCTCGACCAGATCCGCGCGGAGCTGCCCGCCGAGGCCGAGCCCCCCAGCGTGCAGGTCGAGCGGGCGGACCGGCCCTACGCCACCTTCTACATCTCCTTCAAGTCGGACCGGCTCGACCGCGCCCAGGTCACCGAGTACCTGACGCGCGCCGTGCAGCCGTCGCTCTCGACGGTGCCCGGCGTGCAGCGTGCCGACATCGAAGGCGGCACGGCGCTCGCGATGCGCATCTGGCTCGATCCGGATCGCATGGCGGCCCTCGGCGTCGGGCCGCGCGAGGTGCAGGATGCGCTACGGCGCAACAACTACCTGGCCGCACTGGGCCACACCGAGGGCCGGTCAGTGCAGGTCGATCTGCTCGCAAATACGGACCTGCGGTCGCCCGAGGAATTCGCCGACCTAGTCGTGCGGCAGCAGGAAGGCGCGGTCCTCCGCCTGCGGGACGTGGCCCGGGTGGAGCTGGGCGCCGAGGAGGCTGCGGCCGAGTCCCGGGAGAACGGAGAGTTGGCTGTCTTCGCCGCGGTCTGGACCCTGCCGGGCGTAAACGAGCTCCAGGTGGCCGACGCCCTCTACGAACGGCTCGCAGAGATCGCACCGACGCTGCCGGCGGGCATGAAGATGCTGGTCGGCTATGACGGCACGACGTACATGAGGAACGCGCTCGAGGGCATCGCCACCACGCTCGCCGAGACCGTGGCGATCGTCGCCGTCGTGGTCTTCCTGTTCATGGGGTCGCTGCGCTCGGCGCTCGTGCCCCTGGTGGCGATCCCGATCTCGCTGGTTGGCACCGCCGCGTTCATGTACCTGCTCGGCTTCTCGCTGAACCTCCTGACGATGCTCGCGATCGTCCTGTCGGTAGGGCTCGTGGTCGACGATGCGATCGTCGTCGTCGAGAACGTGCAGCGGCTGGTCGACGGCGGCGTGCGGCGCATCGAGGCGGCGCTCGTGAGCGCACGACAGCTCTTCGCGCCCCTGGTCGCCATGACCATCACGCTCGCCGCGGTGTATGCGCCGATAGGCTTTCTCTCGGGCCTGACGGGAGTGCTGTTCAAGGAGTTCGCCTTCACCCTCGCGATGGCGGTGATCATGTCCGGCGTCGTCGCGCTGACGCTGTCGCCCGTGATGAGCGCCCGCCTGGTTCGCGAGCCGGGACAACGCACGCCGCTCGGCGCGTTTGTCGAGGAGCGCTTCGCGGGTACCCGGGCCATGTACGCCCGCGCGCTCGACGCCACGCTGGCGCAGCGCAATCTGACGCTGGGAGTCGGCGCGGTGACGGTGGCGCTGCTGCTGCCGCTCTTCCTGTTCTCACCGCGGGAGCTCGCGCCGACCGAGGACCAGGGAGAGATCAGCTTCTACGTGGAATCCGCGCCCGACGCCTCGGTGCGCTACACGGCCGAGTGGACCTCGAAAATGATTCGCCGGCTGCTTGCGCTGCCGGAGGCCTTCCTGAGCTGGGAGATCTCGTTTCGGAGCTCGGCCTTCGGCGGACTGGTGTTGAAGGACTACGACGAGCGGGGCCGCAGCGCGATGGAGATGATTCCGCAGGTCTACGGCATCGTCAGGGAAGTGCCGGGGGTGCGCGGCTTCGTCTCACTGGCGGCTGCCCTGCCCGGCGCGGGCCACTTCGACGTGGAGATGGTGGTGACCTCCGCGGACGGCGCCGAGCACATGGCCCCGATCGCCGAGTCGATGGTGCAGGCGGCGAGGGAGTCGAAGCGTTTCCTGTTCGTCGACACCGATCTCAAGATCGACGTCTCGCAGGCCAGGGTCGAGATCGATCGCAATCGCGTCGCCGACCTGGGACTCGACCTCGCGCAGGTCGGCGAGGATCTGGGCGTGCTGTTGGCCGGCGGCTACGTCAATCGCTTCAATCTGGACGGCCGCAGCTACAAGGTCATTCCGCAGGTAGGCGAGCCGGACCGGCAGACCGCCGACCGCTTGCTCGACCTCAAGGTGATGGGGCCGAATGGTCGGCTCATCGCCGTCTCGAGCTTTGCGCGCATCGAGAGCCGCGCCGCGCCGCGCTTCCTCAACCGCTTCCAGCAGCGCGATTCGTTCAGGGTGGTCGGCGGCGTCTACCCGGGCATCACCAAGGATGAGGGCCTCGTCGCCCTGGAGGAGGCCGCTTCCCGCCTGCTGCCGCCGGGCTACACCATCGATTACGCCGGCGAGTCGCGCCAGATCCGCAGCGAGGGCGCGACGCTGACCAGCACCCTCGCATTCGCGGTGCTGCTCATCTACCTCGTGCTGAGCGCCCAGTTCGGCAGCTTCCGCGATCCGCTGGTGATCCTGCTGGCCTCGGTGCCGCTGGCGCTGGCCAGCGCGCTGATCTTCACCTTCATGGAATTCACGACCATCAACATCTTCACGCAGGTGGGTCTGATCACCTTGGTGGGGCTGATCGCCAAGAACGGGATCCTGATCGTGGATTTCGCCAACAAGCTGCGGGAGCGCGGATTCGCGCGCATGCCGGCGATCCGTGAAGCATCGCTCGAGCGCCTGCGCCCCGTGCTGATGACGACCGCGGCGACCGTATTCGGCCACCTGCCCCTGGTGCTGGTCTCCGGCCCCGGCGCCGCCGCCCGCAACGCGATCGGCATCGTGCTGGTCTCGGGGATGGCGATCGGCACGCTATTCACGCTGCTGATCCTGCCGGCGGTCTATCTGTGGCTGTCGGGCGCGCACGAGGAGCCGGCACTCCAGCAGCCGAGCGCGATCGGCGCTACGCCCGCGGAAGCGACGGCGTAGCGTCGGTCGTAATGCGCATGCGGCTCCTTCGCCTGCGAGGGTTCAGGCGTCGAACGCGAGCCACGCTTTGCCGCGCACGACGGCCTCTCGGGCCGCCAGGAGCGTCCTCGCGGCCCCCGGAGCAGCTTCCTAAACCGCAGGTCGCAGGTTCAAGTCCTGCCGGGGGCACCAGAACGCTTCGAGCGGCCGGCCGCAAGCGCGCCATCGGCCGCATACGAACATGTGGATTGCATGTGGCCATGTCGATTTGCATGGATGTATGCTTTCCGCCCAGTTGCGGTGGCGGCGTCAGAGCGTCTCGAAGGCGCCCTCGTCGTGTTGGCGCGACCGGCCAACGCCCGATCGTCGAGCTCTTCGTGGGTCACGCGGCGGGCGGTGGCGTGACCGGGCTCGCCAAGGGCCGCACGGCGTGGCACGTTTCCTTCCATGCCCGACTACAGCCTCTTCGGAGATGAGCACGTTCGCCAATACGAGGCCACCGCCGGCAAGGTCGGTCACGACTGGAACGGCACCAGCGTCCTCATCCTGCAGGCGACTGGTCGGAAGTCCCGGCAGACCCGGAAGTTTCCGCTCATCTACGGACGCGACGGCGTCGACTACGTGGTCGTGGCGTCGAAGGGCGGCGCGCCGGACCACCCGGGGTGGTACAAGAACCTGCTCGCGCACCCCGACGCGAAGGTCCAGGTGCGAGGTGACTTGATCGCGGTCACCGCGCGCACCGGGACCGCCGAGGACAAGCAGCGCGTCTGGCCCGTCATGACCGCGCAATGGCCCGACTACGACGAGTACCAGCGGAAGACCGCCCGCGACATCCCGGTGGTCCTGCTCAGGCCGCGCTGATCACCTCGGCGAGGGTGGGTCTCGCCACCCCGCCCGCATTGATGCCCTTCGGAATGTGGTTCGCGCGCCTGGCGGCGTCGCGAAAGTGGCCGAGGCAACGGCGCTCGATCGGGAGCACCTCTATCGGATGCTCTCCGAGAACGGGAATCCCGAGCTTCGAAGCCTCGAAACCCTCCTGGATGCGCTGGGCTTCCGCCTGGCCATCAGCCTGAAGGAGGCAGGCTAGCGGGTGCCGGAACGCCCGGCGCGCGGTCAGGCGGCGTCGTAGGCGAAGGCGATCGCGACGATCCGCCAGCCGTCCTGACCCTCGACGAGGTGCAGCCCCAGCTTCCCCGTGTGCTCCGCGCCCTCCTCCACGAGAATGAAGTCGGCGCTGACGCGGGCGATCCGCCGTCCCATCTCGACCCGGACGTTCTCGAGCCGCTCGGCGATCGCCCGGTCGATGGCGAGGTAGCTCCTCTGGGCGGCGACGAAGTGGTCGAGATCGCGCACCAGGATCGTCCCGTCCTGGTTCGGCGAGGCGACGGTCAGGGAGGGGTGGAAGAGCGTTTTCCAGCGATCCAACGTCGAGGAGGCGTAGAGGCCGACGTAGTCCTCGAGCACGCGGTCGACCGCCGCACGCGCCTCCCTTCGGGCGGCCCGGCCCTCGCGATCGGCACGGGGTACGCCCGTCGACCCTCAATACTTGCGCCCGTCCTTGCGGGTGTAGCCGCCGCCGCCCGAGTAGCGCCCGGGCAGGAACTTCATGTCGATGTCCGGGTATTCGCCGGAGTCCGCGTCGTCGCGTGTGCCCACGGTCAGGAGGACGGCGTCGCGCTGCGACCGGTTCTGCAGGTGGTGGCCATTGCGCTGGCCGGCCTTGAATCCGGCGGCATCTCCGACCCCGAGCACGTGCTCGCCCGAGTCGTCGACCAACGTGACCTCGCCCTCGAGGACGTAGACCAGCTCGTCCTCGCGCGCATGCCAGTGCCGCTGGCTCGACCAGGTGCCCGGCGGGAGCCGCGTCAGGTTGACGCCGATCTGCGTGAGACCCGCGGCCACCCCGAGCTGGCGGTTCTCGCGCGCGCGGCACGGCTCGTCGAACGGCGGCGGGTACTTGGATCCACGCACGACGGGAACTGTCGCAGGGTCGATCTTGGGCATTGATCCTCCTGTGGCATCGAGGCGCCCAGAGGATAGGCCGGCGGCGTCTCCGGCTCCGGGCCCGCCCCTCCGGATGCCAGATGCTCGCGCGGATCTCGCCGGGGCGTGCCGCTCGAGCGGTCGCTCGAGGCTGTGCCTTGGTCTATCGTCCGCTGCCAACGAGAGGAGGATCTCATGAACCCCGACGACGCCATCCGCCTGTTCGCCAAGACCCTGCAGAACCTCGAGCAGTGGATGGAGAAGGCCACCGCGCACGCGAAGGCCAAGTCCTTCGAGGTCGATGTGCTCGCTCAGGCCCGCCTGGCGCCCGATCAGTATCCGTTCGTCCAACAGGTGCAGTCCGCTTGCGACCAGGCGAAGTACGCGGCTGCGTACCTCGGCGGCAAAACTGCGCCGTCGCATCCGGACACGGAGAAAACCTTCGCCGAGCTGCGACAGCGGATTCAGAACTGTCTCGGCTTCCTCGAGACCGTCCAAGCGAAGGATCTGGTCGGAGCCGAGGAGCGCAAGGTGTCTCCGCCCTGGCTCGGGGGGAAGTGGCTCCGCGGCGACGACTACCTGGTGCACATCGCGCTGCCGAATTTCTTCTTCCATGCGACGATGGTGTACGCGATCCTCCGCCACAACGGAGTCGACCTCGGCAAGATGGACTACATCGGCTCGATGCCGCTGAGAGAAGGCTGAGGGCGGACGCGGGAGATCAGCGCATGAGCGTGCTGCTCAACCACACCATCGTTTGGTGCCGCGACAAGCAGCGATCAGCGACGTTCCTCACGGAGATTCTCGGCCGGCCGACGCCGACCCGCTTCGGACCCTTCCTCGTCGTGAAGGTCGACAACGACGCCTCGCTCGACTTCCGCGAGAGGGACGGCGAGATCGCCCCCCAGCACTACGCCTTCCTGATCGGCGAGGACGACTTCGACGTCATCCTCGGTCGCATCCGCGACCGCAGGCTCGAACATTGGGCCGACCCGGCGCGGAGCCAGCCGGGGAAGATCAACCGCAACGACGGGGGCCGGGGCGTCTACTTCGAAGACCCCGACGGCCACCTCCTCGAGATCATCACTCGCCCGTACGGTAGCGGCGGCTGACCGGCACGATCCCGGGAACGGTTCCGGCTGGGGCGCGTCCGGCGAGATCTCCCAGGCCGCCCGAGCCGCCACAAGGAGAGGCCGATGTCTTCCACCACCCCGCATGCCACGACGGCCGTCGAGCGGGCCGCCGGTCTGCTGCGTCTGCCCGGAGCGCCCGACCGCGCGCCCGAGGTGCTCGCGGGGGGCGCCGGGCTCCGCGACCCGGCGAGCGGACGCGC
Organism: uncultured Spirochaetales bacterium; assembly: GCA_964624475.1. Taxonomy (GTDB): domain Bacteria; phylum Myxococcota_A; class UBA9160; order UBA9160; family SMWR01; genus CAZUYC01. Next base: position 72,644 of record CAZUYC010000001.1, on the reverse strand, counting down.
GTTCCCGCTGACCGACGGCGTGCTGGACCTGCTCGGGCGGTTCGAGGCGACGCCGACCCAGCGCATGCTCGACACGCGCCTCAGCGCCTGGCTCTACGACCGCGCGCGACGCGTTCGCGCCGGCGGTCGGCATGCCCGAGTTCGCGACCGAGGTCGCGGAGGTGGCCGAGCGGCTCGCGCTCGCTCCGGGCGACGTCGTCCTCGACGTGGCGTGCGGGCACGGCAACTTCACGGAGGCGATTGCGCGGCGCGTAGGGCCCGGGGGTCTGGTGATCGGCCTCGACATCTCGGCGAGCATGCTGGCCCGCGCGTCCCGGCGCGTCGCGCGCGCCGGGCTCGACCAGGTGCTGCTCGTGCGCGGCGACGCGCTCGCGCTGCCGCTCGCGAGCGGATCCGTGTCGAAGCTCAACTGCTCGGGCGGGCTCCACCAGCTGCCCGACCTCGAGCGGGCGCTGGCGGAGATGGCGCGCGTGACGGGCGCGGGGGGACGCTTCGCGGCGAGCGGGTTCGCTGCGGCGGGTGAGGAGCCGGGCGGTCTCCGGGCCTGGCTCTGGGGCCGTCTCGCGCTCCACTTCGTCCCGCTCGGGCCGCTCGCGCGCGCCGCCGGTGTCGCGGGCTTCGGCGCGGTCGAGACGCGCATGGCGGGACCCGCGGTCGGCTACGTCTGGGGGAGGCGCTCCGCCGCTCCGGAGCCGCGAGTGCCCCGCGCCACGTCCGCCCACGCCCCCGGATCCGGCGCGTAGGGGGTGCCGGTTACTCCTCTACTCGGCCGGCATCGCGTCGGGAGTCTGGATCGACGAAGAGAAGGCCGGCGGCGACGAGGAGTCCGAATGAGGCGACGAGGTCGATGATCACGATCCGGAGAAGGTGGGCGGAACAGTCGCCGGAGGAGAGCGCCAACAGGATGAAGGACAGCATGCTCGCAAGACCTGCCAGCAGCGCCGTGAGGCGAAGCGATGGCCGAAACGCCGCGGCGACGAGAAGCAGGCCCACGATGCCGAACAGCACGGCCCGATGGCGCATCAGGATGACGAGGCTCGGGTCTTCGATCTGCACGCCGTAGAGCGCGGCGAGCCGCTCCGCAGAGAGCACGCCCGTGAGCGGGAGAAGGTTCGCGACACCCACGAGGAGGAAGAGACCCGGAAGGAGGTATCTCCCACGGCCAGGGGGCGGCCCCCCAGGCGAGCTGCGCCGAGGCGGCTCGGATGCCCCGCGGGCCGAGGGGCTGCGCGCGGTGAAGGTGCGGTCGCCCGCTCGCTCGCTCACACTCGCGAAGCGTATCCCAGGCCGGGACACTGGCTCCAGCCGCGAGGTGGAATCGTGGTCCTGAGTCCGCACGTGGACGAGACGGTCGTCGCGGGAGGCACGCGGGCTAGCGGATGTAGTACGTGAGCGCGTTGGGGCTGAACTCGCGCGGGTCGCTCCCCTGCGAGAAGCCGTAGGTGTTGCGGTCGTTGTCGAGACCCGTCACGAGGTATCGATCCCGCAGGAGGTCGTGGTAGACCTCGAGGGTGTTCCAGAGCACAGGGACGTCGTAGTAGTTGATGGCGTGGGCTTCGTTCACTCGCCACAGGCGCCCATCGGCGTCGTAGCTCTCCGCGACGGCGATCTGCCAGGAATCCTCGTCCACGTAGAAGACACGGCGCGAGTAGATGTGCTTCGCGCCCGGCTTGAGCGTCGCCTGCACGACCCAGACCCGGTGCAGCTCGTAGCGCGCCAGGCCCGGCTCGATGTGGTGCCGCCGGAGGATGTCCTCGGGCCCGATGCCACCGGCGTGCAGGCGGTAGGCGTTGTAGGGGATCAGCATCTCGCGCTTGCCCAGGAGTTCCCACTCGAAGCGGTCGGGCGGGCCGTTGAAGAGCCAGGCGTCGTCGATCGTGCGCAGGTCGTCGCTGTAGGGCGCGGGGAAGTCGTAGGCCGCCCAGGGCACCCGGAACACCCGCCGCAGGTCGCGACCGTAGCTCCACGCCTTGCGCGGGTCGTGCGTCTGGTCGATCGGCTCGATCACCAGGGAGGCATCGCCGGCGATCCGCGACGGTGAGACGACCTTCGACTTGAGCGCGAGCAGCACGTTCGGAAACTCCTTGCCGAAGGCATCCGGTCGCTGCGCTCCGTACGGCAGGCCGAGGAGCTGCTCGAGAAGGACCACGCGGTAGCTCCCCCGGCGCGTCACCGCGGCGATCCCCTCGCTGCGCGAGACGCGTGCGCCGCGCCAGCGGAGGTTGTGGTTCCACACCACCTCGACGCCGCTCCGCGGGATGGGGAAGGGCGGGCCTACCCGCGCGTCGGCGACCGATCCCTTGCCGTCCAGCACCACGCGGGCGCGGGTCGCGTTGGCGCGCACGGCCTCGTAGACCCACCCGGGATAGGAGGCGGAGCGGCGCGTCGGGTAGACGGGGAGACGCCAGCTCCCCGGGTGCGCCCGCAGCAGCGCCTTCTGGCCGTCGCAGAGCAGTGCGCCGCGCGTCTCGAGGTCGGCGGCAGTGACCGTGAAGAGGACGGAGTCGCCGGCATAGGGGTCGGGGTGACGCTCGCCGGGCACGTAATCCGGCGGCGGCGCGGTGATGCCGCCCGTCCACGCGGGGATGCTGCCCTCGGGGTTGCCACCCCGCTCGGCGCCCATGGGCGTGAGATCCGTCTCGAGCCGGGCCGCCTCCTCCGCGGAGACGGCGCTCCGCGCCGCAGGCGCGAGCGACGCGAGCAGCATGGCAAGTCCGAGCGAGCCGACCCAGCGCACGCGCGTCTCCCCCCTGGTCTAATAGAAGTAGCTCAGCTGGAAGCGCACGAAATCGCGGTCGTTCACCAGGTTGAAGCGACCGGCGCCGAAGAGGCTCGTGTAGTCGAGCTGCAGCAGCCACGTGTGGGTGTAGTCGACGGCGACGCCCACGCTCACGGCCTTGCGGCCCTCGACGAAGGCGCCTCCCGGACCCGGCGTGCTGCCGTCCACGTCGTGGAGCCACGCAACGCGCGGCTGGACGGTGAAGCCGCCCAGGACGCCGTCGTAGGTGAGCGCGGCCAGCAGCCGGTAGCCCCAGGAGTCGGCGTCGTTGAGGTGGTCGAAGTCGCTCGGCCCGGTCACACCCGACGCGGAGAAGCGCAGGTCGTCGCGATCCGGCAGGTCGTACACGTGCACCCAGCCGACGTCGAATCCCAGGATCGACTGCGAGGCGCCGAGGCGCGGACCGAGGAGCTGGCGGATCCCGAGCTCGAGCTGGGTCTTGTCGCGTCTCGCCACGCCCGACACGACCGCGCTCGGCCCGTAGGCCCCGAGCAGGCCCTGCCCGAAGCTCGGATCGAACTCGATCGGCGAGAACGCAGCGCTGAAGACGTCGGCCGGCAGGATCTGGAAGGGGTAGTCGAAGTGATGGGAGACCTCGCCTGAAACGAGCGTGCCCGTGCGCAGAGTCGCCGTGTTGAAGCTCGCGCCGAGCATCCGGATGTCCTCCGGATACTCGGCGAAGTAGCTCGCCGCGCTGGCGTACTCCCCGACCGTGAGCGTCGAGGCGGCGGCGGCTGCGGCGAGAGCGGCCTGACCGGGTGGGAGGCCCTCCGCTTCGTAGACGGGCGCGAGCGCGGCGGCCCGGGCGGCTACCGCCTCCGGCGAGGTGGCGGCGACGGCGGCGGCGTCCGCCGTCCGCGCGTTCACGAGGGGCAGGCGGCTGTGGTAGTTGATGAAGTGGAGCGCGAGCTTGGTCGAGTTGAGTCTCGGGAGGATGGCCTGCACCGTGAAGCCGCCCTGTCCCTGGTCGTTCGGCTCGTCGCTGCCGCGCCCGGGAATCCGCATGAAGTCGGGATCGAAGCCGAGGGTGCCGGTCGGGAGCCGGAAGGCGGAGTCGAGATCGGTCCCGAGATCGGAGAAGAGGCCCGAGCCCGCCATGGCGGCGCCGAGGCCGTCCGCACCGAGCGTGTCGTTGTCGGAGAAGAACCAGCCGATCGGAGGCGTGCGCACCGGCTCCCAGTCGTACTGGTAGTAGGCCTCGATGGCCACCTCCTCGGTCAGGATCGCGGATGCCCACAGCATCCCCTGCGGCGTCTGGAGGTCCTGGGCCGAGCTCGCCGGGCGGAAGGCCGCCGCCAGGTCCAGCGGGTTCACGGTCTGCACGCCGAAGCGCAGGAAGGTGCTCTCCCCCCAGTTGAGCACCTGGTTCCCCAGGCGCAGCTGCAGGGGCATGCCGCGGACCTGGAAGCGCGCGTCGAGGTAGTAGTCGCGCACCTCGCCGCGCTTGCCGACGTAGCGGTCGGCATCGCTCGAGAGATCGCTGCGCTCGCGATCGGAGAGCTCCGTCTCGAAGTCGTAGAAGCCGATTCCGCGCACGTACGCGCCGAGGAACCTCCAGCGCACCGCGAGCTCTCCGCTCGCCTGGACCATGTTGGAGACGATTCCCGGGTCGTAGTTGAGGTCTCCGTCGTCGAAGCTGGCCGACCGGGCGCTTCCGCCGTCCGCGATCGCGACGAGCTGCGGGTCGCGATCCTCGACGCGCGCCAGCAGGCCGTAGCTCAGCTCGACGTTGGCGACGCCCTCCAGCTCGCCGATCCGGAAGGGTCGCGCGTGGACGGGAGAGGGGCTCGCGGCCGCTGCCGACAGAGCGAGAAAGATCGTCGTCCAACGGGCCGCACCGCGCATGGAGCGGTCGGCAGGATACCCCGCCCGCACCGAGGGCGGCCTCGCGGCTCCGGCTACGGGTTCACGACCTTGAAAGGCGCCGACGACGCCAGCGAGCGGTAGCCGTCGTCGAGGAGCAGGCGGATCTCGTAGTTCCCCGCCTGGAGCGGCCACGTGGACACGCCCACGAGGGAATCCGGGCCGAAGCGGGCGCTCCCCTCGATTTCGGTCCGCGTGTACTCGTAGAGCAGGTAGCGACCGTTCCCGCAGGTCGAGGCGTTGCAGGTCGTGGCGTTCGGATTCCCGTCCCCCTCGCCCGGCGCGAAGATCCCGAGCCAGTCCCAGCGCATGCCCGGCGCGGCCTGCCAGGAGACGACGATCGGCTCGCCGCTCGCGTAGAGCGCCTTCGAGGTCGCGACGGAGGGCTCGGTGCCGGCGGCGTAGAGCCAGAAGCGGCTGCGCGAGAGCACGCGGCCCCGGGCGTCGAGCAGCAGCGCATCGTAGCTGCCCGGCGCGAGCCCATCGGTGGCGAAGACCAGCGAGCCCTCCGTGGGATTCTGCGCGCCCGTGGGCAGCGCGACCCGCGCCTCCGCCCCGCCGCCGCCGGCGGGAGCGATCGCCAGGCGCTCGCCGCGGTGCCCGGGCGCGTGGAAGGCGACCGAGAGGGGATCACCGACGAAGACGCGGCGGTTTCCCACCGCGACGAAGATCGGGGGCACCGCGGGCACGACGTCGAAGCTCGTGACCACGCCGCGGTGGTCGGTCGGGTAGTCCACGATCTCGATGCCGACGTCCGGGCCGCCCGCCTCGCCGAGCACGCTGCTGTCGGCGGCGACGGCGTCGCCGGCGGCCAGCACCCAGTCGATGCGATCGTGCACCTCGTTCTCGACGCCCTCGAGGCTCCCGGGCGTCCAGGTGAAGCCCGGCACGGCGACCGGGTCGGGGTGAACCTCGCGGTAGGAGTCGCGGAACCCCGCGCTGGCGAGCACGCGGCCGACGGGCCAGTCGACCGGGTAGCGCACCTCGCTGCGCACCGCGGCGACCGCGGGCGTCCAGTCGAGGTGCGAGGGCGAGTTGAAGTCGCCGCTCAAGAAAGCCGGGATGCCCTGCGCCAGGAGCCCCGGCAGCGCCGCGAGCTGGCGCGCGAGGGCCGGCACGCGCAGAGCGTTCTCGAGCGCCAGCACCTCCTCGAGCGTCGCGCCGTCGCGCACGAGGTACGGGCCGTAGGGGTCGGCCGGCAGGTGCACGTTCATGAGCGCCACGACCCGGCCGGGCGCGACCTCGGCGAAGACGTAGACGCCGTCGCCGCCGGGCGGATCGATCAGGGGGTAACGCGACGCGATCTGCATCCGCTCGCTCGCGTGGAAGCCGAGCGCATCGGCGATCGCGCGCGTGTTGTGCTCGCCCTCCTCGAGCGCGACGACGTCGGGCGCCGCGGCCTGGATCGCGTCGATCATCCGCGCGAGGTTTTCCGGGCAGCCGTCGCTGCGGTGGCACCATTTGCCGGACGCCGCGCTGATCTCGTCGCCCCCGTAGAAGAGGTTGACGTTCAGGATGCGCAGGCGGACGCCCGGCTTCGGCACGGCGTCGGCCGTCGCCGGACCCAGCGCCAGGGCGGCGGCCGCGACGAGGAGCGACCCGTGGGCTCGGAGTGCGCGCAGCTTCATGGGGCCTCTCCCGCTTCGGTCCCCCTACTCTACGCCCGGGGCCCGGATGGATCGACCGCGCCGCCGCTCAGTCCGACTCCGGCCGGGCCGGCGGGAGCGGCCGGGCGCGCAGCGCCAGGTAGTCGAGAGCCAGCGTGGCGGCAGCCAGCGAGGTCACCTCGGCCACGTCGTAGAGCGGCGCCACCTCCACCACGTCCATCGCCACCAGGTCGACGCCCCCCAGGCCCCATAGGATCTCCCGCGCCTCGAGCGTACCGAGGCCGCCTACCACCGGCGTTCCGGTCCCGGGCGCGACGCTCGGGTCGAGGCAGTCGACGTCGAAGGTGAGGTAGGCCTTGCGGTCCCCCACCGTCTCGCGGATCCGCCGGGCCGTGGCCTCGGGCCCGTGCCGGCGCACCCAGACCGCGTCGAGCAGGTCGAAGCCGTGGGTCTCGTCGTTGTGGGTGCGGATCCCGATCTGGACCGAGTGCTCGGGGACGAGCAGGCCCTCGCGCAGCGCGTGGAAGAACATGCTGCCGTGGTTGAGGGTCTCCTCCCGCCAGGTGTCCGAGTGCGCGTCGAAGTGCACCAGGGCGAGCGGCCCGAAGCGTCGGGCGTGGGCGCGCAGGAGCGGCAGCGTCACCAGGTGGTCACCGCCGAAGGTGAGCAGCGACGCGCCGCGGGCGAGCACGTTCGAGGCATGGTCTTCGACGGCCTCGAGCATGCGATCGACGTAGCCCTCGTCGAACAGCACGTCCCCCCAGTCGATCACGCGGAGCCTCTCGAACGGGTCGAAGCCCCACGGCCACGGGGCCCCCCAGGCGAGCTGCGCCGAGGCCGGTCGACCGCCTTGCAGCCTCGCCGGGCGTGTCGACCAGGATCTGGGTGGGCAGCGCGTCCGAGTAGTCGCCCGGGTCGCGGGTGATCCAGGGGCCGGCCATCCACATCCGCGGGCCCGGGATCTCGCCCCGGTTGATCCGGTCGCGGACGCTCAGGCTCTCCTTCAGCGTGCCGCCCAGGTCCACCGCCGACGTGATCCCCGCCATCAGCAGCTGCTTCGCCGAGATCTCCATCACCTTCTCGACCAGCTCGTTCTGGGCGATCCACGGGTCCCAGCGCGAGTAATCGCCGTGGCCGAGGATGATCAAGTGCACGTGCAGATCGATCAGGCCCGGCAGCATCACCCGGCCGCGGGTGTCGACCACGGTGGCGCCCTCTGGAACCTTCACCTCGCTCATCGGGCCGACCGCGACGATCTTCTCGTTTTCGATCACGACCGACGCGTGGTGCAAGGGGGGGCCGTCGTGGCCGTCGAGCAGCATCCCACCCACCAGCGCCAACGTGCGTTCCTGCGCCTGGGCCGGCGCGGGCGGTGCCGCGAACACGGCCAGGGCCAGAGCGAGGGCCCAGCGGGCTTGCTGTCTCACTTCGTCCTCCTCTCGAGGGGGCGCACGATTCTATGGCGAGCGAGGGGCGATGATGTGCATCCAGGTCGAGCGCTTCCGGGGGCGCCAGTGTTCACCGCGGGCGCGCCGCCTCCTCCACGAGGTCGAGGAGCTTCCCGAAGAGGCGCCCGATCGGATCGGACGGCGGCTCGCGCGGGGGGCTGGGCCCCGCGTCGGGCTGCGGGGGCTCGTCCCGGGCGAACCAGCCGGGCCCGCAGCGCTCGCGCGGCGCGGTGCCCTCGAGGAACCACTCGCGCCGGCCCCAGCAGAGGAAGCCCGCGCGCAGGCCCGTGCCTTCGTGGATCGCGACGGACTCGAGGCCGGGGGGCTCCGGGAACCCGCTTCCCCCTTCCGCTCCGAGCGCGTCGATCAGGAAGCGGCCGAAGATCGGGAGCGCGGCGCGCGCGCCGGTGAGCCCGAGCGGCCGGCCGTCATCGAATCCCACCCAGACCGCGGCCACGAGCTCGGGCGTGTAGCCCACGAACCAGGCGTCGCGCGCGTCGTTCGTGGTGCCGGTCTTCCCGGCCACGGGACCCTCGTAGCCCATCGCGCGAAGCCCGCGTCCCGTGCCCTCGTCCACCGCGCCCTCCAGCGCGGAGGTCACGAGCGCGACCTCGGCGGGATCGAACGCGCGCTCGCGAAGCGGCGATGCCTCGCGCAGCACGCGGCCCCCCGCGTCCGTGACGAGGAAGGCGGAGCGGACCGCGACCCGCTCGCCGCCGTTCGCGAGCAGCGCGTAGGCGCGCGCCAGCTCGAGCGGCGAGACCTCGCCCGCGCCGAGCGCGAGGCTCGGCACCGGCTCGAGCGGTGAGTCGATGCCCATGCGTCGTGCCGCGTCGACGATCGCCGCGGGCCCGAGCGCGAGCCCCACACGCACGAAGGGCACGTTCACCGAGTCCGCGAGCGCGCGGCGCAGCGTGATCGCGCCGTGGAACTCCTGCTCGTAGTTCGCGGGCCGCCACGGCCCCTCCGGCGTGTCGACCTCGAGCGGCTCGTCGCGCAGCATCGAGGCGAGCGTGAAGGCGGGAGCCCCGTCGGCGCCGCGCGCGAGCGCGGCCAGCAGCACCACGGGCTTGAACGCGCTCCCGGGCTGGCGCCGCGCCTGGGCCGCGCGGTCGAACTGGCTCTCCGAGAAGCTCCGCCCGCCTACGTAGGCGAGGATCGCGCCGCTCGCGGGATCGAGCGCCACGAGCGCGGCCTGGAGCGGTGCGTCGGCATTGCGCAAGCGCGGGAACGCGGCCTCGAGCTCCCCGATCCCGCGGCGCACGGCGCTCTCCGCGTCGAGCTGGAGCTGGGCGTCGAGCCCCGTGAAGACGACGACGCGGTCCTCGCGCAGGTCGACGCCGGGGAGGTCGGCCTTGAGGTCGCGCTCGAGCTTCGCGAGGAACCAGGCGGGGCGGGGCGTTGCGGGCGGCAGGGCCACGTTGCCGAGCGGGCGCTTCGCGGCGGCCGCGGCCTCCGGCTCGGAGACGAACTTCGCCCTGGCCATCCTCGCGAGCACGCGGTCCCGGCGCTCGCGCGCGCGCTCGGGGTGCTGGAAGGGCGAGTAGAAGCCGGGCCCGCGGATCATGCCGGCCAGGAGCGCCGATTCCGCGAGGCCGAGCGTGCGCGCGGAGCGGCCGAAATAGTGCCGGGCGGCGGCCTCCACGCCCACCACCGACACGGCCCCGCGCTGACCGAGATAGATCGTGTTGAGGTAGGCCTCGAGGATCTCTTCCTTGGTGTGCGCCCGCTCCACGCGCAGCGCCAGCCAGATCTCGCGCACCTTGCGCAGCACGGTGCGCTCGTGCGAGAGGAAGACGTTCTTGACCAGCTGCTGCGTGATCGTGCTGCCGCCCTGGCGCACGCGCCGGGCGCGCAGGTTGGCGAGCAGCGCTCCGCCCAGCCGGCGCAGGTCGAGGCCGTGGTGCTCGTGGAAGCGGCGATCCTCGACGACGAGCACGGCGTCGACCAGGGACCGCGGCAGATCGCCGAGCCGGACCAGCACGCGGTCCACGGGAGAGTCGTCCGCGAGAGCGCCGAGCGTCTCGGGATCGAGGAAGGCTTCGTCGCGCTGCTGCCCGCGCTCGCCGCGGATCGCGGCCACGCGGCCGCGCCCGTCGAGACGCAGCTCGAAGCGCGCGGGCGCGACGGACCCCTGCGTACCCGCGAACTCGCGCTGGTGGATCGCGATGCGATCCTCGGCGAGGAAATACTCGCCGAGGCCGGGCGCGGAGGACCGGGTGCGTCGATAGCGGAGCCGCTCGAGGCGCTCCACGAGCTTGGTCGCCTCCACCTGCTGGCCGGGGACGATCCGGTGGGGGCGCGCGAGGACACGGTTGGGTAGCGCGGGCTCGGGAAGGCGCTTCGGCACGAGAGCCCCGAGAGCCACGGCGAGGGCGAGTCCGAGCGCGGCCACGCCGAGGCGCCGGGCCCAGGAAGCCCAGGCGATCCGTATCTCGACGTCCGTCACGGTGGCGGCCCCCCCGTCCGACTCACACGCCGTGCATCGTCCTCCCGCTCGAAGGCGGTGAGCCGGGCGTCGGCGTGTCGAGGCGGAGCCCGCGCTCGGCCGCCGAGCCCTGGCCCCCCCCTGGACGAGCTTCCTGGAGCGATGATAGACCGTGCGGCGCCGGGTCCCCCGATTCGGCTGCCTCTCCAACGCGCCTGGAGGATCCCATGGTCGCCCGGACGCCGGGATCCGGATCGGTGGGCGGGAGGGAAGGCGCCGGCGCTACGGACAGACCACGACAGCAACTGGGAGCGTCAAGAGATTCTGCTGGTGTTCGAGATTGTGGTCGGCCGTGACGAAGACGTCGAACTCCGCGCTCGCGAGTTCGAGCAACTCACCGTTCTGCTGGGCCGCCCAGCCGCGCTGGGGAACGCTGACGACTTCGTACCCGGGGAGATGGAGCCTCAGGTCCCTCGGGAGAGACTCATCGAGGAGAAGCTTCATGGACACGAGCCAAGAGAAGCTTCTCCGCAAGCGAGATCAGCGCGACTGCCTGATCGCGCTTGACCGTGGGGAACTGCTCCAGGAACTCGTCGAGAGACTCCCCGGCCGCAAGGTAGTCGAGGAGATTCTTCACGGGAACGCGCGTGCCAGCGAACACGGGAGTGCCGCTCATGACGTCGGAGGAGACGGAAATCAGCGACTCGAGCTCGAGCTTTTCCGCCATCGCACCGGGAGGATACCCGACCGACGAAGCCGCGTCCAAGGCACGCCTCTTTGCTTCGTTGCGGCCTAACCTGCGGTTCAAGCGTCGTCACGTTCTCGGCGTCGAGGCCCTCGTGAACGCCGGATAGGGGGTCTCTCCGGCTCCGATACCGGGGAGGACGCACCTGCTCCTCTCGATCCGGTAGGTGGTCGAGGATCGGGATCCGGATCGGTGGGTGGGAGGGCTGGCCCCGGCGCTCCTCGTGTCGGCGGCCTGTCAGCCCGGCGTGTTCTAGCCGCGGTCGACGACGCGCCAGTAGACGACGGGGTCTGGATCCTCGTCGACGTCGTAGCGGTACTTGCGGCCGAAGACCCGGTTGACGGCGTCGGTCCGCGCCGGATCGGAGATGAGCTCGAGGCGCCGCTCGTAGATCCGCCCGGCGATCTCGAGGCGCACGTCCGGGGCGCGCCGCACGTTGCGGACCCAGCGTCTCTCCTTCGGGAAGTCGGGCGCGCTCGCACCGACGTAGAGCTCGCCGTCGATCGCGACGCACCAGATCGTGACCGAGTGCGGCAGGCCGTAGCCGGTGCGCGTCTCGATCAGGATCTCCTCCACGCCGTCGGTGAACGACCAGTCGCTGGCCGGCGCGCGCGCGGCCTCGCCGGAGATCCAGAGGCCCGGCCGCTCCCCGCTCGGCTCGAGCGAGCAGGCCGCGGCGAACAGGGCCACGACCGGCCACGCCGCCAGACCGGTGTTTCTCCGCATCGGTCGTCCTCCGCGCCCGGAACGCCGGGCCGGAAGGCTACCGCTTCATCCTCGCGTGCGATGGGCGCGGCGGCCGAGCGGGCAGACGCTCGAAGGATCACCGGTGCAGCCAGTGATCCTGGAAGCGGACGAGGAACTCCCCGAGGTCGTCGAAGCCGAACCCGAGCCGGATCGCCTCCGCCTCGGCCGCCGCGGGGTCCCAACCGTTCGCGACGACGCGGTAGGCGGCGATCACGGCCCCGGTTCTCTCCTCCCCGTGAGCACAATGGACGAGGACGGGACGCTTCGACGAATCCAGGATCAGCGCGAGCGCCCGCTCCACCTCTTGCATCGAAGGCATGTGCGTACCGTCCATCGGGACGTGCACCAGCTCGAGGCCGAGCTGCGCGGCCGCTTCGCGCTCCTCCTCCGGCACGCTCGTGCGCAGGACGACGACGGTTCGCACGCCCCGTTCCTGCGCGGCGCGCAGTCCTTCGGGGTCGGGCTGGGCCGAGCGGAAGACGCCGGGAGCGACCTCCCGGGGCAGGGCTCCGTGCGGGTCGGCGGCCCTCGACGCCGCGACGGACAGCGTGGCCGCCAGCAAGGCCCCGACGATCGCGAGCCCTGCCGACCGTCCGGCCCGGGTCGTGCGTTGCTCCCTCATGAATCGCTGCCCACGCCCAGTCCAGGCCTCCGCTCGCCTCCGACTCGCTGCGCGGCGGCTCCGCCGCCTTGCCGTTCCGCGGTTCGGCTCGGACCGAGCTGGAGCTATTTTACCCGATGGAGGGGAGCGGATCGCGGCGCCTCGGCCGGAGAAGCCGAACGGTGGGGCCTCGCCAGCGGGTGCGGTTCAGACGTTCCAGCCGTCGAACTCGGCCCGGACCTCCGCGGACGGCTCGAAGCGGCCGTCGAGCCATGCCACGACCTCGCGGGCGACCGGCTCCTCGAAGCCCGCATAGCGCGCGCGCAGCGCGGCCCGCCCCGCGGCGTCGAGCGCGCCGAGCCCCTGGTCGTGGAGCGCCGCCAGGTCCTCCTCGAGCGCTTCGGCGAGGGCCGGCCCACAGACCGCTCGGGCGGCCTTCCGGAAGGCCGCGGCCGGGTCGTAGCCGCGGCCCGTCGCGAGGCTCTCGCGGAGCGTGCGGAGCGGGATCTTCGAGAGCTCGGGCTGGTTCATCGGATTGGCGGCGAGCCCGCGCGTCCAGTCCCGCAGCCCCGGGGGTCGTCCCGCGACCGCGCGCAGGTGGAGGTACCGGCACATCCGGGGTCCGTCGTTCACGGGATAGTTGTCCCATAGGAAGGGCTTGCGGCCGAGGCGCCCGGCCACGTCCGAGAGATGGGCCTCGCTGTACTCGCGCGAGCAGATGCGCGGGCCGGTCCAGAAGATCTCGATCTCCGGATCGAGGCGCTGGCCGAGCTCCTCCAGGTAGCGGCCCGGCATGGGCCCGAGCGCCGACTCGAGAACGGAGTCGTCGCTGTAATAGGTCGGACAGAACAGGAACGAGCGCGCGCGGCTCGCGTCCCTCGCATCGTGGGCGACCGCCACCTGGCGCTCGGCCAGGTCCCCGACGATGCCCGGCACGTCGTCGAAGAGGACGGCCAGGAGATCCGGCTCCAGCTCGCCGATCCGCGCCAGCTTTCGCCGCAGGTCGCTCCGGGCCCCCGAGCCGTACTCGGTCTGGGTTCCGTAGGGGGTGAGGCCCATGCCGAAGGCCACGCCGCGCTCCCGGTAGCCGGCGCGGAGCTTCTCGAGCGCACGCCACTGCGCGGCGGGCCAGTCCTGGCGCCAGGCCCTGCGCAGATGGGTGTCGGCCTTCGGCGCGTACACGTAGAAGTCGAAGCCGCTCTCCTTCAGGAAGGTCGCGTAGCCGGCCCGTGCCTCGAAGCTCCAGGGCTCGCCGTAGAAGCCCTCGATGAGCCCGCAGGCGAAGTCGCGCCGTTCGGACGCCATGCCCCTCAGGGCCTCCCCGCGCGAGGTGCGGTCGCCTCGAGCAGCTCGTGGATGCGCTTCGCGGCGGTCTCCCGGCCGTCGTGCGCCTGCATGGTGGCGCTCGTCTCGCGCAGGCGGGCCTGGATCGCTTCGTCGACCCGGAGGCGCTCGATGTTGCGCAGCAGCTCGTCGTCGCTCCACTCGTAGCGATGCATGCCGATGCCGTGATTCGTGTCGTTCACGCGTTGCGCGTTGTCGTGCCCGTCCCAGACGAAGGGCATCACGAGCGGCGCCTTGCCGTAGAAGAGCGTCTCCGAGAGCGTGTTGTTGCCGCCGTGCTGGATCACCACGTCGCAGTGCGGGAGCGCGGCCGCCTGCGGGTACCACGGCGCGAGGCGCACGTTCTGCGGGGGCGTCTCGTAGCGCGCGCGATGGTCGCCGACGTTCACGAGGACGCGGTAGGGCGCCCTCCCGAGCACGTCGATCATGCGCCGGATCAGGTCCACGTCGGCGGTCCCGAGGCTTCCGAAGCTCAAGTAGACGAGCGGCGCGCCGGCGTGGGCTCCGAACGAGGGCACCCGGTACGCCTCGGCCTCGCGCCGCACGCAGCCGTCGAGGTAGACGAAGCGCCGGGGGTCGAGCGGCCGGCGCCGCCGGAAGCGCAGGGGGCGCGGATAGAGCAGAAGGTTCAGATGGGGCGAGGGCGCCACGAACTCGGGGAAGGGGAGCCGCTCGTGGCCGCAGGACTCGACGAAGTCCATGAAGCGGTCGTGGACCGGCCCGATCACCTCCTCGAAGCGCCGGCGGAAGCGCTCGAAGCCGGCCCGGTCGTTCTCGGCGCAGCCCGAGAGGTGCGGCGGGATGTCCGGATCCCCGATCTCGTTCTCGCTGCAGGAGATCATGCGCACCCACGGGCAGCCGGCCCGCTCGGTGTCCGGGTAGAGGGCGACGTTGTCGTTGACGATCAGATCGGGGCGCAGCTGCGCGAGCAGATCGCCGAGGCCGTTTCGCACCGACCACTCCGACGTGGCGACGATGGCCTCCCAGCAGCCCTTGACGTAGGTCGAGATCTGCTCGTACGGCGACGTCCGGAAGGCCGGCAGGTACTGCTGCACGAACTCGTCCCAGTACTTCGCCGACGCCTCCGGCGCCATCGGCTCCATGCACGAGAGGTGCCGCTCCTCGAAACCGTAGGCCGCCGCCTTGCCCGCGATGCCGGGGTCGAGGATGAAGATGCACTCGTGTCCGAGCTCGCGCAGGCCCTGGGCGACGCCGATCAGGTTCATCACCGGCCCGATCGCCGCAGGCTCCGGAAACACCGCCACCCGCCTTCCCGAGCTCGATCGGCGTCCTTGGCCCAGGGCGTGTCCTCCTCCTGGCTTCCCGCTCTAGACCCGGTTCCGGTAGAGGTGCGCGTTCACGGCGGCCGCCATGGCCGCCTCGTCGAGGTGTCCGCCGAGGAAGGCGTTCACGGCCCGCGCCGCGGTCGCCGGATCCGCGACGGCCTCGGCGTAGTGGACCTCGAGCATCTCCATGTTGGACCGTTTCCGCGCGTGGAGCCGCGCGGCGATGATGTCGTTGCGGTAGGCCTCCTTCGTCGCCAGGGCCTCGGCGTCCGGCGCCTGGTTGCCGAGGCGGTGCAGCATCTTGTCCTGGCTCCGCAGCACCTCGTCGAGGTGTCGCCGCATGTAGACGATGCGGTAGGCGTTCTCGTCGGGCAGGTGGCGCAGCAGGAACGAGATGACCTTGAGCGCGCGCCCGCGCGCCTCGCGCACCCAGCTCTTGTCCGCGTCCTTCTCGAGGTTCTTGGCCCGCTCGAGCTCGTAGTAGCCCTCCGGGTTGTCGACGTCCGCGGCCCGCTCGCCGTCGCTGAAGGGCGCGATGCCGCCGGCCTCGAGCATGTGCATCATCATGGACGTGCCCGAACGGGGCAGGCCCGAGACCACGTAGACCGGGGTCCCGTATCTCCGCCGGCGGAGCCAGCTGCGCATCCGATCGGCCACGGCCGTCTGCCCCCCAGAGCTACAGGGTGACCCCGAAGCGCCCCTTGAGCGCGAAGCCCGCGAGCAGCGAGAGCCCGAAGAAGGTGGCGAGGATCCCGAGCTCGCCGCCGGGTAGCCAACCGAGGTCGCGCTCCGGATAGCGGAGCGCGATGGTGTGGACGGAAGAGCGTTGCGTCAACGCCGGCTCGCCGGGGTAGAGGAAGGCCTCCCAGCTCTTGGTGCGCTTCTGCGGCACCTTGCGGGGGTCGCCCCCGACCGCCCAGGTCTTGGTGAGCGTCTCGCCTCCCACCGTGAGCGCGAGCACGTGGTCGCCGGGAGCCTCGGCGCGCAGGCGCCAGAAGATCTCGCCGTCCGCGCTCCGGACCGGCGGCGCGTCCAGCGCGATGCCCGGGGGCACCTCGAGCCGCACCTCGCGCGCCGGGACTCCGGCCTTCGGATCGAGCCGCACCTGAAGCAGCTCGACCGAGCCGACGGGGACCGGATCGAAGGCGTAGTTCGCCTCGAGCTGGGCCAGCACGGCCAGCATCGGCAGCAGGAGCACGGCCAGCGGGAGCAGGTTGTGGCCCAGGTAGATGCCGTTGCGGAACAAGATCCTGCCGGTCGAGGCGAGCACCGCGAGCGGGTCGTGACGGAAGAGCCGGATCTCGTAGAGATGGGCCGCGATGAGATTCTTGGCGCGCTCGATCCCCTTCTGGTCGCTCAGCCGCTTGTACACCCCGAGCGCCAGCACGCCCGCCAGGACCGGCCAGAGCAGGAGGTCGAACCACGCCGGGCCGTGCCCGAAGGGCGCCAGCAGCGCGTCGAAGACCGCGCTCGAGAGCTCGTTCCAGGTCGCCACGCTAGCTGATGTAGCCGAGCCCCTTCAGGCGCTCGCGCATGTCCTTGTCGTCCTTGGCGCCCTCGAAATGGAGCATCTCCTTCTCGAGGATGTGCGTGATGAACTCCTCGACCGTCGCGTAGCCGGCGACGTCGGCCACCTTGCGCAGCTTGTCGACGAGGTCGCGGTCGAGCTTCACCTTGACGGCGTTGGCACCGAACATGGGGTCCTCTCTAGCGCCCCGGGCCCGCCGGGCCCGGGGCAGGCGATCGCGGGGCCTGCGCGCCGGCGCGCAGGAACGACCGGCCCAGCATTCCCGGCGCCGGGGGCAGCCCGTAGTGATCCAGGATCGACACCGTGACGTCCGTGAGGTCGTGCTCCCCGTCGGCGATCGGAGCGTTCGCGAGCAGCACGCCCGGCACGAGGCGCGGATCGATCAGGTGGTTCCCGGACCAGCGCGAGGTGTTGTCCTCGAGCACGGCCTCGGTGATCTCGCCGAGCGTGGAGGGATCGGAGCCGGCGTAGCCCTGGTTGTAGCCCACCACGAGGTCCGGAGCCTCGGAGACGCGCTCGCCGTGGAACACCTCCCGGGCGGGATAGGCGCGCAGCACGACCGGCGCGCCGTTCGCGGGGTCGCGCTCGGCCTCGAGCTTCGCGGCGATCTCCTCGAGCAGGGCCGGCGCTTCCTCCGCCCGCACGCTGCCCCGGGACTCGCGGCCCGCGAGGTTCAGGTAGAGCCCGTTGAACCCGATGCCGTAGGCGCGCGAGCGCGACCAGTCCACGTCCTCGAGCCCGACCCGGCCGGTCCGCTGGCCGTCCTTCGGCAGCAGGTAGCCCCGGTCGCGTAGCCAGGCGTTCAGGTGGAACTTCCGCGTGTAGGGCTGGAAGCCGTGATCGCTCATCACGAGGAGGCGGGTTCCGTCAGGTAGGCGCTCGCGCACGCGGCCCAGCGCCGCGTCCACGTCCCGGTAGAAGCCCTCGATGTCGTGGGCGTGGGCGGCGGCGATGGCGGGATCGCGCGCGGGGTGGCCGAGGCCCGGATACTTCGGATCCGCGTGGCGCCAGAGCATGTGGCAGTTCAGGTCGATGTCCGAGAGGTAGACGAAGGTCGCGTCCCCCGGGGCGAAGCGATCGAGGGCCAGCTCGAGCAGGGCGCGCGAGTCCTGCTGGACCAGCGCCACCTGCCTCAGGTAGTCGTCGTCGCTGAAGACTCCGTCGCGGAGCGCACCGGTCTCCTCGGGCATGCCGAGGGTGTAGAAGTGCCCGAGCGCGGCGTAGAGCGGTTCCACCCACTCGTCGGGGCTCGTCACGACCTGCGGCGGGCTCGCCGGCGAGAGGTTCACCGCCGAGGCGTAGAGCTCGAAGGCCGGGCGCAGCTCCCTCGCGAAGAAGCGCACCGCGCCCGCGAGCGGCATGAGTCCCGCGGGCAGCGCGTCGAACCCCACGTCGATCCACTCGGACCACTCCCCCTCCCGGAGCAGGGTCGCCTCGGAGCCCACCTTCACCACGGCGGTGTCGGACTCGGGATCGAGGTGCACCGTCACGCGCGCCGTCAGGTAGTCGCCCGGACCGGGGACCTCGCCGGGCCGCAGGTGGAAGAGGTCCGGCGGCCCCTTGAGGGTCGCCTCGACGGTGTCGGGCGTGCCGTCGAGGTCGAAGTCCTGGACGCTCACCTGCTGGATGTCGCCCTTCGGGTCGTCCGCCTCGACCGGGCGGTCCGCGAAGAGCGTGTAGGTGCCGTAGCCGCCCCGCATGTCCACCGTGCCCATGCCGGCCAGCACCTTGGCGTCGCTCTGCGGCACCGGGTAGTTGCCGGGGACGCGGTACACCTCGGTGTCGACGCCGTGCGCCACGAGCAGGTCCCACCACGGCGTCCCGCCGCGGTTGTTCACGATCTCCGGGCCGCTCAGCGGGATCACCCAGCCGAAGAACTCGAGGGCGGATCCGGGGTCCGGGGCGGGCGGGGTCGCCGACGAGATCGGCCGGTAGGTGACCGGGTCGCGGTGGACGAAGTCGAAGATGCCGTGGCCGCCCGGGTCGCGGCCGGTCACGAAGTTCGACCAGGCCACGGGGCTCTGGGGCGGATTGGAGGTGCCGAGGCGCTGATAGCTGCCCTCGCGGGCGAGCTCGGCGAAGTGGGGCATCGTCCCCTCCGCCATCAGGCGGTCGAGGATCACGGGATCGAGCCCGTCCACGCCCAGCACGAAGAGCCCGTGCGGCCCCGGCGCCTCGCGTTGCGGTCCGCACGCGAGGGCCGTGGCCAGGGCCAGCGGCAAGAGGGCCACGGCGCGAAGCCTCACGCGGCGTCCTGCTCGAGCTCGACGCGCGCTCCGGGCGCCGCCCCGGACTGGTCGAGGAGCCGTGGATCGAAGCAGCCCCCGACGGCGGCGCCCTCCGCGAAGATCATCTCGCCCTGCATCTGGCGGGTGCGCTGCTGGCCGAAGAGCTCGACCACGCTCACGGGGAGGTCGATCAGGCGCGGCTTCTCCCTGGCGATGCGCCGGTTGCAGAAGAAGACGCCCGGCACGATCTCGGGGTCGACGCAGTGGTCGCCGGACCAGCTCCTCACGTTGTCGCTGAACACGCTGGCGGTGACGGCCCCCGTCGCGCACTCCCAGGAGCTCCGGTAGCCACCCTCGTAGCCGATCAGGAGGTCGGGCGCGTCGAGCCGGTAGGGGCCGTCGAAGGTCTTCCAGGTCGCGCGCGCCTTGCGGACGGCCCGCAGCCCAGTCTGCGGGTCGACCAGCGCCTCGAGCTTGCAGGCGATCTCGTCGACGAGGCTCCGGTACTCCGCGCCCTCGCGGACGATGCCGCTGGCCTCGCGGCCCTGGCGGTTCACGAAGAGCCCGGTGAGCCCGAGCGAGAAGGCCCGCGTCCGCGACCAGTCGACGCGCTCGAACCAGTCGCCGCTCGTCTCGTGGCCCTCCTGGAGCGCCAGGTAGCCGTTCTCCCGCAGCCAGGTGTTGAGGTTCACGCCGCGGCGGAAGTTCGTGAAGCCGTGGTCGCTGATGACCATGAAGACCGTGTCCGGCCGCTCGACCTCGTGCCAGATCTTCCCCAGCAGGGCGTCCACGCGCTCGTAGACCTGCGGGATCGCGTCGGCCCACTCGCTCGTGTCCTTGCCCGCGTTGGCCGGGTGCGTGGGGTCGAGATAGCGGTAGAACATGTGCTGCACGCGGTCGGTCGTGTCGAAGACGGTGGTGACGAGGCCCTTCTTCGTCTGCGCCAGCGCGTCGAGGAACATGCGCTCGCGCTCCTCGTAGATCGCCATCGCCTGCTCGAAGAAGGTCTTCTCGTCGATCACCCGCTCGTTCAGCGCCCAGGTGTCCTCGGCCAGGCCGAGGGTCGCGAAGGGCCCCTGCTTCTTCGCGAGGTAGACCGAGTAGATCTGCGGATGGCTGATCGGCATCGCCGGGTTCTCCGGGTCGATGTGGATCGGCGTCATGTAGATCTCGACCTCGGGCTCGACCCGGTTCAGGTGGAAGCGGGCGATCCCGTGCACCTTCACGCCGAGGCCCGGGCGAAAGGTGAGTCGGACCCAGGGCGAGTAGGTGCGCAGCGGCAGGTCGAAGGGCTCGCTGCCCTCGATCTCGATGCGCACCTGCCGGCGGTCCCCGGCGACCTGGACCGTCATCGGCAGCGTCATGCGGCCCCCGGAGCGAAGCATGCCGTTCTCCGGGCCCACGATGCGCGTGCGCATGCGGTCGCCCTGGCGGCGCAGCACGGTCTGCTCGCCGCCGGTGTGGACGGCGTGGCCGTGCTCGTCCTGCTTCGTGCTGTAGAAGGAGAAGGTGCCCTGGCTCCCGCGCAGGTCCGGCACGCACATGCCGGAGAGCAGGAGACCGCGGAAGGGCACGGGCGGGAAGGTGATCGGGACCCGCTGGATGATGCTGAAGATGTGCCGGTCGCCGAGCAGCTTCCAGAACGCCTGGGACTTCTGCAGCAGCTTGATCCTGGGCTTCGATAGCGGCACCACGTAGCGTCCGATGTTCACGACCCGGCGGGCGGCCTGGATGTCGGTCGACGAGAGCATGGGGCCGTAGGTGCAGGGGTCGCGGGTCAGGAAGTCGTAGATGGCGTGGCGGCTGGCGTCGACGCCCGTGCTGAAGGTGGACCAGGCCACGGGCGAGATGGAGGGGTTCGAGGTGTCGAGCGGGCGGAAGACGCCCTTCTCGGCGAGCTTCTGGAAGTTCGGGAGCCGGCCCGCGCGCATGAGCTTGAGCGCGAGACCGGGATCCATGCCGTCGAGGCCGAGGACGACGACGCGGGGCGCGATCGCGCGCTTGTACGGGTTTCCGATCCGGATGGCGCGGTAGAGCAGGCTGAAGGGCCAGGTCAGGAGCGTGAAGACGACCAGCACGAAAGTGCTGAGCAGCACCAGGGTCGCGCCCACGAAGGCGAAGCCGGCGCCCGGGCCGATGTAGGCCTCGGCCGGGCCCGCGGCGAGGGCGAGCCCGAGCGCGCAGAGGGCGAGCCCGAGGGCGGGCGTGCGTCGCCGGCGCGGGGCGCGGGAGCTCGGGCAGGAGTGTGAGCGAGCGGGCCTCAAGGCTTCCCCCGGTGACTAGAAAGAGTGCCAGAGAAGGGGACACCCTCCAACGGAGCCGCGTTCGCGCCGCCGAGGGATGTGACAGGAAAGGCGGCCTGGGGTACTTCCTGGGCTTGCATCGACGCGGGAGGCGTTCCATGTCGCGCGCGGCGGCGCTGGCCCTTCTCTGCCTGCTGGTGGCCTGCGGCGCCGGTCCCGAGCAGCAGCTCGAGGAGGCCCGCGGGCACCTGACGGCCGGCCATTATGCGGAGGCCGCGGCCGCGGCGACGCGGGGCCTGGCCGCCGGAGCGGAGGGATCGACCGCCTGGCGTCTCGAGCTCGCGGCGCTCGAGGGCGAGGCGCGCGCCGGCCAGACGGCCGAGGTGCAGGCGCGGCTGGAGCGCCTGGCCGAGGCCTGGTCCGCCCAGGTCACCGGCGCGCTCTACCTGCAGACGGCGGGACAGCTGAAGGAGGGCGGCGACGCCGCGGGCGCGATCGGCGTGCTCGACCTCGGCGCCCGGCGTTACCCGGCGGACGCGGACATCACCCGGGCCATCACCCAGCTCAAGGCGACCGGCAGCGACGAGGAGATCGAGCGGCTCCGCTCTCTTGGCTACGTGGAATAGCATCGCTCCGTTTCTGGTCTCTGCCCGCCGGGGCTGCGGACCTGCGGGTGGGTGCTACCGACGCGAAGGCCTACACCGCACCGCCCTCCAGCAGCTCCGCCTCGCGCAGGCCGGCGAGCGGGCTCCCGCGCGTCGCGGGGCGGCCGTGCCACGCGCCGAGGGCGGCGGTCGTGACGAAGGTGGCGAGGGCGAGCAGCGCCAGGTCGCCCCAGGGCGGCCGGTAGGGAAGCTCGAAGAGCCACACGACGAGGGCCGCGGAGGACGCGAGGGCCGTCGCGGCTCCGACGCCGGCCGCGAGGGCGCCCAGCGCGATCGCCTCGGTGGCGACGACGCGCCGCACCACGCGTCCGCTCGCGCCGAGGGTGCGCAGCAGCAGCGCCTCGCGGGTGCGCTCGTGGCGGGAAGCCGCGGCCGCCGCGACCAGGATCACGAGGCCCGCCGCGAGGGTCAGGAGCGAGAGCGCGCGCACCGCGAGGCCCACCTGCGCGAGCACGGCGTCGAGGGCCTCGAGGATCAGCGTGGCGTCGAGCGCCGAGACGTTCGGGAAGCGCGCGACCAGGTCGCCCTGGAGCCGCGCCCGGGCTTCGGCCTCCGGCACGTGGAGCAGGAGCACGCTGCTCCGCGGCGCCTCCTCGAGCACGCCGGGCGGGAAGATCGCCAGGAAGTTCGTCGCGAGGTGCCCCCAGTCGACCGCGCGCAGGCTCGTCACCACGCTCGGGATCGCGACGCCCTGCACGTCCCAGACGAGGCGGTCGCCGAGCCCGACGCCGAGCGTCGCCGCGAGCTCCTCTTCGAGCGAGACGGGCGCGGGCTCGCCGGGGCGGCGTGGCGCGTCCGTCCACCACGCGCCCGCCACCACCTGCTCGGTCTCGCGCCGCTCGGCCGACCAGGTGAGCCGATACTCCCGGCGCAGGGCCCAGCGCAGGCCGCGCGCAAGCTCCCCGGCCTCGCGCAGCCAGTCCCCGACGTCGCGGTCGCGCACCCGCGCGATCCGCGCGCTCACGAGCGGCACCTGCTCGAGCACGGGCGCCTCCCGCTCGGCGAGAAAGCCCTCGAGCTCCGCGAGCTGGTCGCGCTGGACGTCGAAGAGCACGAGGTTCGGCCGGTCGGGGCGCGTGTCGAGGGCGATCTGCGCCAGCACGTTGCGCTCCACCGCGTGCAGCGTCGCCACCAGGTGGAGGCCGAAGCCGATCGCGAGGACGGTCGCGAGCGTGTGGTTGCGCGGCCGAAAGAGGTTCGCGAGGCCCTGGCGCAGCCAGAAGGGCGCGCGCCGCGCGCGGTGCCGGCGCAGCCACGCGGTCGCGGCCCAGCTCGCGCCCGCGAGCGCGGCGAGGACGAGGCCGAGGCCGCCGGCGAAGGCGAGGCCCACGCGCCAGCTGGGCGCCTGCCAGAGCGACGCCCCGAGCAGGCTCGCGCCGAGGGCGAGCGCCAGCGCCGCGCGCCCGGCGCGGGGCGCTGGCTCGGCCTCGAAGTCGCGGCGCAGCGCGCGCAGGGGCGGCACCCGGGCCAGGTCGAAGAGCGGGCCCGCGACGAAGAGCCCCGTCATCCAGAGCCCGAGCGCCAGGCCCGTCGCGATCGCGACGGGATCGGGGCGGAAGGCGATCTCCACGGGCAGGAGGCCGGCGAGCAGCGCGGGGAGGGCGGCCTGGAGGGCGGTGCCGAGGGCCGCGCCGGCCGCGCCCGCCGCGGCGCCGAGCCCGGTCGCGACGATCCCGTAGGCCGCCAGCACGTCGCCGAACGACGCGCCGAGGGAGCGCAGCACGGCCACGCTGTCGAAGCGCTCGCGCACCCAGACCCGCACGCCGGCCGCGATGCCGATGCCGCCGAGCAGGAGCGCCGCGAGCCCGACGAGTCCCAGGCTGCGCGTCAGCGCCGCGAAGCTGCGGGAGGCCTCGCGCTGCACCTCCTCCACCGTGTCCTCGCGGACGCGCGCGGCATCGAGCGCGCCCCGCTGCTCCTCGAGCCACGGGCCGAGCCGCTCCGGCGCCACGCGGAGGTAGGCGTGGTGATCGACGAGGCTGCCGCGCTCGACGAGGCCGGTGGCGGCTACGTGGCGCCGCGCGAGGAAGACGCGCGGCGCGACGCTCGTGCGCAGGCCCACGGTGCCCGGCGTGCGGCGCACGCTGCCGAGGATGCGCAGGCGCAGCGATCCGAGCAGGAGCGCGTCTCCCGGCGCCAGGTCGAGCTGCACGAGGGCGCCCGGGTCGACCAGCGCCACCGGCTCCTCCCGCTGGAGCCCCGGCCACGCGCCGGGCGGGTCGGTCTCGATCGCGCCGTAGAAGGGATAGCTCGGGTCCACGCCGTGGACGTCGACGAGCCGCGTGCGGCCGGAGGACGGCACGAGCACCATCGAGCCGAAGCGCGTGACGTGCGCCGCGGGCTCCTGCGCCAGCGCCTCGATCGCGCCGAGGAGGCGTGCGGCCTCGCCCGCGAAGGGAGAGCGGCTCTCGAGGCGAAGATCCGCGCCGAGCAGCGTTCGAGAGCGTGCGTCGACCGCCGCGCGGACCGTGCTGCGCAGGCCCTGGAGCGCGACCAGCCCGGCGACGCCGAGCGCCATCGAGCTCCCGTAGAGGAGCAGGCGCCTGCGCGCGCTGCGCGCCTCGCGGCGGGCCATCGCCAGCGCGAAGCGCCGCTTCACCCGCGCTCCCCCGCCTCGTCGATCCGCGCGATGCGGCCGGCGTCGAGGCGCACGACGCGGCCGGCCCGGCCCGCGAGCTCGAGGTCGTGGGTCGCGATCACGAGCGTCGTCCCCGCCTCGCGATTGAGCGCGAAGAGCAGGTCGGCCACCGTGCGGCCGGTCTCGCGGTCGAGGTTGCCGGTGGGCTCGTCGGCGAAGAGCAGGAGCGGGCCGGCGGCGAAGGCGCGGGCGAGGCCCACCCGCTGCTGCTCGCCGCCCGAGAGCTGCGCGGGGTAGTGATCGAGGCGGGCGCCGAGGCCCACGCGCACGAGCAGGTCGCGGGCCCGCGCCTCCGCCTCGGCCGCAGCAGGAATCCGCCCGTCGGGCAGGAGCTCGAGCGGCACGAGCACGTTCTCGAGGGCGGTCAGCGTCGGCAAGAGCCGGAAGGTCTGGAAGACGAAGCCGACCCGCTCGGCGCGCAGCGCCGCCCGCCCGTCCTCGTCGAGTTTGTCGAGCGCCACGCCGTCGAGGGTCACGCTCCCCGCGCTCGGTCGGTCGAGGCCGGCGAGCAGGCCGAGGAGCGTCGTCTTGCCGCTGCCCGACGGGCCGAGCACGGCGACGACCTCCCCGGCGGCCACGTCGAGGTCCACGCCTTCGAGCACGGTCAGGGGCGGGCCCCCTGCCGTGCGGCGATAGCGTTGCGTGAGATTCCGGGCGACGATCATCGGATGCAGGCGAGGCGCCGGCGCCAACGGTACTGGCTGGCCCGCCTGCGTGCAGCGGCCCTGCTCTGCGCACTCGCGGGGGCGGGGTGCGACGCCGGAGGCGACGCGGCCGGCGCGGCGGCGTCCGGCGCCAGGCGCGCGACGGCGTCGCCCGCACCGGCAGGTCCGACGCGCGAGCGCCCCGTGGTGCTCTTCCTCGGCGACAGCCTGACCGCCGGCTACGGCCTGCTCGCGGAGCAGGCC
This sequence comes from uncultured Spirochaetales bacterium, assembly GCA_964624475.1. Lineage (GTDB taxonomy): Bacteria > Myxococcota_A > UBA9160 > UBA9160 > SMWR01 > CAZUYC01. The sequence continues at coordinate 47,586 of CAZUYC010000001.1, read as the reverse complement.
TTTCCGGCGCTGGTGCAGGAACGGATCGACGCCGCGGGCCTCGACTATCGGGTCGTGAACGCCGGCGTGAGCGGCGACACCTCGGCCGGGGGTCGCCGGCGCATCGACTGGCTCTTGCGCCAGCCGATCGCGGTGCTGGTGCTCGGGCTCGGGGGCAACGACATGCTGCGCGGCCACGGCGTCGATGCCCTGCGCGCGAACCTGCGCGCGATCGTCGAGAAGACGCGCGCCGTCCGGCCGGCCGTCCGCGTCGTGCTCGCGGGGATGCGCGCCGCCCCGAACCTGGGCCGCGAGTACGTCGAAGCCTTCGAGGCGATCTTCCCCGCGCTCGCGCGCGAGACCGGCGCGGCGCTGATCCCGTTCCTGCTGGAGGGCGTGGCGGGGGACCCGGAGCTCAACCAGCCGGACGGCATCCACCCGACGGCGGCGGGGCAGCGCATCGTGGCCGACACCGTGTGGCGGACGCTCGGGCCGATCCTACTGCTTTCTCCGCCACGCGCGCATGTAGGCCGCGTGCCGGCGGCGCGCCTCGGGGCGGCGACGGTAGGCGCGCTGCCACTCGCGATCGCATTCCGGGCAGCGGCGCTCGGAGGCCTCGACGCGGTGCCGGCCGCTCCGGCAGCGGCGGCCCCCGCGCCGCCGAGCCCCGTTCCGCGCTCGAGCCGCCATTCCCGGAATCCCCCGTGGGCTGTTTGGATAGCTCAGGACGCCCTGACTTGCGCGCCCGATCGTGGCGAGCGGCTAGCTGCTAGCCCTGCTCGTGGACCAGCGTGGAGAGGCGGCGGACGAGCTCGTCGCGGGAGACGAGGCCGGATTCGACGAAGAGCTGCATCAGGAGCTTGACCATGCCGTCGAGCTCCTCCAGCCGGCGGCGATCGAGGAGGGCGCGGATCTCGGCCGCGGGGGACGGGGGGTCGGGTGCGGCGGTCGGCGGGTCGTCCGCGAGCAGCGCCAGGAGGTCCTCGCGACTCACGCTCCAGTGGTGCAGGAACTCCGGGTCGTCGGGCGAGCGCGCCTCGCCCCGCTTCGGCTCGGGCCCGCTCGCGACGCCCCGGTAGTGGCGGGCGAGCGCCGTGTCGAGCTCCGAGGGCGCGACGAGGACGATGCGGATCTGGCGGCCCGATGCGGCGCCCACGGCCTCGACGCCCTCGAGGTCCGAGGGATCGGCCATCGCGAGGTAGAGCGAGCGGCGGCTTCCCTCGTCCTTGATCGCGAGCGGCAGACAGCGGTGCTTCTCGGCCAGCTCGGCCGGCACGAGTTGGCAGAGCTCCGGGTTGACCGGCCAGGTGGCGACGCGCGCGACCGGGAGGCCGAGCTGGTGGGCGAGGGTCGAGACCAGGTTCTGCTCGCTCACCAGGCCGAGCTCGACCAGCGTGATCCCGAGCGGCCGCCCCGTTCGCTCGTGCTCCGCCAGCCCCTTCGCGAGCGAGACCGTGTCCAGCACCCCGGCCCGGACGAGGAGCTGTCCCAGCCGCGGCTGCTCGGTCATGCGGTCCACGCTGCCGCGAACATCGGCCGGGAAGGAGCTCGACCTTACCCCCGGCATTCCACTCCGCTCGGAACACTCCGCTCGGACGGTTCGCACCGGCCGCGACGCGTCCGCACGGCCAGGCTTCGGCTAAGCTAGGCGTACCCTGGGCCCCGCCGACGAAAAGCCCGCCACGGCGCGACTGCTCCTCGGCGCCGCGCTGCTGCTGCTCCTCGCCGGCGCCCTCCGCGCGCTCTTCGCGGCGCAGGCGGAGCTGCCGAGCGCGGATCCCTGGCGCCACCTGCTCCTGCTCGGCAACCTGCGCGCGGGCCGCGGCTTCACGCTCTTCGAGGGCCAGCCCTACATCTGGTACAGCCCGGTCTGGTACCGGCTCGCGGCGCGACTCGCGGCTCCCGAGCACGCGAAGTGGCTCGCCGCCGCCTGCTCGGCGCTCGCGGTGCCGGTCTTCGCCCTCGCCATCTACCGGCTCGCGGGGCGCGACGCGCTCGCCGCCGCCGCGGGCGGGGTGCTCCTCGCCGGCTTCGGCCCCGTGGTCGCGGCGACGGTGCAACTCGGCGCCGAGGGCTTCGCGCTGCTCCTGCTCGTGGCCGCGCTCGCCCTCGGCGCGGGGTCCGGCGGCGCGGGGCAGGCGCTCTGCGCGGGAGGGTTCTTCGGATTCGCGGTCGCCGCGCGCCTGCAGCTCGCCCTCGATGCGCCGCTCTTCCTGCCGCTCTTGCACCGCCCGCGCCGCGCGGTCGCCTTCGCGGCCGGCGCGGCGCTGCCGCTCGCCCTGCACTGGTGGCGCAACCGGCGCGTGATCCGCGCGTACCCGTTCGTCTTCACCTGGGACGGGCTCGCGACCCCGAGCGACGGCTACGGCGTGCTCTCGACGCTCGCGGTGCAGCTCCATCCCTCGGTCGCCGCCGCGACGCGGGCCCTCTACGAGAGCACGCACGCGCGCCCCGAGTGGCTCTTCCTCGACGGGCGGCTGCGCGTCGAGATGCTCGTCGCGCTGGCGCTCGGCCTCGCCTGCGTCGCCGCGACCCGGCGCGCCGGGCTCGTTCTCGCGGCCGTCGCGAGCCTCGTCACCTTCGTCGCCCTCGACGCGACCCTCTCGGCGCGCTTCTTCCGCATCTGGCTCGGGCTCTTCCCGGTGCTCTTCGCGGGAATCGCGCTCGTGGCGGCGCGGCTCGCCCGCTCGGGTGGCGCGGGGCGCCTCGCCGCGGCGGCGCTCGTGCTCGCGCCACTCGCCGCCGGAGCGCCCGAGCTGCGCCCGCGGGCGACCGAGCCGCTCGAGGCCGTGACCCCACCGCCGGAGCTCCTGACCGAGACCCACTACCTCGTGAACAGCGGCTTCTACCACCCGGAAAGCCTGATCTACCGCCATCCGGAGCGGCGCTTCCTCGGCATGCCGCTCGAGCCGGAGCGCTTCGAGGCGTTCCACGCGCTCTACCCGCAGTACCGGGCGATCCTCTGGCACGGCTACAACGTGCAGCGCGACCTGCTCCTGCACCTGCGCGACTCGGGCCGCTGGCGCCCGCTGCGGAGCGCAAGGAATGCGGCCGGCAACTCCTACCGCGTCTGGGAAGAGGAGGTCCGGGAGGAGGAGCGCTGATGGGGGTCGACGTCCCAGGCGCGCCGGCAGGCGAAGGCGGCGCCGGGCGCCGGCCCGCCGCGCTGTGCGACCTCGAGCAGGCGCTGCAGGTGGGTGTCGCCCGGCCGCGCCGCGAGGTAGAGCCGCGCCGCCTCCGCCGCGACCGCGAAGCCGCCGCGCTCGAGCTCGAGACAGACCAGGTCCTCGGCCGCCCGCGCGTAGCGGGGCCGCTTGGCCAGCGCCCGCCGGTACTGCGCGGCCGCCGCGTCGAGCCGACCCGCCTGCTCGTAGAGGACGCCGAGGCTCCGGTGGCTCCCGGGCTCGATCCGCTCCGCGACGGGCGAGGTCGTGACCACGGCCGACGCCGCGACGGCGGCGGCGAGCCGCGTGGCGCGGCGCCGATCGCGGCCGCGCAGCGCCCGCCACGCCGCCTCCAGCGTGGCGCCCGCGAAGAGGCAGAGCAGCGGCACGAGCGGCATGCGGAAGCGTGCGATCACGTAGAAGGGGAGGACGCTCGCCGCCACCCCGGCCGCCAGCAGGAGCGGGATGCGCGCCTCGCGCCGGCGCCAGCAGAGCGCGATCCCGGGCAGGGCGAGCGCCGAGATGGCGTGGATCCCGACGGGGAGCGCCGAGAGCCAGCGCGAGCTCTCCCGCCAGAGGTAGAAGTTCGCGACGTTCGGGATCTCGTAGCTCGCGAAGAGCGCGTGGAGCTTGCGGAGCTGGAGCAGCGCGAAGTCGGCGGGACGCTCGATCGCGAGCCGCGCGAGCTCGGCGATCGCGGCCGGCGCGCCCCGGTCGGGCCCCGCCAGGATCGCCTCCGCCTGCGGCGTGATCACCCAGCCCGCGCCCGGCGCGTCGGGCACGTTGGACGCGACCAGGACCTTCCGCCCCTGACTCGAGAGGTGCAGCGGCGGCAGACCTTCGGAGAGGTTGCGCAGCGCGAAGGGAAGGACCGGGAGCGCCACCCCGGCCGCGAGCAGCGCGAAGGCGGCCGCTCGCGGCCGCGCCCGCGCCGGAGCGGGGGAGCCCGTCGCGAGCGCCAGGGCCGCGAAGGGCAGCAGGAGAGCCGCATTCGGCCGCGTCGCGATCGCCGCGCCGAGGGCGAGCCCCGCGCCGACGAGCCAGCCGGAACCGCCCCCGTCCGCACCGCGCGCGAGGCAGAGCGCGAGAGCGAGATAGAGGAACGCCAGCAGGCTCGCGTCGAGGAGCAGGCTCTCCATGAAGACGGCGTAGCCGTAGAGCGCGTAGAGCGCCGCGGCCGCGAAGGCGAAGCCCGCCGGGAGCAGCCGACGCGCCAGCCCGAAGACGAGCAGGCAGGCACCCGCGCCGAGGAGCGCCTGCGCCCCGCGCACGGCGCGCGCGTCCGGCCCGAGCGCGCGGTAGAGCGCGGCGATGGCGTAGGGATAGAGGGGACCCTGCTCGTAGGCCTGGCCGGCGAGCCGCCAGTCGCCCGCCGCCAGGCGCTCCGCCGTCGCGTGGAAGCGATGGGTGTCGGTCCCGGGAGCGAGCGGCAGGAACTCGACCTGGCCGGAGGTCTCGGCGAGGAAGAGCAGGCGCGGCAGGAGCGCCAGCGCCGCCACGGCCGCGAGCCACGGGCCCACGCTGCGCTGCGCGCTCGCCCCTAGCGGCCCCGCCACACGGGCTTTCGCTTGGCGAGGAAGGCGTCGATCCCCTCGCCCGCGTCCTCCGCCCCCAGGTTCGACGCCATCGTCTCGCAGGCCAGCGCGTAGGCCTGCTCGAGCCCGGCGGCGAGCTGCCGGGCGAAGAGGCGCTTGCCCGCCCGGATCGCGACCGGCGACTTCTCGGCGACGGTCCGGGCCAGCCCGAGCAGCGCGGCGTCGAGCTCGGCGTCCGGGACGACGCGGTTCACGAGCCCCCACGCGAGCGCGGTGGCCGCGTCGATGAACTCGCCCGTCACCAGCATCTCGAAGGCGCGCTTGCGCGAGACGTTGCGCGAGAGCGGGACCGCGGGCGTCGCGCAGAAGAGCCCGACGTCGATCCCCGAGGTCGCGAAGCGCGCGCGCTCGGAGGCCACCGCGAGGTCGCAGGTCGCGACGAGCTGGCAGCCGGCCGCCGTCGCCACGCCGTGCACGCGCGCGATCACCGGCTGCGGCAGCTCCGCGAGCGTGAGCATCATGCGCGTGCAGCGCGCGAAGAGATCGCGGTAGTACTCGGGGTCCGGACGCGCGCGCATCTCGCGCAGGTCGTGGCCGGCGCAGAAGGCGGGCCCGCGTCCCGCGAGCACCACCGCGCGGACCGAGGCGTCGGCTGCGATCTCGTCGCTCGCGCGCTGGAGCTCGGCGATCAGCTCGTCGCTGAGCGCGTTCTGGCGTGCCGGGCGGTTCAGCCAAAGTGTAGCGATGCCGGCGCGGTCCTCGCGCAGCAGCACGGGGGCCTCGGGCCGGGCGGCGGGCTGCGTCGACATGGCGTCCGTGGCGGGCCTCGCCGCGGGAGTATAGCGGTGGGCGGCTTTCGAGGAGGCGCGTCGGCGGCCGGACGCCGGCCGGTCCCGGGTCGGACTCCTAGGCCTCGCGGCCGACGGCGCGGCGACCGCGGCGGCGCAGCAGCGCTTCGAAGTACTCGATCGTGCGCGGCAGGCCCTCGGCGAGCGACGTCCCGGGCTCCCAGTCGAGCGTCTTGCGCGCCAGCGCGATGTCCGGACGCCGCCGCACCGGGTCGTCCTGGGGAAGCGGAAGATAGCGCAGCGGCGAGCTCGACCCGGTTCGATCCAGCACCTGCCGCGCGAGCTCGGCGACGGTGAACTCGGCGGGGTTTCCGAGGTTCATCGGACCCGTGACGCGGTCCGGCGTGTCCATCAGGCGCACGATGGCCTCGATCAGGTCGTCGACGTAGCAGAACGAGCGGGTCTGCTCGCCGTCGCCATGGATGGTGAGGGGCTCGCCGAGCAGCGCCTGGACGATGAAGTTCGAGACCACTCGGCCGTCGTTCGGGTGCATGCGCGGGCCGTAGGTGTTGAAGATCCGCGCCACCTTGATGCGCAGCCCGACCTGGCGGTGATAGTCGAAGAAGAGCGTCTCGGCGCAGCGCTTGCCCTCGTCGTAGCAGGAGCGGATGCCCACCGGGTTCACGTGGCCCCAGTAGTCCTCGGTCTGCGGATGCACCTGGGGGTCGCCGTAGATCTCGCTCGTGCTGGCCTGGAAGATCTTGATCCCGAGCCGCTTGGCCAGGCCGAGCACGTTGATCGCGCCGTGCACGCTCGTCTTCGTGGTCTGCACCGGGTCGGTCTGGTAGTGGATCGGCGAGGCGGGGCAGGCGAGGTTCATGATCTCGTCGGCCTCGGCGTAGAGCGGGAAGGTCACGTCGTGGCGTATCACCTCGAAGCGCGGCTCGTCGCGAAGGTGGGCGATGTTCTCCTTGCTGCCGGTGAAGAAGTTGTCGACGCAGATCACCTCGTGGCCGTCGCGCAGCAGCCGGTCGCACAGGTGCGAGCCCAGGAAACCGGCTCCCCCCGTCACCAGGATCCGCTTGATCCGAAAGTTCTCCACCGCTCCCCCTTCCCGCCCCTCAGCGCAGCAGGTTGTACTTGAGGATGCACCAGAGGGCGCGCACGCCGTCGCGCCAGCCGATCTTCTTGCCCTCGCGATAGGTGCGGCCGGCGTAGGAGATCCCGACCTCGTAGATCCGGCAGCCGAGCTTCGCGACCTTCGCGGTGATCTCCGGCTCGAAGCCGAAGCGGTCCTCCTCGATCTCGATGCGCTGGAGCACCTCGCGGCGGAAGACCTTGTAGCAGACCTCCATGTCCGAGAGGTTGACGTTCGTGAGCATGTTCGAGAAGGTCGTGAGGAGCCGATTCCCGACGTAGTGCCAGTAGTAGAGGACGCGCACGGAGGCGGCCCCGGAGAAGCGCGAGCCGAAGACCACGTCCGCCTTGCCGGCCAGGATGGGCTCGACGAGGCGCGGGTAGTCCTGCGGGTCGTACTCGAGGTCGGCGTCCTGCACGATCACGAGGTCCCCGGTCGCCGCCGCGAAGCCCGTGCGCAGCGCCGCCCCCTTGCCCCGGTTGCGCTCGTGGTAGATCACGCGCGCGACGCGCGGCTCGACCTTGTCGCGCAGCAGCTCGCGGGTGCCGTCGCGGGAGCCGTCGTCGACCACGATCACCTCGAGGTCGCGGAGCGGGGCGGCGAGCACCGCCTCGACGAGGCGCTCGATCGTGTCCCGCTCGTTGAAGCAGGGGATGACGACCGAGACGGTGGGCAACTCCGGACCTCCCGCGCCGCGAGCGGGAGCGGCGCCCCCGACGGATCGGCACAGGTCCCGTATACCGCGACGGGGAGCCGCCGGCGAGAGGCCGGGCGCCGGGCGAGCGGGCTAGCATGGGCCGGGTGACCCCGCGGCGCGGCCACGGCTGGTGGCCCTATCTGGCCCCGCTCTTCGCCTTCCTGCTCCTCGGCGAGGTCTCGGGGCGCCTGCCGGAGGCGATCGCGGCCTGGTTCCTGCCGCTGCGCGTGCTCGTTCCCGCGGCGCTGCTCGCGTACTTCTTCTCCCGCGGCGCGTACCCGGAGCTGCGCACCCCGCCCCCCGGCGGCCTGCCGGGCGTGGGGAAGGACGCGCTCGTCGGGGTCGCCGGGGCCGCCCTGTGGATGGCGCCCTACGTAGGGCTCGACCACGCCGCGCTCCCGGCCTTCATGCGGCCGGACCCCGAGGCGGCCTTCGACGCGCAGGGGCTCGGCGAGGGACTGGTCCCGCTCGCGCTCTCGCTCCGCCTGCTCGGCTACGCGGCCGTGACGCCCTTCGCCGAGGAGCTCTTCGTGCGCAGCTGGCTCGCGCGCTGGCTCGAGGTCTTCGACTCGCCGCGCGACTTCCGGGACGTCCCGATCGCCCAGTGGAGCGTGCGGAGCTTCGCCGGCGTCGCGCTCTTCTTCACGGCGGGCCACGCGGTCTGGGAGTGGCCCGTGGCGGTGCTCTGGGTGGTCGGGACGCAGCTCTGGTTCTACCACCGGCGCCACCTGGGCTCCCTGGTGGTCGTCCACGCCGCCTCGAACCTCGCGATCTTCGTCGCGGTCCTGCTCGCCGCCCGCGGTGGCCGCGACCTCTGGTACTTCCTGTAGTTCCTGTAGGCCCGCAAGCGAAGCGCGCAGCGAGCCGACGGCGAGCTAGCGCGGACAGCGTATAGCAAGGCCGCGAAGCGGCCGCGCAGCGGGCCGGAGCTCCTGTGGAGCTCGGCCCAGGCGAGCGGAGTGAATGCGCTAGCGATTTCCGAAGCTAAATCGCCGCTTCGAGAACCTACCTCCTACGTCATCGCGCCGCGGTGGCCCAGGCGGATCCTGCGCGCGAGCTCGGTCAGCGCGACGACGCCATCGTGCGCGGGCTTGTGCGCCCGGTCGAGGCAGGCGGCCTGCACGGCCCCGGCCACGTCCGAGAGCAGGTCGAAGCCGGCCGCCCGCGCGTCGACCACGAGCTGGGCGGCGAGCCGCCGCAGCTCGCCGAGGTCGCCCTTGCTGTCCGCGTCCTGGAGGTGGTCGACCCGCTCGGCCACGCCCACCACGAACTCGTCGATCGCCTCGCCGAAGGCGGGGTCCTCCACGAGCCTCGAGAAGATCGGCCCCGGGTGGTCGCAATCCTGCACCTCCGCGATATCGGACGCGGACGCGCAGAACTGAACCCGGGCCCGCAACCGCTTGCGGGGCGTGCCCGTCTCGTGCAGGCTCGGGCCATGCGCTGCTTCGGCTGCGGGATGGCCGTCGAGCTGCGCTCGGGCGAACGCGTCGGCTTTCGCGACACCTGCCCGCGCTGCGGCCGCGATCTCCACGTCTGCCGCAACTGCGCCCACCACGACCCCGCCGCCTACAACGAGTGCCGCGAATCCTCCGCGGAGCGCGTCGGCGACCGCGAGCGCGCGAACCGCTGCGAGTACTTCGCCCCCGGCGGGGCGGGCGGCCCACGGGCGAAGGACGAGCCGGCGCGGGCGCGCTCGGGCCTCGACTCGCTCTTCAAGCCCAAGAAGAGCCCGTAGCGGCCGCCGCGGGGCGCCATTCAGGCGCGGGCGACTCGCTCCGATACGGGAGTCGTGATCGACCGGCGCGCGAAGGACACCTGGACCGTCTTCAAGATCATCGGCGAGTTCGTCGAGGGCTTCGAGACCCTCCGGCCCGTCTGGCCGTCGGTCTCGATCTTCGGGAGCGCCCGGACCCCCGCCGGCCACCGCTACCACGACGCCGCGCTGCGCGTGGGCGAGGCCCTCTCGCGCGCCGGGTTCTCGGTGATCACGGGGGGCGGCCCCGGCCTGATGGAGGCGGCGAACGAGGGCGCGCGTCGGGGCCCGAGCCGCTCCATCGGCCTCAACATCGAGCTGCCCGGAAACGCCCAGGCCCCGAACGGCCACGCCGATACCGTCATCACCTTCGACTACTTCTTCGTGCGCAAGGTCATGTTCGTGAAGTACGCCTGCGGCTTCGTGGGGCTGCCGGGCGGCTTCGGCACGCTCGACGAGATCTTCGAGGCGCTGACGCTCAAGCAGACCGAGAAGATCCACGACTTCCCCGTGGTGCTCTTCGGCCGAACGTTCTGGGACGGCATGCTGCGCTGGATCAGCGACCAGCCGTTGCGCGAGGGCATGATCTCGCCCTCGGAGCTCGAGCTCTTCCGGGTGACCGACGACGTGGACGAGGTCGTGGAGACGATCCGCAGGCACTACGAAGAGCGCGAGTGGCGGCGCGGCGAGGGGGCCGGGCCGGGGCACGAGACGCCCTAGTGCGGGCCCGAGAGGGAGGGTTCGGATGCAGCAGGGCGACGGGTCCGCGCGGAGCAGCCGCGCCGTGCTCGTGCTCTGCGACGGGGAGTTCGCGGGCGCCGAGTACGCGCTCTCGGCCGAGGAGACGCTGATCGGCCGCAATCCCACCACCGACATCACGCTGCTCGACGAGAGCATCAGCCGCGAGCACGCCATCGTCGCCTGCGACGCCGCGACGGGCTCCTTCGCCATCGAGGACCTGCAATCGACCAACGGCACCCGCGTCAACGGCAAGCCCGTGCGCAGCGCGACGCTCGCGGACGGCGACGAGATCCAGGTGGGTCACACCCGCTTCCGCTTCTTCCTGGCCGATCCCCGGAACTGAGCGCCGAAGGGGGCGCCACCCTCCTACAACCTGCGGTGCTCGAGGACCGGCAGGCGGCGGCGGATCGCGGCGAGCTCGGCGAGGTCGCAGTCGGCGGTGATCACGCCCGGGCGATCGCCCGCCTGGGCGAGCAGCAGGCCCCAGGGGTCGACGACGAGCGAGCGCCCGTGGCTGGCGCGGTCCGGGCCGTGGCGGCCGCACTGCGCCGGGGCGAGCACGAAGGCCTGGTTCTCGATCGCCCGCGCCCGCAGCAGGACCTCCCAGTGGTCCTTGCCCGTCTGCGGCGTGAAGGCGCTCGGCACGGCGATCCAGCAGGCGCCGCGCGCGGCCATCGCGCGGTAGAGTTCCGGGAAGCGCACGTCGTAGCAGACGGAGAGCCCGATTGCGCCGATCGGCGTGTCCGCGACCACCACCTCGCGCCCCGGCGCGATGCGGGCCGACTCGGTGAAGCGCGCCTCCGGCCCGAGGTCCACGTCGAAGAGGTGGATCTTGCGGTACACGGCCTCGAGCTCTCCCTCCGGCGAGACCAGGACGGACGTGTTGTGGACGCGCTCGTCGCCCGGGATCCGCTCCGGGAAGGTCCCGCCGACGATGCGCAGGCGGTGGGCGCGGGAGAGCTCGCGCAAGGTCGCGACGATCTCCCCGTCGAGCCCCTGGGCGCACGGGATCGGCGCCCCCTCGCGGCGCAGGAAGGCGAAGTTCTCGGGCAGCGCCACGAGGGCGGCGCCGCGGGCGGCCGCCTCGGCGACGAAGGCGCGCGTCGCGGCGAGGTTTCGCGCGACGTCGTCCGTGGAACTCAGCTGGACGACCGCGACGCGCACGCTCTCGCGCGACGGGTCGATCAGCGAAACTCGGTCGGGTCGATCCCGGTGCGGCGGATCACGTCGTAGAAGTCCTTGCGGTCCTTCTTCGCGAGCCGCGCCGCGCGAGAGATGTTGCCGGCGCAGCGGCGCAGGAGCCCGATCACGTAGCGCGTCTCGAAGGCGCGCTTCGCCTCCTTGAACGAGGGCACCTGCTCCGAGTCGGACGAGGCCAGCAGCAGCGCCTCGGCGGAGACCGCGCCGTTGCCGGCGAGGCGCACCGCCTGGCGGATCCGCTCGCCGAGCTCGCGCACGTTGCCCGGCCACGCCTCCTGGAGCAGGGCGTTGCGCGCCTCCGCGGTGAAGCCCACCGCGATCACGCCCTCCTCGTCGGCGTGCAGGCGCAGGAAGTGGGCCGCGAGCGGCAGGATGTCCTCGGGTCGCTCCGCGAGCGGCAGGATCCGGACGGGATGGTGGGGCGACTCGCCGAAGGGCGAGCGCTCGGGGAGCTTCGGGCTCGTCGCGATGACACGGGCGCGCAGCGGGGTGGGCGTGGTCTCCGCCTCGCGCAGGAAGCGCCCCTCACCGATCGTGCGGGCGAGCAGCACCCGCACGGCCTCGAAGAGGCGCTCGACCCCGTCCAGCAGGAGCGTCCCGCCGGCCGCCCGGTCGAGGGCTCCCTCCTGGCCCGCCCCGCCGAAGAGCTCCCGTGCGAGTTCCCCCTCGGGGACGATCGCGGTCGAGATCACGACGTACGGACCCGACGAGCGGCCGCTCCAGCTGTGGATCGCCCGGGCCAGGTGGTCCTTGCCGCAGCCCTGGGGCCCGGTGATCAGCACCGGTCGATCCGAACGCGCCGCAGCCATCGCCAGCTCGACGACCTCCTGGGTCGCCCGGCCGGCGCCGACGATCCGATCGCCGCGCCGCCTGCCGCTCGGACGATCGATGGGCTGGGCGCTTTCGACACCGTCGCGCTGGACACCGACCTCGCTCATAGCGAAAATCCCCCAGCCCCAGTTGTCCGACCACGAGAAGCTATTTGGCGGACGGGCTGCTTGTCAATCTATTTGCGGGTTCTCGAGGCGCGGGGGTAGCGCCGCGGTGACCCCGGGGGGCGGGGGCCGTCCGGCCCAGGGGAGGGGGCATGTCCGGGGACGGCGAGGGGATCGGGGCCCGTCCGGGGGCCCGGGTGCGCCCCCTGCCCGAGGCGCTGATCGACCAGATCGCGGCCGGCGAGGTGGTCGAGCGGCCCGCGTCCGTCGCGAAGGAGCTCATCGAGAACAGCCTCGACGCCGGAGCGCTGCACGTGCGGGTCGAGGTGCGCGGCGGAGGGCGCGAGTGGATCGCGGTGAGCGACGACGGCTCCGGCATGGAGCCGGCCGATGCGCGGCTCGCGCTCCAGCGCCACGCGACCAGCAAGATCGCCTCGGCCGACGACCTCCAACGCATCGCCAGCTACGGGTTCCGCGGCGAGGCGCTGCCAGCGATCGCCTCGGTCTCCCGGCTGCGCCTGCGCACGCGCCCGCACGCCGCGCCCACCGGCTTCGAGATCCGGGTCGACGCGGGGCGGGTCGTGGAGGAGCGCGAGGCCGCCGGACCGCCCGGCACGCGCGTCGAGGTGGCGGACCTCTTCGCCGCCGTCCCGGCGCGCCGGAAGTTCCTGAAGAGGGAGACCACCGAGTGGGGTCACCTCTCCGACTGCCTCGCCCGCTCGGCGCTCGCCCGGCCCGACGTCCACTTCGAGGTGCGGCGCGACGATCGCTCGGCGTTCGCCTGGCCGGCCGTCGCGGACCCGCTCGAGCGCGTGGCCGCCGTGCTCGGCGAGGAAGAGGCGGCGGCGCTCGTCGCGATCGACCTCCCGGGTGGAACGCTCCGGGTCCATGGCTTCGCGTCGCGGCCCGATCGCCACCGCCCGAACCTCGGCGGGATCCACCTCTTCGTGAACGGGCGCGCGGTGCGCGACCGACTGATCCAGCACGCGCTCGTCGACGTCTACCGCGACGTGCTGCCGCGCGGTCGCTTCCCGAGCGCGGTGCTCTTCCTCGAGCTCCCGCCGGAGCAGGTCGACGTGAACGTCCACCCCGCCAAGTGGGAGGTGCGCTTCGCCGACCCGCAGGCCGTTCACCGCGCCGTCCACGCGGCGGTGTCGCGCGGCCTCGGGTCGCGGCAATGGCTCGGGGCCCCGGCGTCGGCCGCACCGGGCGCGGTGGGGGAGGGCGCCCGGGCGCTGCTGCCGTGGCCGGGCCGGCGCGAGGCGCTCGGGGGGCTCGGCGACTGGGCCTTCGCCGCACCGGCGCGAGCGGAGGGCCCGACCGAGACGGGCCCGGTCTCCGCCGTCGCGCCCGAGCCGCTCCGCTTCGGGAGCCAGCGCCTGCTCGGCCAGCTCCTCGCGACCTATCTCGTGCTGGAGACCGAGCGGGGGCTGATCCTGGTCGACCAGCACGCGGCGCACGAGCGCGTGCTCTACGAGCGGCTGCGGCGCGAGTGGCGCGAACGCGCGGTGGCGAGCCAAGGGCTCCTGGTCCCGGTCCCGGTGAGCCTCGACCCCGCCTCCGCCGCGGCGCTCGAGGGGGCGGCCCAGGGCCTCGGGCGGCTCGGTTTCGACGTCGAGCCCTTCGGGGAGGGGACGGTCGCCGTGCGCGGGATCCCGGCGCTGCTCTCGGGCTCCGACCCGGCGGGGCTCCTGCGCGAGCTCGCCGCGGAGCTCGTCGCCGACCCGGCGGCGCGCGGGCTCGACGGGGAGGGCCCGCTCGTCGCGGCCGTCGACCGGCTCTTCGCGGGGCTCGCCTGCCATGCGGCGCGACGCAAGGGGGAGCTCCTGCCACCCCCGGAGCAGCAGGCGCTGCTCGCCGCGCTCGACGCGATCCCCTGGGCACCGACCTGCCCCCACGGCCGCCCGGTCGCCGTTCCCTTCGATCTCGCGGAGATCGAGCGGCGCTTCGCGCGCCGCTAGGGCGAGGAACGCGCTGCGTCCCCGCGCGCCCTGCCAGGCGTTACCCTCGCCGCGCATGAGCGAGCGATCCGTCGCGCCGCGCCCGCCCGTCGTCGTGGTCACCGGCCCGACCTCCGCCGGCAAGACGACCCTCGCGATCGAGCTCGCAGAGCGTTTCGGCGGCGAGATCGTGAACGCCGACTCGATGCAGGTCTATCGCTTCATGGACATCGGGACCGCCAAGCCGAGCCCCGAGCAGCAGGCGCGCGCGCCGCACCACCTGCTCGACGTGGTGGCGCCCGACGCGCGCTACAGCGCCGGGCGCTACGCGCGAGCCGCCCGCGCGGCCGCCGCGGAGATCGCGCGCCGGGGCAGGCTCGTGCTGCTCGCGGGCGGCACGGGACTCTACATCCGCGCCTTCCTCGAGGGGTTGCTCGACGGCGGGGAGGCCGATCCCGCGCTGCGCGCGGAGCTCGAGCGCGAGCACGCGCGGGCGGCGGGGGAGGGCGATCCGGAGCGCCTGCACCGGCGCCTGCGCGAGCTCGACCCCGACGCCGCCCGGACCATCCACCCGAGGGATCTGCGCCGGACGCTGCGGGCGCTCGAGATCTGTCTGCGCTCGGGCGCCCCCGCGTCGGAGCAGCGGCGCGAGCACGGCTTCGCCGACCGGCCGTATCGCTCGCTCCATCTCGCGATCGACCCCGGGCGCGCGGCGCTCGACGCGCGGATCGACGCCTATTGCCGCGAGATGATCGAGCGGGGACTGCTCCAGGAGGTGCGGAGCCTGCGCAAGCGAGGCTATGGCCCCGAGCTCCGCCCGATGGGCGCGATCGGCTACCGCCACGTGCAGCCCGTGGTGGAGGGGCGCGCGACCCTCGCGGATGCGCTCGCCCTGATGCAGCGCGACACGCGGCGCTTCGCGCGCCGCCAGCGCACCTGGCTGCGCAAGGTTCCCGAGGCGCTCTGGCTGCACCCCGGCGACCGGGAGCAGATCCGGAAGTCCGTGGAGGCGTTCCTGCGCGACGCGGGCTAGATCAGGGCTAGATCTAGCCGCCCGGAGCCGGTCTAGTCGACGTAGTTGACGCCGAACTTCACGTCGAGGATCGGCGTCTCCTTGTCGACGAGCGCGTCGGACTTCTCGGGCGGCGCGAAGAGCGGGTCGAGATCGGCCTCGAAGAAGAGCAGACCGAGACCGGGCAGGAGCTCGATCACCCCGGTCATGCAGCGGATGACCCCCGAGCCCGCCTGGAGCGTCGTGTTCCAGGCGACGCCGGGAAGGGCGTAGGCGATGCGGACCCCCATCGAGTCGTCGATGTCCTGGATGTTGCGGTAGACGGTCTGCGCCCCGACGACCGGCGAGAAGACGACGTCCAGCGGTCCGAAGAGCATGTTGCTCATGGAGCGCTTGAGCGTCTCGGGGCTCGCCTCGGCGGGGGACGCCGCGACGAGCGCGCCGCCGAGGGCGACCAGCGCGGCCGCGAGGCCTCGGGCACGGTGGGAGCGGGTGCGATCCAAGGGAAGCCTCCTCGCAAGGGCCGATCGGGGCGACCCTACGGGGCGGCGGGCGGCGATGTCAAGCGAGTCCTCGCGCCGCGCCGGCTGGCCCCCCCGTGGGCGCCCACGTACCCTCGGCGCGGTCGCCGCGGGCGCCCACGGATCGAATCCCCCATGTCGCTGCCTCCGAAGCTCCCGATCGTGGCGATCGTCGGTCGCCCCAACGTCGGGAAGTCGACGCTCTTCAACCGCTACGCCGGCTTCCGCCGCGCGCTGGTCGAGGACCAGCCCGGCGTCACGCGGGACACGATCGCGCAGGAGGTGGAGGTGGCGGCCGGCCGGCCGGTGCTGCTCGTCGACACGGCCGGGCTCGATCCGGAGCCCGAGCAGGGCCTGCCGGCGGCGATCCAGGCCCAGGCGCGCGCGGCGATGGCGCAGGCGGACGGGATCCTCTTCGTGGTGGACGCCCAGACCGGCCTCGTTCCCGTCGAGGCGACACTGGCGCGCAGCCTGCATCGCAGCGCGAAGCCCGTGGTCCTGGTGGTGAACAAGATCGACCACCCGAGCCACCTGCCGCAGGTCGCGGAGTTCGCGGGCCTCGGCTTCGCGAGCGTCCACGCCGTCTCGGCCGAGCACGGGAGCGGGGCCTGGGACGCCCTCGAAGAGCTCGTCGCCCGGCTCCCGGCGCCGGCTCCCGAGCCGGCCGAGCCGGCCGAGCCGGCCGCGGAGGAGGGGGCGGGGGTGCGCATCGCCCTCGTCGGGCGGCCGAACGTCGGCAAGAGCTCGCTCGTGAACCGCCTCCTCGGCGCCGAGCGCGCGGTGGTCTCGGAGCTCCCCGGCACGACGCGCGACAGCGTCGACCGCCATCTCCAGCTCGAGGGGCGCGCCTACACGCTCGTCGACACCGCGGGGCTGCGGCGGCCCGGGCGGCGCACCCGGACCGCCGAGCGCCCAAGCGCCCTCATGACGGTGCGCTCGCTCGAGCGCGCCGACGTCGCCGTCGTGGTACTCGACGCGAGCGAGGGCGCCACGGACCAGGACGCGCGCATCCTCCAGCTCACGCAGGAGCGCGGCTGCCCGCTGCTGATCGCCGCCAACAAGTGGGATCTCGTCGCCGCGCGCCGAGACGGCCGCGCCCGCGAGGTCGATGCCGGCATCCGCAGCGCGCTGCGCTTCGCGCCCGATGCGCCGATCCTCCACGTCTCGGCCCGCACCGGGTCCGGCGTGGGCCGCATCCTCGGGGAGGCCGAGCGGGTCGCCGGCGCCGGAAGGCGGCGGATCGCGACCGCGGAGCTCAACCGCTGGCTGCGCGACGCGGTCCGGCGCCACGAGCCCGCCATGGCCCAGCGCGGCTCGCGCCGGCACCCGGTCAAGTTCTTCTACGCCACGCAGACGGGCGTGCGCCCGCCGACCTTCGTGCTCTTCTGCACCGAGCCGGCCGCGGTGCAGCCGTCCTACCGCCGCTTCCTCGAGAACCGCCTGCGCGAGTCGTTCGACCTGCGCGGAACGCCGGTGCGCCTGCAGCTGCGCGCGCGCTCCCGGGGGTAGGGCGGTCCAGGGCGGGTTGGCGGTACACTCCGCGGCCTTCGTCGGAAGGGGGGAGCGTGGCGAAGCATCCGGAGCCCATCGACGTCGTCGCGGAGATCGAGACCGGAGCCGAGCGGCTCGCCCGATGGATCGCCCACAACCCGTGGCAGAGCGGCGGGATCGCGCTGGCGGTGCTCGGCGCGGCGGGAGCCTTCGGCACCTACTCCAGCTGGAAGGGCTCCCGCGAGCAGTCCGCGTCCGATGCGCTCGAGACCGTCCGGGTCGAGTATCTGAAGGAGATGGGCGCGTCGCCCACGGCGCTCGAGGTCCCCGAGCTCGCCAACCCGAAGGCCGCGTCCGAGATCCAGGAGCGCACCCTCGAGCGCTTCCGCGAGGTCGCGCAGGCCGAGCGCGGCACCGCCGCGGGCACCTTCGCGCTGCTCGAGGCCGCCGACCTGCTCGAGGCGCTCGGGCGCCGCGACGAGATCGCTCCCCTGTACGCCGACGCCCTGGAGAGCGCCCCGAGCCCCGTCCTCCGCGCCCTCGTGCAGCGCCGCCTCGGCTACCTCCACGAAGACGCCGGCCGCTTCGCCGAAGCCGCGGCCGCCTTCGAGTCCGCCGCCGCCGTCGAGGCCTACCCCCTGCGCCACTTCGCGCTCGCCGACGCCGCCCGCTGCACCGAACGCGCCGGCCGCCGCGCCGAGGCGCTCGCGCTCTACGACCGCCTCAGCGCCGAGGCCCCCGCCTTCCCACTCCCCGACCACCAGGCCGCCCAAGCCCGCGAACTCCGCGCCGCGCAAACCCCTGAACCCACCCCCGCGGACCCTCCGAAAACAGCCCCCGACCCCCCGCCCGCGCCCTGAACCCACGCCCAACTCCTAGACCCGCCGCTCCGCCGACGCGCCCCGCCACCCCCCCCAAACTCGCCGCTCGGCCGACCCGCCCGAAGGGCCCCCCCAAGCTCTTCGTCTTATCGGACGTGATGGAGCGCCATCCCCCCAGCTCCCACCACCTTCGCCGCCGCTCCATCACGTCCGATAAGAAAGATTATGTTAAATCATGCGCCGACCCAGCCCGGCCGATGGAGTCGCCCGGGCTGGCGCGGCGGATCGCCCCGCCCGTCCGGCTTTCGCCGGGCGACGGGCGTGTGCTATACGGCGCGACCACCCTCCCGGGGGGCACAGGTGGGGGTTCGGGCGACTCGCGAGCGACGCGACGAGGCGGTGAGGCGGCGCTTCGAGGCGTGCGGCCAGGCGCACGTCTTCCGCTACTGGAGCCGCCTCGCGGCCGACGAACGCGAGCAGCTGCTGGCCCAGGCGGAGTCGATCGATCTGCCCGCCCTCCTGCGCGCCCTCGAGGCGAGCTGCGCGCGCGGCCGCTCCGCCGCGCCGCACCTCGAGCCGATCGCGGTCGAGCGGATCCCCGAGCACGGTGGCGACCCGGCGAAGCGCGAGGCGGCCCGGCGGTGCGGCGAGGAGCTGCTCGCCGAGGGTCGGGTCGCCGCGCTCGTGGTGGCCGGCGGCCAGGGGACCCGGCTCGGCCACGCGGGACCCAAGGGCGGCTTCCCGATCGGTCCGGTCACCGGACGCACCCTCTTCGAGATCCAGGCCCAGAAGCTGCGGCGCCTGCGCGCGCGCTTCGGGCGGCCGCTCCCGTGGTACGTCATGACGAGCGAGGCGACGGACGCGCCGACGCGCGATCTCTTCGCACGCCACGCGCACTTCGGGCTGCCCGCCGAGGACGTCTTCTTCTTCCGCCAGGGCATGGTCCCGAGCTTCGACCTCGAGGGCCGCCTGATCCTCGCCGAGCCGGGCCGGATCCTGGAGAACCCGGACGGCCACGGGGGAGCGCTCACCGCCCTGCTCCGCTCGGGAGCCCTCGCGGACGTGCAGAGGCGCGGCGCCGACACGCTCTTCTACTACCAGGTGGACAATCCGCTCGTGCGCATGGCCGACCCGGCCTTCCTGGGCTTCCACGCGCTCGCGGGAGCCGAGATGTCGTGCAAGGTCGTGCGCAAGCGCGACCCCCGGGAGAAGGCCGGCGTCGTGGCGCGGATCGACGGCCGGCCCGGCATCGTCGAGTACACCGAGCTCGACGACGTCTACCGCGACGCCCGCGACGTCTCCGGGGAGCTCGTCTTCTGGGCCGGGAACACGGCGATCCACGCCTTCGATCTGGCCTTCGCCCTGCGCGTGGCCCGCGAGGCGGACCGCTGGCTCCCCTTCCACGCCGCGCGCAAGCCGATCCCGACGCTCGACGACGAGGGCCGCCGCGTGCTGCCGAGCGCCCCGAACGGGCTCAAGCTCGAGCGCTTCGTCTTCGACGCCCTGCCGGTCGCACGCGGCGTGTGCATCGTCGAGACGGCGCGGGCGGACGAGTTCTCGCCGATCAAGAACGCCTCGGGCAGCGACTCCGCCGCGACCGCGCGTCGCGACCTCTGCGCGCAGTACGCGGCCTGGCTGCGCGCCGCCGGCCTGGAGCCGCCGGCCGGGGTCGCGCTCGAGATCGATCACGCGCGAGTCGACGGCCCCGAGGACCTCCGGGCACTCGGCATCCGGAACCTCGCGGAAGCGCCCGACATCCTACGCACCGGACCCGGAGTCGCCGCATGAGCACCGCCAAGAAGAAGCCCACCAAGCGCGCCGCGAAGGCGCCCGCCCGCAAGGCGGCGACGCCCAAGACCGCCGCCGCGCCCCGCAAGCCGCCTGCGAAGGCGGCGGCCCGCCGCGAGGAGGCGGCGGCGACCCCGGCACCCGCCCCCCGCGCGCCGCGCTCGCGGAGCGCCGCGAGCCGGGCGGCGTCCGCGGCCGCCAGGGTGCCCCCGGGCGCCCAGGTGCACGGCCGCCTCGGCGCCAAGTGGGTCTGCTTCAAGTGCAATGCGAAGTTCTACGACCTGAACAAGCCCGAGCCGCTGTGCCCGAAGTGCGGGGCGAACCAGCACGAGCGCCCCAAGCGCGACCCCAAGCCCAAGCAGCCCGTGATCGCGCCCCCCCCGCCGCGCCCGGTCGAGCCCGAGCGCGAAACCATCCCGATCGACGAGGACGAGGAGGAGACCATGCTGATCGAGGACGAGGAGATCGATCTCGGCACCCCCGAGATCGACGGCGAGGCCGACGACTTCGGCGAGGAGGAGGAAGAGGAGCCCGGCGACGCCTGAAGACCGGGGTCGGCTTCGCCCGCCTGGGGGAGTCAGAACGAGAAGGCGCGGCGCAGGAAGACGCGCAGCTTGGAGCGCTCGCCGGCCCGGAGCGCCTGCTCCTTGCGCAGCGCCTCGAGGCTGGCCCGCGCGTCTGCGAACTCCTCGCGCGCGTCGCGCGTGCGCCGACCCGCCGCCTGCACGCGCTCGAACTCGTTCAGGTTGCCCATCAGGTGGCCGGTGCTGCGCGGGTCGACGCGGCGCCCGACGGCCGAGTCGTAGCGGTCGCCGGCGGTATCGGCCGCCGCCTCGTAGGCCTCGACCAGCGCCTCGAGGTCCGCCTCGGCGTAGGACCGGTAGGGCCGGAACTCACGGCGCTCGGCCACGCCATTGCGGTGGTAGTTCCAGCCGATCGCGCCCACGAGCGCGAGCAGCACCAGCACGAGGAGGCTCGCCGAGCCCCGCTCCGACCGTCTCACCGCCACCTCCTACCCTCCGTCCTGGCCCTCAGCGCGGGCCGGGTGCGCCGCCAGGAAGGCCTCGAGCGCCGCGCGGTCCGGGAGACCTCCCTGGGCGCCGACGGCCCGGCAGCTCATGGCAGCGGCCGCGTTCGCCGTCTGGAGCACCGCCGCGGGCCCGAAGCCCTGGAGCAGCCCGAACGCGAAGGCCGCGTGGAAGACGTCGCCGGCGCCGGTCGTGTCGCGCGCCCCCACGCGGAAGCCCGCGCTCCGAAACGGCACCGCGTCACCCCGCCCCCGCGCGATCGCGCCCTCCGCTCCGAGGGTCGCTACGGCGAGCCGCGCTCCGCGGGCGAGCAGCTCGCCGAGGCCCTCGACCGCTGAACTACTCCCCGAGATCCATTCGGAAAAATGACGGGAAACGATAGGGAAATCGGCAGACGCGAGGAGTTCCTCCACCCCCGGTCCGGGGCCGTCGAGGTCGAGCAGCACCGCCACCCCGGCGGCCCGGGCGATCCGGGCCGCCCGGACCGCCGCCTCGGGATGCTCGGCGTCGAGGTGGAGCACCCGCGCGGACGCCACCGCGGCCGCATCCACCGCCTCCGGCGGGAGCACGAGGCGCGGGTCGCGGCGGGGGCGCACGTGGCGCTCGCCGCTCTTGCTCTCGACGTAGATCACCGCGCGGCGCGTCCGCGCGCCGCGGATCGTGCGCACGCCCGAGAGATCGACCCCCGCCCGGCGCAGCGGCTCGAGCACGGTCGCCGCGGCCGCGTCGTCGCCGACCGCGCCGGCATGGGCGGTGCGCAGCCCGAGGCGCGCGCAGGCCAGGAGGGCCGTCGCCACCCGCCCGCCCGGCAGCTCGAGCGCCCGCGCCGGGTCCGGGGCGTCCGGGAGCGGCGGCGGACCCTCGACGAAGACGACGCGGTCGAGCGAGCTCTGGCCGATCCCGAACACGTCGAAGCGCCGATCGCCGGCGGAGGGCGGCCAGAGCGCGCCCGGCTCGAGCCCGCCGGCGCTCAGTAGAGCACGCGGTACGCGTGCAGGCTGCGCAGCACCCGCTTCACGTATCCCCGCGTCTGGTCGTAGGGGATCGCCTCGACCCACTCGTCGTCCTCCACCGCGTCGCCGTCGAGCCAGTCGGCGACACGGTGCGGGCCCGCGTTGTAGCTCCCGATCGCCGCCGAGGCCCGGCCCGGGAAGAGGCCGAGCAGCTCCTCCAGGTAGGCCGAGCCGAGCGCGATGTTGACCTGCGGGACGAAGAGGTCGTCGGCGACGAACCCCGCCATCGCCTCGCCGCGCGCGAGCTTCTCCGCCGTCTCGGGCATGAGCTGGAGCAGCCCGCGCGCCCCCGTGACCGAGAGCACCTGCGGACGATAGCCGCTCTCCTCGCGCATGATCGCGTAGACGAGCGCCGGGTCGACGCGCGCGCGGCGCGCGGTCGACTCGCGCACCTCGTCGAGGAAGGGAGCGGGCCACGCGTGCCACCAGAGGTCGAGCGATGCCGCGGCCGGCGCGCGGGCCAGCGCTTCCTGGTAGGCGTCGACCACGAGGCGCTGCGGCCGGTGGAAGTCGCCGGCGTCCGCGTAGAGCTCCGCGAGCGCGAGGCGATCCTCGAGTCCGCGCGCGCGGCCGAAGAGCCGATCGAGCTCCTGGCGCGTCTCGGCGACGAGGCCCGCTTCGAGCAGGATCCGCGGCCGCTCGAGCTCGCTCGGGGTCAAGAGCGCGCGCCCGCGCGGGACCTCGACCGTGGGGAGCGCGGCTCGCGCCGGGGCGGCGCCGTCGACCCGCGCGCTCGCCCGCCAGCCGTAGTAGGAGAGCGGATACTCGCGCGCGATCCGGGCGAAGGTCTCCGCCGCCGCGGCGCCGTCGCCGGCCTTGGCGGCGGCGCGCGCGCTCCAGTAGCGCGCCCGCAAGCGGCTCACCTCGTCGGGCTCGAGCGGGGCGAGCTTCTCGAAGTAGCCGACCGCCGCCCGGTAGCGACCCGACCGGTACGCCTCCCAGCCGAGCTGCCAGTACGCCACCGCGCCTTCCAGGCTGCGCGGCGCCTGGCGCGCGAGCGCGGCGTAGTGTCGGCGCGCGCGTTCGCTCTGGCCCTCGCCGTCGAGGAGCAGCGCGGCGAGCAGCTGCGCCTGCGCCGAGCTCGCGCCGCGCGCCCCCGCGGCGATCTCCTCGAGGGCGCGCACGGCGCCCGGCACGTCGCCGGCGCGCGCCACGGCCCGCGCGCGCTCGATCCGATCCGGCGTCCGGGCGGGATAGGCGTCGAAGGCCTGCACGGCCTCGGGATAGCGGCGCAGCCGGAAGAGCGTGTGGGCGCGCTGGCGGCGCATGCGGACGAGCTCCTGCGGGCTCGACCCGCCGGCCGCGAGCGCGGCGTCGTAGGCCGCCAGCGCCTCCTCGTTGCGGCGCTCGGCGAAGAGCGCATCGCCACGGCGGCGCAGCGGCCGCGCCGTGCGCACGGGGCCGAGCCGCCGCTCGAGGTCGTCGAGAGCGGCGAGGGCCTCCGCGTCGGCGGGCGTGTGCGGATGGCGCGTGAAGATCTCGAGGAAGGTCTCGGCCGCGCCCCGCTCGTCGCCCGAGCGCAGCTCCGAGCGCGCGATCGCGAGCCGGAGCGCCGCCAGGCGCTCGGCGTCCTCCGTGCGGCCGAGGGCCGCGATCCACGCGCCGCGCGCCGCGCGCTCGTCGCCCTGCGCGGCGAGCGCGTGCCCGAGCAGCTCGCGCAGCTCGGCCTCGACCGGCGTTGCGGGCGGCTCGAAGCTCGTGCCGAAGGCCGCCGCCTCCGCGAAGCGCTGCGATGCGACGAGCAGGCGCATGCGCAGCAGATCGGCGTAGTCCGCGACGAGCGGCGCGCGCTCGCGCAGGCCGGCGAGCAGCTCGAGCGCGCGCTCGAGCTCGCCGCGCGCCTGCGCCTCCAGCGCGGCGCGCAGCGTCGCGCCGGGTCGCTGCCACGAGTCGTCCGCCGCCGCGGGGCCGGTCGCGCCCTGGGCCGCGGCGGGGACGAGCGCGAGCAGAGCCGCCCCCACGGCGGCGCGCAGCCCACGCGCACCGCGCGAGAAGACGCCCTTCCCCGCGATCCCCATCGCCGCCGAGTATGCCGAATCCAGCTGCGGATCGCGTTGTGGCGCGCGCCCTGCTCCGGTAGGGTTGGCGCGCCTTGCCGCCGCACCCGCAGAGAGCGAGCGCCGCCGCGCGGATCGCTGCGGCGCTCCTGCTCGCCGCCTGCAGCCGCGAGTCGGAGACGCCTTCCCCCCCGCCCTCGCCCGAGCCGCGCGCCGCGGCGCCGGAGGCCGTCCCCGCCGCGCGTCCGCGCGCTCTCTGGGTCCTGTGCGAGGGCAGCCAGCGCGTTCTCGAGCACCCCGAGCGCATCCCGCGCCTGCTCGAGGACGCGCGCGCGCTCGGCGCGACGGATCTCTTCGTCCAGGTCTATCGCGGCGGCAGGGCCTGGTTCGATTCCACGCGGGCCGACCCGACGCCCTACCGCGAGCTGCGCGCGCGCACGGGCCGCGACACGCTGGCGGATCTGCTCGCCGCCGCGCACGGCGCGGGGCTCCGCGTCCACGCCTGGGTCAACGTGCTCTCGCTCTCCAATCGCCGGGAGGCCCCGATCCTGCGCGAGCTCGGGCGCGACGCGGTGCTCGTGGACCAGGCGGGCCGCTCCCTGCTCGACTACCCGGACCTCGACGTCCCGCCTCCCGACCGGCGCTACTACCGCATGGGCACCCCCGCCGTCTGGCTCGACCCGGCCGCACCCGGCGTGGCGGAGTGGCTCGCCGCGACCTTCGCCGAGCTGCTGGCCCGCTACCCGCTCGACGGCCTCCACCTCGACTACATCCGCTACCCGGACGTGCTGCCCTTCTCGCCCGGCTCGCGCTTCGGCGTGGGTCTCGACCTCGGGCACGGCGCACCGACGCGGGAGCGCTTCCGGCGCGAGACGGGCCTCGAGCCGCCCTCCCCTCCCGACCGCCTCGGCAACGCGGATGCCTGGGACGCGTGGCGACGCGATCGGGTGACGCAGCTCGTCGTGCGCATCGGCGAGGCCGCGCGCGCCGCGCGCCCGGGCGTCTCCCTCTCGGCCGCCGTCTGGTCCTACGCGGACCGGGCCTACCTCTCGGCCGGGCAGGACTGGCGCCGCTGGCTCGAGGAGGAGATCCTCGACCTCGCCGTCCCGATGGCCTACACGCTCGACCCGCGTCTCTTCCGCTACCAGGCGGCGGAGCTCGCCCACGTGGCGCGCGCCGAGCGGCTCTGGCTCGGCGTCGGGGTCTGGCTCTTCGCGAAGCGGCCCGAGGCGGCGGTGGCGCAGCTGCGTGCGGCCCGCGAGGCGGGCGCCGCCGGAGACGCGCTCTTCTCCTGGGATTCGATCGCGGACGCCCCGGCGCTGCGCGCCGCGCTCGCCGCCGCGTTCGCCGGGAGCCCCGCGCCCGGCGCGGCCCCTGCGGTCGGCTTCCCCCCGCCGGAGCGGCCAGGGCCCGAGGTCCCGGGTGCGCGCTGATGCAAGCCCGCGCAGCGGGCGCGCAGCGAGCCGCAGGCGAGCGGAGCACGGGAGCGTGGACCTCGCCCGTGCGTAGTGCAAGCCCGCGCAGCGGGCGCGCAGCGGGCCGGAGCTCCTGTGGAGCTCGGCCCAGGCGAGCGGAGTGCGGGAGAGTGAACCTCGCCGACTACGACTACGAGCTCCCGCCCGCGCAGATCGCGCAGCATCCGACCGCGGAGCGCGACGGGGCGCGCCTGCTCGTGCTCGAGCGCGCGAGCGGCGCGCTGCACCACGCCGCGGTCCGGGGGCTCGCGCAGTGGCTGCGCCCGGGCGACCTGCTCGTGCGCAACGCGACCCGCGTGCTGCCGGCGCGGCTGCGCGGCCACAAGGCCACGGGCGGCGCCGCCGAGGCGCTGCTCCTCGCTCCGGCGGGTGCGCCGGGCCGCTACCGGGCGCTGCTGCGCAGCGGGGGCCACCCGCGCATCGGCCGCAAGCTCCGCTTCGCGCGCGAGGCGGTGGTGCGCGAGGCCGAGATCGCCGAGCTCGGCCGCGAGGGCGAGGTCGTGCTCGCCTTCGCTCCCGGGGAGGACCCGTACGCCGCCGGCGAGACACCGCTCCCGCCCTATATCCGGCGCGAGGCCGTGGAGCCCGGGGATGCCGAGCGTTACCAGACGGTCTTCGCGCGCGTCCCGGGCTCGGTCGCCGCGCCGACCGCGGGCCTCCACCTGAGCGAGCGGCTGCTGGCCGAGCTCGCCGCGCACGGGGTCGAGGCGGCCGAGGTCGTGCTCCACGTCGGTCCGGGCACCTTCCGGCCGCTGCGCGAGGCGGACCTCGCGCGCGGGCGCCTGCACGCCGAGTCCTACGCGCTGCCCGAGGCGACCGCGCGCGCCGTGGCGCAGGCGCGCGCGCGCGGCGGGCGCATCGTCGCCGTCGGCACGACCGCGGCACGCGTGCTCGAGACCCGTGCCCGCGAGGACGGGAGCGTCGCGGCCGGCGCCGGCGAGACCGAGCTCCTGCTCGCGCCGGGCGCGCACTTCCGCGCGGTCGACGCGCTGCTCACGAACTTCCACCTCCCGCGCTCGTCGCTCCTGCTCCTCGTCGCGGCCTTCGCCGGCCGCGAGCGCATCCTCGCCGCCTACGCCGAGGCGGTGCGCCAGGGCTACCGCTTCTACTCCTACGGCGATGCGATGCTCCTCGTCTAGCCCGCATGTCTCACCAGGGCGCTAGATGACGCGGCCCGGGTTCGCCTTCCGGGTCACGGCCCGCGACGGCTCCGCCCGCGGCGGGAGCCTCGAGACGCCGCACGGCAGCGTCGCGACGCCCGCCTTCCTGCCCGTCGCGACCTACGGGGCTGTGCGCGGGATCGCCCCCGGCGAGCTCGCGAGCGCGGGGGCGCAGATGCTGCTCGCGAACACCTACCACCTGCACGAGCGGCCCGGCGAGGAGGTGGTCGCGGCGCTCGGCGGGCTCCACGCCTTCACCGGCTGGCGCGGCCCCTGGCTCACCGACAGCGGCGGCTTCCAGCTCACCTCGCTCGCCGAGCTGCTCGAGATCGAGGAGGAGGGCGTGACCTTCCGCTCGCCGGTCGACGGGAGGCGCCGCTTCCTGAGCCCGGAGCGGGCCGTGGCGGTCCAGGAAGCCCTCGGCGCGGACGTGGCGATGGTGCTCGACGAGTGCCGCCCGCTGCCCGAGCCCGAGGCCGCGGGCCACGCGCGCGCGCGGGCGGCGGCCGAGCGCACGCTGCGCTGGGCGGAGCGCTCGCGGCGGGCCCACACCCGGCCCGACCAGGCCCTCTTCGGGATCGTCCAGGGAGGAAGCTCGGAGGCGCTGCGGCGCGCGAGCGCGCGCGCGACGGCCGGCCTCGGCTTCGACGGCCACGCCCACGGCGGCCTCGGACTCGGCGAGTCCCGGGCGCGGCGCGCGGATCTCGTGGCGGCGGTCCACGAGGAACTCCCGCCGGAGGCGCCCCGCTACCTGATGGGCCTCGGGCGGCCGCTCGATCTGCTGGACGGCGTCGCGGCCGGCGTCGACCTCTTCGACTGCGTGCTCCCGACGCGCAACGGCCGGCACGGGCTCCTCTTCACCCGCGGCGGGCTCGTGCGCCTGCGCAACGCCCGCTTCCGCGACGACCCCTCCCCGCCCGACCCCGCCTGCGACTGCACGGCCTGCCGCGGCCATTCGCGCGCCTACCTGCGCCACCTGCTCCAGGTCAACGAGGCGCTCGGCGCGCGGCTCGCGTCGATCCACAACCTGCGCTTCACGCTGCGCCTGCTCGAGGAGGCGCGCGAGGCCCTCGCGGCCGGCCGCTTCGATCGGCTTCGCCGCGAGCTCGCCGGCGTGCTCGAGGCGCCGGCGAACTAGCCGCAGCCGAGACCGGCTCAAGGCAACGCCGGGCGGGGCCGATCCCGGATCCGGGACCATCACGGGAGGGGTGTCGGTGGCGTCCGGAACGGGGTCCGCGCGGGCCGGCCTGCACGCGGCAGCGAGCGCCCTCTCGGGCGGGGCGGCGCTCGCCGTTTGCGCCGCGGGCGCCGGCTGGCCGGCGGCGCTCGCGCTGCTCGCCCTCGCGGCCGCCGCCGCGGGCTTCGCCGCGCTCGGGCCGGCGCAGGCCCGCGCGGCGCGCATCACGGAGCTCGAGGCCGCGCTCGACTCCCTGGCCCGCGGCCAGGGCGGGCCTCCGCCGCAGACCGCCGGGCCCGCCGAGCTCGCCGGGCTCGCCAAAGCGATCGCGCGCACCTGCGTGTTCGCGCGCGCCGCCGCCGAGCGCGACGCCGCGCGCGGCGCGCGCCTCGCCGCCGTTGCCGACCAGCTCGGCGCAGCGCTCGCGCTGACACAGTGCAGCGCCGCCGAGCAGGAGGCCGGGGTCGAGGAGACCGCGTCGCTCCAGGCGCACATCAACGCCTCGATCCGCAGCATCTACCACGAGGTCGAGCAGCTCGCGCGCTCGAACGAGAGCTGCGCCTCCTCCGTGCTCGAGCTCGCCACCGCCGTCGACCAGGTGGCGCGCGGCGCGGCCCGGCTCCAGGAGACGGTCGAGTCGTCGACGACCTCGATCCACCAGATGGGCCAGAGCATCCGCCTCGCGGCCGAGAACGGCGACTCCGTGCAGCAGATGGCCGAGGAGACGGCGGCCAGCATGTCCGAGATGGACCGCGCCCTCCAGGAGGTCGGCCTCCACGTCCGCGGCGCCTCGGACCTGACCCAGCGCGTGAGCCAGAGCGCCGAGGAGGGGTCGCGCGCCGTCGGAGCGACGGTCGAGGGCATCGAGACGATCCGCCAACTCACGAGCGAGGCCCGCGCGGCCCTCGAGGGGCTCGCGCAGCGGATCGGCGAGATCGGCGAGATCGCGACCGCGATCGGCGACATCACCGACGAGACCAACCTGCTCTCGCTCAACGCCGCGATCATCGCCGCGCAGGCCGGCGAGCACGGCAAGGCCTTCGCGGTGGTCGCCGACCAGGTCAAGACCCTGGCGCGGCGCACCACGCAGAGCACCGGCGAGATCGAGCAGCGGATCCACGCGATCGAGGCGCAGTCGCGCGCCGCGATGGCTGCGATGGCGAAGGGCATCGAGGCCGTCGAGCAGGGCGTCGCGCGCTCGCGGCGCGCCGGCGAGGCCCTCGAGGCGATCCGCAGCTCGGCGAGCGACGCGAGCGACCGCGTCGCGGGGATCGCGCGCGCCGCCGACGAGCAGGCCCGCAACTCGAAGCACGTGGCCGAGGCGGCGCGCCGCACCTCGGAGCACGTCCACCAGATCTCGCACGCCATGAGCGAGCAGTCGGCGGCCGCCGAGCAGCTGCTGCGCAACGCCGTCCTCGCCGTCGAGATGTGCCGGCAGATGAGCGCCGCGACCGAGGAGCAGCGCGCCTCGGGGCGCTACATCCAGACCCACGTCGAATCGATCACCGAGATGATCCGCGCGATCCAGCGGGATACGTCCGCACACGAGCGCGCGAGCGCGGAGGTGGCCGGGACCGTCGCCGCGATCCTCCGCAACGCCCAGGCAGGCAGCGCCCGCCTGCCCCAGCTCGCCGCCGCGATCGACGAGCTCCGCGCCGCCGCCGCGCCTCAGCCTCGCGCGAGGGAGTGAAGGGCGATGGCGAGGCCGGCGTGGTCGGGGAGCGAATCGCCGAGGCCCGAGGGGAGGATCGCGAGCCCGCGGCCGAGCAGCGGCCAGACGCGCGCGGCCACGCGCTCGCGCAGCGGGGCGAAGCAGAGCTGCTCGCCGGCAGCGCTGGCGATCGTCCCGAGGATCACGGCCTGCGGCGCGAGCACGAAGACCAGGGCGGCGATGCCGCGGGCCAGGTACTCGTTCCAGCGCGCCATCTCGGCGAGCGCGAAGGCGTCGCCCTCGCGCGCGGCTGCGACGAGCTCGCGCGGGGTGGCGCGCTCGCGTCCGCCGGCGAGCTCCGCCACCCGCCCCGGCTGCGGCGCGATCCGGCGCAGCCGGCGCGTCCAGGCCGCGCCTCCGACGTAGGCCTCGAGGCAGCCCCGCAGCCCGCAGGCGCAGGGCTCGCCGTCCCACTCCACGGGCATGTGCCCGATCTCGCCCGCGTTGCCGCGGATTCCCGCGTGCAGTCGGCCGCCGAGCACGAGGCCGCCGCCGACGCCCGTCGACATCGTCAGGTAGACGAGGTCCTCGAAGCCGCGCCCCGCGCCGTAGCGCCACTCGGCGAGGGCGGCGGCGTTGGCGTCGTTCTCGATGTGGACCGGCGCGCCGAGCGCCTCGTGGAGCAGCGCGCGAATCGGCACCGTGCCCCAGCCGGGGAGGTTCGGCGGGTGCACGATCTCGCCGCGCGCCGGGTCGATCGGCCCGGGCGCGGAGACGCCGACGGCGGCGAGCTCGGAGGCGGCCACGCCCGCCTCGGAGAGCAGCCGCCGCGCGTCGGAGGCGATGCGGGCGAGGTCGGCCTGCGCATCGCCGCTCGGCTCGGTCGCGCGGCGCATCCGCGCTCGCAGGCGGCCCTGCGCGTCGCCGAGCGCGAGCGCGACCTTGCTCCCGCCGATGTCGATGCCGAGCACGAGGCCGATTCGGAAATCCCTTCGAATCCGCGGAGTTCCACCCCCGGTCCCGGCAACATACCACGCCGCGCTCAACGCCGGGAGCCGCCGTGCCGATCGAAAGCAGAGACGGGACCGCGGCCTGCGCGTCCGCCTGCCGGTCGCCGTCGCGGAGGGAATCGATGACCCGGCGCCTTCTCGGCCTCCTCCTGCCGCTGCTCGGGGCGGGCCTCGGCTGCACCGCGTTCGGCGATCCGCTGGGCCGCGAGCGCGCCCTGGCCGAGGCGCAGCTCCGCTACACGCAGCAGGTGCGCTGGGGGAACCTCGACGCCGCGAGCGAGTTCGTGGAGCCGGCGCTCCGCGAGGAGTTCCTGGGCCAGCAGCCGGCCTTCGAGACCATCCGCATCACCGAGTTCGAGATCGGCCGGATCGACTACGGCGAGGACCGCGAGTCGGCGACCGTGCGCGTCACCTACCGCGCCTACTCGCTCGCCTCATTGCAGGAGCAGCGCATCGAGGAGCGCCAGCGCTGGGTCCGGCCGGGCGGCAACACCTGGTTCGTGCGACCCGAGCTCGCGGGGCTGCTCGAGCCGTTTCCGGCGCTCGGGCGCTAGCGTGCCGCGCCGCCGCACCATCCTGCTGGCCGACGACGTGGAGCTCTTCCGCGATCTGGGCTCTCTCTTCCTGGCGCGCAGCGGCGAGGTCGTGACCGCGCGCGACGGCGTCGAGGCGCTGGCGCACATCGCGCGCGAGCGGCCCGAGGTCGTGGTCGCCGACCTCGACATGCCGCGCCTCGACGGCGCGGAGCTCTGCCGGAGGATCAAGGCCGACCCGCAGACGCGCGCGATTCCGGTGATCCTCGTGACCTCCGGCGACGAGGCCGAGCACCGCGCGCGCGCCGTGCGCGCCGGCGCCGACGACGTGATCGCGAAGCCGATCAGCCGCATCGCCCTGATCCAGGCGGTGAACCGCTTCCTGCGCGGGACCGGAGTCCGCGGGCTCACCCGCGTGCCGATGGTCGCCGAGGTCAAGATCCGCGGCACTTCGGAGGTCTGCTACGGGATCGCGCGCAACCTCTCCCGCGGCGGCATCTTCGTCGAGGCGGAGCGCAACGCCGCGCTCGATACCGAGGTCGAGCTGCACTTCGAGCTGCCCGAGTCGCGGGGCCCGATCGCGCCGACCGCCGAGGTCGTCTGGTGCCGGGAGCGCACACCGCAGCACGCGGCCGGGATGGGCATGCGCTTCCTCGCGCTCGACCGCGCGGGCGCCCAGAAGATCGACGAGTACGTCTACCAGCGCGCCGGCCGGATCGAGGACGTCCCGGGCTCTTCGGGGCCCGAGCTGCGATGATCCGCCGCCTCGCGCGCTCGCTGGCGCTCGCCGCGCTCTTGGGGATGCCGGGAGCCTGCGCGCTCGCGAAGCCGGCGGTCGCGACGCTCCCGGGCGAGGCGGAGCGGGTTGCCTGGCGGGAGCGGATCGGCGAGGCCCGAGGGGCGGTCGAGCAGGCGCAGCGCCGCTGCGAGGCGGCGGAAGCGGCGATCCAGAAGATGAGACACCGCCGCCGCCCGCGCGGCGACGCCCGCGAGGCCCTCTTCGCCGAGCGCGACGCGGCGCGCGCGGCGCGGGCGCAGTCGGAGCGCGCGCTCGCGGAGCGGCTCGAGGAGGCGCGCCGGGCCGGCGTGCCGCCGGGGTGGCTGCGCGCGGCGGAGGCGGCGCCGGCCGCTGTGCCGGAGTAGCTGCGCCAGACCGCCGCGCGAGGGCGCCCGTCCCGCGGCTCCGCGCCCGGGCGCTACTCGAGATCGCTCTCGATGTGGATGTCCTCGCTGATGTTCCACTGCCGGGGGCGGGAACGGACGATCGCGAGGGTCTGGTTGCCCTGGCGGACGATCGTGTTGTCGTGCGTGACGATGTCCTGCTCGCGACGCGCGCTCAGCGTCTCGACGATCACCGGCTCGCCGCTGCCGCCGGTCTCGGCCGGAGTGATCTCGAGCGTCGTCGACTGGTCGCCGGTGCGCAGCGTGATCGCCGGCGCGCTCCCGCTCCGGCGAGCGGGGGGCGCGGTCGCGGCTGCCGCCACCCGCTCGCTGCGCTCGCGCAGGTACGCGAGCCTCGCGTCGAGGCGCTGCGCATGGGCCGAGCTGGCGCGCGGATCGCTCGGCGTGAGCTGCTCGTAGCTCCCGAGCGAGCGCAGCGGGTGCCGCTGCGCCTGCTTGCGGTAGGCCTCGGGAATCGCGCGGGCGTCGTCGCTGAAGGCGTAGGCGCCCTCGTCGGTGCGCCAGGCGTAGTAAGCGCGCTCCGCCGACGCCGGCCCGGCGACGACCAGGACCGCGAGCGTCGGGACGCACGCGAGGAGGGGGATCCGCACAACACGCTTCAGCATCGGCAACACCTCACTGAAACACCTCAATGGGGGTGGGTGGCCCTCCCCGGCCCCGAGGTGACGCCCGCGGGGACAGGATTTGACAGCCCCCGGCCCAGCCGATACCAATTGCGCTTCATTGCTGCGGGGTAGAGCAGTCTGGTAGCTCGTCGGGCTCATAACCCGGAGGTCGGGGGTTCAAATCCCCCCCCCGCTACCACTTAAGCCCTCGGAACTGCAAGGTTCCGGGGGCTTCCAGTTTTCAGGCCTCGGTAGCGATGGTGGGACGACGGTGGGACTCGCCGAGGCGGGCGAGCAGATCCGCCGGGACCTCCCCCGGCCCAAGGGCGATCGGCGCCCGGTAGGCGTCGTCGCCGCACCAGCGGGCGTAGCTCCGGGCCGTGATCGCCACGTCGGCGTGGCCGAGCTGGTGCGAGACGTAGGCGAGCTGGACGCCGGTCGAGAGGAGCTGCGACGCGAACGTGTCCCGGAGCTGGTGCGGCCCGACCTTCTCGATCTTCGCCGCCTTGCACAGGTCGCGGAGCGTCCGGTTCCGGTAGTTGGCGTGGTCGACCCGCGCCGCGAAGCCCGACTCCGGCCTGCCCTCCCGCATCCACGCCTCGCGCAGCGCCAGTCGGAGGCGCCGGGAGAGCGCGACGCGACGCTCCCGCCCGCTCTTCGGCTTCCCGAGGTGCTTCCCGCGCGCGAGGTTCTCGCGGACGTGCAGCGCCGGCCGGTTCACGAGCTGGCCGGCCTCTTCGATCTGCCGATCCCACTCGACGTTCCGCCAGTCGAGCGCGGTCGCCTCGCCGATCCGGAGCCCGGCATCGAGGCAGAGCAGCGTCACGAGCTGCGCCTTGCCGCCATGGCCCTCGGCGGCCGCCACCAGCGCCGCCACGTGCTCGGGCTTCTCGATCGGCTTCGCCTGGTGGCCGGCCTCGCTCTCCGCCCTGCCCTTCTTCGTCTTGTTCTTTCGGCGCAGCACCGCGCGAAGCCCCTCCACAGGGGACTCGTCGATCAACTCCCGGTCCATCGCCCACCCGAAGACGCCCGCAAGCGCGTTGATGTAGTTCCGCCCCGTCTTCGGGCTGCGACTCCCGCGCTCGACGAACTCGGCCCACCAGTCGAGCAGGTGCGGGCGCCTGATCGCGTCGAGTCGCATCGCCCCGAACCGCTGCACCAGCGGGCCGGCCGGGGAGATCACCTCGCCGTCCTTCACCTCTTCCACCGCGAGCATCGCCCGGTAGTCGTCGGCACTCGTCGCCGCGAGGTGCGAGAGCTGCTCGAGGTACGACGCCGCGGCGTCGCCGAAGGTCGGGCACTCGAGCCGCAGCACCCCTCCCACTCCGAGCTTCACCTCGAGCGCATCGCGCGTCGCGGCCGCCTCGTTCCAGTCGTCCACGCCGAGACTGCGCTTGATGCGCTTCCCGCCGAGGATGCGCTCGTAGATGATGCTGCCGCCGCGGGCGTGCAGGTTGCGGTACTTGAGTCCCTTGGGTTTCGCCTTCATGACTTCTCTCTCCTTCTCCCCTGGCGCGATCGCGCCTGGCGACAGGCGTCCGAGCACGTCTTCGCATCGCGCCGGCGCGCATTGAAGGCCTTGTGGCAGATCGTGCAACGGAGTCGCCAGCCGCGGACGCGGACGCGAAGGGTTATCGGGCGCATCGCCACGCTCTAGTCACGTATCGGAGCGTGACAGAGCGCGCCACCAGAGTCAAGGGGCGACCGTCGAGGCCCCGGGGTGGAGGCCGCCGGGCCGCGGACGCCCGGGCCGGGTGATGAGGCCGGCCCGGGCGCCGCCGCGCGGGACCTCGCCGGGAAAGGTTGCGGCGAGGGTGACCCGCCCCGCGCGTTCTACGCGAAGAGCACCATCCGACCGGCCTGCGTCACGATGCCCTGCTCGCGCCGCGAGACGCGCAGCGCGATCTGGTCGGTCCGGAACGCGCTATCCCGCGACACCTCGGCGCGGAAGTTCTCCCGGATGTAGAGCGTGAAGCCCGAGAGGTCGCCGAAGAGCCCCTCGTTCGCCGGCACCCCCGTCGAACCGGTCGGGAAGACGACCACCGGTCGCCCGATGAGCACGCCCGTCTGTCCGGGCACGTCGTCGAGCGCGGTCGGCGGCGGTGCGAACTCGGTAAAGAGCTGGCGTTCGCCCGTGCCCGAGATGGCCGAGACGAGGGCCGCGAACGCCTCGTTCACCACCCACGTCCCCCTCGGACGGAAGACGCTACCGAGCGCGTAGTATTTCCCGATGAGCGTCGCGAGCGTCTCCGTGGCATCGGTCCAGGTAATGCTGCCGTGCGGCGTGAGCGTGTTGAACAGGCTGTTCCCGAAGGTGGTCCCGTCGAGAATGGCCACGTCCTCGAGCGTGCCGATGGCCTCGCCGATGTCCTGCGTGACGACGTTCATTAGCGCGAGCGGCGAGTCGTCGACGAGCTCCCGGCTGAACTCCACGAGCGCGCCGAGCTTGACCGCCTCCGGGGTGACACTCCCGTAGGTCGGATCGGTGACGCCAGTCCCCATGTCCGCGGCCTCGGCGTGTTTCGCGGCGACCGTCTTCGCGGTCTGGACCGGGATCTTCTGCGCGAACTCGCCACCCTGCACGATGTTGACGAAGGCTCGCAGCCGCGACGCGCGCGCCAGGATGGTTTCGACGGCGCTGGCGAAGCCGACCGGCACGACTCCGAAGCCCGTCCCCGGGCTCGCAATCGTGCCCTCGGCCAGGTCCGCGCGCTGGAACCACTCGGCGTGGTAGGTGCGGTTGTGCGGGCGGGCCGCAATCTCCCGCAGCATCGCCTGGTCGTTCGTGGCGACGGCCCGCAGGAAGTCGACGCCTTCCTTGTCATGCTCGGGTGTGCGCCAGCGGCGCTCTTCGTCGGTCCACTTCTGGCGCTCGTAGGCCCGCTCCCATCCCGGGCGCGTGCGGCCCGCGCTGCCGTAGCCGACGATATCGGGGACGTTGCTGCGGTCGGGAGTGGTGAGCTCACGCGCGAGGTCGTCGAGGCTCGCGCTCATGCGGGCGTAGCCGTCCTCG
The DNA here is from genome assembly GCA_964624475.1 of uncultured Spirochaetales bacterium. GTDB lineage: Bacteria > Myxococcota_A > UBA9160 > UBA9160 > SMWR01 > CAZUYC01. The sequence goes on along the minus strand of CAZUYC010000001.1, from coordinate 12,239 downwards.
ACGATGGCGCCGGCGCGCTTCGCGGCCGCCTCGAGGGCCTTGTCCTGAGGTGTGCGGTTGCGGTTCATGACGTGACTCCTGCACCAAGGCGCCACGCGCGCGGGAAGACGCCACCGTTTCCGGTAGGCTTCCGCGCACACGTCTCGCGCGAGGTGCATTGATGATGGGTTGTGAGCCGGCCTGGTTGTGCCGGGCTGTCGGTTCGTGGCGCGGTGGACACCGCGTGGTCCCGGGCGGGCTCGGTCTACACCGCCGACCCGGTTCGCGCACCGCTCCACGTCAGGAACGGGGTCCCGGTCGCGTCCGACCGGGCTCCGGGTGGTGAGGCGAAGCTAGCGCGGAACAAGCCGCAGTGTCAAACGTCCGGTCAGAGCTTGACCACCACCTCGCGCTCGCCCGGAAGCGCCGTGTCGGTCCCGTAGAGCTCCGAGGCGTGGATGCCGCGCCGGCGCCCCACGAGCAGGTCGGCGAGGCCGGCGACCGCGTTCGCGCGGTCATCGTGCGACCCGGGCCGATGGTCGACCCGGTCGCGTCCCGATGGCCCCCGACGCCGCTCGAGGCCCCGGAGCTCGCGCAGCAGGTCGGCGTCGTCCACGAGCTCGAGGCGGCCCGCGTTCACGTGCGCCACGAGTGCCAGGTACAGGTCCGACTTCGGCAGCCGCGCCACCTCGTAGGTGATGCCGTGCGCCCGGCACGCTTCCCGAGGCCACTCCCCCGCAAACCGGTCCCCGGTGACCCGGGACACCCGGTAGTCGCGCAGCAGCGCCGCCGCCTCGGCCACCACACCGCTCGGGTTGAACGGCGCCCGCCAGGCGCGCAGCACGTCGACCACGGCCCGCTCGCCGTCGCGGTGGCCGATACCGACCGTGAACGCATCCGCCCGACCGCCGCTCGGGTCCGCGAACGCCTCGTAACGCAGGCCGGTCACAGGCGGCAGCTCGCGGCGGCCGGCGACGACGCACGCCGCGATGGCCTCGGGGTCGAGGAGCGTGGACAGTCCGGCCCGGAACTCGCCGAGCACCTCGGAGCGGTACGCCTCCGGGTCGTCCTGCTCCATGCGCGCGAGGTAGTCGGCCGGGAGGTCCGAGTGCATCACGGGGGCGCTCGCCTGCCAGACGAGCACCGGGGCATCGTTCCGCCCGAAGTGGCGGCGGTGCAGCTCCCACAAGGCGCCGGACTGCCCGTAGGGGCTCGAGAGGATGACGAGGCGCCCGCCCGTGGTCGCGAGCGTGGGGCGCAGCGCGCGCAGCATCTCCGCGTCCTGCGGGAGCATCTCGCTCGAGCGGAAGTAGGCGAGCTCGTCGGCCACGGCGACGCACGCGCGCAGGCCCCGGATGGCGGCCGGTCGACACGGATACGCGGCGACCCGGACGCCGTTCTCGAGCTCGAGGGTGTCCGTCGTGCGGGCGACCACGAGGCCGCGCAGCGCCTCGGAGGCGTCGAAGATGGCGCAGAGGTAGGCGAAGGCCGTCCGCACCGCAGCGCGGTGGTCCTGCGCCAGCAGGAGCGCGTAGAGGTGCCCGTCACGCACGGGCGGGCGCATCGCCGCTTCGTAGGCCACGAGCGCCGAGGCGAACCTCGTCTTTCCCGCCTGGCGTCCGACCACGGCGACCGCCTCGTGGGTGCCGCCCTCACGCGGCGCGGCGCGCCCGGTGCAGCGCTGGTAGAGCTCGAGGTCGGCGCGCTCGAGCGGGAGGCCGTACACCGCGCGACCGAAGGCGAGCCAGGCGCGCCAGGGCGCGAGGTTCTGGAACGCCTCGCAGGCGCCCCCGAGCTGCGGCGAGGCGAGGAAGTCCTCGAGCGTGATGCTCAAGCGCTCTCCCCCGCGACTTCGTGCGCGTCCTCGACCTCGGCATCGGGCGCTGCGCCGTTCGCCCCGCTCGGGGCATCCTGCGCGGCCGCCTCGATCTCGGCGACCACGGCCGCGACCGTGACCTCCCGGGCGCGGCGCTCGAGGCCCACGGCGGCGAGACTGGCGCGGCGCTGGCCGGCGAGCGTCGAGACGGTCTTCGCGAGCTCCACGTCCGGGGCCTTGAGGTAGGCGGCGAAGGTCGCCCGCAGGAGCAACCCGAGACGCGCCACGTCCTCGAGCACGAGGCGTTCGCCCGCGGTCGCGCCGTCTCCCTTGTCCGCGAGCAGATCGCCTAGCTCCCGACCCATCTCCGAGACGAAGGGCTTCACCGCCTCCGAGATGGCGCCGAAGTAGCGCAAGCGCCGCAGGTCCCGGGGCGTGACCTGGGCGCCCCGCTGCATCCGTGCCCGTCGGGCGGGCGGAACCGGCTTCCCCGCGTCTCGTCTCACCAGATCCCACCATCATCAGATCGCCCACGATCCTAACCGAGGCGTAACCCATCGGAAGTGCGGGGGTAGTGCCGGGATGATGCCCAAGTGACCTCCGGGACAAGCACCCGAGCTAGGTTGCGACCTCGCCGGGTCGCGGCACCACCACGTTCCCTCAGGCGAGGCAAAGTCGTTCCCCGCGTGCAGCATTGCGGACTACAGCGCGGCCGACACCTTCTCCGCCAGCTCCTGCGCAAGCGAACGGAACCGCGCCGCGCGGCCGAACTTGAAGTACAGCTCCTCGGACCCGGACAGCACGAACGAATACTGGGTCGGCGGCTCGGCACCTCGCGTCACGTCCACCATCCCCTCCAGCTTGTCGACTCCGGCGAAAAAGCCGTTCCAGAAGGCATTGGCGGTGGACCGAAGGCGAAACACAGTGATCTTCACATCGATGCGCACATCGCCGGCGGGATCATATCGCTCGCCTTGCTCCAGTCTCGCTACGATCGCACGGCTGATGACGTCGCTGGCGCCGATCTCGTCGAAGGCTGCGCGTCGTTCGCCATCCACCGAGGGGGCAGCTGTGACGCTCACGGCCGCGATCCTTCCCGTCCGCAACGGCGGCACACCCGGGTTGATCGGAGTGAGTGTCCCGTGCGCACATCCGATCGCGGCTGCGACGAGCAGCGTGCTTCCCAGTCGTAGACCAGCAGACATTGATCGCGCCATCGGTGAGCCCTCCGTGTCGTCCATCAACTTGACAGCTACGACGCCCAACCTTCGTCCCGCGGCGTCGTGTCCCGAAGTTGGTGGAAAAGCAGTATGACGCTTCTTCCGCTGGACGCTCTCTCGTAGCAGGAGGGCGCTCGGAACATCCTGTCCGTCCTGTTCCCCCCGCGCGAGCTCCCGGGCGAATGCGAGCCGAATAGAACTGAGCCCTAAGCCCCCGGGGAGCGTCGCCAAGCCCTCGATCCGTCCATCCCGATAGACGGCCGCCCGCGCTCGCCCAGCACGACCCCGCAGCAGCACGGACGTGTCCACGTAGAGGTTCAACGCGAGCGTCGATCCTGCAGCAGTAGCGCGAGCGAGTTCTCGTGCTCGCGACCCACGACGAGGAGCTGGCGATCGCCGCGGAGGCGATGGGCTTTTGGCGTCGTGGGGGTCGGGAGCGGCTGAGGCAGGCCGCGAACACGCGGAAGCGCGAAGGTCGCTCCCGACCGTGCGCAGCTCCTCCGCCACCTCCCCGTTGAAGCCGCGGCAGCCGCAGCCCGAGACGCGCCCCGGGGCGGGCAGCGTCCTCGCGGCGTCGGTCACAGCCCAGGGCACTTGACGCTATCGACCTGCTCCACCATTATGGAGGAAGATTGGAGGAATCGGATGGCGACCCTCAACATCAAGAATCTTCCGGATCGCCTCTATCGGAAGCTCCAGGCGAGGGCGAAGCGCCAGCACCGCTCGGTCGCTCAGGAGGTGACCCATATGCTCTCCGAGGCGCTCGAGGAGCCCGAGGTGCTCTCGATCCTCGACCTCCAGGGGCTCGGCAAAGCGGTCTGGTCCGGTATCGATGCCCCGAATCACGTCGAGGGGGAACGGCGATCGTGGGATTGATCGCGGAGATCGGCGAAGGCCCTGCCGCGCTCGACACCACCGCCTTCATCTACTGGATCGAGGAGAGCCCCGCCTACCTCGATGCCATCGCTCCGGTCTTTCGAGCGGCGGATGGCGGGGACATCGAGATCGTCTCCTCCGCGCTGACCCTGCTCGAGGTGCTGGTCGTTCCCTATCGCGCCGGGAACCTTGGGTTGGCGGAGCGCTACGAGGCGCTGCTGACGCGGAGCCGCGGGGTACGCCTGATCGACATCGATACGGGTCAGCTCCGGGGCGCGGCACAGCTCCGGGCTCTCCACGGCATTCGCACTCCGGATGCGCTCCAGGTCGCCGCGGCCCTGGCCGCGCGGTGCCCCGTCTTCGTCACGAACGACCGAAGGCTACCGGCGATCCCAGGCCTCCGGATCCTCCAGCTACGCGACTACGCATAGCGGCGGGTCGCAAGCGAGTGCGGTCCGACCCAGGTCCGGTCTCGCCCCGGGTTGCGTTGGCGGTCGTGACCTGCTCCCCCGCTACTACCACACGCTGCAGACGCCCGGGGTTTCCTGAGTTCCCGGTCCACTCGGTGGCCCTACTGCAATGTCCGGCGACGGCGCGGAGCGAGCGGCATCTCCGCGGACGGACTCACCACCGTCGCCGTTTCGGGACGCTCCTCGACGGTGACTCGCTTCTCGATCGTCTTGCCCTCACGGAAGATCTCCAGCGTGATGGTACGCCCGATCCCGGAGAGATAGAGCCACTTCTGGAAGACCCCCACGGAGGTGAGCCGGTTGCCGTCGATCGAGATCAAGGAGTCTCCGATCCGAATGTCCGCCGCAGCAGCCGGGCTCGGCGCGAAGACGTCGTCGATGTAGACGCCGGTCGCCGGGAGCTTGACGCTTCCACTCGGGCCCGCCCGATGCCGGCGAGCGGTGCGGAGCTCCAGGACCGAGAACCCCAGCCACGGCGACCTACGACTCTCCTTGATCTTCAGGGGCTCGTAGATGGCCATCGCCAGATTGATGGGCAGCGCGAAGTCGAGCGGGCGCAACGGCGTCACGAGCGTCGGGAGGTCCGCACCCGGGCCCGGGATCATCATGCCCACGACGGCTCCCTCGATGTTCATGAGCGGTCCGCCGTAGCCGCCCGCGGAAACGCCGAGCGACGCCCTCATGAGGGTCGCCGATCGCTCCTCCTGATAGCACTGGCGTTCCGGCCTGCTCGAGAGCGTGCCGACCGCGAACGTCGTGCCCGGGCCGGACGGGTTGCCGAGGGCGATCGCCCAGTGACCCACCCGGACGGCGTCGCTGTCTCCGATCCTCACCGGGCGCAGGCCCGAGAGACCCCTCCGGTGGAAATCCTCGAGCTGGAGGACCCCGAGATCGATCGTCGGCTCCATGCCCACGATCCGCGCGATCTGATGTGTACCTTCGTGAAGCTCGACGTCGACCGCGTCGACCGTCCTACCGGCATCGTCTACCAGGAGATGGCGGGCCGTGAGAATGTATCCCTCATCGCTCACGAGAAACCCGCTGCCCGACCGGGCGCGCCGGAATCCAGGGTAGAGCCGTTCTTCGAACGCGCCCTCGCGCCAGTCTCCGCCGCTGCGCGGCGCGGGCGGGTGCCCCTCGGCATGGCGAACGAAGCCCGTGACCCCGACGACGCTCGGTGCAGCCTGCTCGGCCACATCGGCGAAGGCATCCTGTAGCTGCAGCGCCACGCGCAGATCTTCGTTCGCCAGCGAAGACGCGGGCCGCTTCCCACCCGCGGATGGAGCCGGCTCCGCGACCCGCTCACGGTCTCGCACAGACGGGCGCGCCGACTCGGGGAACAGTCTGTAGTGATCGATGTGCGCTGGATCGACATCGACGCCCGAATCACGAACCAGGGCGAGCAGATCCTCATTCGAACGGCGCGCCAGATCGAGCAGAGTGAGGGGCAGCTCCTGCTCCGGCGCATGCGGAGCGAAACCCGAGCGCAGCGTCATGATGAAGAAGGTGATGTCCCAGATCCTCTCCGGGTCGAGGTTGCCTTCGTAGGAAGGCATGGCCGTCCCCTCGATTCCGAACCGGATGGCCCCGTGCATCTGGTGTGGTGAGACGAGATTCATCCGCGAATCGTCCAGCGCCGTCGGCGGTGGCTCCATCCCGGGCGCCGAGGGACCGTCTCCGCGCCCGCTCGCACCGTGGCAGGTGGCGCAGATCCGCCCGTAGAGTCGCTGCCCTCTCTCGATGTCCGGTGCAACGGCGGGCAGCGCGATCACGTCCAGCTCGCTGACCAGCTCGTTGGCCAGGTCGCTGGCGAGGGCTCGCACCTCCGTCCAGGGCCGTGTGTTCCGAATCTTCTCCTGCAACTGCAAGATTCCGCCGCGAATCTCCTCGGATGCGCCGCGAGCCCGCAGGTCGCCGAAGCGGTCTACGAGCAGCTGGGCGAACGTCTGCATCTCCTGGTACTCGAACGGATTCACGATCGCCCCGTCCTGCACTGCAGCTCCGTAGTCGACCGCGATGTACTGGAGGAGAAAGACGAGCCGCTCCGCCTCGATCGGCCGCGACGCTTCGGACGGCTGAGCGAAGGGTCCTCCGGCAGGCATCAGCAGGAGGATCCCGAGGAGCAGAGCCCTGGTTGCAAGAGCGCGGCGGTCGAGATGCCGGCGCAGCGACGAAAGGCCGAGCATTTTCACGTACCTTGAATCGTCCACTGCAGCGATGGACTTGAACGGGCATCGGCGCGGCAGGATCTTGAACTTGCCCCGGTTTCGTGGTCCTGAACGACGCGAACACAGTCGTGGCGGTCGTCTCGTTCGGCTTCAACGGCAACTGCACGGATGCCGACTACTCGGCTCGCGTCGACGTCCCCGACGCCCAGGACTTCAGCCTGCCGTTCGTCGGCGACTGAGGGCTCCGAGGGCTCGCCTCGGGGCCCTCGGCATTTCGGCCCCGAGCGTCGCCAAGCCCTCGATCCGTCCATCCCGATAGACGCGTAGCCGGCTCTCCCCGACGAGCCCGCCCAGGGTCAGGCGCCCGAGGGGCACGTCGGCCTTGAGGGTCGCCTCGATCTCGCCCGGGCGCGAACGAAGCTCCCGACCACGGCGGTGCTCCTGCCGCGCCTGTGCGAGAAGCTCCGAGCTCGCCCGCCACCCGCTCCCGCCCGGCCCGGGGACCGCGAAGGCAGTCCTTCACCGCGGCCCGGTCGGCGAGCTCGCGGCCGAGCTGGAAGCTGTGGCGCAGCCCCAGGCGGCCATGCGGGGCGGCGCCGGGCTTGACGATTCTGTCCTCTTGTGGTCCCTTCTAGTCATGAAGAGGATACGCATCACCCAGCTCAAGAGCCAGCTCTCCCGGCATCTTCGCGCCGTCGAGCGGGGCGAGGAGCTCGAGGTCACCGACCGCGACCGACCGATCGCGCGGATCGTGCCCGTGGGGCCGCAGGCAGCCGTCCGGATCACGAAGGCCCTCGTGGCTCCCCGCGCGCTTCGCGCGCGCAGGCCTCGCCCTGCCGGGTGGGGCGTCGACTCGCTCGCGCTCCTGCTGCAGGATCGACGCTCGCGTTGAACCTCTACGTGGACACGTCCGTGCTGCTGCGGGTCGTGCTGGGCGAGCGCGGTCGGCTGCGGGAGTGGAGCCGGAGCGAGCGCTGGATCTCGAGCGAGCTCGTGCGGCTCGAGTGCCTGCGCACGATCGACCGGGCCCGCGTCCGGCTGCGCCTGGCCGACCGCGCCGTCTCGGCGCGCCGCGCCGCGGTTCTGGAACACCTGCGGGCCTTCGAGCTGGTGGGGCTGCAGGCGGCCGTTCTCGAGCGCGCCGCCGATCCCTTCCCGACGTCGCTCGGCACACTCGACGCGATCCACCTCGCAAGCGCGCTGCTCGCGCGGGACCGCTACTCCGATCTCGTGCTCGCGACCCACGACGAGGAGCTGGCGATCGCCGCCGAGGCGATGGGCTTCGGCGTCGTGGGGGTCGGGAGCGGCTGAGGCAGGCCGCGAACACGCGGAGCGCGAAGTCGGCGCGCGACCGTGCGCAGCTCCTCCGCCACCTCCCCGTTGAAGCCGCGCCCCTCTATCCCCGACCCACCCCCGAGGCGTTCACCCTGGTCTCCGTGACGGTGCACGACCGCTAGTGAGGAGACGAACGCGGCCGGAGTCGTTACAAGACCCGCGCGCGCACTAGCGCCGGAGCGCGAAGATCGAGCGGGCGCCGCTCAGGCCCTTGAGCTCGTGCTCGCCGCGGGGCTCGAGCGCCAGGCCCGATCCGTCGAGAAGGTCGCGAGTGGTGCCGGAGACGAGCACCTCTCCGGGGCCGGCGAGCGACGCCACGCGCGCGGCCGCGTGGACCGCCACGCCGCGCGCCTGCCCGCCGGCGATCTCCACCTCGCCGGTGTGGATGCCGACGCGCACGCGGACTCCGAGGTCGGCCACCGATCGATCCATCAGCTCCGCTGCGCGTACCGCCTTGGCAGCGCCGTCGAAGAGCGCGAGGAAGCCGTCGCCGGCCGAGCCGATCTCGCGACCGCGGAAGCGGTCGATCGCGGCCCGGATCCGCACGTTGTGCTCGTGCAACACTTTCGCCCAGGCGTGGTCGCCGAGCCTCTGGACCATCGCCGTCGAGTCGACGATGTCGCTAAAAAGGATGGTCGCGAGCACCCGCTCGCCCAGCTCCTCCGGCGAGAGACCGAAGGCGTGCGCGCTCGTGAACTCGACGGAGTCCCAGGGCTCGTCGCCGATCACCCATGCGTCGTGCCCGGGCGGAATCTCGTAGGCGTCGCCCCGCCCGATCACGAGCACGGTGCCGTCGTCCATGCACACCTCGAGCGAGCCCGAGATCGTGTAGCCGACGTGGCGGTGCTGGCAGGAGCGCGTGCGCGTGATCGGCGCCACGTCCTTCGACCAGCGCCACCCCGGCTGGAGGACGAAGCGGCCGATCGCGATCTCGTCCAGGGTGACGACGTCGAGCCGTCCGGTGACGAAGTCTCGCACCTGGTCGGGCATCGCGAAGTTCTTCCGCTGCAGGCGCGGCACGGCAGGCATCGTGGGCTCGGGCACCCATTTCTGCAAGAGCGGCGTGTGGCTCCTGGGCGCCATTCAGCGAGTCCGAGTCACCAGGCCCCGGTTAGGGGACAATCCGACGGTGGGTCGGGGAGGCAGGGCCGTCAGGCCGCGAGGCGCAGCGGGGGCGTGCGCTGGAGCGTGGCGAAGCGGCCCCCCGCTGCCTTCCAGGCGAACCACTCGAGGGCGTGCGTCCGGTCAGCGCGCCGCGCAGAGGCCCGCCGCGGCCTTGCAGTCGTTCGGGCTGTCCGTGAGCGGCTCGTCGTTGCGCCAGTCCACGTGGTTGCAGGTCGCGCGCCCCGAGCCCGTGGTCGCGTCGATCGCGGAGCAGAACTGCGCGAGCGAGCAGCCGAGGCCGTCCACGGCCGCCGCCGACCCCGTGCCGAGGCAGGAGTCGCCGGCGTCGCGGACTCCGTCCGCGTCCGCGTCCGCGAGCGCCGCGGCGAGCGCGGCCTGCGCGTGGGCGAGCTGCGCCTGCGCGAGTGCGCGCTCGGCTTGCGCCTCGTGGGCGGCCGACTGCGCCAGCACCAGCTCCGCCTCGAGGCGCGACGCCTCGACCTGGGTCCAACCGAGGTCGACCTCGCAGGCCACGAGCCGCTCTTCGAGCCCTGCCACCGCGGTCTCGAACTCCACGTTCAGGTGCCAGCACCGGAACTCGTCGTACCTCGCCTCCTCGAGCTCGTCCCTGCACTGGGCAAGCTCGAGCGAGCTACCGCTCCCTTCCGGGCTCCCGATCACGAGGAGGGTGAAGCGCAGGTCGACCCAGCCGTCGCTCGGTTCATTGAGCGTGAGCGCGTCGATCCGCAGCGCGATCCCCTCCACCGTCGATCCGGCGAGGTCGGCGCTTTCGAGCGGGGGCGCAAAGAGGTTCGATTCGACGAATCCATGACCGAGGCCTCCCCCGCCTGGCTGGATCCACGCCGTCAGCTGTGCGAAGTCGGAGACGCCGTTCGTGAGCGCCGCGCTCACGTCGGCGAAGTCTGGATCGTCGAGCCCGCTTCCGATGCTCACCACCCGCCCGACGTCTGCCGGAGTCAAGACGACCTGGTCGAAGAGACCGGGGTTCTCGCTCGCGCTCTCGGAATCGCCGACGCTCAAGATGAGCACGACCCCGGTAGCAGGTCCCCCGCTCCCCCAGCCCGCGAGATTGTGCGGTGCCTCGGCCAGGATCTGGCCGCCCGCGGTCTTGCACCAGGCGAGGGGGGCCGCCGCGACGAACGCGGCGAGGAGCAGCTCTCTCATGGGTCGTTTCTGCAGTCGCTCGCGCCGAGCCCGGTTCCGAGGCTCCCGGGCTCGCGCGCGGCACCGCCTCGGCGGCGCCGGTTCCTTGGAACCCAGGAGCAAGCAGCGTGCCCGAAGGCCGCGACGCACGGACCTCGCCGACGATCACAGAGGAACGCTGTACCCGAGCGCCGTTGCCGCGGGATCTGCCGACCGGCGGCTAGCCGGTGACTTGCGCCGAGGTGAGTGGCCCCCTTCTAGCGCGGCACCGCCAGCGACCTCCGCGCAGGACCTTGCGTGGCGGAGCGGACCAACGGCAGTAGGCTTTTCGCCTCCCGTGCGTCCCCTTGCGGGGGCGTGGGGCCTTCTGGCAGAGATGGACCGAGAGACGGGAGACCCGGGCGATGAGCGATCCCGGATCCGAGCGGATCGCGGTGCGCAAGACCGGGTCGCAGGACTTCGGCGCGATTGGCGAGCTGTGTGGGCGCGTCTACCCGGAAGAGCGTCCGTGGCGGCCCGAGGAGCTCGGCTCGCATCGGCACCTCTTCCCGGAGGGGCAGCTCGTCGCGATCGACCGGGAGGCGGACCGGGTCGTCGGGATGTGCGCGAGCCTGATCCTGCGCTGGGACCGCTACGACGACCTCGACTCCTGGGAGGCATTTACCGCCCGGGGGACCTTCGCGAACCACGATCCCGAGCACGGCCGTACCCTCTATGCGGCCGAGGCGATCGTCGATCCCACGCTCCAGGGCCACGGCGTCGGGGGCAAGCTCTATGCCGCGCGGCGCGCGCTCGTCCACCGTCTCGGGCTGCTGCGCATCCGGGGCGGAGCGCGGCTGCGCGGTTATCACGAGTGGGCAGGCCGGCTCGGCCCGGAGGACTACGTGCGCCGGGTCGTCCACGGAGAGATCCGCGACCCGACGCTGAGCTTCCAGCTCCACGAGGGCTTTCACGTGCTGGCCGTGATCCCCCACTACCTGGAGCACGATCCGGAGACCCTTGGCTATGCGGCGCTGATCGAGTGGCTGAATCCCGACCTCGTCGAGGCCCACCATCACGCCGAGCGGCCGATCGATTTCCTGCACCGGGACGAGGTGGAGCGGGTCCGGAGCGGAGTGCCGCCGCCTGAAGGTCCGCGTCCGGAATAGCTCCCCCGTCTCCGCCCCTCACGGCCAAGGACCCCGAATCCGGCGAGGCGGGCAGCCGTACGCGCCAGTGCCTCCTGCGCCAGCGGGTTCGGCCGGGATCGGTGCGCAGCTTCGGCGCAGGTCGAGCCTTTCGGGGAACCGACGCCACATACGGGGTCGACCTCGCAGATTCTCCATGCGGTTTCGACGCGCAGATCGCATGGATGGGGGTCGGTGGGCGAGCGCCCAGGAAGCTGAAGATCCCGCTGCTGCGGGGCGCCGCCGCTCGCACGGCGCCGCGCAGACAAGCTGCCGAGGTTGCCGTGCAGGTGTTCCGATCCGGTCGTTCCGCAGCCGAACGCGGAGGGCGGGGGCTGCTCCGCGGGCTCGCGGCCTGCCTCCCCCTCCTCAGCCTCGCCCCCGGACCCGCCCACGGAGCCGGGGACGTGATCTTCTCCGCGATCGGAGACGTCCCCTACGCGCCGGAAGAGATCGCGGAGCTCGAGCAGCACGTAGCCGACCACAACCGCTACTCGCCGTCGGCGTTCCTGATCCACCTCGGCGACATCCTGTCGAGCAGCGAGGCGTGCCAGGAGATCCGCTACCAGACGGTCGCGGACATCCTCAAGACCTCCGAGGTGCCGGTCTTCATCGTGCCCGGCGACAACGAGTGGGTGGGCTGTGCGGATCCCGCCCAGGGCTGGGCGTGGTGGGAGGAGCACCTGCTCGGCCTCGAGCAGAACTTCTGCGGCATCTGGCCGGTGGACGCGCAGGCGGCGCGGCCCGAGAACTTCTCGTTCGTGCGGGACGGGGTGCTCTTCCTCGGCCTGAACAAGGTGTCGGGGACCCCCTCGAGCGTGGTGCAGGCCGATGCGGACTGGGTGGACGCCCAGTTCGCCGCGCGCGGCGCCTCCGCGCGGGCGGCCGTGCTGATGGCCCAGGAAGAGCCCAGCGGAGTTCTCTGGGATGCCGTGCTCTCG